>DASRRV010000177.1:0-93978 GCA_035695545.1 Candidatus Sulfotelmatobacter sp. | reverse complement strand
ACGGCAGTTTGACGGGATAGTGTGTGAGTGCTGCAACGATGTACACACCCTCGTTCCAAGTGTTACGAAATCCCCAGTATCCATGCATATTAAAGCATCATGACATGCGTTTCACCCGCGTCAAATGCGGGGATGGCGGGTGCGAACTTCAACACGAGACTGCGGGTGGTCGAGAATCTTCTGGAACGCAGCGGCAGCAGCTATGCCTTGACGCCCAGCTAGATACGCTTCATGCTTTTGCGCTGATCATGGGGACGACCGAACGCCTTCTTTGCGGCACGGAGGTTGCGTGCTACCTGGGACTGGTTCCGTTGGCGCCGCTACCTCCAATTCTCGATCATCATAAGGTCGCTTGCAGCCCCATCCAGCTGGGGATAAAGCAACCATTTATCATCGGCGGAAACAGAGATACCGCCGCTCCACCCCGGCAGCGACTTTCCGAGCGTATACACTCGCCTCACTCTCCGGCTTTTGAAATCGAAGAAGTCCACTTCAGCCTTATGCCGGACGACGGCCATGAAGTAGATACCGTTTTGTGTCGGGACCCACGTATCTCCGTTCGGTTGCAACCTCGGCATTCCTTGCACTTCCTGCTCCGAGGAGCCGGCAGTCCCGACGCGCCACAGCTTTCTCTCGTGCGAAAAATAAACTTGTTGGCCATCGGGTGATTCCAGCGGAAAGGTCGCTTCAACATCTGTCAGCTTCATGGCCGGACCTCCCTCCGGCGAGACTTTCCAGATTGTCGGATTGTGGACATCTTCGCCGTTAACGAAATATATCCATTTGCCATCGTGGGACCAGACAGGTAAATTATTGCCGTGGATGTCAATACCTATCTTATGAGTGACGCCATTGCTGGGGTCCACAATATAGAGATTGGATTCGCCGCTAACCCGGGAATCGAAGACGATACGTTTGCCATCAGGAGACCAACGCGGCATTCCGGTTTGATCAATGCCTAACGAAGTCACTTGTGATTGACCGGATCCGTCAGCGTTGCAAACCCATATCTCCGATGCGCCAGACCTGTTCGACACGAAGGCGATTTGGGTGCCGTCCGGCGAAAAATTAGGTGCGATCTGGTTCCGCGACGAGGCGATGAATTGTTGCGCCCGGGGTGGTGATGCCAATAAGTCTATGCGCCATATGCTCTTTGTCTCCCCGCCTTGCACAAATACAAGCCGATGTCCGGCCCGACTCATCGCGATATCTGAAGCATCATGGCCAAGGGCTAGCTTTTCTGCGTAGCCTCGGCGAGAAAGCCAAGTTTCCCAGAGATCGCCATTCCACGGAGAACTGAACACAATCCGGTCTCCGCTTTCCGACCATGCAATTCCTGAGATACCCGATATCCCTCGCAATAGTGATTCGGTGTGGCCGTCACTGGTTCGAGTGAGATTCAGTGAGACGCTGCTCCACGTGTCCACACAAACCCACGCAAGGTTATCTCCTCGCGGCGAAAAAGATGGAGTCGAAGCAAATTTGCAGTCCGTCGGAACGCGTTTCCGTTCTAACGTATCCAAAGACAGCAAGAAAAGCAGTTCGGTTCCCACAGCCGACTCAGGCGGGTGATCGGTGAATGCAAGCTGTTTACCATCGGGGGACCAACTTATGTTATTGCCGCCCCATCTCTCGGAGGACGTGGACGAGAGTTGGCGCTCAGGACCTCCCCTCACCGGTATCAGGTAAACGCCAGCATCGTTTTCTCCTACTACTCGGGATATCGCTATGTTTTCGCCGTCTGGTGCCCAAGCCGCGGCAAGTCGGAATGCGGGATTATTGGTCAAGCGCAGCGGCTTGTCAGCTCCTATCGCTTTGACGTATAAGTCGCCTCCGAGGTCCGAGTCTCCGCTCCAAACGAATGCGATCTGATTGCCGTCCGGAGAAAACGTTGGAGAATTAACCGTGCCGGCGAGAGAAGTAAGCGGGTGCAGAGTCGGCTGTCTTGGCGCATCGGTGAGGCTGGAAAGAGCGACGGGTTCCACTCCCGAAATACGGACCCTCTGTTCGGTGTGCCAGCGCAGGCCACCTCCGACGATTGCGGCGAGGATGAGAACGGCTACGCCGCCTGACAACTTCCACCAGAAGCGCGCCGATGGAGCAGCCTTGACCCCCCTCAGGTCGGCGCGCATTTCCCCAGCTAACCGGTACCGCGCCTGGCGGTCTTTTTGCAGCGCCTTGTTGATGATTGTTTCCAGCTTCGGTGGAACCTTGGAATTCAGCTCGTGCGCTGCGACGGACGTGCGATTCAGGATCGCATCGGAAAGCATTTGAGTCGTGTCTCCAATGAAGGCCCGTTGACCTGTGGCCATTTCGTAGAGCACCAATCCAAAAGAAAACAAGTCCGAACGTGGATCCAACTTCTCGCCCCGTACCTGTTCCGGCGACATGTAACCCGCCGTCCCCATCGTCACCCCGGTTATGGAAGCGTTTGGGTCATCCCTTCTTGCGGGCGTCACATGCGGAAGTATCCTGACCGCACCGTCCTCTACGAGTCCCTCACGAATAGACACTGCTCCGGGCGCCAGCTTCGCCAACCCGAAATCCAGAATCTTGGCTTCTTCGCGCTTCGTAATAAAGATGTTCCCAGGCTTGATATCGCGATGGACGATGCCTTTTTGGTGCGCCGCGTCTAGCCCGTCGGCTATTTGAATGGCGATAGAGACCAGGGTGTCGGTCGGGAGGGGGCCACTTTCAGAGATCCGGTCTCGCAGCGTTTGTCCTTCCAGCAGAGGCATCACAAGGAAAGGCTGGCCCTCGTGCTCTCCGAATTCAAAAACAGCGCAGATATTCGGATGGTCGAGAGCAGAAGCCGCCCGTGCCTCCCGCTCAAATCGCTCCAAAGCTTTCGGATCGCTTCCGAGCTCTTCTGGGAGAAACTTTACGGCCACGCGGCGGCCAAGCCTGAGGTCCTCGGCTTTGTACACGAGCCCCATGCCACCGCCACCCAGGATCTCCAAGACCCGATAGTGGGAAACTTTTCTGCCGATCAGGCTGTCCGCCGCTTTGAATGGATGCTGGGGGTTGCGCTCAGCGTGTGTGACCTCACTGACAGGTGCCACAAACCGGTATCCACGTTTGGGAACCGTTTCTATATATTCCCGTCCGCCTTCCCATGTTCCAAGTGCCTTCCGCAGGAAAAAGATGTTCTTGTTGAGATTTCCTTCCTCGACAAAGGCATCGGGCCAAACCCTTTTGATCAGTGTGTCTTTGTCAACCAAGTGTCCTGCCTGCTCGACAAGCACAAGCAGTATTTCGGTGACTTTCGGAGCGAGAGGCACCGCTACGCCGTCGCGTACTAGTACGCGCTTGTCGAAATCCAACCGGAAGGGCCCGAATGCATAGAAGTGCTTGCGCTGCACACTCATACCGTCTGCCAGAAATTTGCCGGAACTTTGGAAGGACTTCGAAACCGCAACCGCGTTATGTTGCGTCGCGAGTGGGGAAATGGATCGAGTGCGATCCGGAGACGCCCAGCGCTCATTCTAGTCTCGTGGGGTGTTCCCGAGCAATGCTGAGTTGTCATGACACGGTGCAGGTCGGCTGAGGCAGTACACGGTGGGTCGCAATTGACCGATATCCCGCTCTTCGAGTGTCGGACAGGGAGGAAACTATGAAAACTTGTGTGTTTCAGTGTGTGATCCCAACACTCGCCGTGATCCTGTTTGCCGTTGTCTACCCAGCCGAGGCGAAGGTCGTGTATACGCCGGTTGGTGCGACCGTTTCAGGGAACGGTTCTTTGCAACTGGATCTCAACCACGACAAAGAAACTGACTTTACAGTCGTGTCATATTCCCGGTCCATTCAGTGCCCGGGTCAGGGGTACGGAACCTTCGGTTTGGTCACCATAACCCCGACCACGGGCAACGGCGTCGTGGGGGCTTGGGCGGCAGCATTCAGTAGCGGTGTCTCGATTGACTCGAGTCAGAGCTTTGTCGGCGATCAGGCACTCATGACCCAGTTCAGCACGTGTCTTTATCCGCCGCACACGAATTATGGTGCCTGGCTTGACGTCTCAAACCGCTATCTCGGGTTGGAGTTCAACTTGAACGGCCAGATTCACTACGGGTGGGCGGAGATGAGCGTTTTGTTGAAAAGAGGACGGCTATTAACTGTGACCTTGACGGGGTTCGCGTACGAAACCATTCCCGGAAAAGCGATCAAGACCGGCCAAGAATCGGGTGCGTCTGACGATCCCTTAGCCCCGGACTCATCAGGGATACCGGTGGCACCGCTACAGCCGGGAAATGGATCGAATGCGATTAGGAGCCGCCCGGCGCTGATTCTAGTCTCGTGGGGTGTTCCTGAGCAATGCTGATGTTGTCATGACACGGGGCAGGTTGGCTGAGGCAGTACACGGTGGATCGCAATTGACCCCAGGCCCGCTGCAATCGAAAGCAGGGAGGCAGTATGAAACGCATGAAACGGAGTTCTGTTGTCGCAATGACCTTATTCAGCGCGGTGGTATTGTCACGTCCCTTGGCCGCGCAGAGTAAAGCTAAACAAGATCACCCGCACCAATACCACCATTACCAACTCATCGACGTGGGCACGTTCGGCGGGCCCCAAAGCTTCCTCGGTAACAATGACTCCAACGCGGCTACGGTCGTGAACCAGCAAGGCACGCTCGCAGGCTTTGCGGACACGCCCATGCCCGACCCATTCCCAAGCTTTTGTTTCGGGGACTGCTATGTGGAGCACGCATTTCAATGGAGAAAAGGCGTAAGGACCTATCTGGGCGTACTTGCCGACGGCGTCAGCAGCGCAGCCGACGGGGGGATCAGCGACAGGGGATTGATCGCAGGACACGCTGAAAACGGTGAAGTCGATCCGCTGATTCCGGGATTTCCCGAAATACGCGCGGTGCTCTGGGAAAACGGAGTCATCCGCGATCTGGGAACACTGTCGGGCGGATACGAGAGCTATTCGGCGGCAGTCAACAATCAAGGGCAAGTGGTCGGCGTTTCCGAGAATACGATTCCCGATGCCAACTCTATGTTTCTCCCAGGTTATCAGAGTCGCGCATTTCTATGGGACAAGCAGAGAGGAATGCGGGACCTCGGCACCCTTTCCGGCGGAACCGACGCTATGGGGGCACTGATCAACGAGGCGGGACAAGTAGTTGGGTGGTCATACACCAGCTCTGCCCAAAGCCTTAACTGCCCGTTCCCCTTAACCACCGGCTCCTTCATCTGGGACAAGAAGCATGGAATGACCGACCTCGGTAGCCTCGGCGGCACTTGTACCCTCGCCCAGGATCTCAACAACCGGGATCAAGTGGTCGGCTCAGGCTACCTGGCTGGAGACCAAGTTTCCCACCCCTTTGTTTGGGATCGTGCGAGCGGCCTTACCGACTTGGGCAAGTCGGGGGGAAGTTATTCAGGTGCATCGGCGATTAACCAGAACGGTGAGGTTGTCGGAGGCATGTCTCTACCGAGCGACCTGCAGATCGATGCGATCCTCTGGCGAAAGACCCGAGGGAAATGGCAAAGCACTGACTTGGGCACGATCGAGGGCTCAGGCTGCACCTGGGGACTCTCCATTAACGCGTCCGGGCAGGTTGTCGGGGATGATTGTAGCGGCAACGGTGCGTTTGCATTCTTGTGGGAGGAGGGCGGTTCGATGGTGGACCTGAATACTCTTGTTCTTTTCGCCTCCGGCATTCACATTAACGGGGTGATCACCATCAACGACCGTGGAGAGATTGCCGTCAGCGCCCTAGACGCGAATGGCAATAGCCATGCCGTCATGCTGATCCCGTGCGACGAAAATCATACGGGCATCGAGAGCTGCGATTACAACCTGGTGGACGCGTCCGCGGCGCCACAAGGCCCGGCACCTTACGTTCCCAGAACGGAGCGTCCGCCCCAGTCGCGGCGGACCAACCGGCCTCACCTTCGCGACCTTGGTGCCTCACAGCAGAATTAGATGTTGCTAGGACGAGCCTTACGCTGGGGCGGATTTGTAAATCACGACTCCGCTCCGGTTTTCCTCGCCATATTTTATTGTTTTGCTTCCTTATCTTGGTCCTTGGGTGTATCCGAGCGAGGGTAGCCAACGAGTTCCGCCAGCGCCTGCCAGTGCCTTGGATGCGGACGATAGCCCTCGCGCAGGCGGCCAGCGTACCACCGCGAAACGGAGAGGTGTCGAGCGATAACTGATGCTGATAGGGAGGGAAGGCGCGGTTGAATCTTCTCTGAATAAGACTTCTCAGTCAGCCAATCTGGCTGATCAGAAGGCTTCCACGCATGCTGTGCCAGGGCATTTCGTCGTTGCGTGTTCGCCCGCTTCAGCTGAGCTTCGGGACTATTCGCCGTGTGGCGCCCGACGCGAGCAACGTCGATAAAACGTTCAGTCGCACTGATGACCCCACATTGACTGCAGTGGTTGCTTCCTTCAAGGATTTGGTTCCCGCATCCGCGACACAGATGATCTGATCTGGGGAATTTAACTCTAGGTTCCCAGACCTTACCCTTCGCTTCTTTGCGATGCCGCTGTGTGAGACGCGTCGGAGCAACTGAGTTGTACCCGCGCACGGATTTAGTGCCAGCCGATAGAGCTCGCGCCACATACTCCGCCCAAGGCGCAACCAGCTTGCCCCAAACAGAAGTCGTCCCGCCCAGCTTGGTACAGAGCGTGGACATAAGCCGACAATTGCCGGTTCCGGTTTCGAAGAAATCGGATCGCCGAAATGGCTCGCTCGCAATCCAGTTCAGCAACCACGCTTCGATCTGAGGACGAACGGGTTCGAGAACATCAAGAGCAAGAGAGCCCCGGTTGGCGGTGTCCGTGTGCAAACCCACGCCCAAGCCTGCGTCCAAACCTAAAACTGAAACGGCTAGTCTGGTTTCGGCTTCAAGAAGAGCAAAGCAATAATTAAGGATGGCGTGGACAGGAGTCACAGCCAGACGCGGTCCACTGGTCAAGGGCGACTGCCTGCTTCCCGCAAATCGCCAGTGGTCTGGGATCTTTGGGAGATCAGCCTTTGGCCAGTTCACTGGAATATCGCGCCACTCTCGAAAGTAGCAAGCAGCTGCATTTGCTTCCACAATGCGGATCGCATCGAACGTGTCTGCGGAAACCAACTTGTTCCGAAAGCCTGAGACCACATCGGCTGCACCTTGGCAACTTAACCGTTCTCGCAGCACCTGTTCCTGGCCCTTCAGCTTGGCATCGATCAGAGTTCGGGCAATTTTGAGACCTTGGCCATTACCAGCGGCCAGAGCTTGAGCGCGTCTCAATTTTGCTTCGGATGGTCTGACTGGCCCCGTAACACATGAGATTTTTCCGTCGCGTTCGAGCATCACGAACGACGCGTCTTGGGCGCTTAACCACTCTAAGGCGGAAAGCGAAACGAACCCGTCTGAACCGATCACGATCAGCCGCTTCAGACCGTGCCCGACACGGGGAAGTCTGATCGTGCGCCGTTCCATGCCTACACCATCCTCAATGTCGAGGTGGCCGCGCTGCATCCGCACCTTGATTCCGAAACCGGAAAGAGTAAGAACGCCAGTCTTGCCGACCTGAGATTTGCGGGAGACGATTTGTTGCGATAGGGTGCTGGAAGCTGCCAAGGAGCTAACCCTCCGACGGTGGTCAGGGCTTGTCGTCTGCTCTAACAGACGGCAGGCCCGTTTGATTGCGTACTAACCCATTATAAATGAGAAAGATAACATCGCTAAGAGTTCCTCGGGTTGACCTTTGCTACTCTTTGGTCGGATAATTCCACCACCGCAGCGATTGTTCCTCTCGGAGCAGTCGCTGGAGTGCAGCGATAGCTGCTCTTTCGGTTCTCTAAGTAGATATGCCTACGGGTGGGTTTCACAGCCTGCCCCGAAGGGTACAGCTCGGAGTAGACCAAACCTCACGATGGTCTGACATCAAGTCGATCATCAAACCTTTCTAAGTAGACCGTGCCACCTGGTCATCGTGGCGGGGACGCAAAAGGGAGGGCGAAGGGGAGGACGCAAAACGAGTCTGGGCTCAGGCTGAGCAAACAGAGACCGGCAGATGACACATCCTGTTGAGGTGTGTCCATGCCAGTCTCTAAGACTGCTGCATCCAAGCCTCCCAAATCAAAGAAGAAGTCCTCACGGAAGAATTCTCCCCGCAAGTCCTCCACCTATAAACGCGCGTCCTTGGTTCCGCAGGATACCTCATGTGCGACACCGATTCGATGGCAATTGTCTCGTCAGAACACGGGGGTCTCATCCCATGCAGTGGCAGCCCGCATCGTATGCCGGATGGAAGCGATGCCATCAAAGCATTGACATGGAAAAGACTTCGGGAAATAGTCGATCGATTCGAGGCTCTGAATCCTTATGACAGGAGGGTGATTCCAGGCTCAATCCTGAACATCGTCCAAGAACTGAATTTCAATTCGGAGGGTCGTCAACGTCAGCTGTACGGCTATGGTATTTCTGCAAAACGCTACGCTCTGTACACCCAGGAGAAATCCGGGATTCACCTCATCAAGGTAAGCGAACACGGTCTGGGACTCTACTATCGGCCAAAAGAGGGTCGCGACGCAGAGTGCGAGGTGGCGACGTGGGTCAAGGAAGGCTGGCAGTGGATGCTGAACCGGGCTCTCGGATTCCGCTGTCGCAAGCCAAAATGGTTTCGTCTTCCGGTTATGAGAAGGATTGCCATCAGCACACCCAATGTCATGGCAGCACTGCGTCGTTTACGACGGGACCAGGCGCGACCCTACAACTTTGCGCTGTCTCCAGTTCTGGTGAACCTGACCAACGTTCCGCTCACTCTGTTGGCTCCATTCGAAAAAGATTCATCTCAATGGATGAAATTGCCTCATGTAAACATTCACGACGGCACAGCTCAGAGTCTGGAGAGGCCGAGTGTACCTTTCGTGGTGCAAACATTTGAAATGGTTTTCCAGCAGTATCACGGCCATCGCGAAGCCAAGAGCTTCTCGCCGGATGGCGGCCTTTGCAGACAGGACACTGCTGGTTTGCTCAAGCGATATCCCGTCACGGCCACGAGTTTTCATCTGATCGGCAAAGAAACGGAGCGAGGCTGGGAACAAAACGACGACATCAGTACGCTCATGCCGTTCCTTGTGCGATATGGTTCTGACACCGGTATTGCCGATGAGCAACTCAGAAACCGGCTGCTTGGGATACCGCTGGCCTTCCTGGAATTCGAAACTGGATTGAGTCGGCATACGATCGTGCGTGCACGAAGAGGCCAACCAGTACACGCGCGATCACTGCAACTCCTTAAGAATGTTGTCCGCCGAGTGCCAGTTCGAAAATGATCTCGTACCAGTTTTCGCGCGAAACGCACCAAAGTCTGGGGATAGGAGGCCTGCTGCCATAAACGTACTAGACAGCGTACAGCCAATTGAACATCTAGCACGAATCGGAGATAGTCGGAATAATGAAAAATCGGCAGGAAGGGCGGAGAGTCATCATGTCAGAGGAGCGACAACCAGCGAGAGAGGTGGGAGGGACGACGGGAATGGGCTATAGCTATCCCGAAATCGTAGACGTTTCCCCCTTTGGCAATGTTCTTTCATTCACAGAACTTTTTTGCCGACTGCAGGTAAATGCCGATGATCGTTGCCCCGAGAAAGAATACAAGGCTCGCACTCAGTACCAAGAGTGGGCCTGTATCGAGTTTTGCCGTATCGGCCTGGACGATCACTCACTGCAGAATTTCTTCGGTTCGCTCTGCCGTACGAAAGAGGAGCTTGATGAGGTGGTCCGGTACGACCCCGTCGAGATTTGTTGGACATGGGATGCGCCCCGCCAGCGCATGGCAAAGCTGCTGTGGCAGCTCCTGCACCAGGTCGCTTCCGAAGAAGAATTCTTCCGACGGTTCACTTTGGGCAAAACATGGGAGTCCCAGGAGTGCCTGAACGCCGCCGCAGTGCTCGCTCCTATCCAGGAACGGCTCAAATGGGTCATGGAGGGGCTGCTCAACCGCCAAAAACAAGATGATCACATCGGCCAGAGCAATTGGGGCGAGCGCTGCTGGCTACCCCCGGAGCAAACAGAATTCGTAAATGAGCAGCTCAAACAAATGCACCCGGAGCTGATCGAGCACTACTCGGCTTACGAGGACTCGGTTCGTATGTCACTCGAGCACTACATCAACCTAATCGTGCAGGCCCTTCCCGTGCCGTGCACCGATCCGGGGCGCGTCTATTTTGGGGAGCGTCACGGGCCTGACCGACGTACATTTGTGTGGGTGGTTGATACGAAGGGCAACAAATATCCCCTTAAGCGTTGTGAAAACCGCTGGCTCGGTTTTGACGATATGACCGGATTCGACTGGGGTTACGGAGGGAGTCCGTCCAATCCGCTTGGCAAATGCATCCTGGTAGATGCGCTTGATGGCGACTGGGCGCTAGCGCATCATTTGGACCACGATGAGTGGCCTGATAACGTGAGCCCCCGCATACTGGATCTTACAGACACACCGCCCAGTTCCCTTCTACACGGATTCTCAGAAAACTTGATTCTCGATTGCCCTCGCGACAAAGACCTCACGATCTCCAGAGCCACTGTTCTCGAGTGGGTGAAAGAAGTCGGAAAGTTCGCTGTCTACGAGAAGAGGCGAAAATCAATCGCAAAGCGCATCGCAGCCAGCGCGAAAGAGATTGCAAAAAGGGAGGACCTCATCAGGGGGCTGGAAAAGACAAGCGACTTGCTGTCGCAACGCTTCGATATTGTCCCGGACACATTCGAGTCGGCCCTGTACCTCGACCTGATGTGCATGTTGGAGCAGGGCGGTGCCGCTCTCCGCTGTTCGCATTGTGGCCTGCCGATACCCTATGACCGCTCCGGCCGGGCCAACAAACAGCGTGCACGGTCAAAGGACGGGCACCCGATTTACCATCCTGACTGCTTTGCCGAACACGGCCGCGAGAGAAAGAAGGTTTATTGGCAGAGCCGGGCCAGGTCCTCTAAATTCCGCGCGTCAGAGAGAAAACGGGCGCAGGAATATCGCAAACTCTCCTCAAACGACGAACCCCGGGTGCTTGAGAGCATGAGTCAGAAGCAAAAACTTTTTCTGTGGAATTCGAAGCAACAAGCTCAGCCGGGACCGGAGACGAGACGCTTGCCCAAAAGAAATTCACCAAGCGGGCAAGAATATTAGACGCTCTCGCCGGTGGAGAATGGGTCACGATCGCCGCGCTCAAGAAAAAACCAGGCGCTCCAAGTCGGAAGCATCCGTCCAGTCTTGGATACGCAATTCCGGAAGTTCAACCTTGATGAGGAGGGAACCATGTCCCCAGCTACGCTCGATATTAACACCCAGATTCCTTGTGTACAGGGCATGTTCGGTGAACGGCTACTCACCTACACCACTCAAATCAAACCCAAGCACATCCCACACGTCTTGGGACATGATCCTAGGGGTAAGAACTGGAAGCGGCTGCCCGATGACCTCTACAGCATCTATAAGAAGATTCAACGGTCAACGAGCCCGGGACGCCGGGACAGTCTGACTGCCTACCTCGAACAAAGGCTTGTATCGCGCAACATGATTGCCGCATTCCCGGCGATCTCGATTGGCCTGACGGAGCCCACGGAATTTAAGCCCTTTTCTGAGGATCCAGCCGTCGGTGTTCTCCTTGTGCACGATCGGGGAGTTCGAATGGTTCTCGATGGCCTCGGACGAATCACCGCCTGCCTCGATCTCAGGGAAGAATCGCCTCAGGGAGCAGAGTTGGTCGATTCAATCGTTTTTCCGGTCACGTTCTACGTTCCGCCTCCGGGAACACCGCCACTCTCAGTCACTGACCTCGGCCAACTTTTTGTGGATTTTAACTTCCGCGTGCATCGTGTCCCCGCCAATGTAAATCTCGCATTGGATCAAGCCGATATATATGTGTCGCTCGCCAACGAACTGTCCAAGGAATCGTTTATTAAGGACTTTGGGGGCATGGAGGTTCGTGCTGCCAGCCTGGGTAAAAAATCCACTGCCCTTGTGGTGCAAAGTGTGTTAGTGCGTGCTGTAAGAGGCGCAACAGAGGGACGTGACTTCCAAGAGAGTAATTTGGCGTCGGCGCAAAACCCCAACTTAACGGATGCAACGTTCAAGAGCGAGCTGCATTCAATCGTTGAATTCTTCATCGAAATTCAAACCAGAATGGGTGAAAAATGGGGTGCACGAAAAGATTTGCACCTTTCGGCTCCCGGCTGGCAGGCGTTGGGCGTGATCAGGCATGACATGACACATCGCGGACTTGAACTGACACCCTCTGAG
This sequence comes from Candidatus Sulfotelmatobacter sp., assembly GCA_035695545.1. Lineage (GTDB taxonomy): Bacteria > Acidobacteriota > Terriglobia > Terriglobales > Acidobacteriaceae > Sulfotelmatobacter. The sequence continues at coordinate 81,744 of DASRRV010000177.1, read as the reverse complement.
CGCACCCAAATCTACGACACGATCGCCGGCATGAACTGGAGCCGCAGTAACCGTGACTGGGCTGACAAGGCCCATCTTGGCGTGTGGGCGAAACCCAAGAATGCGGACACCGAACAAGTTGTCATTCTGGGAGCGGGTCGCAACAACACTCAAGCGATTATCGACTTCCTCCGGGTCGAAACCGGCTTGCAGAAGCAACTGGAAGAACTCCGACCGGCGCAATCAGTAATACAGAACCACCCAGTCGTACAGAACCATACAAGTACGTCAGGCCCCCTATGAAACGCTGCCCGAATTACCACATCACTACGGGCATGAAGTTCTGTACTCGGTGCGGCGAGCCGCTTGTGGAGACAAAGAAGCAATGCGTCGACTGCGGTGCGCCTGTCATCCCAGTGCAAAACTTCTGCGGGGAATGCGGGACCAAGGTCGAATCCATCCCCATAGGCACGGAGAGAACAAAGATGGATGCAACGATGGAACACCTCAAGAGTTCGATCTGACTGGCCGGAAAAAGATCAAACTCGCCCTGCGGCTGGAGGTGGCGATCAGGCGTAGCGAGAAAAGGATTATGCGACGCCTTGACGAATTCGATCGCAAAGTGATGGCCCGGCTCGGCGATGGTGCGTAGTTAAGATTACAACGAGAGGCAGTTCTCCTTCCTTGGGGTTGCCTCTGTCGCTGTGCTCCGGTATGGCGTTCGCTGAGTTATCCCCTAATTTTTTCCTGCCTTGTTCCGTTCTGAAGAAGACTCATAGTCGCGCCGGAGCGCAGCGAAGGACCAAGGGGCCACACACATGCCACCAGGAAGGGAACTCAAATGGAGGTTCGCAAAATCACTGAGCCGATTCCCCAAGCCACACTAGAACAACTAGCCTCCCGACGTGACCGACGACGAGATTACAACGCAGATTACAAGCGGAATCACCGTGAGGAAATAAACGAGTACCAACGGCGCCGCTACGCAGCACTGCCCGCCGAGGAGAGGGAGCGCAGACGTAAGTCGGGTCGGGAATATGGGCGGCAGCGATGGAGGACACTCGCTCCTGAAAAACGTGAGCGCTTTTACGAGCAACAACGACGTTATCTCTCAGCACTTCCAGCCGAGGAACAAAGGCGCAGACGTGAACGCAAAAATGAACTGGCACGGCTTCGACGGGCAAGGCTTTCCCCGGAGGAACGCGAGCAGAAGTTGTTGCGCCGCAGGAACGACTGTAAGGACTATAAGAAAGTTAATGCCAGTGCACAGCCGATTCCCTGTCCGAGTTCGGAACAAGTAGCAGAATGGGATGCCATACTGGATGCATATGGATTGTCCATGAATCGTGCGCGCCAATGGGCGGTTGAGTACAACGATGCGATAGGGCACAGAGCGGTCGAACCACGCAAGGTGGTAAAACGAAAGCCTACGCCTAAGCAGGTTGCACTAGCCGCAGAGAAACGCCGTGCGCGCCAGCGCGCCTACAAACGCGCTTACAAACAGACGGAAAAATATCGCGCGTACATCCGCTCAGAGAAGCGGTGCGCTGCAAACCGCGAACGTCAACGCGCCTACAGGCAGACAGAGAAATATCGCGCCTATCGACGCACGGAGAAAATCCGCGCCTACATGCGCGCCTACCACCGCGCCTATCGGCTCACAGAAAAATCTCGGGGCTACGAGCGCTCAGAGAAACGCCGTGCATTGCGCTACGCCTGGGTGCACTCGGAGAAGGGACGCGCCTCCCGACGCGCTTACGCACGAACGGAAAAATTTCTCGCGAAACAACGCGCTTACATGCGCGCCTATAGACGCACGGAAAAATATCGAGCCTACCAACGCTCTGAGAAGCGGCGCGCTGCGGAGCGCGAACGGCAACGCAAAAGACAAGCGCTCGGAGGTTCATTCGCCTGCGAATCGCCTTCGTGTGAAGGAGGTTAGGGGTGCATATTCCCTCCCTCTGTGTTCTCACCCCTACGGCAGTTTGACCCTTCTTTTCTCGCGCCTGTAAGATCAAGAGTTACTCTTCCGCTGGCGGATTCTCCTGTGCCGAATCCCGTCATCGCACACAAAGATGCCCCACGAATTGCCCAAAGCTTACGAGCCGGGTGCGATTGAAACGCGCTGGGCCGACTACTGGATCAAAGAAAAACTCTTCTCCGTTCCCACGCCGCCTCAGGGCGAGACGCGGCCTGTCTTCACGCTGCTCCTCCCTCCACCCAACGTGACCGGTCGCCTCCACATGGGCCATATGCTCAACCAGACGCAAATGGACATCATCGTGCGCTGGCATCGGATGCGCGGATTCATCACGCTGTGGCTTCCCGGAACCGATCACGCCGGTATCGCCACGCAGATGATGGTCGAAAAACAGCTTGAGAAGGAAGGCAAGAAGCGCCGCGAGATGGGTCGCGAGAAGTTTATCGAGCGCGTGTGGGAATGGAAGCGCGAATACGGCGGCGCGATTCTCGACCAGATGAAGCGCCTCGGCGCGTCGGTTGACTGGGACCGCGAATACTTCACCATGGATGACAATCTTTCGCGCACCGTGCGCGAAGTTTTCGTCCGCCTCTACGAAGAGGGCTTGATCTATCGCGGAAGTTACATCGTGAACTGGTGTCCGTGGCACGAAACGGCGATCTCCGATCTCGAAGTCAAGCATGAAGAGACCGCCGGAAAATTGTGGGAGATTCGCTACCCGGTTGTCGGATCGTCCTCTGATAAACCGGAGTTCATCACGGTCGCGACCACGCGGCCGGAGACGATGCTCGGCGACACTGCTATCGCAGTGAACGCGAAAGACGAACGCTACACGCATCTACACGGCAAGAAAGTTCTGCTGCCGCTGATGAATCGCGAGATCCCGATCATCACCGACGAACTCGCTCAGCCGGAGTTCGGCACGGGTGCTGTGAAGGTCACTCCGGCGCACGATCCCAACGATTTTCAGGCCGGCCTGCGTCACAATCTGCCGCAGATCACCGTGATGGACGAGCATGCCCGCATGAACGCCAACGCCGGGGCATACGCCGGTCTTGACCGCTTCGCGGCGCGCAAGCGTGTGCTGGCCGATCTGCAGGAGCAGGGATTCCTCGTCGGAGAAAAAGACCACACGCTGTCGGTGGGAAAGTGCGAGCGCTGCGGCACCGTTGTCGAGCCGCGCCTCTCTGAGCAGTGGTTCATCAAAATCAAGCCGCTGGCGGATCGCGCACGCGAAGCTGTGGAGAGCGGCGAGATCACGATCGTCCCCGACAACTACCGCACCATCTATTTGAACTGGATGAACAACATCCACGACTGGTGCGTGTCCCGGCAGTTGTGGTGGGGCCATCGCATTCCCGCGTGGACCTGTGTTGGCTGCAAAGAGATCATTGTGGCCCGCGAGGAGCCGACAAAGTGCACCAAGTGCGGCGGCGCAAAGCTTGAGCAAGTGACCGACGTACTCGACACCTGGTTTTCGTCCGGGCTGCTGCCGTTCACCACCTTGGGATGGCCGGAGAGGACTCGCGATCAAGCGGTGTTCTATCCCACGACGCTTCTGATCACCGCGTACGAGATTCTTTTCTTCTGGGTCGCTCGCATGATCATGTTCGGTTGCCACTTCATGCAGGGCCACGAGCAGGATTCGGCGATCAAGAAGGCCGGCGGATGGGGAGACAAGAAGGACGACAGCGTGCCCTTCCGCCAGGTCTACATTCACGCCTTGGTACGCGACGCTGAGCGCCAGAAAATGTCGAAGACCAAGGGCAACGTGGTCGATCCGCTCGAGATCATCGAGCGCTTCGGCACCGACGCCACGCGATTCACGCTGGCCGCGATGGCAGCGCCGGGCACCGACATCGCGTTCAACGAGAACCGCACCGACGGCTACCGCGCCTTCGCCAACAAGATCTGGAACGCCGCCCGCTTCATGTTCATGAACGTGGACCGTCTGAGATTCGTGTGGGATCCACCCGCACCCATGTGGGGACAGCCGCCCTCGGCTGTCCAGGGCCGCGGGCCCGCAGGTTCTGGGACTGGGATTGAAGGCTTCAGAGCCGCCGCGCTCGAAGACCGCTGGATTCTCTCCCGCTTCAATCGCGTCGCCGCCGACGTGAACGATGCGCTGAACACCTACCGCTTCCACGAAGCCGCGAACCGCATCTACGATTTCTTCTGGGGAGAGTTTTGCGACTGGTACCTGGAACTGATCAAGCCGCGCCTGAATTTCGAAGAAGGCGCCGACACAACCGCGGCGAAGGCCGCCTGCGCGAACCTGGTCAACCTGTTCGATGCCTCACTGCGCCTGCTGCATCCGGTGATGCCGTTCATCACGGAGGAAATCTGGCAGGCTATGTATGAGGGCCAGCCTCCACTCAAATCGATCGCGCTGGCGGAGTATCCGCAGGCGAACGAAAAACTCTTTGACCTGGCAGCCGAGACCGAGATGGCGATCCTGCAGGATTTGATCGTTGCGGTCCGCAACCTGCGCGCGGAACTGAAAGTCGAGCCCAAGGTGAAGGTCCCAATCGAGGTCTTCGCCCATGAACCTCAGATTCGTACGATGATCGAACACAACCGCGGCGCCGTCGAGCGCCTTGCGAACGTGGAGAAGATCACATTTGTGGAAAGCTCGCTCTCCAACCAAGCCGGCGCCCGCAGCACCGCGCGGTTCGACGTGCATGTGCTCTACGAGAGAAAAATCGACGTAGCCGCAGAGTGCGAGCGGTTGAAGAAAGAGTTGGAGAAGTTGGAAAAAGAATTCGCCAACAACCAGAAGCAACTGGGAAACGAACAATTTCTCTCGAAGGCTCCGGCGAAGGTGGTTGAAGGTCTGCGCAGGAGAGCAGAAGAGTTGACCGTTCTGTTGGAGAAGACGAAGAGCAAGATGAAAGAATTGGGTTGCTGAATGTAGGGACACCGAGGGCGGCTGTCCCTACATGAGTTCGGGTTCACTGGCAACTGGGTACTGACAACTGGCAACTGCTCTATGGACTGGAATAGCCGACGCATCACCGCCATTCTCGAGAACGCGTTGCTCGAAGACCGGGCCACGCGCGATGCAACCAGCTACGCCTGCATCGATCCCAACCTGCGCGCCTCGGCTACCATCATCGCCAAGCAGGAGTGCATCCTCGCTGGAATCGGTTGCGTCGCCCGCATTCTCGACGTTTACGCCGCGCTCGACGGAGCCGTCACCGCACACTACGAAGTCACCACCCATCCCGAAATTTTCGACGGCGTCCGCCTGCGCTCCGGACAATCCGTCGCGGTAGTCCGCCACAATGCCCGCGTGATTCTTTCGTGCGAGCGCGTCATCCTGAACTTCCTGCAGCGTATGAGCGGCATCGCCACCTTGACGCGCAAATTCGTAGAAGCTGTATCGGGTACCAAGGCTCGCATTCTCGACACGCGTAAGACCGCGCCCGGCCTGCGCGTGATCGACAAAAATGCCGTGCGCTGCGGCGGTGGACAGAATCATCGCCTCGACCTCTCCGATGGAGTGCTCATCAAGAACAACCACATCGCCCTGGCCGGCGGCATCGCGCCCGCTCTCGAACACGCCATCCGCAATCGCCGCGGTTCCCAGATCATTGAAGTAGAAGTGCGGTCCCTCGACGAGCTGGAACTCGCGCTCGCGCACGGTGGCGAGGCCATGTTGCTCGACAACATGTCCGTCGACGATGTCCGCCGCGCCGTCGAGCGCTGTGCCCAGCCTGATCTCCAGAAAGGCGGGCGCCGCATTCCGCTAGAGTGCTCAGGAGGCATTCGCCTCGACAACGTCCGTGCCTATGCCGAGACCGGCGTCGATTTCATCTCCATCGGCCTCCTCACTCAATCCCCGCAGGCCGTGGATATGAGCCTGCGCGTCGTGCCGGCCTAATCTTGTCCTGCGATATGTCCTTCTAGTCGCTCCCCGCCGTCACTTTCGTGACCGATCTTTCTCCACGGAATTCGCGCCGTTTTCGGTAACATAATCGTTATGGCAAGCCCCCTCCGAAGTGCGCGCCTCTCGTCTTTACTCCTGGTCATCCTGGCCGTCTCGCTGTTGCAAGCCTGCGGAGGCTCCGGAACATCTGGTGGTGGCACTGGAGGCGGAGGCAATCCTCCGTCAGCCCCCACTGGCCTGGCAACATTTGTGGGAGACAAGCAGATAATCCTGTCGTGGACCGCAAGTATTGGTGCAAGCAGCTATCACGTCAAGAGGAGCACGACAACCGGCGGTCCATATACTCAGGTGGCTGCTCCGAGCGCGACCGGCTACACAGACGTGGGACTGACCGATGGCACAACTTACTACTATGTAGTTTCCGCGGTGAACTCCTCCGGTGAGAGTCCAAATTCGGCGGAGGTCGGTGCGATGCCTGTAGTTGGTCCGCCCGACGTGACCATCACCGTTGATCCTGCGCAGACGAAGCCCATCTCTCCATGGATTTATGGCATCAATTTCTACAACGGTGTGACGGGAGCTCCACCCCATCTCACCTTCGATCGCGCGGGTGGAAACCGCTGGACTGCCTATAACTGGGAGACCAATGCGTCCAATGCAGGCAGCGACTACATCTACAACAATGACAACTACCTAAGCTCTAGCCGTGTTCCAGCTGAAGCCCAGCGCAGCTTTGTTGCCGGGGACCACGGCGTCGGCATGGCGAGTCTGATCACGGTCCAGCTCCAGGGTTTGGTTTCAGCCGACGAGAACGGCCCGGTCAGCGTGACAAATCCGCCAGACATGACGCGCTTCAAGACGGTCATCGACAAGAAGTCCAGCATTACTCCTGCTCCATTCACCACGTCACCCGATACCTCCGACGCCTACGTCTACATGGACGAATTTCTCTGGGCCATGGATCAGAAACTTCCGGGAATCTTCGGCGCCAATCCCGCATTGCCAACTTTCGTGAGCTTAGACAACGAGCCCGAATTGTGGAATTCCACTCATCTCGAAGTGCAGGGACCGACTCCAGTCTCGTCCGACAACTACATCACAAAGACGATCAATCTCACGAAGGCCCTCAAGGATCAGTTTCCCAACCTCGTGATATTCGGACCGGTCCATTACGGCTTTCAAGGCATCTACAATTGGCAAGGTGAATTGAGCGCCACGCCGAACGGGACGAACTGGTTCCCCGACAAGTATCTTGCGGCGATGAAGACCGCTTCGGCCACCTACGGCAAGCCTTTGGTCGATGTATATGATTTTCACTGGTACCCCGAGATCTACGACGCTAACGGCACTCGAATTCTGAATCTCACCAGCAGCACTCTGACGGATGCCCAAGTGCAATTGATAGTGCAGGGTCCGCGTGACCTCTGGGATCCCACGTTCAATGACGACAACAACAGCAATCCCTGGATCTTTCAGGAACTCGGCAATAGCCCAATCCGCATCTTGCCTCGCCTGCAAGCCAAGGTCAGTTCCGAGTTTCCCGCCATGAAAGGCATTTCAATCACCGAGTACGAAGGCGGAGGCTGGAACCACATAGCGGGAACAATCGCCCAGGCTGACATGCTCGGCGTCTTTGGCAATGAGGGACTGTTCGCAGCCAACCTCTGGCCTCCCAGCGGCACTTATGACTATGCTCTTGCCGGTTTTCGGGCATTCCGCGGATTCGACGGAGCGAATGCGGACTTTGGAGATACTTCCATTCAGGCGACGTCCAGTGACGTCTCGAAGGTGGCCGTCTATGCGAGTACAGACACCACCACGGCGGGACGGGCTGTATTCGTCGCCATCAATCGTTCCACTGCTGTGCAAGTGACGGTCATCAACGGAATGCCGCTCTCGGGCACCGCCTACATTTATCAGATCACGGCGAGTTCAGCTCAGGGGCAAAACCCGGTGCATCCAGTTCCGGTAGGACAAATGGCCGTAAGTGGTGACTCGATGACGGTCTCTCTCCCTGCCCTGAGCGTGTCCACAATCGAGGTTCGGTGAGACAGGCACATAGTCATGGATGCCCCATTTCTCGCCTTCTTTGCGAGAAAGCTGGCTCCGAGCGGAGCCGAGCGTGAGGTTTTTCCGGATTTCCGACCAATGCACTTCTGTGCTTCCCCGCCCACTCTCTTTAGCGCTAGATTAAACACCACGGAGGCCCTCCCCCATGTTTCCCTTCGCCCGTCCTCTCGCATCGCTATGCCTGGTGTTGTTCGTCGTCAGCGCGTCCTCCGGAAGCGGACGCCAACCGAACTCGCAAACCAGCCCAACTCCTCGCCAGTCCGCCGCTCCAGCCGAGCAGGATTCCCCTCCCGCCACCGTCAATGTCAACGTCAGTATCGACGTGCTCAGCAACCGGCACACGATCAGTTCCTACGTTTACGGCGGAGCCTATCCAAAAGACGCCGCCACCATCACCGACAGCGGACTGAGCGTAGTTCGTTGGGGAGGCAACTCGACTTCGCGCTACAACTGGAAACTCCTCACCAACAACGCCGCGAATGACTGGTACTACGAGGATTTCAACTACTCGGAAATCGGCGACGCAGATTCCGCCAAGTTCATCCAGGACGTGAAGGCAGCGGGTAGCCATCCACTCATGACCATGGTGATGCTGCCCTGGGTGGCCAAGAGCGCCGAAGGCAATGGCAACGGACACTGGAGCTTTTCCGTAGCGAAGTACGGTGCCCAGTGCAGTGTCGATCCCTACAACACCGACGCTGGTGACGGCCTGAAGACGGATTGCTCCACGACGCTCACCGCCAATCCGAACGACGCCAACGTCCCCCTGCTCGATCAGCCCGGCGCCAGCGATCCTCCCGGCAGCGTCTACCGCAACCAGTGGACTGCCGTTCTGGCTGCGGCATTCGGCACCGCTCCCCATTTCTACAACATGGACAACGAGATCGAAATCTGGGGAGGAACCCACCGCGACGTCCATCCCAACCCCACCGCATACAACGAAATGCGCGACACCTTCCTGACCGAAGCCCGCGCGTTGAAAGGATGGGACCCCAAAGCCATCCGCCTTGGTCCTGTGACCTGCTGCTGGTGGTTCTACTGGAATGGCGCCAACGGCAACGACAAAGGCGCGCACGCCGGAGTCGATTTCCTGCCGTGGTGGCTGAACGAAGTCTATTGGCGCGATCGAGTCGCGGGAACACGCTCCGTCGACATCTTTGACCTGCACGCCTACCCCGATACCCCCGACACTTCATCATGGACCCAGGCGCAGAAGCAGGCCCTCGCCGTTCGCATTTACCGCGACTACTGGGACCCAACGTACGTCAGCGAGTCCGGCTCCATCAATCAGCCGTGGGCCACTTTCATTCAGCCCAACAAGACCATCCCCTTCCGCATTCCGCGTCTTCGCGCGGTGGCCAACATGATTTATCCCGGAACGCCCATCAGCTTCACCGAATGGAGCGCAGCCGTTGCCGGCGAGTCCGATTTCTCGACCGCCCTCGGAGACGCCGACGCCTACGGTATTCTCGGCCGCGAACGCGTGCATCTGGCCTCGCGCTGGGTCGCCCCCGATCCCGCGAATCCCAACTACCTCGCGCTGAAACTATTCACCAACTACGACGGACTGCATCACAAGTTCGCCACCATCTCTGTTGCCGACGCAAACACCGGCGATCCGAATCTGTTCAGCAGCTACGCCGCGCTGAACTCCACCGGCAAGAGCATGACGATCCTCGTTCTCAATAAAGATCCGGCTAACACGGTGCAGGCGCAGTTCGCCCTGGCCGGATTCACGCCGCAGCAAGTAAGGTCCTACACTCTGGCCTCCACGAATCCAACCAAGATTGTGGCCTCAACCACGAAGTCGTGGTCTCCGGCAATCACCTTCGCGCCCTACACCGCCACGCTGCTCGTGGTGACGGGCACAATGCAAATGCCCGGTGCCGAGTGGGACATGAATCCCGACACGACCATGGTCGCCGCCGCCAAGAAAGTGATCCTCCAGCCGAAGATAATGACAGGAACGGCGACCGTCACCCTGGGAACTCCGCTGTCCGATAGTGGCATCACCCTGGCCGTGACGCAGCCAATCCTGAGCCCCGGCCAGGTCGGGAAAATTACCGTAACCGCTGGAACCACTCCCGGCTTCTACCACTACACCGTCCCGAGCACCGACACCACGGGCATAGCCCAACAGCAAAGCGGATGGATCCTTGTAGGGAATCCGTCAGCGTCGTTGACCAAGACCGGCGACAATCAGAAAGCGGCCGCCGGCACCAGGCTGAATCTTTCGGTGACCCTCAACCCCGGCCAATCAGGAGGCAGCGCCGCCGGAGGAACGGTTCTGTTCACCGCCAGCGGAGGTTCGCTCTCCAGTCGGATTGTCACGACGGATTCATCCGGCAAAGCTGCAGTAGTCCTGACGCTCCCCGCCACCGCGGGCGCAGTCCACGTAACCGCCGAAGGCCAGTATGCGCTAGGCCACCCGGTGGTCACCTTCACCGAAACCGCCCAATAGCCGAGTTGGTTTTGGGAAGGGCACGGCTTTAGTCGTGCCACGCCCGCACCCCTAATGACACGGCGTCCAGCCGCTGGGGTTCGCTTTTTGAATCGCCCAACCCTCGCCCCTCTGGAACCCGGGAGGGCACAGAGTCGCTGCAAATGTGTCCGCGTGCTCGCGGTGTTTTTCTGCGCCAGATTGTTGTTTCCCCGCGAATCGCGCATAATCTCCGCATCAGCAAGCCCGCCCCAATTCGCATGCACCCGGCGCGCAGCAAAGTGACCGCCGCGCACCAGTTACAGCCCACCGATGTTCGCCTGGGCCGCATCGTGCGTCTGCTCATGGAGCACGCCACCGTAGTAGTCAGCGGCACTAAGATCGCTCAGGAGATTTCTTCCAGCCGCTCCGAAGTATGGCGGATGATCCAGCAACTGCGCGGACTAGGGGTCGACGTTGCCGGGCATCCCGCCACCGGCTACCAGCTGCGCTCGGTCCCCGATCTCCTGTTACCCGAAGTTCTCACGTCGCTCATTCGCGGCACCATGTTCGACGAGCACCTGCTCCACTTCTACAAGATCGGATCGACCAACACTGCAGCCATGGCGGCCGCCGCAGAAGGCGCTCCCGAGGGCACTGTCTTTCTCGCGGAAGAACAAACCACAGGCCGCGGTCGCGGTGCCAACGCGTGGCAGTCCGAGCGATCGACCGGCATCTACTGCTCCGCAGTCCTCCGGCCAGCTCTGCCGCCCTCAGACGTTTTGGTGCTGTCGCTCGCCGCCGGACTTGCCGTACACGACGCGATTCAACAAGTCGACTCCCGCGTCAACGCCGACCTCAAATGGCCCAACGATGTCCTCATCGACGGCAAGAAGGTCTGCGGCATTCTCACCGAAATGAACGCCGAGGCCACCCGCGTCCGCTACATCGTGGTTGGCATCGGCATTAATGTGAACCGGGTAAGTTTCCCCAAAGAACTCGCTGCGACCTCGCTGCGTCTCGTCACCGGCAGCGAGTGGTCGCGCGTGGAGCTAGTCGCCGCTTTGCTAAAATCACTCGACCGCGAGTATCGCCAATTGGTGGAAGGTTCTGACACGCGCGAGTCGATTCTCCGCCGTTTCGCCGAAAATTCCTCCTGGCTATTCGGCAAAGATGTTCGTATACAGGAAAACGGCACGTCCTTCGAAGGAACCACCGAAGGGCTCGATCAGCGTGGCTTTTTGCAAGTACGAACCACAAAAGGAATGCAGACAGTATTGAGCGGGACCGTAAGAGAAAGGTGAAGAGAAGACAGGTCCGCCTGAAGCCCTAGCTAGAAGCTAGGAGCTAGTAGCTAACAGCCGAAAGCACCCATGCTCCTAGTCCTAGACGTAGGCAACACCAACACGGTCCTCGGCGTCTTCGCCCTCGTCGCCAAAGTCCACCCCGGCGGCGATGCCGACGATCCGCGCTATGAGCATCTCGTAGCCAACTGGCGCGTCGCCACCTCGCGCACCAGCACCGTCGACGAATACGGAGTCCTCTTCCGCAACCTATTCTCCATGGCTGGCCTCGAAGCCAAGGGCATTCACGGCATCGTCGTCTCGTCGGTCGTTCCTCCGCTCGATCCCGTGCTCCGCCAGGTTTGCGAACGCTATTTCAATTTGCGCCCGCTCTTCATTGAGCCGGGAGTCAAGACCGGCATGCCGGTGCACTACGACAATCCGGCCGAGGTCGGCGCCGACCGGATCGTCAATGCTGTCGCCGCATTCGAAAAGCATGGTGGCCCCTGCGTCATCGTGGACTTCGGCACCGCCACTACTTTCGATTGTGTCTCCGCCAAGGGAGAATATCTCGGCGGAGTCATCTGCCCCGGCATCGGCATCTCAGCCGACGCGTTGTTCGAGCGCACCGCCCGTCTGCCACGCGTAGAGATTCGCAAACCCGTTCGCGTCATCGGATCGAACACCGTTGGCAGCCTGCAGTCCGGCCTCTATTACGGCTATCTCGGCCTGGTCGATGGCATTCTCGAACTTCTGCTCGCAGAGTTGGGCCCGGAAACAAATGTGCTCGCGACCGGCGGCCTTGGCCCCATGATCGGCGTAGGTTCCAAATACATCAAGCACGTGGACGACTTTCTCACCTTGGAAGGCCTGCGCATCATCTGGGAGCGCAATGCCCCGCCGCGCAAGGACTCTCCGGCCGCAAAAGCTGTGGCGAAGACCTCACCGAAAACGCAATCCAAGCCTCCGCAGGCGAAAGCAAAAAATGGTGACGCAGCACCGTCCCTGTCATCGCGTCCTGCCCGCTGACCCACCGTGGAAAATTACTTCAACTACTTCACCGAAATCGAGGAACGATACCTGCACCGGCGCGGGGGAGGCCTCCTCCTCTCCACCCTCGACTGGGCCCTAATCGACACCTGGAAAGACGCCGGCATTCCGCTCGAAGCCGTGCTGCGCGGCATCGACGAAGCCTTCGACCGTTACGACCAGCGCCCGTCGAAAACCAAGAAAGTGAATAGTCTGGCTTACTGCTCGCAGTTGGTGCTGGCCGCCGCCGAAGACATGAAGGAAGCAGCGGTCGGCGCTGCCTCAGCGGCGGAGTCGCCAGCCAAACCCCGTGCCAGTCAAGGCTTCGAGCCCGAAGTGGTAGTGCCTTTCCTGCGCCGCAACGCCGATTTGCTGGAAGCCGCCAAGTTGCCGCAGGGAACCGGAGTCTCCGCGCAATCGGTTGCCTTGGATGCTGCGAAGACTCTCCGCCAACTCGCCGAAGAAATAGAAAACAAATCAGCAGCTCGCCTCGAAGACCTGGAGCGCCGCCTGGCCGTCCTGGAAGAAAAGCTCTTCGCAGTTCTGCTGGCGTCCACGCCCGACGATGAGATCGTCACCGCCCGCGCCCAAGCCGACCGCGACCTCGCTCCCTACCGCCGCAAAATGTCCGGCGCCCAAATCGACCAATTGCAAAAGCAGTATGTTCACAAACGTCTTTTAGAGAAGTACCACCTCCCGCGCCTAAGCTTGTTTTACCTGTGAGTGTCGGACCGGGGCTTCGATCCGGTCATCGAGCGAAGCTCGATCCTTCTGGAAAGCGTGGATTCAGCCGCTAAGGTACGCTGTTCTAACCACGTGATCCACTCATTCGATGGTCTAATCCTCGGCGGTGGCGCAGCTGGCCTCATGTGCGCCATCGAAGCCGGCAAGCGCGGACGCCGCGTCGCCGTCCTCGAGCACGCTGAGCGTCTCGGCAAAAAGGTCCTCATCTCCGGCGGAGGCCGCTGCAATTTCACCAACCTCCACTGCCAGCCCGAAAATTTCCTCTCGTCCAATCCGCATTTCGCCAAGTCAGCCCTGGCCCGCTATACCCCCGCGGATTTCATCGCCCTCGTCGAGAAGCACCACATCCTCTATCACGAAAAAACTCTGGGACAACTCTTTTGCGACCACTCCGCCCGCGATATTCTCACGATGCTGGAAGAAGAGTGCCGCGCCGCCGGTGTGAGCATCTTCCTGAACACAAAAATTCTAGAAGTAACGAAGACCACCGAGTTCGTCGTGCGAACTCCGAATGCAGAATTCCACGCACCCGCGCTGGTGGTCGCCACCGGAGGGCTATCCATCCCAAAGATCGGCGCCACATCGTTCGGCTACGACCTCGCCCGCCAATTCGGCTTGAAGATTCGAGAACCGTGGCCCGGACTCGTCCCTTTGGTGCTCGAACCCGAAGACCGCGCCCACTACTGCGACTTGACCGGCCTCTCCGCCGACGTGATCGCCTCCTGCGACGGCCAGCAGTGCCGCGAAAGAATGCTCATCACCCATCGCGGCCTCAGCGGACCAGCCATCTTGCAGATTTCCTCCTACTGGAAGAAGCCGCATCAAGTCACGATCGACCTCGCGCCAACGACTGAACTCACCGCGACTTTCCGCGATCCAAAAGTGCCTCGAACAGTCGCATCCCTGCGCTCGGAATTTCGCAAGACCTTGCCCACGCGCCTGGCAGACCGCTGGCTCGATCTCAACGTCCCCACTTCGTGGACCAACGCCGCGCTGGCCGACCTGGAGCAACTTGCACACGCGTGGACAATCACTCCAGCAGGCACCGAGGGCTACGAGAAAGCCGAAGTAACGGCCGGGGGCATCGACACAGACGAACTCTCCGCCAAGACCATGGAGGCCCGCAAAGTTCCCGGCCTGTTCTTCATCGGCGAAGTCGTGGACGTAACCGGACACCTCGGCGGCTTCAACTTCCAGTGGGCATGGGCTTCCGGCGCCGCTGCGGGCCGGGCGCTGTGACTTGTCATTTAGAATCAAGACTTGCTCCTCACAATTGAAAAGCTGATCTACGGCGGCGACGGATTGTCCCGTCTGCCAGCCGCATCGCCCAATGAAAAAGACAGCGGCCGCGGCAAGGCCGTCTTCGTCCCCTTCGTGCTCGAAGGAGAAAAAATCGAGGCCTCTCTCACCGAGCAGAAGTCTGGTTTCGCCCGCGCAGAGGCCAACGCCATCGTCGAACCTTCTCCGCAGCGCATCGAGCCTACATGCCAGTATTTCGCACGCTGCGGAGGCTGCCACTACCAGCACACCACCTACGAACACCAGCTAGAGATCAAGAAAGAAATCCTGCGCGAGACGCTGCGCCGCACGGCCAAGCTCGAACTATCCGAAGCGATAAAAGTACATCCATCGCCGCCGTGGAACTACCGCAACCGATCCCGCCTGCAGGTACAAGTCAACCCAACATTCGCCGCCGGATATTACAAACTCGCATCGCATGAGCTGCTCGCAGTCGAAGAGTGCCCGATCAGCTCACCGCTCATTAACCGAGGCATCGCCGCCCTGTGGCAGAGCGGCCGTTCGGGCAAAGTTCCACAGGGTGTCCGCGAAGTCGAATTCTTCGCTAACGCGGACGACACGCAACTGCTGGCGGACGTCCGTTGCTCCGGCCAAGCCCGCCGAGCCGCCGTTCGTGTCTGGGCCGAGGAACTCCGCACTTCCATTCCTGAGATCGCTGGAGTCGTCGCTTTTCGCGAGCCCAATCCCGGGGATCGCAAGCCGGGCGCCCAGGAAAAATTGGTGACGGTCGGCGCCGACCACCTGACCTACCAGACCAGTCGAGCCTCTTATCGCGTCAGCGCCGGTTCGTTCTTTCAAACCAACCGCCACTTGACGGATGAACTCGTAAAGATCGTCACTGAAGGTCAATCCGGCCAGCTGGCTCTCGACCTCTACGCCGGAGCGGGGCTGTTTTCCACAGCCCTGGCTCGGGACATTCATCACGTCGTTTCTGTTGAGGCGTCACAGACTTCCTCCGCCGATCTTGCTTACAATCGGCTCTCACATGGAGAGGTGATCCAGGCGACAACGGAGCAGTACCTGGCTCGTGCGGAAAATTCGGGGCGAGCCGGGAAGGGCGCAGTCCTCCCTCATACTTTCAATAGGCCCGACCTAGCGGTGGTGGACCCGCCCCGAAGTGGCTTGGGCGAACGCGTGGCGCGGTTGTTGACGACCTTGGGCGCGCCACGCGTTATTTATGTCTCGTGTGATCCGGCCACGCTGGCCCGCGATCTCGTGCTCCTGCTCGCCGCCGGATATCGCGTCGAGCAAGTGCACCTGCTGGATTTGTTCCCGCAAACCTACCACCTGGAAAGCGTTGTGCATTTGGCTCTTAGGACGTAGAGCGAAAATTGAGAAGGGCTCCGCCGCGGAGCGGACGTACCCATTCCCCAGAATCCGGCAGCGAAGCGGCGGAAGAATGCAGCCCACAGCCTGCCGTGAGCTTGTCGAGGGGGCGCAAGCCGTGGGTCGCTTGCGGAAAGACGGACCAGGCCCCAGAGGAGCGAAAGAAAAAGACACTGATAATCCGGAGCATGATGTCGGATCTTTTCGATTGATTCGACGTCGTCCTCGGAAAGCCGCGCCAGCTCCATACCTCCGCCCTCCCCGCCTCCTGCCTTCCGCTTCAAAGCCTTCCGCCAGCCCATGCTCTGGGCCGCCATCGCTTATTCGTCTGGAATTGTCGCCGCCATTTACCAATGGCGCCCCGCATTGTGGTGGGTCGTTGCCGCCGCAGTATTCGTATTGCCGCAGCCTATTTCGCTCGACGCCGGTCCCCCTTCGGGTGGGCTCTTGCGCTGGGCTCTCTCTTCCTCGTCGGCGCTCTTCACATTCAAGTCCGCGGAGCGTCCACTCGCCTCGACACCGGCATCCAACCCTACGCCGACCGCCACGAACTCCAAATCACCGCCCATGTCACCCATGACGGCCGCCTGCAGCCAGGAGGCTCCGGCGAACTCCGCCAAACCCTAGACGTCGAAAGCGAAGAGGTACAAACAGCAACGGGCCAAGCCGCACCCGCTCACTCCGGCATCCGCCTGAACATCTATAGCCCTCGTCCCACCGATGCAGACCCCGAAGAGAATCCAGACACGACTGCATCCACCCTCATGCCGGTTTTCCATTACGGCGACCGCATCCGCTTCTCCGCCAAGCTCAAACCGCCACGCAATTTTCGCAATCCCGGATCTTTCGACTACGAGGGATATCTTGCCGACCGCGGCGTTGCGGCCCTCGGTTCGACCAAAGCAGAAAATGTCGTCCGACTTCCCGGCTTTGCCGGCAGCCGAATCGCCGCCTGGCGCAGCCGCATTCATTGCAGTGTAGTCGCCAAAGTGCACGAACTCTGGCCCGCGCGCGAGGCCGCGTTGATCGACGCCATGGCCATTGGCGAAGAGGCCTTCATCAACCGCGATACCCGCCTCGACTTGCAACGTTCCGGCACCTACTACGTCCTGGTCGTCTCCGGCATGGTCAGCATCCTCGCCTTCGTTGTGTTTTGGACGCTCCATCGCCTTCGCGTCTCCGACATCCCGGCCACGTTGCTGACAATCGCGTTCTGTGTTGCTTACGCCTTCATCACTGACGTCGGCGCCCCGGCCTGGCGCGCCACTCTGATGTGCACGATCTACCTTGGGACGCGCCTGCTCTACCGCGATCGCGCCATGGTCTATGCTCTCGGCGCTCGGGCGCTCGGTCTGCTGGTCTTCGATCCGCGCCAACTCTTCACCCCCAGCTTCCAGATGACATTCGTCTGCGTTCTAATCGTCGCCGCGATCGGCGTGCCGATCCTGCAACGCACCTCCCAACTTCAAAGGCAAGCGCTGGCCAACTGGGACTCCCCCGACTACGCTGCACTCCTGCCTCCGCGCGTCGCGCAATTCCGAGTTGACTTACAGTTCATCGCCGCGCGCCTCACCCTCTTCGTAGGAGACAAGTGGTCGCGCCGTCTGGTCTGCGCGGCCGTAGGTTTCGTTCTAGCGGCGTGGGAGTTGCTCTTCATCTCGGCCGTCATGCAAATGGGCCTTGCACTTCCCATGGCCTACTACTTCCATCGCGCGACGACTATCGGATTACCTTCAAATCTGATCGTGGTCCCGCTGACGCAGTTGATGATGCCGGCAGCTGCCGCCGCCCTGGCCTTAGGCTATGTTTCGCCATGGCTCGCCAAAATTCCGGTACTCCTCACCACGTTCGCGCTCAATGGAATGACCGGGGCCGTACATGGTCTAGGTGCGCTGAGGCTCGCTGACTTGCGAGTTCCCGTGCCATCGGTCGTCGTGATCACGCTAGCCGCCGCGGCTCTCGTCCTGGCGATGTGGTCTGCCCGCCGCCGAGCCTCGCTCGCCGCCTGCGGACTTGTAGGCATCCTGATAGCGTCCCTCGTTCTGGTCCTTCCTTCCAGCCAAGCCACACTCACATCCCGGATTGCTGGAGGTAACGTCCATCGACGTAGGCGAAGGCGATTCGACGCTGCTGGTCACGCCTCAAGGACAGACCCTGCTCATCGACGCCGGAGGCCCCATCGGTCCCGGCGGGTTCGCAACTCGACTTCGGAGAAGATGTCGTCTCTCCCTATCTCTGGACGCGCGGCATCTCGCGCCTTGACGCCGTCGCCATCACTCATCGCCACTCCGACCACATCGGCGGCATGATCGCTGTGCTGAAGAATTTCCGGCCGAAAGAATTATGGGTGGGACTCCTGCCGCCCAGCCAAGCCTTAGAAAGCGTGGTCGCCACAGCCCAAACGCTCGGCGTCAAAGTCGTGCGTCATTGGGAGGGAGATCACTTCAACCTGGGCGGAGCCACGGTCAGCGTCCTGTTTCCGCCACGCGACTGGTGGGTCGGCCCCAAGCCCAGAATAATGACTCATTGGTGCTGCGCGTCAGCTATGGTGATTCATCCGTGCTGCTGGAAGGGGACGCACAAAAGCAAGTAGAGCGCCGTATCGCCGCGCGGCATGAACCCCAAGCGAATCTACTGAAAGTCGGTCACCACGGTAGCGCGAACGCCACCACGCCGGAGCTGGTCGCCTCCCGCCAAACCTGACTTCGCCATCATCTCTGTAGGATCAGGAAATTCCTTCGGCTTGCCCCGCAACGACTTCCTCGACCGCATGGCAGCAGCCGGAACCCGCGTTTACCGCACCGATCTCAACGGAGCCGTTACCTTTCTACCTCGACGGCCACTCCGTCACGCCTTCGGTGGCGGCTCTTCAATAATCTCAATCTCCGCCGTCGCATCATTTTCGTCCACCGGCTGACGATAATCCGCAATCAACTGTTGCGCCTTCTCCGCATCCTCTTCCCGCACGAGAATAATCATTCCTCCGAGCCCCGGGAACGCATCCTGCAGCATCGCGGCCGCCGTGAGGTCGCTGTCAATGCCCGCCGATTCCAACAGACCCTTGACCACCAGAGCCTCAGATTCCTGCTCGGAATCGAACACCTTCACCAATTTTTCATTCGGATCAGGTCGCGGCGGCGCGCCGGCCGACGAGTTGACGGGCTCTGGCATGGTTTCTCCGTTCTGGATTCGGGACCGCAAAGACCCCGGAATCCACTCTGCACAGTGATCGATTCTACTCTTCTTCCGAAGGTTGCGATGAAAACCGGTCCGCCGCCCCTGCCCCATCTCTCTCGCGTTTCTTGTGCGAGAAGCGAGGCCTCTCCGTCGATTTCCAGTGGGCACGAATCAGCAACAACACCATCGTGCAGTTGCTTTCTTTCCCAATTGAGAGAGAATGCCCGTAATCAATGCCGCAACGCCCAAGCGCGTAGCGTCATCCAAAGCAGTGGGGTAAAAGGGGACACCATGAATTTTCCTCAGCAGGCCGGGCCAGGACCAGATTTTCAATTGCCAGAAGACGCCAGCCGGGAACGCGAGGAAGAAGCCCGAAAAATCCGCCGCCTCCAACTGATGATCAGCATGGTTATGTCGGTGATCGGCCAGGACCCTAATTTGACAATTGAAGAAGCCTCAGAGCTGGCCGCCGGAGCCAAACGCGCCGCCCTCGCCATGTTCCCCGACAAAGAACTCGCCTTCGATCTGCTCTACAAGCCCCGCCTGCAGCGCCTGATGCGCGAACGTTTCAGACTCCAGTAAAGCTCCGAGAGATCGATTGCGTGATAACGCCGCGTCAGTCGCGCGTTCTTCGTCCCGAAGGGACGATTTGATAATAGCCCGCCAGTTCCACTGGCGGGGAAGCGCACCGGAAAGAACCGCGCCCCGGAGGGTGCCTGAAATTGTATCGATATGAGCGACGCCGCATTCACTCCAAGCCCGCTCACCTACTCATCCACCACTGAATTCTTCAGCGTCCCCACTCCCTCTACGCTAACTTCCACCACATCCCCCGCCACAAGCGGTCCCACGCCCGCTGGAGTCCCCGACGGAATCAGATCCCCCGGAAATAAAGTCATAACCCGCGCAATATGCCGAATCACCACATCCAAAGTGAAGATGAAATCCCGCGTATTCCCCGCCTGCCGCACCGCCCCATTGACGCGTGTTTCCACGCCCACCCCGGCCCACGGATCAATCTCGTCCGTCACCACCGGCCCGACGGGGCAGAAGGTATCGAACCCCTTGGCGCGAGTCCATTGCCCGTCTTTGTTCTGCAGGTCGCGCGCTGTAACGTCATCCACGCAGGTGTAGCCCAAAATGTACTGTCGAATGTCCGCGTCCGCTGCCGGTTGGTAGCAGGTCTTGCCAATCACCACGCCCAACTCACCCTCGTGATCCACGCGCTGCGATATTCTTGGACGCCGTACCGCGCCCCCGGGAGCCAGTAGCGCAGACGTGGGCTTGAAAAAAATCAGGGGCTCCACCGGCACGTCGTGCCCTAATTCCGCCGCATGCTCGCGATAATTCCGCCCCACGCACACGATCTTCGACGGCCGCACCGGAGGCAGCAGCGCCGCTTCCTCCAGCGGGATCGCTTCGATCCGCCGCGTGCGCAGGCTCTCCATGTCGCCATCGGTTTCCTCGGGAGCCGTGAGCAGCACGCGCACAATCGCGTCCCGTCCGGCGACGGACTCGACCAGCCCGTACTGTGGCTGGCCATTAAATTGAAATCGGCAGTATTTCATCGCAATCTATCTAACCATATCTCCGGAAAGCTGAGGCGGAGCCTCGCGAAATATTTTCAAAGATGCTGTCGAAAATCGAACTTCCGTTCGACTATCCCGTAGAAGGCCAGATGCAAGGCCCACGCAACATAAATCAAAGGAGCTGGAAGCTATGCAATACCTGCTACTGATCTACAGCAATGAGACCCAGTGGGAAAAACAGGCCGCCGCCGACCGCGACGCCATGCTCAAGGAGTACATGGAATTCACCAAGAGCATCACGCAAAGCGGTCACTACAAAGGAGGCAACGAGCTGAACGTAACCTCAACCGCCACCACTGTCCGCATTCGCGACAAGAAACAGGTGGTCACGGATGGTCCGTTCGCCGAAACTAAAGAGCAACTCGGCGGCTACTACCTCATCGACGCCAAAGATCTGGACGATGCCATCGCGGTCGCAGCCCGAATTCCCTCCGCTCGCGTCGGCTCGATCGAGGTTCGCCCCGTCATCCCGCACTGAAAGTAGAGCCCTCGAACGTGTAGCCCCGGGACGCCCTTGTCCGGGGTCGCGCCGCGCAGCGGCGCGATGTCGAGTGACTGTCGGGCGAGGGCGGAGATGTATGCACCCGCGGCGGGTGCATTGTCAAGCCGCTAGCCGCGCTCCCGTCCATCTGGCTATTCTATGACCCGTGAGCCGGATGGACGGAATTCGACGGGGCATGGAGCGCATCTTTCGCGAGGAGTCCGGGCGGATTCTCGCCACCCTGATTCGCCTCCTCGGCAGTTTCGACCTCGCAGAAGAATTTCTGCAGGAGGCTTTCACCGCCGCGCTCGAAGTCTGGCCGCAGCAGGGAATGCCCGCCAACCCGCGTGCCTGGCTAGTTTCCACGGCGCAGCACAAGGCCGTGGACGCGCTGCGCCGCCGGGCAACCTTCGACGCCAAGCGAGAGGAACTGCAGAAGATTGCCGACCTGCAACAGCAACTAGCCGACGCGGACGAACACATGCGGCGACACCATATGACCAGCGGTGATCCAACCGACAATTCACCTCAGGGTGCCGACCCGTTCGGCGACGATCGCCTCCGCCTGATCTTCACCTGCTGCCATCCCGCGCTAGCCACCGAAGCCCAGGTCGCCCTCACCCTGCGAACCCTGTGCGGGCTGACCACCGACGAAATCGCCCGCGGCTTTCTCGTTCCTTTGCCCACCATGGCCCAGCGCCTGGTCCGCGCCAAGCAGAAAATACGAGATGCCAACATCCCCTATCAGATCCCTCCCGAGCGGGATCTCCCCATACGCATCGATGCGGTGCTGCTGGTCGTCTATCTCGTCTTCAACGAGGGCTACAGCGCCACCTCCGGCGACACCGCCATCCGCCAAGAACTGTGCGCCGAGGCCATCCGCCTGGGCCGCATCCTCCACCAACTTCTTCCGCGTCAAACCGAAGTTCGCGCTCTGCTCGCCTTGATGTTGCTCCACGATTCGCGTCGCGCCGCGCGCACCAACGATAACGGCGAACCAGTCCTGCTGGAGGATCAGAGTCGTGAACGTTGGAACCAGGAACAAATTCGCGAAGGCTTGGCTCTAATCGAATCAGCCCTGCAAGCCGGACCCCCAGGTCCGTACGCTCTGCAAGCCTCGATCGCCGCCGTCCACTCCCGCGCCCCGCGCCCCGAAGAAACCGATTGGCGCCAGATCGTAGCGCTCTACGATCTGCTTCTCCAAATGCAACGGTCGCCGGTCATCGAGTTGAACCGCGCCGCAGCCGTAGCCATGGCTGAAGGTCCCGCCACCGGATTGCGTCTTCTCGACGCTCTCGAAACCAGCGCCGACCTCCGCGAATATTATTTGCTTCCCGCCGCCCGTGCCGACCTCCTCCGCCGTCAAGAGCGTTGGCCAGAAGCCGCCGAATCCTATCGCCGCGCCCTCGCCCTAGCCACCAACGCCGCCGCTCAAAAATTTCTCTCCCGCCGTCTGTCCGAGATGGAATCAAAAGCTCCCTAGCTCGCTGCCACCCCGCACTTGCTAAACTCCCCGCATGCCACCCGAATCGTCGACCATCACCATCCGCGAAGCCCGCCTCACCGACATCCCCGAAATCCTTCGCCAGCGCCGCGCCATGTACGAAGACATGAACTACAAAGACTCCCACGCTCTAACCCAAATGGCGGAATTGTCCGCCCTATACCTCGCCCGCGCAATGCCCGAAGGCTCATTCCGTGCCTGGCTCGCCTGTGACGGCGACCGCACCATCGCTGGGGGCGCCGTCCTCAACTCCCCATGGCCCGCTCATCCCTACGACCTCGAATGCCGGCGGGCTACGATCCTCAACGTCTACACCAATCCCGAATTTCGCCGCCGCGACATCGCTCGCAAATTAATGCAGACAATGATCGCGTGGTGCCAACAAGAAGGATTCGCTCGCGTGACGCTCCACGCCAGCCCTGATGGCCGGCATCTCTACGAATCGCTGGGCTTCGAGCCCACCAACGAAATGAGCCTCAAATTGCGCTGACATCCGAGCATTCCAATCGACACTCAAAGATCAGCATCAACAATGCTATTCTCTCCATATGCTGGCCGGCTACGCGGTGCACACCGAGCACTCCCGCGGACGCCGCTTCCCCGAGCCTCCGCATCCTTACCGCAACGACTTTCAGCGCGATCGTGACCGGGCCATTCACGCGCGCGCCTTCCGCCGTCTCGAAGCGAAAACACAGGTCTTCACCCGCCGTTATTCCGACCACTTCCGCAATCGCCTCACTCATACGCTCGAAGTCGCGCAAATTTCCCGCACCATCGCGGGGGCTCTCGACCTCAACGTCGATCTCGCCGAAGCTCTCGGATTAGTCCATGACCTCGGGCATCCCCCATTTGGCCACTCCGGCGAAAAGGCCCTCGACGCCGCCATGCACGAGCATGGCATGTCGTTCGACCACAACCTGCACGCCC
Organism: Candidatus Sulfotelmatobacter sp.; assembly: GCA_035695545.1. GTDB lineage: Bacteria > Acidobacteriota > Terriglobia > Terriglobales > Acidobacteriaceae > Sulfotelmatobacter. The sequence goes on along the minus strand of DASRRV010000177.1, from coordinate 58,047 downwards.
TGCGCATCGTCGAAGATTTCGAGATTCGGTACGCCGCCTTCCGCGGCCTGAACCTGACCTTCGAGGTCCGCGAGGGCATCATCAAGCACTCGCAAGATCACACCGCAAAAGAGCACCCGGAGCTAGTCGAATATCTCCTCGACCAGCGTCCCCCGCTCGAAGCCCAACTGATCGACCTGACCGACGAAATCGCTTACAACACCGCCGACCTCGACGACGGCTTCGAAGCGCATCTCTTATCGCTGGAAGAAATCCGTGAAAGCGTGCCTGTCTTCGAGCGCTTCTTTCGCGAGGTCGAAAAAATCTACCCCCCCGCCCCAGACAAGCTGAAATTCAACGAGGCCCTGCGCCGCGTGATCAACCGCTTCGTTGACGACCTGGTCACCAACACCCGAACGCGCGTCAATCAGTCCGGAGTCCGAACCCTCGACGACATTCGCAACTATCGCGAGCGTCTGGCCGCCTTCAGCCCCACGGTAGATGCCGAACGCCAGCAGACCAAGGATTTTCTCCGCAAAAACCTGTACTTCAGCGCCGCCTTGGCCGACGAAAAAGATGACGCCGAGCGCATAGTCGCCGAGCTATTCGCCTTCTGGATGGCCCATCCCGAAGCCCTGCCACACAACTACCAGGAGAAGGCGAAACAGGAATCGCTCCCCCGCGTAATCTGCGACTACATCGCCGGCATGACCGACCACTTCATCTTCGAGCAATACGAAAAGCACTGCGGCAGTTAGGGCTTTGAACTATGTAGGGACAGCCGCCCTCGCCTGTCCACCGGGCGAAGCCCGGCTCTTTGGCGCCAGGCAGGCGCGTTCTCCCTGAGTCTCTCTGATCTATCCGTGAGAATCTGCGTAAATCCGTGGCCAACAGTTCTTACTGCCCCGCGATTGTGCAGAGGAGGTACTCCGATCTCAAAGTCTTGCCTCAGTTCGTGGGACGCGTGCGACGTTCGCGTCGGCCATGATAAACAGAGTCATCGGCGCATCGCAGAAGATCGTTGACCGTGGAGGCCTCGTCAGGAAAAGTTGCGGTACCCACGCTGATAGCTACCGCAAATCCAGCGCGCTCCTCAAAGGAAAGATTGGCAACCTCTGCTTCAATGGTTGTGGTCAGAATCAGGCCTTGCGCCCAATCGGAGCATTCGCAGAAGGCTGCGAATTGCTCTCCTCCAAATCGGCAGCAGCGGGTGCCAAACCTCTTTGCAAAAGCGTGAGCCACCATGCACAAGACGTCGTTTCCAAACTCGTGACCGAAACTGTCATTTACTGCTTTCCTGCCGTCGATATCTGCGATGATCACGAGGAGACGCGTTTTCGCCAGCAGCGCTACTTCCATCTGTTGATGGAATGCCATGCGGTGGCTTATTCCCGTAAGTCCGTCGATCAACCCCAATTTCCTTCTTAAATCGCGTTTGAGACTCCGGCGTGCCCGTGATGAATCAGTAGAAACAGTTCTTACTTCCCCGCCACCGCCGCCACCACATCAAACAAAATCCGCGGCCCTCTTCGCACTTCCTCCACGCGAATCCGCTCATCATTCCCGTGCTCTGTGTTCCCCTCTTCGTCGGTGGCCGCGTACGGATTAAATCCGTATGACGCAATTCCCAGCGGACGGTAGCGCTGGTTCTCGGTATATCCGCTCGTGATGTGCGGTACCACCGGCGTCCCCGGAAAATATTTCCCCGACACCTGCCGGATCGCCGCGTACAGAGCATTGTCCGTCCCCGAATAATTCGCCACCTGGAAGCCCCGGTTCAGCGGCTCAACCGTGACATTCGGATCGCCGACCACGCGCTGTACCGCATCCAGCACTGCCTTCGGATCGCCTCCCGGCAGGATGCGCACATCCAGGTTCGCCCACGCCTCCGGAGGAATCACATTCGTCTGCCCCGACCCGCCCATCATGGTCAGCGAAATCGTGTCGCGCAAAAGAAAGTTCAACGACTCATCGTGCTCCAACTCTTCCTGAAATTTCTTGTCTTCGATCGCCTTCTTCGCGTTGCGGTAGTAAGCCGCCCGCTCTGGAGGCTCGTACGGCGCCATGTCGCGCAGAAATTCATCCACCACCGGCAGAACCCGTAGCGGAGTCCGGTAGGCAATAATCCGATTCAAAGCTCGCACCAGCCGGTTCGGAGCCGAATCCGGATTCGGACGCGACCCATGCCCCGGCCTCCCATGCGCCACCACGCGCAACCAATAGGTCGTCTTCTCGCCCACGTCGACGCCCACGTACTTCACCTGGCCGTTCTCCAGCAGATTCTCGCCGCCCTCGTTGATCAGGAACTCCGCGTTCCCCAGCAAATCGCGCTGATGCTCAATGAACCAGTCGCTCCCCGTTCCATCCGCTTCTTCGTCCGCGACGGCCAAAAAAATCACATCGCGATCCAGCACCACCTTTTCACGCTTCAGCATGACCATCACAACCAGTTGCGCGAGCCCCTCATCCTTCATGTCCTGCGCGCCGCGGCCCCAGATGTAACCATCCTTAATTTCCCCGCTGAACGGCGGCACTTTCCAGTGCGAGGCATCGCTCGTCACGACATCCATGTGGTTGAGCAAAATGATCGGCCGCTTCGTCTCCGTCGTCGTATGTGAAATCCGCGCCCACAAATCTCCCCGCCCCGGCGCAATCTCAAATCCCCGGTTCGCAATCCCTTCTTCATCCAGGATCTTCTTGAAGAACGTCACCGCCCGCATTTCGTTTCCCGGAGGATTCGTCGTATCCACGCGCAAATATTCCTGCATCCAATTCACCGCCAGATCGGAATACTGCTGCATATGCTCTGCCGGAATCCGCGCTGAGGCCGTTCCCGAATCCTCGCCCCAGAGCAACCCACAAAACATCAACGCTGTGACTCCAACCATTGCGACCGACCGGCTCACATTCCATCCCCCGTAATTCAGGCGCGCAGCTCCCAAGAGTTCCTCCCTAGTCCTTTGTTTATTTGTGTCTCGCCCTTCACTTGGCGACAAGAGTTCCATTCTCGATCTAGTAACCACTGCCTGGTAACCACCCAAGACCCAAGACCCTAAAACCGAAGACCAATGCCCAAAAGACCCACCACTTTTTCCACGCACTTTTTATATCAGCTTTCCCAAAATTACCCGGCCGTTGCATCCCGCCCCTATCGTCTCGCCCTCAACAGTACTACAATGTCTTTAGATATCAAGCATTTAGCTCTTCAACCCGAAGGCGAACTTTGGCATCTTACCTGTTATAGAGAAGGCAGGCACCGAGGGAACTTGGTGCCCAGGTTTCAGGCTAGGCGTTGCGTCAGCGCCTGCCGGCACAGCGAATCAGCTTGCCTTCTTTCCATCTGTGGGACGCACTGAATTTCACGCACGTAACTTTTTTGCACGCCCCAGGCGTGCCGGGATGGAGCCATAACGCTCCCCCAACTTGGAGGAAGTCATTATGAACAACCGTCTACTCATCGCCCTGCCGCTGGCCGCCGTACTTGCAATTCCGGCCCTTGCGCAGACCACCTCGTCCACCCAGCCTGCTGCGACTCCGGCCACGTCTTCCGACAACGCAACCGGTAAGGCCCCACTGGCGCCCGCTCCCCGCGAAGGTTTCTGGGGACGTGTGAATCCGTTTGCGCGCAAGAACTACGTGAAGCGCCAGACCGAGCCCATTCGCGACCGCGTCAACGAGCTCGATGAGCTGACCTCTGCCAACAGCAAGCAGATTAAAGACACCGACGCCCGCGCTCAGGCCGGCATCAAGATGGCCTCTGACAAAGCCGACGCCGCCGACCAGCATGCCGTCGACGCTGGCAACAAGGCCACCATGGCTCAGCAGAGCGCGCAGCAGGTCACGACTCGCGTACAGACCGTTGAGACCGTCGTTGGCAACATCGACCAGTACAAAGCGCAGAACCAGACGGAGATTCTCTTCCGTCCTGGCCAGACGGTTCTCAGCAAGAATGCCAAGGACGCTCTCGACCAGATGGCGACCGGCGTAAAGGGTCAGCGCGGCTACATTATTGAAGTGCAGGGCTTCTCGTCCGGCAAAGGACAGGCCGCCATCACCACCTCGCAGAAGATGGCCGAATCGGTCGTGCGCTACCTCGTCCTCAACCACGAGATCCCGGTCTATCGCATCTACCTCGTCGGCATGGGCAACGCTCCTGCCGCCACCGATGACGCAACGGCCAAGCCGAAGCGCGTCAGCGGAGGCCGCGTCGAAATCAGCCTGCTGAAGAACGACCTGGAACAGCTCTCCGCCAACACCGGAGCGCCCACCACCAGCGCCGATCAGCAACAGCAGCCCAAATAATTGTCGTTGGCTCCTGGCATGGCGGAAGCCGTGCCACTAACCCGCGAAATGATCGGGGGCTTGAGCCCCTGCGAAGTCGGGACCATAGGGCGCCTCGCCCGAGTCCCTCCCCCCAGAAAAAGCCTCTCGCGTAAGCGAGGGGCTTTTTCACATCTGGCCTCACTCCCCATTCGTGCACCCTACTGCACGCACGTGCTAGGGATAGCGCATTGTCCGAATGCTAGTATCGTTGCCCACAAGGTTGCAGTAGGGCCGAACACTTCCCCGAAAAACTTCAGCTATACGAGAGGGTGAACATGCGCCACGTGTGTGCCTTGATGTTCCTTACTGCTTTTTCCGGTCTTGCTTTCGGGCAAGACTCGCGGGCGGATCTCTTTGCCGGTTATTCCTACGTGAATATCGATACGAACGGCATCACTTCACGCCAGAGTGGGAATGGCTGGGAAGTGCTATCTCCGGTAACTTCAACACGTGGTTCGCAGTAGAGGGCGATGTAAGTGGATACTACAAGACCTACAGAGTGGACTTGTCACTTCTTAACTGGGGAACGCTCGACGCCAAAGTGACCGACTACTCCTTCAGTGGCGGCCCTAGAATCAACGTAAAGCTTTTTTATTCACGCAGTGTTCGGGGGAGATCACCTGACTGGCAGCGCTCAGGGTTACTCCGCTTCGCAGGACAGCATGGCTGGCCTTGCCGGTGGTGATATGCAATGGAAGGTCTCGGGGCCGTGGTCGGTGCGCGCGTCAGTCGACTATGCCTGCACTCGGCACAATATTTTTGGCGGGCCTTCCGTTACCCAAAACAACTATCGCGCATCAGCTGGGATCGTTTACAGCCTTGGGGCACGACGCGCGAACGAGCGCACCACCGGTGCACCCGCTCCAGCCGCCGCATCGGAAAAGGGATGGTCGACAGTCCGCGCCGAGATGAAAATATCCTCCCTAGGAGTCTTGGTCACGCTTGGGCGCAGCCCAGAAGCCGAGATCACTGAGGAGGCTCCCGGTGGCTTGGCGGATCTCGCCGGAATTCACTTAGGTGACGTGATTAACGCGGTGGACGGTAAGTCCGTGAAGAGCCCTGCAGAACTGCAGGCTGAACTCGCTGGAAAGACGGTGGGAGACAAAGTGCGGTTGGGCTTCTTGATCGGTGGGCAATGGCAGACGGAAACCGTGGTCCTCTGGCCAAAATAGGGCGACAAGCGCGTGCGCAGTTTCTGGGCGACGGTCAAGCTGCTTGGGTAAATAGATTGCGGTACGGCATTTCCATTCCAGGTCGAATCCTGCAGAATGGAGGAGATGGATGCGGTCCCACCGCAAGAAGCTCTTCAGCCGCATGCGTGCAGATGCGCAAGGCGGATCATCTTCAGAAAAGTAATGAAATCCCGTCACCGGGTGTAGGTCTTTCCGGGAATCGCTTTTTGCTCGGTAGGCGAAGTAAACTTACACCCTCTCCCTCTGTTCGTGGTTAAATATCCGGCATCTTTCCTCAGGGAGCGCGCCATGAAAATCGGTTTCTCCTTGCCTAATATCGGGCCCATCGCCACCGCCGACGCAGTCACAAAAGTCGCGCAACGCGCCGAGGCTCTCGGATACAGCAGCCTCTGGACGATCGAACGCCTGCTTTATCCGCTGAAGCTGCAGACACCCTATCCCGGAACGCCGGACGGACACCTGCCTGAAATTTACAAGCACGTCCTCGATCCGCTCGACGCGCTTACGTATGTGGCGGCTCAGACCAAGAAGATAAAGCTCGGCACCAGCGTGCTCGACATGCCCTACCACAACCCAGTCGTCCTGGCCCGTCGCCTCACCACCATCGATGTTCTTTCTAACGGCCGTCTGTGCGTCGGTTTGGGTCTTGGCTGGAACAAAGACGAAATGGACGCGACCGGCGCTGACATGAAGAAACGAGGCGCCATGGCAGATGAATTTCTGCCATTGCTCAAGGCCATCTGGACCACCGACCCCGTCGAATTTCACGGGAAGTTCTTCAACGTTCCCAAGTCTTACATCAGTCTCAAGCCAGTGCAGAAGCCGCATCCCCCAATTTACCTGGGGGCATTTGTTCCGGCGGCGTTCCAACGCATCGCAAGATTTGGGGACGGATGGAATCCCATCTTCATCCCCGTACCGGGAATGGCCGAAATATTCGGCAACATAAAGCAGATGGCGAAGGCAGCAGGACGCGATCCATCCGCCCTGGTCATGGTGGTTCATGCTGGCTTGGAGCTGACCGAAAAACCCTTGGGAAAAGACCGGGGAATATTCTCAGGTTCACTCGAACAAATAAGCGAAGACGTCGCAGGCTGCGCCAAAATCGGAGCCCACGAAATTTTCTTTGATCCCGCGTTTGCTCCCGGAGGCCAGTCGCTCGACTACTGGTTGTCGCTGCTGGATCAACTCAAGGGAATGATGACCATAAGCTAACCGCGACCAGGTCGCCGCGGACCTTCGATCTTGCCCCATGCGGTGATGCGCGACGGAGTAACGCGCAGCACGGGAGCATCGTCGGCGAGCATTCCGGTGTCATATTGCGGATACTTCGCCCTCAAACGTCGAATCGCCCGCTTGCGTTCCGCGGAAGCGGAAACCAGTTCTGCTTCTCCTCGCACCAGCACATACCAGAGGCGCGTCCAATCCTCGTCGTATTCATCCACAACCAGCGCCACCTGCGGAGTTCCCCGGATGTTCTTCACCCGCGCCAACCGGTTCGGAGTCACCCGCTTCGGCTTGCGATCAATCGCCGAATACAAGATGGCCCCATCCCATACAAAGCAGATAGGAATCACATGCGGCCCTCGTTCGGCATCGAGCGTGGCCAACCGCGCCACCCGCGCCGTTTTCAGCTTTGCGCGAATTCCCGCCGGGATCTGCGGATGTTTTTTCGCCATGGCGCGACCTGAAATTCCAAATCCATTCTAGCTCCCTTCGAAATGGCCTTGCCCTCCATACCGTCCATGCCAAAGGGAATAGTCCATCGCGACATCAAGCCTCGTCGCGCGACGGCAAGCAGTTGCTCGTCGTCAAAGGAACTGTCACCCGAGAGGTGGTGCTGATCAGCAACTTCCGCTAGAATCCCAGCAAGTCTGATTCGCTCACCCGCAAGAACATCGTATTTTTTCCCGCCCGGAAGCCGCTTCCGGCACTTAGCAAGGCAGGTAGCGTATGAATTCCAGGTCCGGCGCCCGTGAATCCCGCAGAAGTACCCGAGTTCGTCTGATAGTCCTGATCGAGGTGCAGGGTGTCACAGAACCTATGGCTTGCGAGGGAGAGACGATCGTCGTCAATCTCCACGGCGCCTTGCTATTGACGGGCGTCCCGCTGCGGGTTGGGATGAAGGTCTCTCTTCGGGTGCAGATTACGGATAAAGCCGCTACGGCGGAGGTTGTCTACGTCGATCCTGACCACCCTCGGCACTGCGGAATCAGTCTGGCCAAACCAGAGAATATTTGGGGAGTCCCTCTGCCCCCGGACGACTGGCAGGAAAACGATCCGGCCTAGTCTCAATCTCTCCGGAAGGGTACTGCGAAAATGCCGCGACGCACTGCCTCAGGCTCACCGTTGAGCGTCACAGAAACGCGCAGATTCTTCAAACCAGCGGGTCGTTAGCTTTTGCCGAAATTCCGGTGCGCCGCCCTGGACCTTCGGTTCTCCGACAACGTACGCGTCCACTCGGATCACCGCTCCCTCCGGCAACGCCTCGAGTCGGATCGTCGTTTCGGTTGCAAATCCCGACTCTCGCGTCTGCGACAGGTATCGAATCAACTTCGGAGGATCGCATGCCTTGATCTCATACTGCCCGTGGACCTCAATCGGGTAGTGAAGCGTTCCAGTCAGGCGACTGCCCGCCTCCCAGGGCGTGCCAGCCCAATGCAGGTTGGAATACACATCCGAAAATTTCGGCCAGTTCGTGATGTCGGCAAGCAGAGCCCACACCCAATCACGGGGAAGCGTCGTTGAAACGGAATAGGAGAATCGTCCGGGCAAATACTGACCTGGCTATATGGCTATCAGTTCTATATCACGAGCATTGCACTTGGGCGCTATTTTTGGCGAAACATATCCAAAATCCGAAAAGCGGAAACACGCATGCATCTCCCACTCTCGATAGTTGTCGCAAGCCCGTCCTCATGCTCTATCCAATTTTCCCCCGAATGCTCACTCTTCCGCTATCCTCGCGTCCATAACTTCACAAACCTATGTACGATCTCAAACTTGCCCTCCGCCAATTTCGCAAGTCCCCCGGCTTCGCCGCCACGGTCATCCTCACGATCTCCCTCGGCATCGGAGCCAATACCGCCATCTTCACCCTGGTGCACGCTATCCTGCTGAAATCTCTCCCAGTCGCGAATCCCGCCACCTTGTACCGCATTGGTGATCAGGGCGACTGCTGCGTCGAGGGCCTCTTCATCAATGAGAACGGAGACTTCGACATTTTCTCGTACGATCTCTATCGCCATTTCCAGGACTCCACTCCCGAGTTCGAACAACTCGCCGCCTTCCAGTCCGGAGGCAACATGATGAACGTCCGCACCGGCCCCGTCGGTGCGAAGGCTGAGCGCTCGGAGTACGTTTCCGGCAACTACTTTTCCACGTTCGGTCTGGGTGCGTATGCGGGACGCATGCTTCTCCCCTCCGACGATGTCCCGGGCGCTACGCCGGTAGCGGTTCTCAGTTATCAAGCATGGCAAGCGGCTCACGCGGGCGACCCCAACGTGGTTGGCGCCACGTTCTACATGCAAAACCAGCCAGTCACCATCGTTGGCATTGCGCCTCCTGGATTTTTCGGCGACCGCATCAACAGCGACCCACCCGCTTTCTGGATTCCGCTCAACGCTGAACCCATTCTCGAGGGGCAGACCAGCATTCTCAAACAGCCCGACACCAACTGGCTCTACGCTCTCGGGCGCGTGAAACCTGGGGTCAATCCCGAAAGCCTGCAAGCCAAGCTGTCCAACGAACTGCGGCAGTGGCTCTCCACGCAACCGGCATACACCACCAACGGAAATCAAACGCAAATTCCCAAGCAGCACGTCGTCGTGGCTCCCGGCGGCGCCGGCATCCAGAACTTGCAACAGGAGACAAGCAGCGGGCTCCACCTTCTGATGTCGATCTCCGGGTTGGTGCTGCTGGTCGCCTGCGCCAACATCGCGAATCTCTTGCTCGCCAAGGGCGCCACCCGTCGTGCGGAAACTTCCATCAGCATGGCCCTAGGGGCGGCCCGCTCTCGCCTCATCCGCCAAATGCTTGTCGAGAGTGTGCTCCTGGGCTGCGCCGGGGGAATCATCGGCCTCGGCGTCGCCTATGCCGGAGCTCGCATGATCCTGACTCTCGCGTTCCCCGACTCGCCTCAACTGCCCATCCATGCCAGCCCGTCTCCGATTGTCCTCGCCTTTGCCTTCGCTCTCTCGCTCCTCACCGGAGTCGTCTTTGGCATCGTCCCCGCATGGATCAGCTCTCACTCCGATCCCGCTGAAGCCCTGCGCGGCGTGAATCGCTCTACCCGGGACCGCGCCTCTCTGCCGCAAAAGTCGCTCATCGTATTTCAAGCGGCACTCTCGCTCGTGCTCCTCGTCGGCGCCGGCCTGCTCACCCAGAGTCTCCGCAATCTTCAGCATCAGGACTTCGGCATCGCCACCGCCAACCGCTACGTCTTTCACTTCGATCCCGCGGGCGCCGGTTACACCATCGCCACCATCCCTGCATTCAACGAACGTCTCGAACGAGAATTTTCCACTCTCCCTGGTATCCAAAGCGTCGGCGTGGCCCTCTACAGCACGCTCGAGGGCAACAACTGGGGCGAGGGCGTAAATATCGAAGGCCGGCCGCTTCCCGGTCCCGAGGACAACACCGGCTCCTCCTGGGACCGCGTCAGCCCGCACTTCTTCGAAACCGTCGGCCAGTCCCTTCTTCGTGGACGTGGCTTCACCGAGCAGGACACTGCCACTTCTCCCATGGTGGCCGTCGTCAACCAGGCGTTCGTCAAGAAATTCTTCCCCAAAGAAGACCCCATCGGCCGCCGCTTCGGGACCTCGGGTCAGAAATCCAGCTATGAAATCGTCGGCATCTTAGCCGACGCCAAATACACCAACCCGCGCGACCCTGTGCGCTCCATGTATTTCCGCCCGATGGCGCAGCTCAACACCACCTTCACAGAGCGCAGCGCCATGACCGGTGAAGCTCGCTCCCTGTTCCCCAACTCCGTTACCCTGCGCTTCACCGGCGATTCCGCCAGCCTCGAATCGCTGGTCCGTCGCACCCTCACCAACATCAATCCGAATCTCACCATCATCGACTTCCGCTCCCTCGACTATCAGGTCGCCGGCAACTTCAATCAGGAACGTCTCATCACGCGCCTGACCGCACTGTTCGGAATCCTCGCGCTCGTGCTGGCCTCAGTCGGTCTCTACGGAATCACCGCCTACTCGGTCGCCCGCCGTACCAGCGAGATCGGCCTGCGCATGGCTCTCGGTGCCAATCGCAGCAACGTGGTCGCTCTGGTTCTGCAAGGGGCAGCGTGGCAGGTCGGAATCGGTCTAGCCATCGGTATCCCCGTTGCGCTGTTAGGCGGTCGCCTGATGGCAAGTCAGCTCTACGGCGTCAGCACCTACGATCCTCTAACGCTAGTGGCAGCAGTTCTGGTTTTGTCCGTGTTCGCCGCCATAGCCGGCCTGATCCCCGCCAGACGAGCGGCCAGCATCGAGCCCATGAACGCCCTCCGCACAGACTGACCCTTCGATAACGGCGGCCCCGTCCTTCTCGTGCATTTGGCGAGAGGGCAGGGACTTTGATCCTCCCACAAACAAATCTCATCCCCGAGCTATACTGCCAGCGTTACCAGGAGGAATACCCGCGAGTGGACCTCTACCGCTTGCTCCCACCCGAAGCCGTCAAGATCGTCCTCGTTCTCTTCCTTTCCTTCCTCATCGGACTGGAACGCGAGGAACACAAAACCGCACCCGGTTCCTACTCTTTCGGCGGCGTTCGTACCTTCCCCCTCATCGGCTTCATCGGCTACTCAGTCGCTCTTCTCTCCGGAGCGCAATTGCTCCCGGTCGCCCTGGGTTTTCTCGTCGTCGGCGGATTCCTGCTCCTCTCCTACTGGCACAAGCTCTCATGCGCCGAAGCCGGCGGCGTCACCTCCGAAATGTCGGGCCTCACCACCTATCTGGTCGGCGCCCTCGTTTACCACGACCACCTCTGGATCGCCACCGCCCTTAGCGTAGCCAGCCTCCTGCTGCTCGAGTTGAAGGTGGTCCTCGAGCAACTAGCCAGCCGCACCGCTCCGCTGGAAATTCTCACCTTCGCGAAATTTCTGTTGCTCACCGCGGTCATTCTTCCCGCATTGCCCAATCAGGACTTCGGGCGCTTCCACATCAACCCCTTCAAAACCTGGCTGGTCGTAGTCGCCGTCAGCACCATTTCGTACGGCAGCTACGTCCTGCAGAGAGTCACGAAAGAGCGCGGCGGAGTCGTGCTCACCGCCTTCCTTGGCGGAGCCTACTCTTCCACGGTAACCACGGTTGCGATGTCGCGCCGCGCCGCCTGCGAGCAACGCCCTCACCTCTTCTCCGGAGGCATCCTCATCGCATCCGGCATGATGTACCTCCGTCTCGTCGCTCTCCTGACTCTCTTCAATCGTCCATTAGGAGCCCTGCTGGCTCCTGCCTTTCTGGTCCTCGCTGCCGCCGCCATCCTCACCGGATGGCTCTGGTCACGCAGACCGGACGCCGTTCAATCGCAAATCAAACGCGAATTCGAACCCGGCAATCCCCTCGAGCTTCTGACCGCGTTTCTCTTCGCCCTGTTTTTCCTCGCGATGCTCGTAACCACGCAACTAGCCGTCACCTACTTAGGCCGCGCCGGAGTCAACCTTCTCGCCGCCGTCATGGGACTCACCGACGTCGACCCCTTCATCATGGGCATGACACAAGCCGCCGGCACTCTCACTCCGCTGCAAGTCGCCGCCGCCGCAGTCCTGATCGCCGCCGCCAGCAACAACCTCATCAAGGGCATCTATTCCTACAGCCTCGCCGATAAAAAGACCGGCCAACAAAGCCTCCCCCTGCTCGTCGCCCTCTCCCTAGCCGGTCTCGTTCCTTTGTTGTGGCTCTGATTTTTAGCCCCTTCCGTCGAATCCTTTGCAAACTGGATTTCTTGTCATTCCGACCGCAGGCAGGTGCTTTCCCCTTCCCACGGAATGAATCTCCTCGCCCCCTGAAACGATTCCCCCCTCGCCCGCACCATTCTCGGAGAACCCGCCGCTCTGTGGATTCTCGTACGTTCAAAAGTTGAAGGAGGTAAAGAATGCCGCAAGCAAAAGCAGTCTCTCTCAGCCACTTCACCGGCGCGGTGCAATCCGCCGTCAAGGCCGCCGTGAAGAAGCATCCCAAGTTCAAAGTCGAACCACCGGAAGGTGTCACATTCTCGCTCCTGATCCGGGGCTTTCCGGTTCCCGACAGCGTCCTGGCCAATGTCACATTCGCCGAAACGCAGGCCTTCGCCAACGAAGTCGCGGCTCAAATCAGCGCGCAGCCCGGCATGGCGGCAGAAGCCAAGCTGGCCACCGCCGGAAGCATCTTCTCCGGCGGCGGACACATCATCCTGGGGATTCCCGCTGGGGAAGCGGTGTTGATGGAGCGGTAAACGAAGCAAGGGAGGCCGTCATGCAAAAACTTTGTCCCAGCGCACAGCCGGGCATGGACAACTGCCGTGTCCTGGGGATCGTCGAACAAGAAGGGCCGACCCCGCGGATCGTCTACCTCAACGAAATTCTCCCGGCCACTCCAGAGGTTCTGGCCATGTCAGCGCCTCTGAAGCCGACGGAGGTATTTCGTTTGTCCGCCACCTGCGCCGAACACAAGTGTCCGCACTTCGACGGCGCCGACTGCAGGCTGGCCACGCGGATCGTAAAGATGTTGCCAGAGGCGGTCGATGCTCTACCACCTTGTACGATCCGCAAAGACTGCCGCTGGTTCTCGCAAGAGGGTGGCGCCGCCTGCAAGCGATGCCCTGAAATCACCACTGTTACTTACGACCTCTCGCCAACCGCGCGAGAGGTTTCTGGACTACCGGTCATGCAAGACCGGTAGAGCCGGTTCAACCCGTACTCTGGTGCCCCGCTTCTCGCGTCCTTGGCGAGAAGTGGGGCTTTTTGCCCCTCGCGCCCGTCTGACACCACCACCAAACAACCCCAGAATCCCCAAGCCCAGTCAGAGAATCCAATCCCCATGAGCCATCGCAAGGGTTTAATCAGTTTCATAGTCATCATTCAATCCATACTCTTTCTGACCCACTATCTCCTCTACCAGACGTGGACGTTCACAACCACAACCGCGGGCTTCCTCTGGATGAAACTAGCTCTAGCCATCTTGTCGGTGAGTTTCGTAGCGGCCTCCCTGCTAGCCTTCCGCTTCACCAACGGCCCTCTTCGGGTCTTCTACAGAATCGCCGCCGTCTGGATGGGCGTCCTGAGCTTCCTCTTCATAGCATCGCTCACCTCGTGGGCTATCTTCGCAATTAGCCGAGCGACCGGCCTCCCACTGAACTTCCATCGCCTCGTTGAAATCCTGTTCAGCGCCGCAACCATCACCGGACTCCTCGCCCTCTTCAACGCCAGCTGGACCCGAATCACCCGAGCCACCGTGAAACTCGCCAACCTGCCGGCCGGATGGCGCGGACGCAAAGCCGCCCTCATCAGCGACGTCCACCTCGGCCACGTCCGCAACGGCAGCTTCCTCCGCCGCATGGTTCGGAAGATTCTTCTGGAACAACCGGACGCGATCTTCATCGCCGGCGATTTATACGACGGCACCGCCATCGACGCCCCCCGCGCCGCCGAGCCGCTGAAAGATCTCACCGCGCCCCACGGCGTCTACTTCGTTGCCGGCAATCACGAACAATTCGGCGATGACAGCACGTACCTGAACGCCATCTCCGCCGCCGGAGTTCGCGTCCTCAGCAACGAAAAAGTCGAAGTCGATGGCCTGCAGATCGTCGGTGTGCCCTACAACAACGCCACCCAGGGCGGCCATCTGGCGTCGGTCCTGAATAAGATTCGCGTGAACCGCGACCGCGCCAGCATCCTCTTAACCCACGCCCCCGACCATCCCGAAGTCGCAGAAGCCGCAGGCATCTCGCTCCAACTCTCCGGCCACACCCACCTCGGCCAATTCATTCCCTGGAGCTGGATGGCCCGCCGTATGTACCGCCAATTCGTCTACGGTCTAAGCCAAATCGGCAAGATGCAAATCTTCACCTCCAGCGGCGCCGGCACCTGGGGCCCTCCGCTCCGATTGGGCTCCAATCCTGAGATTGTCGTTCTCCAATTCGAATAAGAGCAGTTCGAAGAGACATTAGAAGGAAGAAGTGCGGGCGCTGTCGCGATCTACATCTGACCCCGCCCTATCACACTTCCAGTCTCCATATACAGGGAACACAGTTGGGAGACCAATTTGCCCGCCAGTGCATAATATTTTGCCCTCCGGTCGATACGTCGATGACCTGCCCCGTGCGGCCCGCCACGGATCAAGATGATAGAGCTAAGTCCTTATTCCGGAGGATTTTGCCCTGTCGGAATACCGATCGCTAGCCGGAAATAACGAGCTAAGTCCTTATTCCAGAAGATTTTACGAGTCAGTCCAATGTCCTCAGGATTTTGCGGACACATCCGCCAGTCCATTCCGTCTAACCTTAATGAACCCAATATTTTAGCCCCGATGCGCAATGCTAAATTTCCAAGATTTCCGCCCGCTGCCTCAAAATGTCCAAGCCAAGTCCTTATTCCGAAATATTTTGCGTGTAAGTCTCACGCCCTCAGGATTTTACAGAGACAATGACCGATCATTCTCATCTAACTCCAATGAATCCAGGATTTTAGCAATCGGAGCCCTCAAAATCTTGATCGCGCACCGCCAACTCAAGTTCGCCATCGCCCGGTTTGACCCTCCCATCCACCCATGACTAGAATCGCCGAACAACACTCGTGGGGGTGTTTCATGAAGCATCTAGCGTTCTTGCTGCTGTTCTCCGTCCTCTTCACATTCACTGCGTTCGCCGCGCCCGCGAACGACGACGATGACAAGGGCCACCATCACCACGAAGATCTGAACGAGACGCAACTCGGCACAGTCCATTTCCCCATCTCCTGCGCGGCGTCGGTGCAGAAGCCCTTCGCCCGCGGAGTCGCCCTGCTCCACTCCTTCTGGTACGAAGAAGCCGAAAAGGAATTCCTCGACATCGCCAAAGACGACCCTAAGTGCGCCATGGCTCACTGGGGAGTCGCCATGAGCATCTGGCATCAACTCTGGAACGATCCCGACGCCAAGGTCGTCGCTCGCGGCCTGAGTGAAGTCAACGCCGCGAGGGCACAGAAAGCGACGCCACGCGAGACCGCCTACATTGCTGCGATCGGAGCTTTCTACGGCGACTCAGAGAAACTCGACCACGCCGCCCGCGCGACCGCTTACTCTCACGCGATGAAGAAGGTCTACGAGACCTACCCTGACGATCACGAGGCCGCCGTGTTCTATGCGCTGTCGCTCCTCGCCTCGGAGCCGCACCACGACGAGACTTTCGCCAATCGCAAAGAAGCCGCCGCAATCCTCGAGAAACTTTTCGCCACCGAGCCCGACCATCCCGGAGTCGCGCACTACCTGATTCACAGCTACGACAAGCCGCAACTGGCGCAGCTCGGCATTCCCGCCGCGCGCCGTTACGCTCAGGTAGCGCCCGCCGCGCCGCACGCGCTGCACATGCCCTCGCACATCTTTGCCCGCGTCGGCCTCTGGCAGGACGACGTCAACTCTAACCTCGCCTCCATCGCCGCCACTCGTAAGACCGCCGCCATGCACATGGGTGGCGAAGGCCATCAGTTCCACGCGATGGATTATCTCGTCTACGCCTACCTGCAAAGCGGACGCGAAGCCGATGCGCAGAAAGTGATCGACGAAATCAAAACCATGCCGAAGATGCAGTCGATGTACGGCATGGAATTCGATCCGCAAACCAACGCTCTGAGCGCATTCCCCGCGCTTTACGATCTGGAATTGCGCCACTGGTCCGACGCCGCCGCGCTGGTGCCGGTGCGGGGCGCGACCGACGGCGATCTATCCATCACCTACTGGGCTCGCGCCATCGGCGCGGCCCGCAAGGGCGATCTCACCCAGGCTCACAAAGACCTCGCCGAAATTGAGAATGTCCGGCAGAAGGTTCTCGCGAAGAAGAACCCGGAGTTTGCGGAAGCCGTCATGCAGGACTATCAAGAGGCCGAATCCTGGATTCTCCACGGGGAAGGTCAAGACGACAAAGCTGTCGCCCTGCTTCGTCCCCTCGCCGACAAGAATGACAAGCTTGGCGACGAGCCCGGATGGATTCCCGCCCGCGAGATGCTCGCCGAACTGCTGCTCGAAGCCAAGCGTCCGCAGCAAGCGCTGGCCGAATATCAAACCGACCTGAAGCTCAATCCCAACCGCTTCAACGGCCTCTACGGCGCAGCCCGCGCCGCCGAACAAGCCGGCAAACAAAACGACGCGAACGAATACTACGCCCTACTACTGAAAACTTGCGAAGGCGGAAGCTCGACCCGCCCCGAATTGAGCCACGCGAAAGAGTTGCTTGCGAAGAAGTAGAAAGGACGCATTCGTGAAGATCTGGCCCGCGTTAGCGCTATCGCTGGTCCTGGGCCTCGCCGGCGGAATAACTATCTCGATGCCGCACGTGAGTGCAAGCGGCGCTTCTCAACCAATGCCGAACCGCGCGCCTGCGTTGATCAACACCTGCCTGATTACGAATGACGTCAACCGGCTTGCTGCTTTCTATGCGCAGGCACTCCAAATCGAACCGTACAAGGTCAGCGACGATTACGTCGAGTTTCGAACTAGCGCGGGAGTGCTCGCCCTGTTCTCAGATGCTGCACAAGAAAAATACATTGCCGGCTCCGCAACGCCAGGGCAAAACCGCAGCGTGATTCTCGAGTTTAGAGTCGCCGACGTCGATGCGGAATATGCTCGGTTACACGATCTGGTAAAGATCTGGGTCAAGGGACCAACTACCCAACCCTGGGGCACCCGCTCCATTTATTTTCGCGATCCCGATGGAAACCTCGTGGACTTTTTCGTGCCGTCTGCTTCTCGCCAATGAATTGGAATCTGGAGTCCGTGGCTGTCAACTGCCCCGGACCAGGACCATCTTCATCACGAGAGCCGCGACCATGGCTAGCGCGCCGAGCAGCGCATTGTACTCGCGATGCTTCAGATACAGATCCATTGAGAATCCGCCGGAAGATTCTTCCGTTCCTTTGTGCGGCACGATTCGTGGGAACATTCTCGGAACGCGGCGCGCGTATTCTTCGAACTCGGGAAACTTCTGCCGCAGAAATGCCTCTTCGCCGCGGATCACCGGCAGATAGATGGCGAAGAACATCACGACGAGCACAACGCCCACCCACCAACTCCGCGCGGCGACGGCGAATCCCACCCCAATCAGCAGCGACCCGAGGTATAGCGGATTTCGTGTGTACGCATACGGCCCCGAAGTCGCCAGCGCCTCGTTCTTGCGCACGTGTCCCGAAGCAAGCGCCCGAATCAAGAGTCCCGGCACGATGACGACCGCGCCCAGTGCGATGAAACGCCACGTCGGCCGCGCCAGCCAGAAGTACAGCACGGCAAACACGAATCCCAGCGGCACCCGAATGCGACGAGCTATTTTCGACCAGTCCATTTTCGATCAATCCACTTCGACCAATTCATCTTCGACCAAGCCATGCGCGACGACTCAGCCATGAGCACCTTCCGCGTGGGGCGTGCGCTCTTGTCCGCCGCCTTTGCCGTGCGCGAGCAGAAGGCGCGCCGCATCGACGACCGCGTCCGCGTTGATCTCCAGCAAGCCTTCATCGGGCTGCGCGAGCCGCGCATGCGTGGTTGGGCTCGCCGGATTCCGCAGCACGATACTTCGCGTTCCGTAAGGACCGTTGCGCGCCGGATCCGTCGGCCCGAAGATCGCCACCACCGGCACCTGCAACGCCGCCGCCACGTGCAGTGGGCCGGTATCCCCGCCGATGAACAATCTTGCCCGACGCGTGAGTGCGATCAGTTCCGTGATCGAGCACCTCACGGGCTGGGCTGCGCCTGCGCTCGCCTCCGCGGCCTCGCGGGCGAGATCGTCTTCCCCTGGTCCGAAGTTAAGAATCGACCGCACACCATTCTCCGCCAGAGACTTGGCAACACGGCCATAGCGTTCGGCAGGCCAGCGCTTCGCTCCCCAACCCGCACCGGGATTCAGAATCGCGAAGTCGCGAACTCCCGCCTCCGCCAAGCGCTGAGAAATCCGCTGTTGCGCCTCACCGTCATGAGGCAGTTCCACACGCGGCGCGGGCATCCTCTTCTGAACGATCGCCTCCGCGACAGAAAGATTCTGCTCAATCACGTGCGCCCCTCGTGCAATCGTGCGTCGCATGTACCAAAGGCTGGCAGGAGATTCGCGCGCCTCGGCAGCACCGTAAACCACGCGCGCCCCCGACCAGCGCGCCAGCACCGCCGACCGCATCGCGCCTTGCAGGTCGACGGCGACGTCGTAGCGCACGCTGCGCACGTCATTCCAGACTTTTGCGATCTGCTGCAGAGTCGGAATCGTGAACAGCGACTTCCCCCAATCGCGCAGGTTCACCGTGTGCACCCAGTCCGCAAGCGGACGCCGCGCCGAGCGTGGCCCGCGAAGTGGCGTTCCCGGCGCGCACAAGAGTTCGGCCCAGCGTTCTTCGATGAGCCAACCGATCATCGCCTGCGGAAATGCGTCGCGCAGCGCTTGCGCCGCCGGCAGCGTATGGATCACGTCGCCCATCGCGCTCAGCCGCACGATCAGAAGGCTTTCGATGCCGGCACTACCTTCAGCGTTGGTGCTCAAGACTTCCTCGGCTTGAGCCGCGAGCGGTGCTTTAGATGGGCAACGATCTCGCTGGTGGAGTGGTCTTTGGGATCGCCGACGATCTCGACGCGCCCGCCGTATTCGGCGACTGCGTCGCGCTCCGGGACGGAGTCCGCCGTGTAGTCGGTGCCCTTGGCCTGAACGTCGGGTCGAATCTCGCGGATGATGGCCCGCACGTCGAGTTCAGGAAAGATGACGACAGCATCGACATCGGCGAGCGCGGCCACGATCTCAGCGCGCTCTTCCGCCGGCATGACCGGTCGGCCTTCGCCCTTGAGCGTGCGCACCGACTCGTCCGAGTTGATGGCAACGACCAGCCTACCGCCGAGCGCCTTGGCTCCTCGCAGATAGCGCACGTGGCCGACATGTAACAGGTCGAAGTTGCCATTGGCCAGCGTGACGCGTTCCCCCGCGCGCCGCCATTCGTCCACGCGCTGGCGCACTTGTTCACGGCTCAGGATTTTGCTTTGTACGCTCAATGAGATCGTGTGGCGGGCGGCGCCTGCTCCATCGCGTGCAGCAACTCTTCCCGCGAGACTGTGGCGGTGCCGCGTTTCATGACGACAATTCCGCCGGCGTAGTTTGCCACTTGCGCCGCTTCTTCTGTCGTTGCACCCGCGGCAAGAGCAGCAGTGAAGGCCGCGATCACGGTGTCGCCAGCGCCCGTCACATCCGTAACCTGGTCGGAGCCTGAGATCGGAATGTCGACCGGCTTGTGCTTGTGATCGAACGCCACCATTCCGTCGCGCCCGCGCGTGATCACCAGCGACTGCAGCTTCATGTGCGCCATGACTTTCTCGCCTGCGGCCAAGACTTTGTCCCAGTCCTGCCCGATACGAGAGCCGAGCGCTTCCTCAACTTCAGGTTCATTCGGAGTCGCTGCCGTGACGCCGGCATATTGCAGCATGCGGTATCGCGAGTCGAGGACGATCGGAAGCCATCCAACTTTGCCTTTCTCGCGCAGCGTGCTCACAATCGCGGGAGTCGCTGCGCCGTATCCATAGTCGGAGACCAGCAGCGCGTCGGATGCGTGCGCATAGTTTCGTGCGGCCAAATAGAGTTCGCGAGTGAGGTGTGTGTTCGGCGCGGCCTCTGGCTCGCGATCGACGCGCACCACCTGCTGGCGCGTCGTGTGCGTCATGCCGGCGAGAATGCGCGTCTTGGTGATCGTGGTGTAGCTCTTGTCTTTGAGCACTCCGCTGACCGCGATGCGCTTGTGGCGAAAATATTTAAGCAGCATGCGGCCGGGCTCGTCGTCTCCCACGATTCCCACAGGAAGGACGTTCACTCCCAAGTCGGCGAGATTGTTGGCAGCGTTGGCCGCGCCACCGGGAAGCACGCTTCGTTCACGATGCTTCAGGATCAGCACCGGGGCCTCGCGCGACACGCGGGAGATTTCGCCGAAGACGAATTCGTCGGCTACGAGGTCTCCCAGCACCGTGACGGTGATCTTGGGGAAGGCCTCGACGATCTTCTTGAGCCGGTCGGCTTCTTTGAAATGTTTGGTCATGGCGCGACGAATGTTCAACTCACAACGGCCGCTGCCCTTCCTGAGTGCGGGGACGAGACGTCCCCCGTGACCGCTGGGACGGCAGCGCTACGAAACCGATTCTCTCATGCGCCGTGCTTTCGTTCCTCGATCTTGTGCAGCATGGTATCGACGGCGTTAGCTGCGTCGGAGAGTTCCATCTTTACCGGCACAACTGCCAGCGGGGCAAGGGCGGCGAGGTAGCCTCCGAGGTTCACGGCATCTTTCTCGGTGGTGACGAAGCCCCCGGCGTCGCTCTTCTGTTTGAGTTCGAGAAGTTCGCGCACATCTTTCTCGGAGTAGGCGTGGTGGTCGCGATAGAAAGCCTCGGCCACCGGATCAAGGTTCGCTGCCCGCAATTGCAATACGAAGTTCTGCGGACGCGCGATACCGCAGAACACGATGGGCCGCGCGGGAACATTCTGCGGCACGATGCCACGGCGGACGCGCCACACCAGTCTTCCCTCCAGCGGAAATGATTCGGCAGTTGCGCCGCTCGCCAGCACCACGGCATCGGCGCGTTGCAAAGCGCGCAGTGGTTCGCGCAGTCGTCCTGCCGGAAGCAATCGGTCATTCGCATCTGGCGGTGTGACCAAAACAATCTCGAAATCGCGGGCAACAGCGCGGTGCTGAAATCCGTCGTCGAGCAGGTGAAGTTGCGGGCCGAACTTGGATTCGGCGAACCGTCCGGCCTCGTACCGATCTTCCCCAACGATCACCGGCACCTGCAGTTTGCGCGCAATCAGGAGCGGTTCGTCGCCGAATTGCTGCGGCAACCCGCTGGGATCGACCAGGAGCACGCCTCGGGACGCGCGCCCGTATCCGCGCGACAGAACGTCAAACTTTATTCCTCGCATCTTGAGCAATTCGCCGAGCAGCAGGACGAACGGAGTCTTCCCCGATCCTCCCACCGAGAGGTTGCCCACGCTGATGACCGCCCCTTGTAGCCGGCGCACGCGCAAGAGCCCGCGATCGTAGAGCGTATTGCGCGCTCCGACTACGCTGCCGTAGATGGCTGAGAGGGGATTCAATCTGTGTGGGCAGCATGCGCCGAAACCGGCTCATGATCGCCGCCTTCGGCGAATAATGTCTTCAGGGCTTTGAGCGTGCGCGCCGTCGCGCCCATTTGCGATCGCATGGTTTCCTCCGCGCGACGCCCCAGCGCGCGACGTTCGGCATCGTCGGCCAGCAGTTGCATGAAGGTCAGAGGCAACTCCGATACCCCGACGATGCGCACTGCGTCGCGGCTCTGAAACAGGGCGACAATGTCGCGAAAGTTTTCCGTGTGATTTCCAACTATGATGGCCACGCCATGCTGCGCGGGTTCGATAATGTTGTGGCCGCCCCGCGGCACGAGACTTCCACCGACGAAGGCAACGTCGGCCAAAGCGTAGAGCGCGGCCAACTCACCAATCGAATCGACGAGCAACACTCCGCCGGCAAGTGGCTCTCCGGCCCAACGAGAGCGCCGTGACGATGGAATGCCGAGTTGCTGCACCAGGATGGCGACCTCATCAAAACGCTCGGGACGGCGTGGCGCGAGCATCATGACTGCCCGCGGATGGCTGACTCGCACGTTCTCAAAAGCTTTCAGGAGCACGGGTTCTTCGTCTTCGACGGTACTGCCGCAGACCAGCGCCGGCCCGGCGCCCTCTGCAGCCAGCGAACGACGTAAGCTTTCTACGATCGGCGGTGGAGAAGGCAGGTTCACATCGAACTTCAGATTGCCGGTGACGTGCACGCGTCCCGCCTCCGCCCCGATGCCACGCAGTCGCTGGCTGTCCTCGGGCGTCTGCGCCAGGAATAGATCGACGTGAGCTAGCATTTTCAGCAGCGCCCAGCGAAAACGACGATAGCGCGGCAAAGAACGGTCCGAGATGCGTGCGTTGACCACCGCGATGCGTGCGCCACTGGCGTGCGCTTGGTGCAGAAAGTTGGGCCAGAATTCGGTCTCGGCGAGCACGACCAGTTCCGGCTGCAGAGTCTGCAGATAGGGCCGAATCGCAAATGCGAAGTCCAAAGGAAAGTAGAAGACGTTCTCTTCGCCGAAGCGTTTGCGGGCAAGCTCCTGGCCAGTATCGGTTGTGGTCGATATAAGGACTCGATGGCGGGGCAGGCTCCGGCGCATTTCCTCGACCAGTCCGCTGACCGCCAGCACTTCGCCGACGGAAACGGCGTGAACCCAGATCACTGGCTTCGAAGAACTCGTCTTTGCCGCAGCCAGTCGCAGAGGGACGCTGCCCATGCGCGCCGAAAATCCGGTTCGGTACTTGCCGTGACGCAGGATCTGGTAGATCCAGAACGGCAGGCTCAGCAACAGTCCCGCGCCCAGCACCAGGCTGTAGAGAAAATAGCTCAAGCTGAGCATTCTAAACCGGCGATCAAACGGGTGGCGCGAAGTCTGCATCTATAATCAGGGTATGCCGTGCTCTTGGAGAGGCATTTCCCGGGCTGTGCTGGCGCTTTGCGCCGTGGCTGGGCTCCCGCTTTGGCTCGGAGCGAAGAATTTCGAAAAACCCGTGGCCAAGACTGCCATCAACTATCCCGCGCACGATTTTCACCGCGACGAGAAAGTTGCGTTCGCCGCTGACCCTTACGACACGCCGGAAAAGGCCGCGATCTTCTCCGTGGATTTTCAGCAGAACGGCTTCCTTCCTGTATTCTTCGTCGTCACCAACGACAGCGACCAGCCGATCTCGATCGCCAGCGTAGAGATCACGCTGATTACGGCGAATCATTCGAAGCTCACGCCGACGTCGCCCGGAGACGTTTATCGGCGGCTCTCGAATCCGCAAGCCAACACCAGGCCGAGCCCGCTGCCGATTCCTCTGCCGCGCAAGAAAGTGAAGGGAACCCTCAGCCGGAAGGAAATGGACGAGATCGAGTCAGCGCTGTTCGTGGCCCGGGCGGTGGAGCCGCACACCACGCAGTCGGGATTCCTGTTCTTCGATGTGGGAGGAATTTCTACGCCGCTGTCGCGCGCGAATATCGATATCACTGGCGTAGCGGACTCGAAGGGCAGCGAGATGATGTATTTCGAGATCTCCATGGAGAAGTATTTGAGCGCGCCGGCGAACCCGTAGTTCGGGGGAGCTCATCTTTGCGGTCCTAAGTTCTTCTGCGTGCTCCGCGATATTTTTCGATTGTCTCTGCGGTTCAAGAGCTTTTAACCGCAGAGTTCGCGGAGAACGGACCGGAGAACGCTGAGAAAACATCACATGCCGCCTCGGTGAGTCGCCGTACGTTCCGAGACTCGACACGGCGCGGCTTTATAATCCTCTTCTATGGCCACCATCGCGGAGACTTCCGTTGCTGCCCATCCCAAGTTTGAGCCGGTGATCGGGCTGGAAGTGCACGTTCAGCTGCTGACGGCGACCAAGATTTTCTGCTCCTGCTCGACGCGATTCGGCGCGCCGCCAAATAGCAACGTGTGCCCGGTATGTCTCGGGATGCCCGGCGCACTGCCGGTGCTGAATAAGAAAGTTGTGGAGTTCGCAACATTGGCGGCGATGGCGCTGAACTGCCGCATCAACGAGATGTCGATCTTCGCGCGCAAGAACTATTTCTATCCTGATCTGCCCAAGGGCTACCAGATTTCACAGTATGACAAGCCCTTGGCGGAGTTTGGGGCGATCGAGATTCCAGTTGGCGATGGGAAGAACCGCGGTGCCACCAAGAAAATTGGCATCACGCGGGTGCATCTGGAAGAGGATGCGGGGAAAAGTTTGCACGAGGGCTTCGCCGGTGCGGACGAGAAGACGGCGATCGATCTCAATCGCACGGGAGTGCCGCTGATCGAGATTGTCAGCGAACCTGATATCGCCTCGCCCGCGCAAGCCTACGAATACCTGACGCGGTTGAAGGAGATCATTCTTTATACCGGGGTGAGCGATTGCAATATGGAGGAAGGGTCGCTGCGCTGCGATGCCAACGTCAGTGTGCGGCCGCGCGGGCAAAAGGAATTTGGGACAAAGGCGGAAATCAAGAACGTGAATTCGTTCCGGTTTATTCACGAGGCGCTGGAGTACGAAATCGGGCGGCAGATTGATGTGATCGAGGCGGGCGGCAAGATCACGCAGGAGACGCGGCTTTATAACTCGAACGAAGGCAAGACCTACAGCATGCGTTCGAAGGAGCAGGCGCACGACTACCGGTATTTTCCTGAGCCGGATTTGTTGCCGCTGGTGGTGGATGAAAAGTGGAAGGCGGAAATTGCTCGGGCATTGCCGGAACTTCCCGAGGCGCGGCGGGCGCGCATGGTGAAGGAATACGGCATCACCGAGTATGACGTGCACGTATTGACGTCTTCGAAATCTTTGGCCGATCAGTTTGAAGAGGCGGCGAAGGCGGCGAAGAATCCCAAGCGCGTGGCCAACCTGGTGCAGAGTGAGTTGATGGGCCGGCTGAAGGCGAAGGGAATTGAGATCGAGCAGTCTCCGATTTCGATGCGGGGCGTGGCGGCGTCGGCCGATCTGGTGGAGACGGGGACGATCTCAGGCAAGATGCTGAAGGATCTCTACGATTTGTGCTTTGAGCGGGGGAAGGATTTTCCTGCGGTGTATGAGGAAGAGGGCCGGCCGCAGCAGTCGACCGACACGTCGGCACTGGAGAAGATCATCGACGAGTTGATCGCAGCCAATCCCAAGCAGGTGGAGCAATATCGCGCGGGGAAAAAGACCGTGATGGGATTCTTTGTGGGCCAAGTGATGAAGGCCTCCAAAGGCCAGGCTAGCCCGCAGATTGTGAATGAGTTGCTGGCCAAGAAACTGGGCTAACCTGCCCGAGTACTATGCCCAGCCTATGACTTCGGTCATCTAATCTATCGCCCATGCGCCCGGTACCATGACACTGGGCCCGCCTGTCTTGGGCTGACCGCGCGAGAAATGCCGTGAAAAAGTTCAAGATCGACCGAATCATTAGCGTTGCGACGCTGGTGGCGTCGTTAGTGGCGATCGTGCTGGTGTTGAAAAAACCGGCTCCCGTGGCTCCGCGACAGGCTCCGGCGGCGCTAGCGGAGCACGCGGAATCGTTCGACAAGAAAATGGCGGAGTTCGAGCAGGCCACGCAGCAGTCGTCTTCGGGTGGATATTCTTCGGGCGCGTCGTCTTCGGGCGGAGCGTCGGGCGGATTGGAAGGGCAGCAGTCCGAAGGTAGTTCAGCCCCCGCGCCTAGCGGACAGAACTCCAAGGCTGAGGTGCATATCAATTCCGACGAGATCAGCGCTGTGCTCGCGCAGTCGCTGGGCAATGCGGGGACGTCGGCACTTTCTCCGAACTCGAATATCGGAGGCGGCGCGCCCACCATCAAGGACCAGCAGGTAAGCTTTGACGGTGACCTTGTGCACGGTCAATTTCTTACTGAAGTTGCGGGGAAGGATGTTTGGGTGACGGTATCGGGCCACATCGGCGAGAAGGACGGGTACGCAACGTTCGATCCCACGGAGTTCAAGGTGGGAGACTTGAATGTTCCGGTTTCGCTGGTGAATCCGGCGCTGCAGAAGAAGCTCAGCGAGGAGCGCGACCGGATGAAGCTTCCTGACAATGTTGGCGGAGTGAAGGTGGAGAAGGGCGAGCTGGTGATGCAACAGAAGTAGCTGTGGCTGGCGTCACCGCAGCAGCGGCCTTTCAGGTCGGCTGATGGGGTCAGAGACCCGGTCCCACACGATTTTCCGCGGCAACTCTCCCGTACCACAGGCCTGAGTCTTTGATCGTTCTCTTCTGTGTCTTGAAATCGACGTAGGCCAGGCCGAAGCGCTGGCCGTAGCCGTCAGCCCATTCGAAGTTGTCCATCAAACTCCAGGCGTGATATCCCCGCACGTCGGCGCCGTCGGCAATCGACCGTGCCACCGCGGCGAGATATTCGCGATGGTAGGTGGTACGGCGGCTGTCGTGAATCGCGCCGTTCGCGTCAGGACCATCGCTGTAAGAGCATCCGCTCTCGGTAATCTCGATGACCGGACGGTTGTAGTCGCGGTTAATGCGCATGATCATGTCGTACAGCGCCTTCGGCCAGACTTCCCAGCCGAAGTCGGTCTTCGGGCCTTCGTGCCCGCCTTCCATCTTCACGGGGAAGAGCCACTCCTGCGCGTGGGCGGCGCGCTCCAGAGTTCCCGGGGCGGACGCGATGGTGCGGTAGTAGAGATTGATGCCGATGAAATCGAGCGGTGCGCGAGCCTTCTCCATGTCGCCTGACTGGATGCGCATCGCGGTTTCGGGGAGCATGGTGAGCGCGGCGGGATAGCGCCCGCGCAGCGCGGGCTCGAGGAACCAGAGGTTGGTGATGGCATGCGCGCGTTCTGCAGCAAGTTTGTCGGCGTCGGAATTCGTTGCGGGCTCGCACGACGACATGTTGAACGCTGTGCCCACGCGTGATGCCGGCCGCGCCGCTTTGAGCGCGCGGAATCCGTCACCCTGCGCCAGATTGACAACGTGCGTGGCGCGCAGAAAATCGAGCAGGCTCTGGCGCCCGGGTGCGTGCGTGCCTTCGAGATATCCGAGATCGACAAAGGCGGTGGCTTCGTTGAAGAGCATCCAGTCTGAGACGCGGTCGCCCAGCGCGTGCGCGACCAGTTGCACGTAATCGGAGAAACGGCCGACCATGTCGCGGTTCGTCCATCCGCCGGCGTCTTCGAGAGCCTGCGGCAGGTCCCAGTGATAGAGCGTGACGAACGGCCGGATGCGCGCCTCAAGCAAAGCGTCGACGAGGCGGCTGTAGTACTCAATCCCCTTGGGATTTACCGCGCCCGAACCCAACGGCTGAACGCGCGGCCACGAAATCGAAAAGCGATAGCTGTTCAGATTCATCGCGCGCATCAGGGCAACGTCTTCGCGCCAGCGATGGTAGGAATCACAGGCCACGTCGCCGGTCTCACCGTTCTTGATTTTGCCCGGCGTGTGCGCGAAGCGGTCCCAGATGGACTCGCCTTTGCCGTCTTCGTTCCATGCGCCTTCGATCTGGTAGGCCGCGGTGGCCGTGCCCCAGAAAAATCTCTTGGGAAAGGCGTGCTCAGGGGACGCGCTGAACTGAGGTGTAGCGGTGGTCAGGGTCGCGGTGCTGGCTTTGAACGATCCGCTGCACGCCGAAAAGAGCGAGGGCAAGCCGGCGGCGGCTCCGGCTCCGAGGACCGATTGGACAAACTTGCGGCGCGTCAGGCGCACGATAAGGCGAAATCTCCTTGGGAAGAAATTCGAAACACCAACAGAGGTCTGCTAATAGTAGAACCTGAAATATACGCTGCGTCTTCCATCGTCGTTAGTGCAGTTTTCATAGACCCAATATCCCGGAAACGTACCTCGAACATAGTCCAAGGCTTGAGACAGCGTAACCTCGTTCAGTTCTCCCGTAAGCGCGGGCAAATCTGGTCCCATAAAACCTTCCACTCTAAAGTCAGTTGGCACAATGTGGTGTTCTTCCTCAAATGCGCTCAATTCCGGGCTGGAAGAATTGTCAACAATGCCATATTTGGACCGTGAAACAATTTGGGAAATGCTGCGTGAGACGCGTCAAACTTGAGGTGATGAATCTTGACATCCAGAATGTCGCGGGGTCGCCTATCTTCCGAGACCAGTGCTGCAGGATATGTTCTCTGGCGATTCGAGAATGGAGGTGACGCAAGATTCAAATGGAATCGTTCGCATGGTTGAGAAGGATGTCCCGACCGACCTATCAAGAGGGAAATAGAAACTATTCTCAGGCCGTGATGCAAAGTACGCC
Organism: Candidatus Sulfotelmatobacter sp.; assembly: GCA_035695545.1. GTDB lineage: Bacteria > Acidobacteriota > Terriglobia > Terriglobales > Acidobacteriaceae > Sulfotelmatobacter. Next base: position 29,601 of record DASRRV010000177.1, on the reverse strand, counting down.
GAATTTTCGCTGCATCGATCAATTGTGCTTGATGAACTTCCCGTTCTTTTGCCCGGTCAGCGAGTTGTAGATGGTTTCCACGAACGCATCCGCGTTGATGAAGTCTCCAGAATACTTTTTCCAGGGATCGAGAATCCTCGCCTGCTTCATCTGGTCGAGCGTCTGGTGTTTCGCGATCGCCTTCGCCACAGCGTTGCGCGTGTCCTTCAGCATGGTCAGGTAGGCGCGCACATCGTCGAGGTTCGAGATCGGCCCGTGTCCGGGGATGATCTTTACGTCCGCCGGCAATTGCCCTATGACCTTCTCAACCGCATCGATCATGCCATTGATGCTGCCGCCGCTGTCGACGTCTATGAACGGAAAGCCGTAGGTGACGAAATCGTCGCCCATGTGTACGACCTTCGACTTGGGGAAGAAAATGATCGAGTCGCCGTCGGTGTGGCCGGCCGGAAAATACAGCGCGCGGATGTCTTCGCCGTTGAGATGCACGGTCATGTCATGGTCGAAGGTAAGGATGGGCAACGACTCTTTGTCCGCCGGCTTAACATCCATAAAAACCTTGGAACCGTTGCCCGCGGTTCCGCCACTTTCGAGGCGCTTGCGCACGTTGTCGTGCGCGATGACGGGCGCCTGCTTCTGGAAATACGCGTTCCCGCCGGTGTGATCGCCATGGTAGTGCGTGTTGATGATGAAGCGCACCGGCTTGTCGGTGATGCCTTTCAGAGCGGCCTGAATTTTTTCAGCCAGCGGCGCGTACTGGTCGTCGACAATCACAATGCCGTCGTCGCCCACCGCTGCGCCAATGTTTCCGCCGGCGCCTTGCAGCATGTAGACGCTGCCGGCCACTTGCGTGACCTTCATTTGTACTTTGCTGTAGTCCTCGCCTTGCGCGGCAGCCAGGCCGCACGTCAGAAACAAACTCACCGCTAGAAGCGACACTTTGCGCATGATTGTGCTTGGGATCGTTTTCTTAACCCGGGCAGTTATTCTAAACCGTGTAACCGTAAGGAGAACAACTCAGTTCAAATGGAAATCGACCTCGACCCTGACAGCCACGGCCACGGGCTTGCCATTCATGGTTGCAGGGTCGAACTTCCATTTGCTGACTTGACCTACCGCCTTCTCATCGAGGCCCAAACCCACCGGAGAGATGACGCGAGCATCCTCGACAGATCCGGAAGAAGTCACCACGATCGCCAGCGCCGCTACCGACTCAAACTTCGCTTCGCGGGCCTCTTCGGAAAACTCAGGTTCCGGTGTGTAGGTCGGTCTCGGCGGCGATACCTTTGGGGGTCTCACCTGATAAACGGTCTCCGAAGTGTAATGAGTCCTGAGTGGCTGCCCAGCCTGTCGATTAGAGTAATCCTGCCACAAACTAGGCAGGATGCTGGTGGTTGACTCCCCGGGCATCAAGAAAACCGCGCCCATCCCGGACGACAGCGCATTGAGATCCGGATTCTCGGAAGTGAATCCGATGTCGACATCTACGCCGTTGTTCGAGTAGAACTCCTCCAACTTATCTCGATCCTTGAGTTTGGATTCATGCAGGGAGGCCAGCATATCGCGATACGTCTCCTTCCCGTCGATATCCGGCCCGTCGAACACGAGGTACACCCGCCTGGCGTGTATGTGGAGCGTATGAGGGCTCAGGTTGATGCTCTTCACCTGAACCTCGGCGTATACGGTCCACGGACCGACCTCCGTCGCGCCAATAGAAGAGCCGTCCGACTGAAAAGAAAGTTGAGAGCCCTTGTAGAAATGGCGGAGCGTGAGAGTCTTATCCAGGTAGGTGGCTCTTAGCTGATCTTCAACGCTTTCATCGGCAGCTGCGAGACTACAAGCCAGCAACAGACTCACCGCCAGAATCAGCATTCTGCCCACGATTGTCCTTGTCCTCGTCTCCAGATTGCCGGATCGAGCATCTTCGTTCTCGAGCAAAGGGCTTCGAGCACGGGCAGTCATTCCAAACTGGCAGGGCGCAAGAATACGAGCAGGACATGAACCCGGCGTCAGTACAGGTGGAAGTCGACTTCGATCATGAGCTGGATAGACACAGGCGAGCCATCTTTTTTGGCGGGCTCAAACGTCCAGTTGCGCACGCTCTCCACGGCCTTCTCATCCAACCCCATGCCGAGCGGCTTGACGACCTGCACATCGCGGGTGGCGCCGGAAGCGTCGGCCACGATTGAGACGGTCATGGTGCCCTGATACTTTGCGCGTCGCGCCTCGTCCGAATACTCGGGCTCCGGGCTGTGGATGGCGCGGGGCATTGTTCCACTGGGAGGTTTCACGGAGAACATCGCTTCCGATGACGGCGGAGGCGTGCGCGGACGGCCTTCCTGCTGATCGAAATAATCGCGCCAGAAGTCGGGCACCACGCCCGCCATCGACTCCCCGGGAGCCAGAAAGACGGCATTCAGAGCCTTCGACGCTTCGTCCAGGCCTGGGTGGTCAGAAGGCAATCCAATCTCGATCTCAACTTGCTGCGATGCGAAGTACTTCTCCATTTTCTCGCGGTCCGGAGAACTGGATTCCGAGAGCAGGTTCAATACATCGCGATACGGTTTCGCCTCGGCGTCGAAGACCAGAAAGACGCGCCTGCCATGGATGCGCAGTGCATGATCGTGCAGCTTGATGTCTAAGATCGAAACCTGACTGTCCACGGTCCACGGCCCGAGGTTCGCTACACCCATCAGCCCCCCGTCGGGCTGAAACATGAGCCGGTCTCCCTTGCAAGGATGGCGGAGGGTGAGAACTTTGTCCTGAAACTCGGCCTTCAGAGTTTGCTCAACATCATTGCCCGCCCACACGGGCGACGCCTGCAGCAGAAGGGAAACCAACATCGGCGCTAGCAGAAAAGAGATGCTGCGTTGTGTCACACAGTCCTCCTTACTCTCGGGCCTTCATTCCGGATTCAGACTGTCAAACATCTTCCATAGCTTGTCGACCGTGGCCCGGTAAATCACCCATCCACTGCCCACATCAGAGGTCTCGCGGAAAAGCAATTCGCCGCGGCCATCGCCGTCGGCGTCGACTGCGTCGATCAACTCGAGACGCGGCGTGATGTCGAGATGGTATTTGTCGGTGATGCCGACGTAAAGCTTGTGCAGATTGTTGTACATGTCGGTGCGAGCCACCAACATGATCGTGTATTGCACTCCGGGATCGGCACCTGCGTGCGTGGCGCCGGTCGGCGGCGGCATGTGGGCGTCGGCTGCGAAAACGAGAACGGGCTGGTTGTTGGCCCACAGATCGTAGGCGATCATTTGCACGTTTTCGAGAATTGGATCCGCGAGTTTTCTTGCCGGGGAGCGCAAGGCGGCCTGCGGGCCAGCCGGCTTCGGCGTGATTTGAGCTTTGGCCTGGGCGGTCACATAGGTACGAAGCTGGTCTTTGGCCAGAGCCAACATCTGAGTGCGGCGCTCGCCCTCCTCCTCTTTCAGCCATATGAACGTGTACGAGCGCGGTTCAGGCCCTCCGGCATCGGAAATCGCCGGAATCAACTGGACCGGCCCCTTGGCAGCCGGCGGCCCCGCAGTCTTCGCGGCGTTCGCGGCCGGCGCTGCTCCGGGCTTGCTGTAGCCCGGGATTTCGTCGTCAGGCAAGGGCTCGACGGGTTTTCCACGGCGCAGTCTGGGACGGTTGGCCTCGTCGGCACCGCTATCGGATTCGGGCCCCTTTGGGTGGTCGGCCGGTTTGGTGTCAGCCGGTTTGGAATCGGTGGAGGGCGGGGCGGATCCCGAAGCCGGCGGATTCTGTCCCGCCGGTGTCGATGACGGAGTTGACGAAGAATCCGTCGAACTCTTGGTCAGGCGCGGAGGTTCGTCGCCGGAGTCAGAGCCTCCCTTCGATTCCGTCGTCGTAGGCTGTGCCGGCGCGTTTGCTGGAGGAGCTTGCCTCGCCGCCTGCGGATCCCTGGTCAGCCGGGGTGGCCCATCGCTGGTATCGATGCCCACGGGCGCGGGCTCCGCCTTGAGCGACTTCGTTGCCTCCTCGACGCCAGCCGGAAGCCACTTGCCTGTGCCGAGCCAGGGACTCTGCGCATTGACGGCGTTGCTGTGCAGCGCGCCGTTCACCGTGAACAGGCCGAATGAACTGCCCGTGCGCATGGCCTCGTACACCGTGCCCGTGTCGATCGCCATGGGAATGGGATTGGCCTTATAGGCCGTCGCATCGTAGAACTTGCCGCCGATCAGAATCGTAATGGGCACCAGCGATGCTTTGCCGCTCTCCGTGATCTGAAGCACTGCCAGAGCGCGCGGCCCAGCTTCTTTCTTCCGGGGAACCTTGCGTTCGCCGGGTGTGATTTGCGGCCGCTCCTCCTGCGCGGCAGAAGCCCCGGGCAGGCATGCAACACAGGCCAGCATCACCCACAGGAACGATCCCCGGTATAAAATCTTGCAGTGTAAACTTTTGAAGAAAGCTGGCGGTCCGAAGCGCGCCCTAGCGGCATCCGGCTTCGAGTTTCCTGGAGATATTCCCATGAACGTCAATGATAAGGCTCCCGACTTTACTTTGCAGGATGAGAACGGAAAAGAACTGTCGTTGAAAGACCTGCGGGGCAAGGTCGTCATCCTGTTTTTCTACCCGCGCGCGAACACACCGGGTTGAACCGTGGAAGCTCGCGGGTTCCGCGATACATATAAACAGATTCAGAAAACCGGCGCCGTGCTGCTTGGGGTCTCGCCAGATACGCCGAAAGCGCAGAAAAAATTCGCGGATCAGCACAGTTTGCCCTTTACATTGCTGGCCGATGCCGACAAGAAAGTCGCCGAGGCCTTCGGAGTGATGAAAGAAAAGAACATGTACGGCAAGAAGGTTTGGGGAGTGGGGCGGACGACCTTCGTCATAGGGCCCGATGGGAAGATCAAGCACATTTTCGAGAAAGTGAAGCCGGATGGCCATGCTGAGGAAGTGCTTGCCTACCTGAAAGAAGCGGCCAAAGGCGCCGCTTAGACAGGGAGACGCGGAACTATCCGGTCGGGATCTGCGTATCAAACGGCAGGGGAGTTGCCACTGCGCCTCTCCTGGCTCGGGAGGAAATCATGCGCGGTTTTATCAGAGTCGTTGGAGTATCTGGAATTCTGGTGCTCGCTATAGCCGGTGCCGCGGCCAAACCGGCTCCTTCGCCCGCCGATGATCGCAGTTCCGTTGTGCTCGTCTATAAAGACGGGCACCGCCAGAGCTTCGCGATGGCAGAGATTGCTCGCATCGATCTCAAGGCGCCTTCCCTGATCGTCTACAAGGATGGCCACCAGCAAAAGATCGCAGCCTCCGACATCGCTCGCATTGAATTCGAGTCCTCCACTAATAGTGCGATCACGCCCAGCCGGGCGCACTTCATCGGCAAGTGGGAGGTCGGGCAGGGGGGGAACCAAGGCAATTTCTTCATCACCCTGGAAGACGATGGGGACGCAAAGAAGTCGATCGGCGCGGCGCACGGCACCTGGACTGTGGTCGACGGAGAAGCCCGCATCAGTTGGGACGATGGCTGGCACGACGCGATCCGGAAGGTAGGATCCAAGCACGAAAAGTTCGCCTATGAGCCGGGGAAGTCGTTCAGCGATGAACCGTCGAACGTAACTGCGGCGCGGAATACGCAACCTAAACCGATCTAGAGTGTTGTGGAGTCCCCGGGTGCGAAGCTCCGGGATTGCGTTGCCCCTGACGCCGCTCGTACGGAGTCGCAGCACATAAGCTGCTCGATTGAGATTCCAATGGAGCGCGGAGGGGGACACAATCTCCCTTCTACATTTAAGATTCCGCTGCATGCCCCCGCCGCAGACCTCGACCCCTGTTTCCGCGATCCGTCCTCTGGACCGCGCCTTCTACAGTCGCGACCCACGGCGTGTGGCGCGCGAACTCCTCGGTAAGGTGCTGGTCCGCGAACAGCCCAACCGGCTGGTGGCTCGCATCGTTGAGGTCGAAGCTTACCTTGGGGAAAGAGACCTCGCCGCTCACTCAGCCTCCGGCAAGACTGCCCGCAACTCGGTTTTGTTCGGACCACCGGGCTACGCCTATGTCTATTTCATCTACGGAAATCACTACTGCCTCAACGTCTCGTGCGAACCGGATGGCCAGGCTGGGGGCGTACTTTTCCGCGCCCTGGAACCGCTCGTGGGTATTGAAGAAATGGCTCATTCGCGTGGAATCGTGATTCGGGGGCCCAAGGATTTGCCCAGGCTGACGAGCGGCCCCGGCCGCCTAAGCGAGGCCTTCGGCGTCACTCGCGCTCGCGACAACGGGTGCGATCTTACCTCCCCAGCCGGCAGCCTGTGGATCGGCGAGGACGGAGATCAAGCCCGGCGCATCCGCACAACGCCGCGGATTGGCATCACCAAGGCGGCGGACAAGCCCCTGCGGTACATTCTCGACGGAAACCCGTTCGTATCTGGGCGGAACCACGCTGCGTGATCGGAGCACGAAATCCCTGCTTACCAGAAAGTTACAACGTTGTGACAGCGGGACTTGACACGTGGGTGTAGACTGTCTTCCGGGTTCGAGTAAGCCAAAAGCCTTGCCAGACAGGGCTTTTCGCTAGCCATCCGAAAAATAGCCGGGGACGGAAATAAAATCCCGGCAGATTTTGGCGCATCTCCGCGGTGGCGCGAATCATCTTATAAGTTGGGAGCCCGCGTGCTTCGCCTTGCGCGATTTCGGATGCTGGTTGCCGCTCTCGGAGTGCTCGCGGCGACTGCGCCAGAGCTTAGGGCAGCCGACGGCGCCGCGATCAGCCGGCCTCAGCCCAACCCGTCTTGTATCGTCATTGGATTCGTGGGCGGCTTCGTGCGCCACGATAATCCCCACCAGAAGCCGGTTCAGATCGCACGCGACATTCAGCGCGATGTTCCGAAAGACGCCTACGTTCAGGTCTTCGAGAACCGGCATCGCAGAACTGCCTACGAAACTATTCTGCGGGCACTCGATCGCAATCACGACGGCACGCTGAGCGATGACGAAAAGTCGCGGGCGCGCATTGTTCTCTTTGGCCACAGTTGGGGCGCATCGGCCGTGGTGCTGTTGGCTCGCGAACTGAATCGCGTGGGCATTCCTGTCTTGCTGACTGTGCAGGTCGATAGCGTGGCGAAGCTCTGGCAGAGCGATGGAGTCATTCCGCAAAACGTGGCTGCCGCGGTGAACTTTTATCAGACGCATGGGCTGGTGCATGGCCGTCCTCAGATCGTGGCCGCCGATGCTTCGAAGACGCAAATCCTCGGGAACTACCGAGTCGACTACACGAAGACCCCGGTGAAGTGCGAAACCGCCTCCTGGTTTGACCGTCTCACGCCCAGCCACGCGCAGAGTGAATGCGATCCCCATTTATGGGCGCAGGTCGAAGATCTGGTCCGCCAGCGCATGGAACCGCAGCCCGGCACGGTGGCGGTGATTCCCCAGCCATAGGACGCTCTAACAAAGGGCCGCGGTAGTCTTCCCCAGCAGAAGATTGTCGATTAGCCGCGTAGTTCCGACATACGCAGCTACGGCTATCAGCGCGCCGCCCGAAATATCCGCGACCGGATCGAGCGTATCCGGATTCACGATTTCAAGATAGTCGAGACGAACCGCACTCTCCGCTGTAAATTCCTCACGCGCCGCAGTTGCCAGCTTGGCGGCACTTCGCTCGCCGGCGTCGGCCAACTGCTGCACGCGCATCAACGAACGATGCAGGACGAGCGCCTGCTTCCTCTGCTGCAGATCGAGGTAAGCATTCCGCGAACTCATGGCCAGACCATCAGCCTCGCGCACGATCGGGCAGACGTCAATTTCCATCGGCAGATTCAGATCGCGCACCATGCGCCGGATGATCGCTACCTGCGCTGCATCCTTTTGTCCGAAGAAGGCTACGTCCGGCTCGACGATGTGAAACAACTTGGCGACCACGGTGGTCACGCCGCGAAAATGTCCCGGCCGCGACCGGCCATCGAGCTTGCTGCTCAACTCCTCGACCGTCACCCACGTCACGGCGTCTGCGGGATACATTTCTTCCACCGCCGGCGTAAACAGCAACTCGACGCCTTCGCGTTCCAGCAGTTCGCAGTCGCGCTCGAACGATCGCGGATATTTCGCCAGGTCTTCCGTCGGTCCAAACTGGGTGGGATTAACGAAGATCGAAGCCGCCACAACGTCACACGACGCCTTCGCCGCCCGCATAAGAGACAGGTGCCCCTCATGCAGCGCACCCATGGTAGGAACAAATCCCAGCCGCTTGCCCGCGCGCCGGACAGCGCGAGAGGCCGATAGCATTTCGGGAATTGTGGTGCAAAGTTTCAACTAGAAGCGCCTAAATCCTGAACGTCGGAAGACCCAAATGTAGGGACAGCCGCCCTCCGCTGTCCAGTCGAGCGAAGCTCGACGGCTTCATGCCGATGGCACCCACTTGACCACAATGTGCGCCCCTTGCAGCACGCCACCCACAATGCCCTTGTTGCGACGAATGGCGACGCCGTCTTTCTCCGAAGCGCGCACGCCGTTCTCCGCGGCCGCCACCACCCGACCATAGGGCCACTTTGACGCCGGGATCCGTGCCAGCTCTGCCAACAGGTCCTCGGGTTTTACGATGAGTTCTGCGCTGTCGGCGACATCGAGAACGGCTACGCCGTCTGGCCGCACGATCAGATACGGATTCCGCCAGTTCTTCATGTTCTGAATATGTTCGTACTGGGCAGCATCCGCAGGGGGGATCACCTGCAGCACTGCGCTCGGATCAGGCGGGGGTGGGGCCTGCTGCGAAGTACAAGCAACCAGAGAAACGCTCAACAGAAGGGCAGAGACTGCCCGCAGGCGCAGAGACGTGCAGATCACAGGGCCGAGTTTACCTCACCATCGCCGGGACGTCGTTTTTCGCCGCCCAGATCAGCGCGACAAACCACCCGATCACGCTCCAACCCAGGAACAGGTTCAGCAGAAAGATCGCCAGAATGTCCCGCTTGCTCCGCACCAAGGCAATCAGCGACGGCAGAAAATACATCACGGTGCCGAAGCCCATGAACGGAAAGAAGAAGAAATGTGCCGGGAGAAACATAGCTCCACCTCCTCGCTAATAGCCTAGCACCACAGGCTGCCCGCACGACAAGCCGAGTAAGACAAGCCGTGTAAGATCAGTCGTGTAAAAGGATACGCAACGGATGCTGCCCGAGTTCCTTATCCGTGGAGATCCGTGCAAATCCGTGGCGAAAGATCTCCTACCGCCCCATAGCCCGCTTCCGCGCCAGCACGGTATCAAGTCCCGCCCTTGTCTCCTTCGGCAGGTGATACGACTCCTCGTCCGACGGATACTGATGCGAACGCACGTCCGCGCGAAATCCCTGCACCGCCCGCGTGATCAGCCCCGCAGCGTCCGCATAGCGCCGCACAAATTTTGCCGGAGGTCCGAACGTCAGGTTCAAAATGTCGTGGAACACTAGCACCTGCCCATCGCACTCAGGACCCGCCCCAATGCCGATAGTCGGCGCGCCGACCTCAGCGGTAATCATCGCCGCCACCTCGCGCGGAATGCCTTCAAGGTAAAGGCACGCCACGCCCGCGCGGTCGAGCGCCACCGCATCGCGCATGAGCTGCTCAATGCCGCTCAGACTCTTTCCTTGTACTTTGTATCCGCCCATCACGTTGACCGATTGCGGAGTCAGTCCAATATGGCCGGCCACGGGAATCTCGGCGTCAATAATCTGCCGGATCAAGTCGGCGCGTTTTTCTCCGCCCTCGATCTTCACCACTTCGGCTCCGCCCTCTTTCACAAAGCGTGCAGCATTGCGGACGGCGTCTTTGGCGTCGACCTGATAAGACCCATAAGGCATGTCAGCCACCAGCAGCGCATTCTTCACGCCGCGGCGCACGGCCTTCACGTGGTGCAACATCTCGTCCATGGTGACCGAGAGCGTGTTCTCGTATCCCAACATGGTTTGGGCAAGCGAATCGCCCACCAGCACCATGTCGATGCCAGCCTCGTCGACAACGCGTGCAGTGGCGTAGTCGTACGCAGTAAGGCAAGTGATAGGTTCGTGTCGGAGTTTCTGTTCCCGCAGAGACGCGGTAGTAACTTTCGGGGGGGAATCGTCTAGACGACGCCCGCTGATCGGGGTCAAGCTCATGCTGTCCTCCAGTGCCCCTCCGCCTCGGCGGATAGAGCCTGTACGCATCATGGCGTCCACAGCTTTGGATGACGCTGGAGGTATTGTAGCTGCAAAAGGGGCGGAGGTCGATGGCCCATTCGCCCATTATTTTCAATATCTTGCGGGATGTTGGGCTTCAGCCCTTCGGTGCAGACCTTACGGTTTCACCGACGCCTTCTCCGCCACCAATTTTTCCCGTGCCACCTTCAACTCCGGCCGCTCATCCCCCACCGCAACCTCGGTCAACTTCCGAAAATATCCGCTGGCCGCACTCGCATCCCCGCCCGCTTCAGCCGCACGGGCTGCACCGTACAAGGCGTTGAAGCGATTGGGAGCAATTTTGAGCACACTCTCATACTCTGTCAGCGACTCTTTTGGATGGTGTTCCAACAGCAGCAACTCTCCCAGCATCTCGCGCGCCGGAGTCACCGATCCCGGCGTGACCGCGCTCTTGTCCATGCTCTCTTCGAGTTCCGCCGCCGAGCGCGCCAGTTGGAGCGCGTCCGCAGGCTTTCCGCTCTGCTCTGCGATCCATGCTGCCACCTCACGGCGTTGCACCTCGACCTGATCCGACCAGTAAGAATCATTTTTCGCGATCGCATCCCGCAGAGTCGCGAGCTTTTGCTCAGCTTGCCGCGCCCGCTGCATCTGTTTTGCGCGCGCGCTTCCTACGCCGACCGCCGCCCACGTAATCGCCTGCGTCCAAGGAGCACTTTCTTCGTGCGCCTGAAGCTGGCTGGCCTGCCTCCAATTTCCCAACTCGATGGTGTAGCGTGCCGGAATCGCCGCCAGCGCGTAGCCCCCAATGGGCGTAAGTTGGGACACCGGAGGCAGCGTGTTCATCTCATCAAGCACCGCTCTGGCCTTGCCAACGCGTCCACTCTGCAGGTCCGCGTACTCGAGATAGTCCATCGCATGCAGCCGCTGATCGCGGGCCTCCCCGTCTTTCGAAGCACTCTCGGCTGCAGCTGCCAATTCCGCGGACCGGATGTTGGAAGCGATCGACTCATCCCACGATCCCACCCGCGTAAATAAGTGCGAAGGCATGTGGTTGGCGTGCGCCGAAGCCGGAGCAATCCTGGCGTAGACTCGCGCCGCGGGTAGCCCTTTTTCGGCGAGCACCGGATTGTCGTAACAATGAATGATGTAGTGCGCGATGCCGGGATGATGCGGTTGCCGCGCAAAGATAGGCTCGAGAATCTCACCGCACTTCCGCTGGTTGGCAAACGTCTTGTCAGTCTTGGGAGCCGTGATCGCCAGACTCAGCGCGTGGAAGATCGCCGCTTCGTCGTCCTGCGGATACGCCGCCTGCAGAGCGGCCATCTTTCGTTCAAAAGCTTCGCCGTGGGCCGAGGCGTCTTTCCCGTCTTCGCGATAGATCTCAGCCAGCGCGTCAATGTAAGCAACCTCGCGCGCAGTCGTTTGCTGGTTGCTCGCGGCGATCTGCTGAGCTTTCTTGAGAGCCTCGCGTCCGGCCGCCATGTCGCCGCTTTCCCACATTCCATGGTAGTGCGACATGGCTACGCCCCATTGCGCCATGGCGCACTGCGGATCTTTTTCGGAAATCTCGCTGAATGCCTGCCGCACCTGCTCGTACTGAAAGGAATGCAGCAGGGCAATGGCACGGTTGAAGCTGCCCGCAAGGTCGGCGCGGCACGACGTTGAAAAATGGACGGAGCCTACTTCCTCTTCAGTTACTGCATGATGATGGCCTTCTTGGGATAAGCCGGAAGGAACGCAAACCAGGAGCACGAGAGCTGCCGTCAAGAAGCGCAAGTAGGCCTCCGTCAGCAGCCTATTGTACTTGAGGAAGCGAGGAACTATGCGCCCACAGCATCCTGCCCGCCCAGCGGCAGGAAGTACTGCGTCCCCTTGATTGGCTCGGTGACTTTGCGCAGGAGCTCCTGCAGGTCTTCGTTGCGGTCGACGAAATCAATCTCTGACGTGTTGACGATGAGCAGATCCGATGACGTGTAGTGAAAGAAGAAATGCTCGTAGGCCTTCACCACTTCCTCCAGATACTCGTCGCTCACTCCGCGTTCGCCCGGCGCATTCTTCTTCTTGAGGCGCTTCTTCAGCACCTCAGGAGTGGCCTGCAAATAGATCACGAGATCGGGCGTTGGCAGTTGCTCACGGAAGTGGTTGTAATAGCGGTTGTATGTATCGAGTTCCTGATCGGTGAGATTGAGGCAGGCAAACAGCTTGTCTTTTTCGAAAATAAAATCAGCAACCACCACTCTCTGAGACTGTGGGCCCAGGTCGAGAGCTTGCAGTTGTTCGAACCGCCGCACCAGAAAGGCGAACTGCGCCTGAAACGCCGCCCCGCGCTCCCCTTCGTAAAAAGAACCGAGAAAGGGATTACCCTCGGGCTCCATCACTCGCTGTGCGTTCAACCGCTCGCCCAGAATGCGCGCCAGCGTGCTCTTGCCGACTCGAATGGGGCCTTCCACTGCAATGTACCGGGGGAGTTCGAAAAGATTGGCCATGAGCTCTTGCTAAATTTCCGGAACAGGCAGGATATCTCGGTTAGCGCTCAGTGGCAATTGCGGGATGAGTTAACAGGGAAAATTGAGTAATTGGGAAATTTGGTAATTATGTAATTGATCTGTTTAAAGCAGCTCTGACTGATTCGAAGTCGATCCGCAGGTTTTTCTTAGCGTCCTTAGCGGTTAATGCTTTGGACGTTGTCGACCCGTCGCAGTGCTCCGACGTTCGAATTGAGCACCATGATCCCAAGGTTTTCTCAGCGTCCTCTAGGTTTATTCTCAGCGATCTTAGCGGTTAAAAGCTTTTGACGTAGCTGACCAGTCGCAGTTGATTCCAGACGCTCAAGACGTCGCCTCTTTCAATTACACAATTACGAAATTTCCCAATTACTCAATCCATTACAATCCCTGCATGCTCGGCCTAGTCCTCACCGGAGCCGCATCTCTGGCCGCTGCTGTCACCGCGGGGTATCAGTCCATGGCGCCCACCGGCCAGTGGTACGGACGCACGTTCACCGGCCTCGCCCGCGGCGCAAAGCAACTCGCCCTCACCTACGACGATGGTCCCAACGACCCACACACCCTGCGCCTGCTCGAAGTCCTGGCCAAACACAACGTTCACGCAACTTTCTTTCTGATCGGCCGCTACGTCCAGCAGCGTCCCGACATCGCCCGCGAAATCGTGAAGGCCGGCCACGTAGTCGGCAACCACACGTTCACCCATCCGCTGCTCACTTTCAAAAGCACCGCTGAGATTCGCCAGGAACTCTCCGACTGCCGCAAGGCCCTGCAGGACACAATCGGCGAACACTCAGATCTCTTCCGCCCTCCGTTCGGCGGACGCCGCCTCGCCACCCTCCGCATAGCTCGCGAACTTGGTCTCGAGCCGGTGATGTGGAATGTGACCGGCTACGACTGGACCGCGCCCCCAGCCGCAGAAATCGAGAAGAAATGCACGAGCCAGATCCGCGGTGGCGACGTCATCCTGTTACACGATGGCGGCCATAGGCAGATGGGTGCCGACCGCTCCCAAACCGTAGTCGCGACCGATCATTTGATTGCAACCTACAAATCCGCTGGTTACTCGTTCATGACCATTCTTCAAATGTTGGAACACAAGCCACATTCCAACGGAGAGGCGTCATCCCGATGAAGCGCACCGTTCTGTTTCTGTTCTTCAGCGCAATTTTGGCCTCCGGCCAGCCCAAAGCCCTCTTCTACATGATCGACAACCCAGGTTCGATGAAGTCTTTCTCTGAGCATGCAGACAAGATCGATATTCTCGTGCCAGCTTGGTATTCCGTGGACGGCAACGGTCTGGTCTGGGGAGGCCCGAATCCCAACGTCATGAAAACCGCGGTGGAGCACCATGTGCCGGTCATGCCCATCGTGGCTCTGATGGTGCAACTCGATCTGCACAAGCTGTTTACTATGCCCGCCGCGCGCAGTGCCTTTGTGGCATCGCTTCTCAGCGAGTGCAAGAAAAACGGCTATAGCGGATTTCAAATCGACTTCGAAAACGTGAATTGGACCGACCGCGATCTGCTCTCAAGTCTGGTCGCCGAGACCGCCGCTGCTCTTCACAAAGAAGGATTGCAGCTCACGATCGCAACCGTTCCCAACGCTCCGGGTTTTCCCGGGAGGAGCAGCTACTCTCACTGGCTGTATGCCAACTGGCGGGGCGCCTTCGACCTGAAAGCCCTGGCTCAGTCTGCCGACCTGATCTGTCTGATGACCTACGATCAAAACACACGCTGGACCATGCCGGGTCCGGTCGCTGGTTATCCCTGGACCGTTCAGAATCTGGAATATGCGCTGCAATTCGTCCCTAAAGAAAAATTGTCGCTGGGCATTCCGGTCTATGGCTATCACTGGTTCGCCGGCGATCCCGGCAAGGACGAAAAGCCGAATCCGACCGCAGAATACATCGGCCAGCAGGACATCGACCAATATCTAGCCGCGTATCACCCGCATGTGGAATGGGATGCCACGGATCGCTCAGCCTGGTTCTATTTCTACAAAGACGACACTCGTGAATGGGTCTTCTACACCGACAAGCGCGGATTCCAGGAGCGTTTCAATCTCGCACGCGACCGCGGCCTGCAAGGCTTCTGTTCGTGGGTGCTAGGCGCGGAAGACCCCGAGATTTGGTCGCTGCTGCCGTCCCACATGTAAGACGGTGAGAACCTTAGGGTGTCGACGCCAGAAGTCGCCTACGATGAACGACGGGGTCCCTCAGCGACAGCGGCATGAACGATAGCCAGCACGTCCTCGCATTCGAACGGCACCTTTAAAAACGCACCTCGTTCAAGAAGATCTGCTGAAATCTGGGAACGGTTGCGCGCAGCCGTCAGCACAAGGGGTGCATCTCTCGTCCGGCACCAGACAGAGTCCAACGCAATAGCTCCTGATCCTTCTCCAAAGCGGTTACGTGAAAAAACAGAACATCGAATTTTGCTTTCGAATCTCGCAGCCGCGAGATCTCCGGTTCTTGCCACGCCGCGTGACACTCATAGCCAGCCGTGCCGAGCATGCGCGCCACAATCTCAGTCATCGGTTCGTCGAGATGGACTACAAGGACGCGGATTCTTCTATCTGCCACAAGCGTACTTCCCCGTGAAGAGTGTTAGCTCCGCGCCGCCGCGAACGCTTCTTTCGCCGCCGCAATCGTCCGTTGAACATCTTCCTCCGAATGCGCCGCTCCCAGGAATGCAGCCTCATACTGCGACGGCGGCAAGTACACGCCGCTATCCAGCATGCTACGGAAGAACTTTCCAAATGCTTCGGTATTCGACTTCGACGCCGAATCCCAATCCGTCACCGGACCCTTCTGGAAGAACCAGGTAAACATCGATCCCACGCGATTGTGGCAGAGTGCGACGCCCGCGTCCTTAGCGGCGCCGGCCACGCCAGCCACCAATTCCCCGCTCAGCTTCTCCAGCCGCGGATAAATCTCGCCCTTGCGATCGCGCAACTGCTTCAGCATCGCGCAGCCCGCAGCCATCGCCAGGGGATTCCCCGAAAGCGTTCCCGCCTGATACATCGGCCCCAGCGGCGCTACCAGATTCATGATCTCGGCAGGCCCGCCATACGCGCCCACCGGCAATCCACCGCCAATAATCTTTCCCATCGTCGTCAGGTCCGGCTTGATGTTGTACAGTTCCTGCGCTCCGCCAAACGACACGCGAAACCCGGTCATCACTTCATCAAAAATCAAAACCGACCGCTCGCGCTCGGTCAGCAGCCGCAATCCGACTAAATAATCGTCGGCCGCTGCAACGCATCCCATGTTTCCAACCACGGGCTCCACAATCACGCCAGCAATCTGATGTTTGAATTTCTGAAACGCATGCTCGACCACCGAGAGATTATTGAACGGCAACGCCAGGGTGAACTGCGTGAACTCCTCGGGAACGCCCGCCGATCCTGGGATCCCGAGCGTCGCCACGCCCGACCCCGCCTTCACCAGCAAAGCATCCGCGTGCCCGTGATAACACCCTTCAAATTTCACAATATATTTGCGTTTCGTATAAGCCCGCGCGAGCCGGATCGCCGACATCGTCGCTTCCGTCCCCGAGCTGACGAAGCGCACTTTCTGCATGCTCGGAAACGCACCGAGCACCAGTTCCGCCAGATCCGCCTCCGACGGCGTAGACGCTCCGAAGCTCGTGCCATTGCAAGCCGCGCCCAGAATTGCGTCGAGTACACTCGGCTCCGCGTGCCCAAGAATCAGCGGCCCCCACGACCCGATGTAATCGATGTATTCGTTTTCGTCGGCGTCCCAGATGTGCGAACCTTTGCCCCGCACGATGAACGGCGCGTCGCCGCCCACCGAACGAAACGCCCGCACCGGAGAATTCACTCCCCCCGGAATCATGCTCTCCGCCCGTTGTTGCAGGCGCCGTGACTGCTCAGTTTTGCGCGAAGTGGTAGACGGCATCAAATCCTCTCGACCCTTTTTGAGCGACAACGAGAAAAAGATGTCAACCGATCGAACAAATGCAAGCGACTACTATAGCAGCGCCTCAGCCGCCGAATTCATCAGATATTCATCGTTCTGCAACCGCTTTGCAACATCCCACCAGTACCGTAGGGTCATCAAGTTGCCCTTCTAACCGGGAGGGTTTGAAGGACAGTCTCGGGGGCTCCGGGCTGTCCTTTTAGATTTTTGTGTCGTGCATGTGTGGGGCCGGGCCTCTGACCCGGCCACGGACCAAAGGTCCGCACCTTTGCCACATCCCGGCCATTAACCATAATTAACCCCGCATCGTATAATCCCCTCAATGATCACCGTCTCCAAGGAGGACTACCTCAAGTCGATCCTCGAAGCGGAAAGCGAGGGAGAGACCGTCATCTCCGCGCGTCTGGCGGACCTGCTGAAAGTCACTCCGCCCGCCGTCACCATGGCTCTGCGTCGCTTGAAAAAGGACGGCCTGGTGCGCGTCGAGAGCGCCGGTGAAGTCCGCCTCACCGCCGACGGACGCAAGATCGCCCGCAAGCTCACGCTCCGCCATCACCTCATCGAGCGCATGCTCTCCGAACTTTTCGGCATGGAATGGTGGAAGGTCCACGACGAGGCCGAGCGTCTGGAGCACGCGGTCTCGCCCGATTTCGAAGCCAAACTCCTGGCGAAACTGGGATCGGACGGCGCCTGTCCCCACGGCAACTTGAGCGAAGTTGAAGGACCAACCAGCCGCCGTCGCCGCGGCCTGGTCCTGCTCGCCGATGCCGAACTCGACAACACCTACACCGTCAGCGGAATCTACGAACGCGACCGCCAACTCCTCGAGTTCCTCGAACACCGCGGCATTCGGCCCGGAGCCAGGTTGCGTCTAATCGAGCGCAACTACGACCAGACTCTTACGCTGTCGACTCCGGCAGGCACAGTCTCTCTAGGTCCAGCCGCCTCCGAACGCGTCTGGCTAGCTCCCGCGCCCCGTGCAAAGCACTGAAATCGTCGCACCACGGAACAATCTGAAAAAGTACGAACTCTGGAATCTGAAACGGCAGCATCACAAATTCGCGCACATGCAGCAGGCTCCAGATCCATCCATACTCGCCGAACTGTTTGGGCCGAACGCGGTCGAACAGCTCATGAGTCGCAATCACAGCGATCGAAATTCCCGCGAGCCACCTCACTGGCAAGCGCACCGCTGCGGCCATGATCACCATGCTGGCGCCCAGAGCCCAGATCACGCCAAAGAATCCCCATGGAAACTGAAAGCTCCACGCCGTCCCGATCACGGTGAACTCCAGCAAGATGAGCCACAGTCCCCGCGTCCAGAGGAAGAGGCTCAGTTGCTCCGGTGTGCGGCGTCGTCCGTAGAAAAATGCGCCGGTACCCGCCAGGAAGAAAAACAGCGGCGCGCAGAAATGCGTGATCCATCGCGTGAAGAACAACGCGTAGTAAGTGTTGGCCAAATTCTCCGGTTCAAATCGAAGATTCGTGAAGAAATCCCGCGTGTGGTCGAGCGCCATGATGACCATGACGAGCCCGCGCAGAATAT
This sequence comes from Candidatus Sulfotelmatobacter sp., assembly GCA_035695545.1. Lineage (GTDB taxonomy): Bacteria > Acidobacteriota > Terriglobia > Terriglobales > Acidobacteriaceae > Sulfotelmatobacter. The sequence continues at coordinate 11,499 of DASRRV010000177.1, read as the reverse complement.
CGATAGAGTCGATGCGCCCGAGACCTCTCGCCGCACTCGGAGCAGCCGGCGAAACGCTTTGTATTGGGGCATTCGCTGTAGACGTGTTCTCGCTCTTCCGCACCAGCCGGACGCTGATCGTCGACCATTCCCCAAAAACCGGAGCGTAGCATATTAGAAAGTTGCGAACCCGGCAACGAACATCACAATAAAAATCTGATCGCTCTGAATTGCGTAGGTAATTTCTTCCCTTCGCGATAACACTTAACCCGCCAAAATTGTCCTGTCATCACCCGAATGGGAAAGTCTGAACTGACTCCCCAAAAGGTACCAGCCGGCATCTCCCTCACAATTTCCCGCCGCAACCTCGCCTGTCATAATCACCCCATGTTCTCGACGACACTGCAGGACGTCACCTTCGCCCTCCGCCAGTTTCGTCGCAGCCCCGCGTTCGCCGTCACCGCAGTCCTCACTCTGGCCCTCGGCATCGGAGCCACCACCGCCATCTTCAGCCTCGTCGACGGCATCCTCCTGCGCCCGCTGCCTTTCCCCGAGGCCGATCGTCTCGTCGGCATCACGACGCTCGAGTTCCCCGCAGGCGTGGCGCCCATCAATCTCTCTGCCGCAAACGATACCCCGACCTCCTATCCCGACTTCTTTGACTGGCGACGCCAAAGCCGCTCTTTCCAATCTCTCGCTTCCTATGACGCGTTTGGCCGCCTGTTCAGCAAGGCGAATGGCGAAGACGCGCAAGTAATCACTGGTGGACGCGTTTCTGCGAACTTGTTTTCCACGCTCGGCGTACATCCCGCTCTCGGTCGCTCCTTCACCACCGAAGAAGAACTGCCCGGCCATCGCGTCGCCATTCTGAGTCACGAACTCTGGGTCTCCGACTTCAGCGCCTCAGCGGATGCGATCGGTAAGACGGTAAAGATCAGCGATGTGCCTTACACCGTAGTCGGCGTCATGCCGTCCGGCTTTCACTATCCGATCGGACATCCTGGCCTCTTCTGGTCGACCTTTGCGATCGACACCGAGGGCCCCGATCCGGTCACTTCGTTCCGCGACGACTCTAAGGTGTCTATTGTGGGACGCCTCAAGTCTGGAGTTAGCCTCCAGCAAGCCCTGGCCGAAATGAACACGATTCAACGCGGCCTGGCGCAGACTTATTCGGAAGATCTCTACAAGCTCGGTGTCTCAGTCACCCCGCTGTTGAACGAAGCTATCTCAGACGTACGGTCGATTCTGACACTGTTGTTCGCCGCGGTGGGAGCCGTCCTCCTCATCGGCTGCGCCAACGTCGCCGGACTCCTTCTCGCCCGCGCCAACGGACGCCGCCCCGAAGTCGCTCTGCGCACAGCTCTAGGCGCCAGCCGCATTCGCGTCGTGCGTCAACTTCTGGTGGAAGCGTTGCTCCTCGCCCTCGGCGGCGGAGCCGCTGGCATCCTGCTGTCGGTCGTGCTGCTGCGTGTCGCCCTCCGCTTTATTCCCAGCGATCTGCCCAGGCTCTACAACATTGCCGTCGATGCTCGCGTTCTGGCCTTCGCAGTGGCGCTTTCCGTGGCGACCGCGCTTTTCTTCGGATTGCTCCCGGCATGGAGAATGTCGCGTCCCGATCCCGCCAACGCTCTCCGCGAATTCTCATCCAACCCTACCTCCGGCCGCCGCCGTAACCGCCTTCATCACACTCTCGTCGTTGCGCAAACCGCTCTGGGATTCACCTTGCTCATCGGCTCCGGATTGCTCATCAAGAGCATGCTCCAGATTCTTCACCTTGATCCGGGCTTTGACTCGAAGCACACCCTCTTCTTCGATATCGCCCTTACCCACAAACGCTATCCCGATCCAACCAAGGTCGCCTTTTTAGACAAACTTCTTCCGGAACTCGCTGCCCAGCCCGGTGTCGAGCAAGTTGCTGCTGGCCATCCACGGCCTGACTCTTCCGCATGGGCCATGTGGACCAACGTCTCGATCCCAGGCTTCGCATCCTCTCCTCAGGACCCGCCGGCTGCCGTTGCAACCGCCACGATCCGGGACTACTTTGAGACCCTTTCCATTCCGCTTCTTCGCGGACGCACTTTCACGCCCCACGACAACGACCCAAAGTCGGCGTCCGTTGCCGTCATCAACCAGACCTTCGCGCGTAAGTACTTTCCGGTCGAAGATCCCATCGGCCGCTACTTCACGCCCAAGTTTGAGCACAGTGACGAACCAGTTCTCGCTCGTCAAATCGTCGGAATCGTCGGCGATACCAGGGCCGACGATCTGTGGGCTGCCTACCAGCCGCGGTTCTATCTGCCCTATGCCCAAAATCCCTCACACCAGCGCCCGGAGGTAGTGATGAGGGTTTCGGGCGATCCTCGAAGTTACGAGGACGCAGCTCGCAGGATCGTTGCTAGTTTCGACAGAGATGCTCCCCTGTTCGGCTACAACACGTTCGCCGACCACATCGCACTGCAGTCCGAGCAACCACGCTTCGAAGCGTTTCTGGTTTCCGCTTTCGCCGCGATCGCGCTTCTGCTCTCAGCCCTTGGTTTGTATGCCGTACTGTCATATATCGTTGCTGAAAGAGTCCGCGAACTCGGTCTGCGAATGGCGTTAGGAGCCTCGCGCTCCGATATTTTGCGCCTCGTGCTGCGTCGCGCTCTGATCCTCGCAGTCTTCGGAATTGGACTCGGAGCGGTAGCTTCATTCTTCGCCACCAGGTTGGTCACCGATCTGCTCTTTCAAGTCGCTCCGCTCGACCGATCCGTTTTCCTGACCGTAACTCTGGTGCTGACGTGCGTCTCGATGATCGCCGCCCTGGCGCCGGCCCTCCGCGCCGCCAACGTAGACCCCATGCACACCCTGCGCGAACAGTAAGTCTGGCATTAACGCTGATCATGTAGGGACAGCCACCCTCGGCTGTCCAGCCGCGCAGCGGCGACTTCGGACGTGCACTTCTGCGCCCCCACCCATTCCTACTTCTTCATCGCCTTCGCATCCCGCCCACCCTGATGAAGCACCAGATACGTCACCGCTCCCTTTTCATCCCGGACGAATTCCACTTCCGCATCGACCACTTTGAGGAAGAATTTCGTCTCCGATTCCGCAAACATCGGGAACTTGGACTGCCCTGTCGCCTGCGTCATGAGCTGGCCATTTTCGACCGTCATCACGATGGAAAAATCCGGAGCCAACTCATACGTCCCCGCGTAGTTCGCCAGAATCGCCGGCGCAACCGTGATTTCCTTCCGCTCCGAAGGCAGTACGACTTTCTCGCCGTGAGCCAGCGCAGCCAGTTTGTTGGCGATGCTCTCCGGCGCTTGTCCACTCAGGTTCGCGAGCACAACCACAGTCAGCTTGTCCTCCGGATAGTAGGCCAGTGCCGTGTTAAAGCCCTCGATCCCGCCGTTGTGGTCGATCACTTTGTGTCCGTTTGCCGTGTGCACACCCAGGCCGAATGCATAGTCGTTCTTGAACGGCGTCGTCATTTTCTGTAGCGAAGCCGCCGACAGCAGTTTGCCGCCCATCAGGCCCTGCTCCCATCGCAGCAAATCTTCGGTGGTCGAATAAAGCGCCCCCGCCGACAAGGGGATGCTCATATCGATATAGCCAGCGTTGATCACGCCCTGCGGACCGGGCTCGTAACCCGAAGCGCGATGCAGAATAATCGCCGAGTGCAAATCGTAGCCCGAGTCCTTCATGCCCAACGGATTGAAAATGTTCTCTTGTACAAATTGAGCGTAGCTCTGGTGCGTGATCTTCTCGATCAAATATCCCAGCAGAACGTATCCGGAGTTGCTGTAATTCCATTTTTCTCCCGGTTGGAATTCGAGCGGTTTGTCGCGAAAGCGCGCCACGAGCTTCTCCGGAGTCGTCGGGAACGCTTCGGTCGAAGCATAGTCGGGAAATCCGGTAAAACTCGGGATGCCCGAAGTATGAGTCAGCACATGGAACACCGTCACCTTGTCCCACGCTGCCGGCGCATCGGGCATGTATTTCTTCACCGGATCGTCCACCTTCAACTTGCCGCGTTCCTCCAGCAGCAGGATGCACGCTGCCGTGAACTGTTTTGTAATCGACCCCAGTCGAAACTTGGTAGTTGGCGAATCAGGAATCTCCCATTCGAGATTGGCGCGTCCGTAGCCCTTGCTGAGCAACACCTTTCCGTCGCGGGCAACGAGCACCGAGCCCATAAACTCCTTGTTCGAGACGTACGACTGAATTACCTCTTCCATGCGCGGTACGTTGTCCTGCGCCGCGCAAAGACTTACCAGCACAAACAAAATCGCGATCCGTCGAAACATGGTTGCTCCTTAACCTTGGGTCGATGAGCCAAAAGTATAGCCGCACCCCATGCGCCAAGGTGACCCAGAATCCAGGATTTACCAAGTAGGCGCCTAAACAAAGCCGACGCGCTCAGTGGAAAGGGGGGTGAAACATTGAACCCTTGAAACTTTGAAACCTTGAAACCTTGAAACATTGCAACCCAATCCCCAAAATAGTTAACTATAGTTAACCATTTTTGGTATATACTGCCTAACATACTAGAGTTGGGTGGAGCCCGAGTACTTCTGGAGTACCTGACGATGGGGAAGGACAATTCTGGGGACATCGGCGCGCCCGCAGCCCACGATTTAGTGGTGCGTCGCCCCGACCATCCAGCCGGCGGCCATCGGTCTCTGGAGGGAGTCCACAGTTCGGTCAGCGTTCCGCGCCCCGAGGCTGGATTTTGGGAGCAGTGGCGCGCCTTCGTGGGCCCCGCAATTCTCGTCAGCGTCGGCTACATGGATCCCGGCAACTGGGGAACCGACCTGCAAGCTGGCGCTCAGTTCAAATACGGACTCCTATGGGTCGTGGGGCTCGCCAGCCTCATGGCGATATTCATGCAAGTCATCTCCGCTCGGCTCGGCGTCGTCACTGGCAAAGATCTCGCGCAATGCTGCCGCGACTGGTATCCCACCTGGACCCGTTGGCCGAACTGGCTGATGAGTGAACTGGCCATTGGTGCCTGCGACTTGGCCGAGGTTCTGGGCAGCGCCGTCGCCCTTAACCTGATGTTTCACATCCCCATGCTGTGGGCAGTCATCATTACCGGCGTGGACGTCCTGCTTCTTCTTGCTCTGCAGAGCTTTGGGATGCGCACCATCGAAGCCGTGGTTCTCGTGCTGGTTGCGACCATCGCGGGCTGTTACTTCATCGAGATCTTCGTTCTTCCCGAGACTCAGCCCAGTTTCTTGGAGATGGGACGCGCCTTAGTCACTCCGCATTTTCGGCAAGCAGGTGCTCTGTACATCGCCATTGGCATCATTGGCGCCACCGTAATGCCCCACAACCTCTACCTGCATTCGGCCCTGGTGCAGAGCCGCAAGCTGCAAAAGGACGTTCCCTCCATCCGCCGCGCCATTCACTTCAACACCATCGACTCCATCGCCGCTCTGACCGTTGCCTTCTTCGTGAACGCCGCCATACTGGTGCTCGCCGCCACGGTGTTCTTCGGCAAAGAAAGCGTGACCGCCTCCGGAGGCCAGCTCGTTCATTTCGCCTCCAACAGTGACTGGATCCGAGTCGCCTACCTCACGCTCGCTCCGCTGTTAGGAACCGCCATTGCCAGCACATTGTTCGCAGTAGCCCTGCTCGCGAGCGGACAAAGCAGCACCATTACCGGCACCCTCGCCGGTCAAGTTGTGATGGAAGGCTTCATGCACTGGCGGATTAAACCGTGGGTGCGGCGCCTCATCACCCGAACGCTGGCGATTCTGCCGGCCGTCTTCATCATCGGCCTCCGCGGCAACAGCAGTGTCACCGATCTGCTCACCCTCAGTCAGGTAGTGCTGGCTCTGCAACTTCCCTTCGCCATGTTTCCGCTGCTGCACTTCACCAGCTCTCGCAAACGCATGGGCGATTGGAACAACGGGAGCCTTCTGCTTTTCGCCGGTTGGGCCAGTGCTATTCTGATCACCGCCATGGACATCTACGGCCTGCCCGAATCCCTGAAGTCAGCGTGGCAAGTAATCACGGGAGGCTGAACGTAGAACCTATGAAGCCAGTTCTTCTCAGCGTCCTCCGCGGTTTTTCTCAGCGAACTCTGCGGTTCAGGCTTTTGCCGTACCCGAACCGCTGAGGTCGGAAGAGACAAAGCAACGAAGATAAATTTCAAAAGGATCACGAGTAGAGGGATGAAGCCAGTTTTTCTTAGCGTTCTTAGCGGCTTTTCTCGCGAACTTTGCGGTTCAAGCTTTTGCGCGAATCGCCTCTGAAAACGAGCGTTCCAAATTATCAGTAAACGACAAAACCCATGTACGAAACCATCCTAGTCACGCTAGACGGAACTCCCACCGACCGTGCCATCATCGAGCACGTCAAGCAACTTGCCAAGCTGGCGCACAGCCGTCTAGTGCTCCTTCACGTTGCCGACGGATGGGCCGCTCGCACCTACGGTCCCGACGCCGTCAGTGCTGAAATCGCCGAGGATACCGCCTATCTCCACAAAGTCCAGGCCGAGCTTCAATCCGCCGGCATCACCACCGACGCCGAACTAGCCTATGGCGAGCCCGCCACCCAAATCGTCAAATGGGTTGAACAAAAAGGATGCGACCTCGTAGCCATGAGCACCCACGGCCACCGCTTCCTCGCCGATATATTTCTCGGCACCACCGCCACAAGAGTTCAACACAGTATCCGCGTGCCCGTCCTCCTCCTTCGCGCCAGATAAAAAAGCGATCGGGATTGATAGGGAGGAAGGGCTGATAGCCAAGAACAGACCGCCAGTGATCCTCCAGCCGATCTCCTAAGGTTTTCTCGGCGTCCTCAGCGTCCTTTCTCTGCGGTCTTTGCGGTTAAAAAGCTTTTCGCCGGAACCACGAGAAAGACCGCAGACCAAAAAGTTCTTCTTAGCGACCTTTGCGGCTTTTCTTTGCAATCTTTGCGGTTAAAATCCTTCGCCGGAAGCCGCGAGAAATACCGCAGACCAAGCTGAGAAGCCTCAGGTTGCTAAAACTGCGCTGTCAAACGGCAGCCACACGCTACGCAATTCCCTCCAAAACGAATTACACTAATAAGTTGCGATCTGCGCAGCCGCACCCGCGCCACGTCCCTCGAGGAAGGCCATCATGTCTGTGAATAGTTTCAACAGCAAATCCACCCTCAAAGTCGGCACCAAAGAATACGAAATCTACAGCCTCGATGCTCTCGACAAGCAAGGCATCTCTACCAAGCACCTGCCCTTCTCTCTCCGCATCCTGCTCGAGAACTTGCTCCGCACCGAAGACGGACGCAATGTGACCAAAGAAGAAGTGCGCGCGCTAGCCAACTGGAACAGCAAGTCCAAACCCGACAAAGAAATCGCCTTCACTCCCAGCCGCGTCCTCCTGCAGGATTTCACCGGAGTCCCCTGCGTGGTCGACCTTGCCGCCATGCGCGATGCCATGAAAACGCTAGGCGGCGACCCCGCGCTGATCAATCCTCTCCAGCCGGTGGAACTGGTAATCGACCACTCCGTCCAGGTAGACGAATTCGGCACCGCTGGCGCATTCGACATGAACGCCCTCCTGGAGTTCCAGCGCAACAAAGAGCGCTACTCCTTCCTGCGCTGGGGCCAAACCGGTTTCCGCAATTTGGCGATCGTTCCTCCCGACACTGGCATAGTCCATCAAGTCAATCTCGAATACCTCGCCCGTGTAGTCTTCGTCCACGAATCTCCCGGCAAACGCGTAGCCTACCCCGACACGCTAGTAGGCACCGACAGCCACACAACCATGATTAATGGGTTGGGGGTTTTAGGGTGGGGCGTCGGCGGAATTGAGGCCGAGGCCGCCATGCTCGGGCAGCCGGTTTCTATGCTGATTCCACTGGTAGTTGGCGTAAAGCTTACTGGGAGACTGCGCGAGGGAGCGACTGCTACTGATTTTGTTTTGACCGTGACTGAGATGTTGCGAAAGCATGGCGTCGTCGGAAAATTTGTTGAATATTTCGGTCCGGGCCTCCGCGACCTGCCGCTAGCCGATCGCGCGACCATTGCGAACATGAGCCCGGAATATGGGGCGACTTGTGGGATATTTCCGATTGATAAGGAGACTTTGAAGTATCTGCGGCTTACTGGACGCAGCGAGGAGCAGGTTGCGTTGGTTGAGGCTTACGGCCGGGAGCAAGGATTGTTCCACGACGAGAAGACTGCGGAGGCGGAGTATTCGGAATTGCTCACGCTCGATCTTGCTACCGTCGAGCCTAGCTTGGCGGGGCCGAAGCGTCCGCAGGATCGCGTGGTGTTGTCTCAGGCCGGAGAGTCGTTTCAGAAGGCGTTGCCTTCTTTGATCAAGCCGAAATCCGCTGCGAAGACCGCCGCTCCCGCTTCTGCGGTTGCGAACAAGGCGCGATGGGAGCAAGAAGGTGGAAGTCCCGCAGCCATTGGCGTGGAAGACCCGAATGTTCACGAGCATGTGTCGGCTTCGGTGAAAGATTCGTTGAAGCATGGCAGCGTCGTGATCGCCGCGATTACGTCTTGCACGAACACTTCGAATCCTTCGGTGCTGATTGGCGCTGGACTGCTGGCGAAGAAAGCGGTCGAAAAGGGTCTGAGTACTCCAGCGTGGGTGAAGACTTCGCTGGCTCCGGGATCGAAGACTGTGACCGACTATCTCGCGAAGGCCGGACTGACTCCGTATCTCGAGAAACTGAAATTTCATCTGGTCGGCTACGGATGCACGACGTGCATTGGCAACTCCGGCCCGCTGCCGGAAGAAGTTTCGAAAGCAATCGACGAGAAAGAGCTGGTCGTCGCGTCGGTGCTCTCGGGCAATCGCAATTTTGAGGGACGCATCAACTCCGAAGTCCGCGCCAACTATCTGATGTCGCCGCCGCTGGTGGTGGCGTTTGCGCTGGCCGGGCGCATCGACATCGACTTGCGCAAGGATCCGATCGGCAAAGGCCGGGACGGGCAGCCGGTATACATGGCCGACATCTGGCCTTCACAGCGCGAGATCGAAGAGACGATGCAGTCGTCGATTTCTTCGGAGATGTTTTCGAAGAGTTACGGGGAAGTGTTTGAGGGCGACGAGCGCTGGCGCGGGTTGTCCGTGCCCAAGGGCGAGACTTATGCCTGGGAGAAGGACTCGACTTACATCCGGCGCGCTCCGTACTTCGAGGATATGTCGGTGAAGCCTGCTCTGGTGCAGGAGGTCAAGAAGGCGCGGGTGCTGGCGGTTCTCGGGGACAGTGTTACCACCGACCACATCTCGCCGGCCGGGTCGATCAAGAAAGACAGTCCCGCGGGAAAATATTTGCAGGAACATGGCGTGAAGCCCGCGGACTTCAACTCTTACGGATCGCGGCGTGGCAATCATGAAGTGATGGTGCGCGGAACGTTCGCCAACGTTCGCCTGCGCAACAAACTGGTCGCGACCGAAGGCGGATTCACGCGGCACCTGCCAAGCAACAGCGAGATGTCGATTTTCGACGCTTCGGAAAAATATCGCGCCGCGGGCACGCCGCTCGTCATTCTCGCGGGCAAAGAATATGGGTCAGGCTCGTCGCGCGACTGGGCCGCCAAAGGTCCGGCATTGCTGGGCGTGCGCGCCGTGATCGCCGAGAGCTATGAGCGCATTCACCGCTCGAACCTGGTCGGAATGGGCGTCCTGCCGTTGCAGTTTCCCGCCGGACAAAATGCAGAATCGCTCAAGCTGACCGGCGAGGAAGTGTTCGAGATCACCGGCATTCGTGACGTCGTCGAGAAGTTCGCGGCGGGAAGCCATGTGAAAGTGCGCGCCACCGCCAAGGGCCAGCCGGACATCGAATTTAACGCGCTGGTGCGCATCGACACGCCGCAGGAAGCGCTCTACTACGCGAACGGCGGAATTCTCCAGTACGTGTTGCGGCAGTTGCTGGCGACGAAACCGCAGGCCGTGGGAGTGTGAAACGAAGCGCGAGACCTCGTTCGATGCTGGAAGTACAATGATGCCCTCTGACGAACTGTTTCCTGCCGAATGCTTCAAGGCGTACGAAGAGGGGAAGCATCGCCGGTATGAGTTGCTCTTCGCGGTGAATGGCGGAGCGTTTGCGGTGGCCAAGATTTTTGCCGACAAAGATCCGGCAATGGTTTTACGCCACCTGTCCCTTCGCGAGCTATCGGTAGGGATGATCGTCTTCACCGTTGTCATGGTCGCGGACACCTTCATGTTTGGCCAGAAGATGCGCAGTGCATATTTGCCAGGGGCATTTGGCTGGCAGGGTAAGACAGTGCTGATCATAATTGGCGCTCTCATTTGCGCTGGATGGTTCCTGGTTGCGTAAAGGCACCGAAACCTGACGCACCATATACGCTACAGGCAGAGTGCATAGGTCCTTCGCTGCGCTCAGGATGACAAACCGTGCGGGGTGACACGCTGTTCAGGATGACAAACTGTCGGGTATGGCAATCGCTCAGGATTGCAGCTTGAGGGAGCGGTGGTGGCGATGCCTTGCGACGCGGCAGCATCCGGTTGAAATGGATGGCGCTCATACCATTCCAGACTCAGGTCGCGCCACGCGGGATTGACGGAGACAATGAGCGCGATCTTCTTGATCCGGAGCCAGCCCTTGATTTGCTTCTCGCGACCGATCGCGCGGTGGACATCTTCGAACCGCTCGAAGTAAACGAGTCGATCGAGCTCGTATATCGTGGTGAAGCCCGAGCCGATTCCCAACTTGTGCTCGCGCACTCGCCTGAGCAGACTGTTCGTCACGTCGGTGTACAGCGTTTTCGAGCGATTGGTCATGATGTAGACGAAGTATGTCTTTGGCGAGCGCATGATCCTCACGCTCCTTTGAGACTAGCGTTGCAGAAGATGACGAGCGGCGTCTGTGACGCGTGAACATCGGCCTGTGCAAAAACGCGTTGTCATCCTGAGTGGCGTTGTTTGCCGCGAAGGACCTGTGCAGCCTCTTGGCGCCCGGCAGAATACATAGGTCCTTCGCTGCGCTCAGGATGACAAAGTGTTGGGGGACGACTAGAGTTTGCTCGTTGCTAGTGCTTCCCGCGCTGGAACAATTCGCGGCGATCTTTGCCTAGCAGGCCCCAGGCTTCGCGGTGACGTTCGTATCTGTAGCAATCCCAGGAGGGCAGGACCTCTGGGCACACGGCTATCGCCATCGTCGGGCTGGGGGTCAGAATCACCGCCGCGGGAATCAGGTACCAGATGTTCCTGGGAACCACGTAGTCAGCGAAGAAAGCGACGTCCTTCAGGTCGTAGCCGCCGTCGCGAGGTCCGCCTCTAAAGCGACAAATAGCCTCAGCGCCTGCGGTGAGATGCTGATTTGACCTGAACGCGAAGAAAGTGGGCTCCGATTTCGACTCCGACGTCATCGGACAGAGTGTCACCCCATGGTTTAAGTACGTGATAGCCGTGGGCGGCGGCTGCGGCCATGAACAGAAGTTCAACCCATTCTCCACGCTGCTTGTAAGTCTTGAATTTCTCCCAATGCTTCATACTTCGCACACTGCTCCCGCCCCGGGGACTCGTCCCGAAAACACAAAAGGCGCGACCGGTGGCCGCGCCTCTCTGA
>DASRRV010000176.1:0-4547 GCA_035695545.1 Candidatus Sulfotelmatobacter sp. | reverse complement strand
CTGGCCGGCTCGACACCGCTCGAGCAGTGGAGAGCGCAGGGACGCTGGCCGGCCAGCTTCGATCGCTTCTGGGAGATGTTAAAGCAACGGCAAGGCCGGCAGTCTGGAACCCGCGCCATGATCGAAGTTCTTCTTTTTGGCCGCAAATATGGACACAGCTCGGTGCGGGTAGCCATCGAAAAGGCTCTGGATATGGGTTGTTTCGATGTAGACGCAGTCCGTCTGTTATTGGACGCCGAACGAACCAAGAAGCGGGAACCAGAACCCGTGGAGATCGGCGCATTACGTTCCTATGATCGGCCGCAACCGACCACCAGCAACTACGACCAGTTGCTGCGGAACTATCCGGTGACCGGGGTGATTCAATGAGCGTGGCGACGGTTCCGGTACAACAAGCAACGATTCGGCAGTATGCCAAGCGACTGCAGCTGCCGACTTTGGGCGGGCAGTTCGCTCAGGTCGCCGAACAAGCCGTCAAGGAGAAGAAGAGCCATCTCAGCTATCTGGAAGTATTGTTGGAAGCCGAGGTAGAAGAGCGAGAACGCAACACGGTAGCGCGCCGGATACGAGAAGCCCATTTTCCAAAAGTGAAGACACTGGAGGAGTTCGCATTCGCAAACGCACCGTGCATTCCAGCGGCCTTGGTACGGAACTTGGCAGAGGGAGGTTACCTGAGTCGCAGCGAACCGATCATTTTTCTCGGAGAAACAGGTACGGGCAAGACACATCTGGCGATCGGCCTGGGTGTGGCTGCCTGCCGTCAGAGGAAACGAGTGCGCTTCACAACCGCGGCTCAGTTGGTGAACGAGCTGATCGAAGCGAAAAACAAGAGCGAACTGAATCGCGTGACGAACCGGTGGACGCGCTATGACCTGCTGGTGATTGACGAGATGGCGTACGTGGCGATGCCAGAAGCAGCGGCAGAGATGATGTTTCAGATCATTGCCGGACGAGCCGAACGGGCGGCGGTCATCGTCACAACGAACTTGCCGTTCTCGGAATGGACCACCATGTTTCCGAATGCCAGGTTGTGCAAGGCCATGCTCGATCGGTTGACCGATCAGGCCCACATTATCGAAACCGGAAACGAATCGTATCGGTTTCGGAGAACGCTGGAGAAAAAAGGCGGTAGCAAATAAAAGTTTCTCTCTGACCCCGGCCTACGCTGCGCCCTAAACGCTTCGCCCTTCGGGCTTCGCAGGGCTTCGCTCCGGCCGGGGTCAGAGAGATGCATCACCCAAGAGGGGGCCAAAACAAACGATCAAAGGGGGGCCAAATCAGGTTGACGAAAGCACGCAATCCCATCACTACCTTCGCGAGCGTAGAAATCTTCACTTTCTTCCCCATTTGGATTGCGCGAATTGTTTTTCGGTCGAGACGCGTCTGCTTGGTCGTTCGTCGCAGTCCGCGCCTGCTAATTTCTGCGATCAAACTCCCGTTGCGGCGACGCGCCCGCCGTCATAGTGAATGCACATGTCGTCGACGCTTTCGATGAAATCATTCTTGTTTTCTTCAAAGCGCGAAACTTCCTTGCCGATGCAATGTTGCAGGCCGCCGTTGATTTCCATGCGGCGTAACAGACCCCGCGTGTGAGCCTGACACTTGGCTCCATCTGGTCCGAGCGATTTGATCTCTGGGTGATTAACGTAACCGCACAGAATGTCCCCGAGGCTTATGACATCTGCACGCGGAAGCTCCGCCAAACGATAGACCTTGCCGTCATGTGTGTTGACACAGCGAGAATGCGCCCAACCCTCGCGTTTCTTGCTGAACGGCGTGAGTAAAGTCAGTTTCAGCCTGTCACGCGTTCGAGGGTGTAAGACGAATCCGAATGGGCTAGCCTTGCCTTTCATTTGATCCAAATAGTGGGGCGTCGAAATTCTCATCTTCATCATGGCAGGCAGGTCGATCCAGGGCGGTATCCCCTCGACATCGGCCATTGTTTCCGTATCGATGGCACGCCCCGCGAACAACAGGACCCCAGAACCTTGCTCTCTGATCTCCCGGAATTCGAGGGCCAGTAGGAACCGCCACAGCTCCCACCACCACTTAGGCGTACCGTTCTCTCGCTCGTCGGTCGGGGCGCAAAAGATCAGGCCGTGAGCCTTGGGATCGACCACGTTGATGCAGTTCCTGTGACGACAGCTTGGCCGACCACATTTCGTTGAATAGAGGGTGTAGCGCTTAGCACTTCAGTTCCACCGAGGTAGCGGCAAACCACGCGATTCCAGTAAAATCATTCCAGCAAAATTGCGGAATGCCGAGCCTTCGCGCTGTCGTTTGCGACTTAACTACGCCGTCAACCATTCCGGCGGCATCGGAGGTATTCCATCGAAACCGGTCGTAGACACCAATCGGTGATGCTTGCGAATCTGGATTCCCCGCTCCAGATAGTGATGTCAGTGTGCTTCGTTACTTTCTTGAGCTACTTCACGGCCGGGCTGGGGGACGCATTGGTGTTACGCCCCCAAATGATCTGGCCGCTTTGGCCAGGTTGCGCGTTTCTGGTTGCAGTGTTGTTGTTAACGCCGCGCAAGATCTGGCCGGTACTTCTCGCAGCAGGACTTGCGGGATTTGTTCTTCACGACCTCCGTGCAGGCTTGGCGATTCGTACGGTTGCTTTGCTGAATCTGGCAGATGTGATCGAAGTCCTGATCGCTGCTTGGTGTGTGAGCCTCGCCTTTGGCGGTGCGCCCCGTCTGAATAGTGTCAAATCTCTGGCCAAGTATTCATTTTTTGCCGTAATCCTGGCTCCAATTTCTGCAGCTTCTCTCAGCGCCACCGTCCTCGGGGCAGATTATTGGCTCGCTTGGAGGATTAGCGTTCTCACGGAGGCACTGGCACTCCTTACTCTCACGCCGGCCATTTTGAGTTGGGCGGGCATGGCGCTCGGACGGGACAAGAGGTCACGTGCTTACTACCTTGAGGGAGCCGTGCTTCTCGCTGGTTTGGCTAGTTTGGGGTATGGCACCTTCGTCGTCTCGAACGTCAGCAGCCTTTCCGTACTCCTGTATTCATTGGTGCCGTTCCTACTCTGGTCCGCTTTGCGTTTCGGAACCATCGGAGTCAGCACTTCGATGATGGTCGTCGCCTTCCTCTCGATTTGGGGTGCCATTCATGGGCGCGGTCCTTTCGTCGGACGTGCGCCCCTCAGCAATGTCCTGGCGTTACAGCTTTTCTTGTTGCTTGCTGCCACTTCTTTCATGGTTCTGGCCGCCGTAGTAGAGGAGGGTAAAAACGCCGGGAAGGCTCTAAAAACGTCAGAAGAAAAGTTTTCTAAGGCCTTTCGACATGGCCCTATGTCTCTCACTCTCACCAGTGCCAAAGATCATCGCTACCTCGAAGTCAACAAAACCTTTGAGCGCTTGACCGGTTGGACCCGCGAGGAGGTAATTGGCCGGACTCCCTTCGATATCGGTTTATGGGTTGATCCAAGCCAAAGAACGGAGCTTGCAAAAAGGGTCTTCGCAGAACTCACCCTTCAAAATCTGGAGGTTCAATTCCGCAAAAAAAACGGCGCGGTGCTGATGGGCTTAGCTTCAGCCGAATTGATTGATGTCGACGGTGAGCCATGCGTTCTTTCCGGGGCGGTCGACATTACCGACATGAAGCGAGCAGAAGAGATTCTCTCCTCTGTGAATCGAAGATTAATCGAGGCCCACGAGGAGGAACGCACCAGGATTGCCAGGGAGCTTCACGACGACATCAATCAGCGCCTTGCGTTCCTGGCAGTGAATCTCTCGACTGTTAAGAAGGGTGTACCCGCGGCAGATGCGGCAACAAGGCACGGTATCGAACAGGTTTGTCAAGAAGTTAGCGATCTCGGAAAGAATGTTCAAGCCTTGTCGCACCGTTTGCACTCATCGAAGCTGGAGTACTTGGGGCTTGCCGTTGCAGCCGGGGGTTTCTGTAAAGAGTTTTCGCAACAATACAACGTCGAGGTTGAGTTCCATTGTGACAGTTTTCCCAGAACTCTCTCTCCGGAGATTTCAATCTGCCTCTTTCGAGTTTTGCAGGAAGCCCTTCAGAATGCTGTGAAGTACAGCGGTACGCGTCGGTTCGAGGCTAGCCTTGAGCGCACATCAAGCGGGATTCATCTCAGCGTGCGTGACTCAGGAGTTGGGTTTGATCCCGATTCTGCTATGAATCGACATGGACTGGGTCTAATAAGCATGACGGAACGGTTGAAACTAGTCGACGGGCAGCTTTCGATTGACTCTAAGCCACAGCGCGGCACAACAATTCACGCCTGTGTGCCACTCAATGCCAAAGTGAAGTCTGCCTTGGCCGCAAGGTAGATACGACAGTCATGGCGACGTTGGGGGCCGAGTTAATTCTGGCGACAAATTTGTCTCGATGATAGTCAAGTCCTGGTTTGTCGGCTTATCGGAAAGATAGCCTCACAGTACCTAGGCTTGCGATTTCTCCCCTTGGAAGAACCAATGGACGCCATATTTATCTGCAAGGTGTCCGTAGATCCCAAACGGCATATTCCGCAAATCATCGAAAAGCTCTTTGTGTGCTCCTGCTGCAAGTTTGTCGAAAAT
>DASRRV010000175.1:0-5018 GCA_035695545.1 Candidatus Sulfotelmatobacter sp. | reverse complement strand
GCGATGCGCGGCAACGGCTACGCGGGAGTTAACCTCGAGGAGAGTTTATTATGTCGATGAAAAAGAACGTGGTCCTACCGGAAATCTATCAGCTGAAGGTCACTTTGCTGGGCACGAGCCCACCGATCTGGCGCCGTCTACTGGTGCCTGCGAACGTGACGTTGGCGCAGTTGCACGACGTGCTGCAAGCCGCGATGGGATGGGAGGACGGCCACATGCACGAATTTTCCGTTGGCCAGCGGCGCTTCGGGCGGCCCGACCCTCAAGACCCCCTCATGGGGATCTCCTCGGCGGAAAACGAGCGCGCGGTACGTCTCTCCAGCATACTGGGGAGAGTCGGCTCCAGGGCTATTTACACGTACGATTTCGGCGATGGCTGGGAGCATGCGGTTGTGCTGGAGAAGCGGCTTCCAGTTGATCCAAGTACCATGTATCCGGTCTGCACGGATGGTCAGCTCGCGTGTCCACCGGAAGATTGTGGGGGCATCCCAGGATTCTATGACCTCGCAGAGGCCCTCAACGACCCTAACCACGAACGGCACCAAGAAATGCTCGACTGGATCGGCGAGTTTGATCCGCAAGCATTTTCGGTTGACTACGCCAACAGAATGCTAGTACATCGTCCGATTAGTTCTTTATAGTATTGTGAGCTCGGCGACGCCTCCTCGGCTTGCGGGGGTTGGCCGCTTGATATTCTTGCGTCGCTTCGATAATGCGCTGAAGTTTTTCGGGCCCTTTGGTCCAGACGAACGGCCTGGGGTTCTCGTTGTTGCGGGCAATGTAGTCCAGGAGAAATTCTTTCAGCTGGCGCTTCGAAGTATGAACACTCTGCGATAAAGCCTGCTTGCCCAAAATACTGAAGAAACATTCCACCATATTGACCCAGGAAGCGTGTGTGGGCGTGTAATGGAATCGGACCCGGGGATGCAGCTCCAGCCAGCGCTGCGCCGCTTGGTTCTTGTGGATGTTGAGGTTGTCGAGAACCATATGCAAGTCTTGCTCGGGAAAGGCAGCGACTACATCCTTGAGGAAGCGCAGGAAGTTGACTGAGGTGCGGCGTTGCTTGACATGGGCGACCACTTGGCCGCTGGCAATCTCTAGAGCCGCCAGCAAGGTTTGAGTACCGTGGCGGACATACTCGTTGGTCCAGCTACGCGGCTTCTGGGCGCTCAAGGGTAGCAATGGTTGGGTCCGGTCCAATGCCTGAATCCCGGTCTTCTCGTCGACGCATAACACCAACGCATTCTCCGGCGGATTCAAGTACAGGCCGACAATATCGAGCAGCTTGGTTTCAAAATCGGGATCAGGGCTGAAGGTAAAGGTGCGAAGGCGATGGGGTTGCAGGTGCGAAGCCACCAGGATCTGATGCACGGTAGTGCGCGGCAGCTTTAAATCCTGGGCCAGCGTTCGTACACTCCAGCGACTGTAATGTTTCGGTTGTTGGCAGGCTCGGCGCTGCACCCGTTGTATGATTTCCGCGCCATGTTGGACCGGGCGACCCGAACGAGGTGCATCCTGCAGACCCTCCAACCCTTCGCGGACAAAACCCCGGCGCCACTTACTCACGGTCACTTCTGGCATCTGCAGTTCGCTAGCGATTTGCTGATTGGTCTTGCCTGCAGCGGCTGCCAATACAATCCGGCCTCGCTGGACCAGACCCTGGGGAGCGGAGGGGGATCGCACCAGTTGATCCAGGGCCGTTTTCGTCGTTGGATCGAGCGAGACAGTGGGAGCGACCCTCGGCATCCTTCCCACTGTAGCGGAAAGCGGTAATAATATAAATAACTATTTGGACGATGTACTAGTCCCCCATCCTAAGGTCAATGAGAAGCGTAATAGAGATGTTTCGCCAATAGACCGCGATTCATGGCTCAGCCCGGTCACCTGGAGTACAGCGTGCCTCGCGGCACGCACCCCCTCAGCAGGTGGGGGGAACCGGACTGAGCCGATTTGAGCATTGCACTTGCAGCAAGGTGATGTCGTTGCCCCGGGGCAACAATGACGAGTGAAATGGGGATGTTTCAACAATCGGCTGAGCGCCTATAATTTCCCTGACCACCAACTGGACCGGAAGTTTGCCGCCCAAAGGTCGCAGCATGTTTGCCATCATTCTGTTCGGATTTGTGTTCATGCAAGCGCCCGGTGTAGCGGAACCTGCTCAGCCCAACGCAAAGGCACGCTCGTATCTTGAACTGGCTCCCGGTGAACTGACGAAGCGTGTACCTGAACTGAAAACGCTTAGCCCGCCCAGGATCAACAACCGCTTTCCACAATTCTGTCGAAGACCGGCGCGAGAGTGGATGATTTTTTTCGACAGGTTGTTGATTTGACCGCCCACGAGCATATCAACCAGGAAAGGTTCGATGAATCCGGGCAGAGGATGTCAAGAAGTGAATACAGCTATCTGGTTCTTGTTCACCGCAACGACCTGTCCGACAGCACGGAAGAATATCGTGTTGATGCAAAAGGAAATCGCGTAGAGCCCGGCGGTGTGGATTACGGTTACGCCGTTACCTCCGGCTTCGCCTTCGAATGTCTTGATTTCCTGCCCTCGAATCAACCCGACTCCACGTTCCGTTTTCTCGGTACCGAACCGATGCAGGGACGGAGAACCTATGTCGTAGCTTTTGCTCAGAGGGTTGGCCATGCCACAAACACAAACTTTGTGAATCTAACGGGCATGGGCGTTGTGGCTCCTGCCTGGGTTCAGGGTATCGCATGGATCGATCAGCAAAGTTTCCAAATCCTGCGAATGCGAACGGATCTTCTTCAGCCCCTCTTCCCAAATGCTTTACCTACTTGGGAGTATCAGCAAACAACGGAGATCACACTCGCGGAGACACGCCTCCTCGACGTTCCCTATACTCTATGGCTGCCCACCGAAGTGAACGTGCGCATTAGCTTCCATGGCATCGGATTTCACAATAAACACCGGTATAGGAACTTCCAACGCTTTCGCGTATCCTCCAGAATACTGACGCCCTAAGCTGCCCAGCTCTTCATCGCCACGTTAAGACGCCAAAAGCACTGATGGTTGACGAAACCATTTCACAAGCGTGCGCTTTTCCTTCGCCTTTTGGCGGGATGATGAAGCGTAATGGGGATTTTGCGACAGTTAGGTGCTTTGAGAGCCTCGTGGAGACGAGCGTTAAACCCCCGACTCGGCGAGGGCTACTCCAGCCAGCCGTGGCTAACGCCATTCGAGTCGGTATATGTGCCGACGATCTGTCCGACATCATTGATGCCGCTCGCGCTTGTGGCCGTATTGGAAAATGGCACCGGGATGAAGCTGACCGTGAGGCTCCGGTCAGCCGAGAACGCCGCATTGCCGCCGCCATCGGAGAACATATAGCCCACCACGACCCCGTGGTTATTGATGGCCGCGGGCTGCGGGCCTCCGTGAGATTCCGCTCCATAGAATTTGATGCCGCTTCCTGAATAGCGCAAGAACCCAGACGTGACGCCCTGGCTATATGCGTTTCCTGTAATTGTGCCGAAGTCATTCATGGCATCCACAGACATCTGTGGGGACCCAGCAACCCGGAACTTAGCGAACGTACCATCCGCATTTCGTAGGAAGCCATGATTAAGAAGAGCGCCGTTGTCAATGAAGACCCCGGCGATCTGACCACTTGCGTTGATTGCAGCCGCAACCGTCGTTAAAGCCTCCGGCGCAGTGAACACAGTGTAAGTATCAGGATGTGCCGGATCCCACAAAAAGGACTCGCCCATACCGGTGAACAGATTTCCTACGACCTGCCCCGCATCGTTAATGCCCGTTACTCTTGTCCCGCTAAACGCCCCCGGAGCATCGAGTTGTGTGTACGTGCCGTCGGCGTTCTTGACGTACCCGTGTTCCTTGCTGCTGTAGTCGATAAATGATCCCGCTACCTGACCGCTGGCATTGATGCCCGCGAGGAAAGTCTGTTTTGCCTTTGGCGGGTGCACCGTGACGTATTTTCCATTCGGCTCGCGCACAAATGCGTGCGTCAGACCGTCGTTATCCACTGTCACTAGACCGATGCATCCCCAACGATTGATGGCAACGGGAAACGTGCCCGCGGTAAACAGGCTTCCAGATTGAGTTCCCGCCAGAGGTCCATCAAACGAAGTGAACGTTTGAGCCTGACTAGTTCCGGCAAATGACAATGCCAGGACGAGGCAAGCCGTCAATGAGAGTTCTGTGGAGCGCCGGTCAAAACGTGACAATTAGTTCGTTCTCCTTCAGGTTCGCCGAAGCATCGTTGTGTGAGATTTAGAACTAGACGGAGGTCGAAGTCAAGATGCAGAAATCTGCATGCCTGTTGTGGGTGTCATTTCCCTTAAGGGCCGCGAGGCGAAGTCGGTTAGGACAGGCAAAATGGAGTCGCCTTAGCTGTTGAAATCAATTACTCTCGTTGACCCATGATGAGTGAAATGGGGATTTTCCAATAGGTACGCCTCGAAGGCATCCACAACAACTCCGCTTTCAATGTCTGAAAGCAAGGTGATTAGACGCTTCCCTGACCAGTTTTACAGATTCGCACTCCGCCGCAGTTTTTGAGGATTTTTCAGCACTTGCTGGAATTGTCGCTGAAGATAGCGCTAGAATCTTGGTTAAACGCTCGGAAGGCTCAGAAGCCTTCCGCCAGTTTCTTGACTAATCCTCCCAACTTTCTGAAGGAGATTCTTGCCATGCCCGCAAAAGGTTTGTCGTTTGCTAGCCGAGGGATGTTCGTCCCGATTCTCGTGATGCTTGCTGTCAACGCTCTGGCCGCTAGGCCGGCGGAGCATCTGCTCTACAGTTTCCCGTTCAGCTCTGGCGCCCCCAATGGTGGACTAGTGGCCGATAGCGCGGGCAACCTCTACGGCACCACTCGCGCCGGAGGCAATGGCTCTGGCACAGTCTTCGAATTGAGCCCGCCCGCCGCCGCGGGCGGCTCCTGGACCGAAAGTGTGTTGTATGCCTTCAACTCCAATGGCATCAACGATGGATCCATGCCCTATAGCACTCTCATCTTCGACAAACTAGGCAATCT
>DASRRV010000174.1:0-4445 GCA_035695545.1 Candidatus Sulfotelmatobacter sp. | reverse complement strand
GCGCGCAGGCGCGCCGTGCCAAGGTTCGTGATATCGGTTACGGCGTTCGCAGCGACTTCGAATTGAACTTCGGCCGGTACCTCCCTTCGTTCGGGCGGGCGGACGATGACGACACCAACAAAGACCAGGCGAAGGCTAGTTGACCTTTTTCACTCGGGAAATCTGGGGACGGGAAATTGGAGTGCACCCCAAAATCGAGACGGAGAAAATGGTGACAGTTCTCGAGTTTCCCACTTCATGCTAGTTGCAGGGGCAAAGGCCGAACACGTAGAGTTGGCCCTCATTTGGATTTCCTGAAACGCCCTGGCCGGCTACGAAGACTTTGCCATTGGCGATGGTGGGAACCTGGAACTTGATGGCTCCGGGGCCGACCGAGCTTTGATACAGCAGATTGAGCGACGTGCCACTCGGAATCGGACTATAGGCTCGCAACACAGCTGGCTCAATGGGAGTCATATTGTATCCGCTGGGTTGCAGACTCCAGAGGAGTCCAGTGGCGGGGTTCGTGCCGTTCCACGAAAGGGTGAGGGCACTTCCCGGATAGGTGAAATACGTCGGACTGGACGCGGACGCGCCGGTTGTGTCGAATGTTCCGATCGCGGCAGTCGATGTCAGGGGGAAGGCGCGGATGGCGTCGCCCGAACCGCCGGTGTAAAGCGTGCTGTTCCAGAAAACAGGCGTGGAGCGGCTACCGGTCGGTCCGACCCCCTGAATACTTTGAATTCCGCGGAAGCATTGCGCGATGTTGCTTTGATTCCCGGTGGGATAGGGCGGACCGGTCGTACAGGTCTGGAAGGAGTAATCGGATGGCGGAGCGATGGGATCGAGGTGACCGAGATTTGACTGGTAATCTACGTAGAACTCTCCGCGTTTGCCCGCAGCCACGAGCTCTGGAACGCCGTTTGGAACGTTGAACAGGACGGTTCCGCCCGAACCAAAATCAAAATCACCTGAGCAGGGGGCAATGCCCACGATTCCGTTGAGGCACTTCCATTCATTCGGCGTGTACCAGTCCGACACGGTCAGATTGCTGGTGAGCTTGATGATGCTTTCGCCGTGATTGAGATTGCCGTCGTAAGTGCCGTTGCCGCTGACGACGTAAAGATTTCCGTTGATCGAATTGTCGATTGCCGGAGCGCCACCGCTCATCCAGAGGCCTGCGCCGGTACCGTTTCCCTGCGTGGAGAGGAAGTACGCCGCGGGAGCGGTGGAGAGTCCTGCCGCCGACACCGTGTATTTCATCATCCATCCGTGGTAACCGCCATCAATGCAGTGGGCGCCCCATTCGATGTAGATCTGCGGATTGCCGTTGGCGTCGTAGGTCAGGGCCAATCCGGAGCGCTGGTTCTCGTAGAGCGGATCGAAGGGTAGTGGACTTGTAACCGGAGTTTTGATTTCGACGGGGCCGCCCAACACCTCGTTTCCAGTGACAACGTCCACGGCATGCAAGCGCTGGTGATACGCCTTGCTCGCATCCACTGACGACGTAACGAAATACATGACCGGGTCAGCATTGAACCTGGTGTTGGGATCGATGACGGGAGTGCCGGTTATCCCCACGCTAGGTGTGATGTTGGTGCACGCAAGATCGAGCCCAGGACCGCTCAACTGAGGGGACTCGGTGTCGGGAATATAAGATCCGCCCCAGACGATCTGGTAGGGAGGATCTGCATTGATCGCGTAGGCCCAATCCTTTTCGGTTGCGACGAAGACCAGATTTCCTTGCGCGCTCGCGCTGTACAGGCCGCTCATGTACAGAGGCTGAGTATAGATTTGTCCATTTAGCCCGGCGACCGATCCTAGGCGTCCGAAAGTTGAGCTGGTTACGTTGCCGGGGGCGAGCGTGGTTTCGTTTAATACGACTCCGTCGCGCGACAGGTTGACGTGAAAAGTCAGGACGCAGGGTCCGACGCACGGAGTATCACTTACCTTTAAGTTTGTGGAACCATTCACGCCACTCATGGTGGCCGTGATCGTGGTCGATCCGTTGGCAACGGCGGTAGCGAGTCCCTGGCTGCCGCTGGCGTTGCTGATGGTCGCGACGGCGGGAAGCGATGAACTCCAAGTGACCGATCCGGTTATGGGCTGGGTTGTGCCATCTGAATAGTGGCCGGTCGAGGTGAACTGCAGCGTTTTGGCTACTGATGTAGAAGGACTGGCGGGAGTGACGTCGATGGTCGAGAGTACGGCCGGCATCACGGTCAGACTTGTTGAGCCGGAAGTGGTGCCGGAAATGGCGGAAATGGTGGTTGAGCCAGTGGCGACGGTGGTGGCGAGTCCTTTCGTCCCGGTATTGTTGCCGATGCTGGCTACGCTTTGTACGGTGGAGCTCCAGTTGGCAGAGCTAGTCAGATCCTCGGTTCCGCCATCGGAGTAAGTGCCCACAGCCGTGTATTGCTGCAGAGTTCCCAAGGGCACCGACGCGCTTGCCGGCGTTACCGCCACGGACGTCAGTGTTCGAGGAGGCGGCTGGGAGGAACCACCGCAGCCGAGAGTGGCGGAGAGGGCAAGCAACGCCACGACGAAAGGTACGATCAGGCAGAGTTGATCTCTTGTGCGGACTGAACGTTGAGCAATCAAGCGAAGTCGTTCCAATGAAGAATCTTCCTGTCCCTATCGGTCGAGCCAAGGGTGAACATAGGCGCTTTTCCTTGGTTGGCGCCCGGGCGAGTCGCTCGCCAGAATATTTGTTTTGGGGGATTCGAAACAGTATCGTGATGGCTTCTCGATGTCAATGTCAGGATGCTGGCCTTGCTGGTGTCAGCACAGATCAAAGAATGGGCCATCACCCTATTTCTTTTCTCCTCCAGATAACATCCTCGGGACTTCCGAAAGATATCTCGTCAACATCGCTTGGCACTCGGATTTCGTAATGGAACTTAGCGTTTCCCAGACCAGCCCGTGTGATTCCAGCCCTTACAAGCAAGATCATAGTCCTACCTCTTTGATACTGTTTTGCACTATGAATTGCCAACATTCCTCCGAGTAAACTTCCATCGACAGTGACAGTCAGATGTCCGTCCGGGGAACTCTCACTCAAGTGAAACTCTTGAAGTGACTTCCTCGGAACAACGGAACTGTAGAGGTAGAACGCGGCTATAGATGAAGCGATGAGTACCACGATCGCACCGAGCGTATAAGTCACGATCTTCATAACATGACCTCACAAGCGCAGGTAGATGCTGCCGATGCCATGGGATTTGTCTTACCCAGCGGCTGGCATTGCACTTATAGGGCGGATCACCTGCGCTTGGGTTGGTTGTCTTCGCGACTGCTAGGCTGGACCAGCCGAAAAGCTTGTAAGGTCCCGAACCTTTCCCGGGTTGTCTAACATGGATGTCCCCCGGGCTTCGAATCTACCTACCTCCGATAAGCATCTTCACTCCGACGGCGATGAGAACAAGACCAGCGACGGCGCTCACAAGACGTCCTAGCCAAGTTGGAAGCTTCTTCTTCTGCTTAAACTCATGTAGGCCAAGTCCATCTACGGCCCAGAACTCCTTCGCAAAGATCGCTCCCCAGATTCCCAGGGCCCCAAAAAATGAATAGAAGAGTTGCGATTATCGCACCTCCGCGCGACGAGAGTGACCTGCTGAGCACTGTTTCACTGATCGTTCACCCAGGACTGTGCGGGTGACCCCGAGGTTTGCTTCGTCTTCCGCCACCCGACGCCCCAAAAAAGGCCGCCGAAGTTCGGCGGCCCATACGGATGTTGAAAAGCAATCTATTGGGCGTTGACGGTCTCACTGGCCTTAGTGGCGCGATGATACTTATCGCCAGAGTACACAGCGAGAATCGTGTGCGAACCGGCCGTCAGACTACCCGTCGTCATCGATGCTGCCCCGGACACAAGCTTGACGGGGGCCCCGACCTGCGCGCCGTCGACGGAGAACGTGACGTTCCCGATCGGGACAGGCGAAGTTTTCGAAGTCACCGTCACACTAACGGGCAAGCTTGCCGCAGGGACGGTTTGTCCCGACGTTGGCGAAGTAAACTTCAGAGTCGCCGCTGCCTTTATGGTGATGGAGACACTGACAGGCCCGGCTGCCGCATAGTTCGTATCACCACTGTACGTGGCAGATAACGTATGCGTCGTGGTGGTCAGGCCGGTCACGCTGGTGGACGCGGTTCCCGTGCTGGAAACGGTGACAGCAGTACCGTAGTTTGCGCCGTCAACCTTGAATTGGACCTTGCCTGTTGGTTGCGGTCCGGAGGCTGACGAGACTTTCACGCTGAATGTAACCGCCGTTCCGGATGTGAAGGTTGCTCCGTTTGCGGGTGCGGTGATGGTAAAGGTGGGACTCGGCAACACTCCGATCCCGGCGAGGGTCACGTTATCCTCTCCGTTAAGCGTATTGTCCAGGAGAGTCAGCGTGGCCGACCGTGCGCCGACCGCCCCAGGCGTGAAGACGACCCCGATCCTGCACGACTGGCCGGCGTTCAAT
>DASRRV010000173.1:0-2356 GCA_035695545.1 Candidatus Sulfotelmatobacter sp. | reverse complement strand
CCGCCGCGAATCATTCGACACCTACTACGACACAGCGGAGGACAAGTTGAGGCGGGAAGGTCTCCTCCTCCGGGTATGTGAACAAAATCACAGTCACGCTCAAAGGGTTAGTACAAATGCGGACAGGAGGATGATGCCTGTCACACCCGGCGAGTGGGAGGATGTCATCAAGGGCGGACGGCCGGATCTGCGTGCGCCTAACAGCGGCGCCCATTTACCGGTAGGGCTTACCGACGCTGAGCTGCATGCGCGTTTCACCACTCTGGTTAGGCGCACTCTTTTTACACTCGAACCGGACGCGTCGACCCGGATCGAGGGTGCGCTCGACGAAGGCGAGATCCGAACCGCCGATGGCAAGCGCGGCGAGCCGATCAACGAGATCGAACTGCTGCTCAAGAGCGGGGATCCGGTGGCCCTCTACCAAACGGCGCTGCACCTTCTTGAGATTGCCCCGTTGCGCATCGAGATACGCAGCAAAGCAGAACGTGGCTATCACCTCCTCGACGGGATGATCGACGCGCGGCAGCCCAATTACCTGCCGTCCGAGCTCAAACCCGGCGTGACGGTCGACGAGAGTTTACGGCGGATCGGTAGGGATTGCCTGTCAACGGTCCTTCTCTGTGAAACGGCAGCGTTCGCCGACATCCCGGACGGCATCCACCAGATGCGTGTTGCTATCCGACGCCTTCGTTCGGTTGTCGCGGCGACGAGACGAATGTTGCCACGCGAGCAGTATGAGTGGGTAACTCAGACATTGAAATGGCTGGCGGGTGTTCTGGGTCCAGCCCGCAATTGGGATGTCTTTTTGAGCAGCCTTCTGACGCCGGTGAGGAGCGCATTGGTGAGGGAACAGCAGCTCGAGGAATTGTGCGGCGTCTGCGAGCGCGAGCGCCGATCCGCGCATGAAAGAGCCGACGCTGCAATCCGGTCGCCCCAATACACGGCAGCTCTGCTGAAGCTACTGCAGTGGTTCGCCGCGCGCAGCTGGAGGAATCAACCGGTCTCGGAACACTCGGCGTTGCTAATGGCGCCGATCGACACGGTGGCGCCAACCGTGATCCGGCATCGTTACAAGAAAGTCAAAAAGGCAGCTGACGCTTTTGTAGAGCTCACGCGGGAGCAGCGCCATGAATTTCGCATGGCCGTCAAGAGATTGCGCTACACGATCGAGGTTTTCAAGGACCTGTTCGATGGCGACGAGGTATTGGAGCTGGTCAAACTCCTGAAACCGCTGCAAGACGATCTGGGCTACGCAAACGACGTCAGAGTGGCGAACGGCCTATTGGCCGATCTGCGCCCATCAGACGCGGCCGTTGCTCGTGCGGCGGGGATCGTGCTCGGATGGCACGAGCGCGGTTTAGCCGACCATGATCGCAAGCTGGCCAAACATGTGCGCAGATTACTGAAGACACGGCCGTTTTGGTGACCAGTCGGTGCAGAGCGTTGGGCGACCAGAGCTCACCGAAGTGCGCCAGGTGCTTACGCGATTCCGGCCTGGCCGAATGACCTGATGAAGGAGATCGCAATGGATTTCGAGCGCATGTTTCGCGTCAAGCCGAACAGCAAGCTACGGCTGAACGATCTCGACCCCGCGTACAAGGGCGAGCACGAATCAGCGGAAACGGCGAGGCAGGAGACCGAACACTTCCGCGAGAAACTCGCCCACCAGCAGGCTCTCCTGTACGCACAGCGGAAGCACTCAGTCCTGGTCGTGCTGCAGGCGATGGACGCCGGCGGCAAGGACGGCACCGTGAATCACGTGTTCAGCGCGCTCAATCCGCAGGGCACCACGGTGGTTGGCTTCAAGCAGCCTACCCCGATTGAGCTGGCCCATGATTTCCTCTGGCGCGTATACCCGCACACGCCAGGGCGGGGGGAGGTGGCGATCTTCAACCGGTCCCATTACGAGGACGTGTTGGTGACGCGGGTGCACAAGCTGATCGACGAAGCGACCTGGACCGCCCGCTACAAGCGCATCCGCGAATTCGAGGTCGGGCTGACCGACAATGGCACTGCTATCCTGAAATTCTTCCTGCATATCAGCAAAGAAGAACAGCTCGCACGCTTCGCCGAGCGGCTGGAGGATCCGAAGCGGAATTGGAAGATCAGCGAGTCCGACTATACCGAGCGCGCGCTGTGGGACGACTACATCGCGGCGTTCGAGGATGCGATCAGCGCCACCAGTACCCGCGAGGCGCCATGGTACATAATCCCGTCGAACCACAAGTGGTTTCGCAATCTGGCTGTGTCGCAGATCATGGCGGACGCAATGGAAGCGCTCGATATGGCGTTCCCCAAGCCGTCCGTTAATCTGGCTGAGATCCGACGCAAGTATCACGCCGCCCTGGAGGAGGGG
>DASRRV010000172.1:0-18192 GCA_035695545.1 Candidatus Sulfotelmatobacter sp. | reverse complement strand
AACGCTTAGCACCATGCGCGCTCTCAAAATGCTTTCGGGGGACCCTCGGCCTATCGAGAAGCCAGTCTGGCTCGACAGAGTCGTGGATGTCATGTCCGACGGCCCTGGCATTTGGTACCCGCTTGTGAAGCGCGGTACCTATGTTCAAGAGGGCATGAAAATCGGCTTTGTCACCGACTACTTCGGCAAACTTATACTCGAAGCCCGCGCTCCCGTCTCCGGTGTCATCTTGCACATCAACGCGCTCCCATCCCTCAAAAAAGGCGACAACATTGCAGACATCGCCACCGTTGCGGCCCACGCCCCCTAACCACGTCGTAGAAGTACAGCTTTCCCTGGACGCTTCCCCCAAAAGTTTGTTCAGTTCCTGGACATAGACAACAATATTCGGGATGCCGTGGGATCGAATGCCAGCCGGAAGATCAAGGATCTCTTCCGGGTTTTTCCCCAAAGCAGATATAGACAGTCGGCCCTTAGGGTCAAAGCTTATGTGATCGATTCGTCCCTGTACATTCGGCGATAGGATGGCACCGGTCAACACGAGGGGATGTCCGCTCTGTGCCTTCGAATGACTCTCGGGTGTCCAGATTCCAGTCCTTGGGTGTCGACAATCTCGCAAACTCAATACGCCACACTCGCGATGTCCCAAAGGCTCCTTGGACGGCATTACGGCCGGAAAGAATAAGTGTATTTGACCACGAATCGGTTCTGGTAGAACTGCGCCGGTGTGACGGCTGCTAAGCTAGCGAACTGCTGGCCTGCGGTGTAGATCACGTACAGATCGCTGTCAGGACGGTAGTTCCATCGCAGCCGTATATTGGCGCTCATGGCTTGCGCATTGGCAGTGTCGACCTGAAGAATTGTTGAAAGAGAGACAAACCTGGAGAATGCATAGTCCGTCTCCAAGGCACCGAACACCACCGAGAAGTTGCCATCGGCAAGGGGCAGACGAAAGCGGTTCCACTGAGGCCCGACGCTAAATGACAGCCGCTCGGTCGCGCGATAGGTAGCCCGCACTCGGAGTTCATTCAACCTGCCGTTGTAGTAACTACCGAAACGCTCGAAGAACTGCACGGTCAAGCGGCGATCCTGGGGAGTTCCATATGTGAGCTGGTGTCTTGTCCAGTTGTAGACCCCCACCGGAATACTGACGTTCTTATAGATGTTGAATGGTGTAGTGAGCCGCTGTGCAAACACGTCAACGATATCGTCGTCTGTGTAGGAGCCATTATGGAATTCTGCGCGGAATGTGTTTTGCCATTCCTGCGTCTGAACGACATGGTGGGTGTCCGGGGCATGGAAAATGAAGCCCTCGAACTGCAACTCGCGTACACCCCAAAAGTGTGGACGGGTCTTGAAAGTTGCGTCTGCGTAGTCACAGATGCAATCGGCGCGCTCCAGGAACCCGACAGACGGATTGAAGTTCGGACCGATTTTTCTGTGTTCTGCTTGGAAGTCGAGCCAGTTGGAGCGGAAGTTCAAGTTTGCACCAACGTTTGATTGCCCACCTGAAAAACCCTCTGTTCGGGTTTGCGCCGCGTAGCCGCCCAGAACGAGGTTCCTAAACAGGACGAACCTTCCGTCTGCGCCGAAGGATTGATTGAAGCTGGAAGCGACCTCGCCGGAGCGTTTGTCTATTCCCATCACCCCGATATAAGAACCGCTCCCCCAAAGCGACTTCTTGACGCGCACGACCGCGTAGTTCGCCCAGGGGTTCTGTCCGGAAGATCTTGTGTCTACATCCATCACTCCCAACTCGAATCCGCTCAGAGAACCAGTAACCTTCGCTCCTCCATTGATCGGAACCTGCTGGCCAGTGATCGGATCAATCCCAATCTGCCGGCTGAAAAAAAGCTGGTCCGCCGTACTGCTGAGGCCCATGGGAAAGGCAAAGACTCCCGCGTTTTCCAGAAAGAACTGCCTTTTTTCAGGGAAGAACAACTTGTAGGGAGTGATGTTGAACTGCTGCACGTCCACGTCACTGTCGGCGAAGTCCGTATTGCCGGTGAGGTTCGCCACGAGATTGGAACGCAGGCCGATCTTGATATCGACGCCGCCCGTATAGAGTGCGGTTGTGCCCGGAGTCAGACCGCTCGCCGTTGCGTTCGCAGGCAGGTGGTTGAAGCCCCCTAGAGCGTACGGCTTAATGATGAACAGGCGGCCGCTGCCGATGTCGTTGATGCCATGCAGCTCGCCGGCTTGGCTAATTTTGGACGCACCGAACGTTCTCCGCCATCCGCTCCACAGGTCCTCCTCGTTCTTGCGTCGAATGAAGCGTTTGAAGTTCAGTCCCCAAACAACGTCACGCGAGCGCATGAAATTCAGCGTCGAAAATGGAATGGCCACAGTGGCCGTCCACCCATCTGTTGTAATCCGGGCTTCCGAGGTCCAAACTCCATCCCAGCCCGTGTCGCCGTCCTGGGTATCGCCGGCCTGTTCGTCGGTGACTAGAGCATCTCTTTGCGTGCCGAGCGGGTTGATCTGGAAGACATACGCATTGCGCCCGTCATGGCGCGAGTCGATCACGATCTCAAAGTAGTCGTCTAACTCCTGGGTCACATCCCGGCGGAGTTGGGTTGCGACAGGGCCACTTGCGGAAGAGTCGTGGCACACGATGCCGAAGTAGATCTCATTCCGCGAGTACAGCAACCTCACTTCTGTTCTCTCGGTAGCAGGCTGGCCCTCGTACGGTTCTCTCTGCTTGAAATCGGAAATCCGGGAGGCTTGCTGCCAAAGGGGATCGTCGAGTGTGCCGTCCAAGCGCGGTGGGTGATCGACTCTGACCGCTTCGGCGATGTGTTGTGCTGGTTCCGCGCTGGCCTGCGCAGATTCCTGACTCTGCCCCGACGTCATCTGACTCAGAACACAGCCAAGCAGAAGAGTCAGGGCAAGAGCAGGTCGGCTCTTCGTGGCACATGGCACACAGGCAATATACTGATGTCCGCCTGAAGAAACGCTGAATTTGATTTGGAGAGCAAGGGGCCCGCCATCCGAAGACGTAAATCTGCGAGCCGAACGCCGCCAACACAGGCGGCGCCGGCGTCTGCCGGTTTCCGCATTACTTCGCCGCTCTCAAATCAAGAACGGAATCCAGCGAGCCCGCACGTCTTGCATGTAGTCGACGTATTGCGGGTCGGGTTGCAAGAAGTTCTCCTCGACCATGCTCTTAACCGGGATAAACCAGAACACGCCAAGAGCCAATAACATCAGGTTCTGCGGGCTGTAGGCACGCAACAGAAATGCGAGCGAGGTAAGGAGGCCTCCGGTGTACACCGGATGGCGCATGAAGGCGTAAGCACCGTGTCTCACCAGTTCACGTTGCGCTGGCACGAAGCCAATGTTGCGTCCCAAGCTGAAACGGGCCCAGATGAGGGCGAACAGGCCCGAGATCGCGATTAAGTTGGTGATCCAGTTCGCAACTACAGGCCGTCCTTGCTGCAACAGGTTGAGCACCAGGAGCTGCCAGTACGTAGCTACGAACCGCAGCAGCCATTACCAAGGGTTAGGCGTCACTCGTTTGGGTGCGCGACGGATGATCATCGTTCCCACCAGAATCAGGGTGCCGAGTGCCGATGTAACTAACGGCAGTCCGTGATGCCAGTGCTCATAGCGGTAGTACGCCAGATACACGAGCGGGACGCAGGCGATGGCGGCGATGGTGCGATCCAGCCAGGGCAGGGAGAGAAAGTGGATGAAGCTGCGTGAGAGATTTGGCGCCATGTTGGCCGCGATTGCTTGGTTGGTTGCCATACTTTTCCTCTCGAAGAGGCTTCGAGTTCAAGAAATGTTTCGCTGCCAAGCCTTGTAGCAGGGTGCAGTTTCCGTAAAACCTCGCCTCGGCCTTTCAGAAGATCAGGGGCGAAGACTCCGCGTCCGAGGGATCGTCAGTCTTGTCCCCATTTGTGACGACAACCTGATTCACTGTCGGTTGGGCCGGATTGAATCCCAAAATAGAGCAGGAGCCTTTCGGATCCAGAGCACATGTGCTGAAGACCAGACTGTAAGAAGCCGTGGCGGCGAAAAGCGCGAGTAAAACGCAAGCCCGAACTTTTTTCATGACGCCCCTGCCTTTCCCTGCGCCACAGGGCTTACGACCTTCATGGATGGCTCCTCCTTGGAGGTGCAGGTTCAGAAGGCCTTTTCTGCCTTCACTTAACAACTGCGGAAACCGCGAGGCAAATCGGGTCAGGAGATTTGGGGAAAAGAGAGATTCGACGGAGACGCCGCGGGGTCGGGAGTTTTGGTGACTGGACGGAGGCGCTCAAGGGATCGACGTCAACGATCTAGATCAAAGAGTTGGGCTTAGTACATTGCCACATCCTGCCCCAATCTCGTCCGATATGTTGTAAGTACCGACCCGCGGATCTGATTTGTGCTATAGGGTGCGACGCCAATTGATCAGTCCGAACTGATAAACGGTCGCGCTCGGGAAGCGGTCGTCGCCTCAGTTTTCTATCCCGCACTTAAAGTTGCGGAAAACGAGTGGGAAATCGGGTCATGAATGTTTGACAAAAAGAATCAAGCATCGAGGAGTGCTGCGTCGGACGCTCTGCAAAACTGTTTTCGTTGACTCTGCGGGAGAAGTGAAGCTATCTTTAGTCCACTCTGTTTGGGGCGGTAACTGATTGTGAATCAAGCACGTTCCCAACCTGTCACAGAACTGCTTGCGCCCTGGAAGGCGGGCGATCAAACCGCCCTCGAGAGTCTGATTCCGCTGGTCTACAAGGAGCTCCGCGAGATTGCCCGCTATCATCTCAAGCGGGAGCGCCCTGAACACACACTCCAAAGCGCTGCGCTGGTCAACGAAGCCTACTTGCGGTTGGTGGATCAGCGCCCTTTAGACACGGACAATCGCGCGTATTTCCTCGCTGTGGCCTCGCGATTGATGCGTCAGACTCTGGTGGATCACGCGCGCAGCCACGGAGCCGCGAAGCGTTGAGCTGACCTGAGGATCGAGCTCGATGCGGCGCTCGTGCTGCCGCAAATGCCGAGCAAGGATGTGCTTGCTCTCAACGATGCGCTGGACGATCTCATGCGGCTGGAGGAACAGCAAGGGCGGATCGTTGAAATGCGGTTCTTTGGTGGACTGGCGACCGAGGAGATCGCGCTGGTTCTGGGCATATCTGCCTCCACCGTGAAACGCGAGTGGAATGTGGCCAAGGCGCGGCTTTCGCGAGAAATGAAGAAAGGGAACCGTGGAAACTCCGGAGCAGTGGTTAAAGATTAAGGGAATCGTTGGCGAGGCGTTGGAGCACAGTCAGGCAGACCGAACTGCCTTTCTCGACCAGGCCTGCTCGGGCGACAGAGAATTGCGCGCAGAGGTTGAGTCTTTGCTGGCAGCGCATGCCGACGCGGGCGGACTATCCGCGAGTCCCTGGGCAGCCGCCACAGTGGCCGATGCCGCCGGAGAAACAAAGACCATCGGGCCTTACCGTCTGATTCACCGGCTGGGCGTTGGCGGCATGGGGCAGGTGTGGCTTGCGGAGCAGACCGAACCGGTGCGGCGTCGCGTCGCGCTGAAGCTGATCCGGGCGGGGATGTATGACAGCGCACTGGTGCAGCGGTTCCAGTCGGAACGGCAATCGCTCGCCATCATGGAGCACCCGGCGATTGCCAAGGTGTTCGACGCTGGCGCCACCACAGAGGGCCAACCGTACTTGGCCATGGAGTACGTGGATGGTCTCCCGATCACGGAGTACTGTGATCGGAAGAAGCTGGGGATTCGCGAACGACTGAAACTGTTCATGCAGGTTTGCGAAGGCGTGCAGCACGCGCATCAGAAAGCCATCATCCATCGTGATCTGAAGCCGTCGAACATTCTGGTAGCGGAAGTGGACGGCAAGCCGGTGCCGCGGATCATCGACTTCGGTTTGGCGAAGGCGACGGTGCCGCATGCGCGCGGAGAAATACTGTACACACACGTAGGAGGATTTCTGGGGACGCCTGGGTACATGAGTCCGGAGCAGGCGGACCCGAATGTGCATGATATCGACACGCGCACGGACGTCTACTCATTGGGCGTGGTTCTCTATGAGTTGCTGACGGGTTTCCTGCCGTTCGATACAACGCAGTGGGAGAAGCAGCCGCTGGATGAAGTGTTGCGGCAGTTGCGGGAGACGGATCCGGAGCGACCGAGCACGAAGGTGAGCGCGAATCGAGACGCGTCGACGGCGCGGGCAGAAGCTCGCAGCACTGAACCGGGGCAATTGGCCAGTTCGCTGCGTGGAGATCTGGACTGGATCACTCTGAAGGCGTTGGAGAAGGACCGGGAGCGAAGATACGGGACGCCAACGGCGCTGGCGGCCGACGTCGGAAACTATCTCGAGAACCGGCCGGTGGAAGCGCGTCCGGCGAGCGCCACCTATCGGCTGCGCAAGTACGTGCGCCGGCATGCGGTAGGAGTGGCTGTATTGGCGGGGGCTGCGGCCTTGCTGGTCGCATTTGCGGTGATCCAGGCGACGGAATTGCGGCGCATCACGCGCGAACGCGACCGCGCCGATCGGATCACCGAGTTCATGACCAGCATGTTTAAGGTGTCCGACCCGAGCGAGGCGCGCGGCAACAGCATCACGGCGCGCGAGATTCTCGACAAATCGGCAAAGGAGATCGATGCTGGACTCGCCAACGATCCGCAATTGCAAGCCCAGATGATGCAGGTAATGGGTGACGTCTATGAGGGCCTTGGGCTATATCGCCGAGCCGATGAACTCACGAGTCGGGCTCTGAGCCTGCGGCGAAAGGTTCTTGGGGCTGAGAACAAGGAGACGTTGAAGTCCGCGAGCAGTCTTGTCGGGGTTCTCTCGCAGGAAGCGCGCTATGTCGATGCAGAAAAGGTAGCGCGGGATACGCTTGCGATCCAGCGTCGCACGCTCGGGCCCGACGACCCGGATACTCTTCGGACCAGGAGCGAGCTGTTTGGAGTTTTGCATTGGCAAGGACGCTTTGCGGAAGCGGACGTACTGGGAAGAGAGGTGTTTGAGGCACAACGCCGGGTACTCGGACCGGAAAACGCGGATACACGGCAGACGATGTCCCGTTTGGCGCTCAACATGGCTCAGCAGACCAATTACGCGGAGTCGGAGAAGCTTCTGCGGGAGGAACTGGAGATTGAGCGCCGCGTGCTGGGCAAGGAACACCCCAGTACGATGCGCACCATGAACAATCTTGCCAGCACCCTGGTGAGCGCAGGACGCGATGAAGAGGCGGAGCCGCTCTTTCGGGAGACGCTCGACATCAAACGAAAGGTGCTAGGCCCGGAACACCCGAGCACCTTGGTTACGATGAATCATCTGGGCAAGGTTTTGCTCGACGAAGGTCGGGATGCTGAATCGGAAAAGATTCTGCGAGAAACGTTGGAAATCCAGAGTCGAGTCCTTGGCGCGGAACACTTGCGCACGCTGTCCACGAAGGACTTTTTGGCGGTGAGTCTGTTGCATCAGAGAAAGTTCGCCGAAGCGGATAGGTTGCAGCATGAAGTGCTGGCAGTGAAACGCCGGATTTTGCCTCCTGAGAGCCCGGAAGCCGCTTCCACAATCTACAACATGGGTGTTGCGCAAGCGTTGCAGGGGAAATCGGCGGAAGCGCTGCGACTGCTGAGGGATGCGATGGACCGTGGACTTTCACCGAATGATTGCCTCGGCATGGACAGCGACACTGACTTGAAATCCCTGCATGGAGATCCACGGTTTGAGGAACTCGTGGCCGAGGCGCACCGCCAGGCCGGGAATCAACAGAGCCACTAAGCAAGGCGAGCAAGGTGACGCGCATTGTCAGGGCGACAAGAACGAGGAATCCTGACCATACCGCGTATGCACACGTTCTGGCGGAAAACCTTATTACTCTCGCGTGCCTGAGGAACGAAACCCGGTCGCCGCAGCCGTTGAGATCGCCAATCGCGTCGAGGGCCGACTTCATGAGCGGATCGAACTTGCAGACCTGACTCAGCAACTGCAGGCTCGGTCGGATCAGGAACTGGAACACTTTCTGCAGTTCGGTGTGTGGCTCGAGGATCGGGAATTGCCGCCACCGCCCAGTGGCAAAAGCAAGACCTGCTAAGTGGTCACCAGCGATTCTGCGAATACAAGGGACTCGTCTTGACTACGGACCCGAAATGAGGGAAGCTGCTGGCATTCCCTCCGATGGAATCTTTGCGAGGTGCCTGCGTGGAATCGACCTTAAGCTCACTGATCGAAGCAGCGGAAAAGGGGGAGGGACCCGCGACCGAGGCCTTATTCACCACTCTGTACTCTGAACTGCACCGTCTGGCACGGCTGCAGCTTGCTCGTGGTGGGCGTGGAATCACTTTAGGTGTAACAACCCTGTTGCATGAGGCCTATTTGGACATGGCAGGGCGCAGCGGCACCGAGTTTCCCGACCGTGCCCGCTTTATGGGCTATGCTGCACGAGTGATGCGAGCGCTCATCATCGACCACGTGCGGAACCGCCAGGCCCAGAAGCGGGGTGGACAGTTCGAACTGATATCGCTGGCGAGCGGCCTGGTCGACAGTTCGGCGGATGCGCGCGAACTGACGCAGATCAGCGAAGCCTTGGACAAGCTGGCCGAAGTGGACCCGGAACTTGCTGAGGTTGTCGACATGAAGTTTTTCTGTGGATTTTCCTTTGTCGAGATTGCTGCGATGCGTAATCTGTCCGAGCGTACTGTTAAGCGGAAGTGGCAGAAGGCGCGGATCTATCTTCATCGAGAACTAAACGCCGAGATCGCGGCTTGAGGAATCATGTCCCGTCTGACTCCGGAGCAATGGCAAGGCCTTAGTCGCCACCTGGATCAGGCACTGACCCTGTCAGGCGAAGAGCGTGCCCGTTGGCTGGAGTCGTTGCGTACGGACAACCCAACCCTTGCCGGTCAGATCCAGGAACTCCTGGAGCGCGACCATGCTGCGGACCACGAGGGGTTTCTGGACACAAGTCCGATCTTGTCGCCCGAAACCGCAGCGCTTGCCGGTCAGAGTGTAGGTGCTTACCGCTTGATCTCGCCAATCGGCCATGGGGGCATGGGGACGGTGTGGCTCGCCGAACGTAATGATGGTCGATTCCAGCGTAAGGCGGCCGTGAAGTTCTTGAGCGTAGGTCTTGTCGGACACAGCAGCGGCGAGCGATTCAAACAAGAAGGCGCGATCCTTGCTCGGCTCGCAAACCCCAACATCGCCGAGCTGCTCGACGCGGGGGTAACTGCTGGCGGACAGCCTTATCTCATACTCGAATACGTGGAAGGCGAGCCGATCGACCGCTACTGTGATGAGCGAAGGCTCGACGTTCGAGCCAGGATTCGTCTGTTCCTCGACGTGCTGGCCGCCGTGGCACACGCGCACACGAACCTCATCGTGCATCGCGACATCAAGCCATCGAATGTGCAAGTGAGCAAAAGCGGCGAGGTAAAACTTCTCGACTTCGGCATAGCCAAGCTAATTGAAGCCGAAGGACAGGAAGGCGCTGCTACGGCGCTGACCTCTGAGGCGGGATCGCCGCTGACTCCAGAATATGCCGCACCGGAGCAGGTTACGGGTGGTTCGGTTACCACGGCAACGGACGTGTACGCGCTTGGCGTTCTTCTCTACGTGCTGCTGACGGGTCGGCACCCTGCCGGAGTTGGTCCGCATTCTCCTGCCGACCTGCTGAGAGCCATCACGGATACCGAGCCGCGGCGACCATCGGACGTGGTGGTGTCCGATCCGAGTGAACGGCAGTCGAGGGCCGCCAGACGTGGTGCAGTAGCCGAGAAGCTATGCCGCCAGCTGCGGGGGGACCTGGACACCATCGCTGCCAAGGCGTTGAAGAAAGCCCCTCAGGAACGCTATGCCACTGTGGTGGCATTCGCGGAAGACCTCGGACGCTACCTGCGAAACGAACCGATCCGAGCGCGACCCGATACGGTCACTTATCGTGCCGCCAAGTTTGTTCGGAGAAACCGGATCGCTGTGATGCTCGGCTCCCTCGCCATTCTTGCAGCGACAGCAGGGGTAGTGGGCACGCTCATGCAGGCCCAAAGGGCGAAAATGGAACGTGACTTCGCGTTTCGCCAAGTTTCTCGCGCCGAAGCGGTGAATGACCTCGATATGTTCCTCCTGTCGGACGCAGCGCCATCCGGAAAGCCCTTCACTGGTCACGATCTTTTGCAGCGCGCGGAGCACATCATTACGCAACAACACTCGCAATCGGATCCGGATCGCATCCGGCTGATGATTTCCATCGGCCTCCAATACCTTCAGTTGGATGAAACCGAGAGCGCTCTTCGACTGCTGGAAGAAGGCTACAGACTCTCTCGCACGATAAACGACCCCTCTGTCCGGGCGAACGCCGCGTGCACGCTGGCAGACGCGCTTTCACGAAGCCAGGACCTTGCTCGCGCGGAGCAACTCGTTCAAGAAGGATTGCGCGAACTTCCTGAAGAACCACAATTCGCGCTCGAACGCGTCGCATGCCTTTCGAGTGGCAGCGACATTGCAGGCGAGTCCGGGAATATCAAGGAAGGAGTCAGGCAAGCGGAAGCTGCGCAGCAGACTCTGCAGCGGTCGCCATTCGACTCCGATGTGCTTGAGTTGCGCCGTTGGTTGGCGTTGGGCGATGCCTACAGTGCAGCAGGAGAGAGCAGCAAGGGAGTGCAGGCCTTCGAACGCAGCCTGCAACTCATCACGTCTTTAGGAAGAAGCGACACCTCGACTGCCTCCGTGCTGCTCAATAACCTCGCCCTTCAAATGGATCAGATCGGGCGCCCACTGGAAGCAGAAAAAATGTTTCGCCGCTCAATCGACATCACATCGATCAACGGAAATCAAGATTCTGTGTCTCCCATCCTCATGAACAACTATGCCAGGAGTCTGCGTGAACTGGCGCGTCTTCCAGAGGCCGCGGATTACGCCGAGCGAGCCTGCACAAAAGCTCGTAGCACCAGCTCGCACTCGGCCGTCAATCGCCTCTTACTCGAACGCGCAAGAATCTACACGCTTCAGCACAAGCCCGATCAAGCCGAGGCAATGCTGGCTGAGGTAGAACCGATGCTTCGTAAGGACCTGCCCCCGGGCCACTTTGCCTTTGCCACACTAGCCGCAGATCACGCCCGTATAGCCTTGGAGAAGAGAGATATTCTCGCAGCAGCCAGATTCGCCGAGGAGGCCGTCGAGATCGATGAAGCCGCGATCAAGGACGGCAGGGAAGGTAGTTACGTCCTTCCCAAGTTGCTGATTTGCCGGTCCGAGGTCAGCCTTGCCGCCGGACGTCAAGATCAAGCCAGTGCCGATGCCTCGCGTGCCGTCGGCCTTCTTCAACTACAAATTGAGCGCGGAACTTTCTCGTCGATTTTGGGTTCGGCCTTTCTGGCTTTGGGCAACGCCCTTCAAGCCCATGGCAAGATCGACGAGGCACGCGCCGCATTTCGATCCGCGGCTCAGCACCTGGAGCCGACGCTGGGGATCAACCACCCCGACACTCGTGCAGCCCAACGATTGGCACAAAGCACTGAACCAAGAGAAATACCGTCTCACTCCCAGCCAAAATAGGCACCCCTGTCCCCTTTTTTCTTCGCTTCGCGCTCTCCAAATTGAGGCTCAGTAGGTTCGCCGGGTGTTCCCCGGTTGGCCGCTAGCCGCGAGATTCGTAAACCGTGAGCCCGGGACCCCGGACGAAGGTTCATGCAACCGCAGCCTACAACCACGAAATGGAGAAACAGTATGATCCGCTCAGCAAGACACTTCGCCGCCCTCTTCCTGGCTACGTTGCTCTGCACCGTAGTCGCAGCCCAAGAATCCTCACAAACATCTACCTCCGTGCCCCGGCTTGTCACTTACTCAGGCCGCGCCATCGATGAGCACGGCAAAACAATCTCCGGTGTGGCAGGCGTCACCTTCGCCATCTATAAGGATCAGGAGGGCGGCTCACCCCTGTGGATGGAAACGCAGAACGTGAGCCCCGATGCTCAAGGACACTTCACCGTACAACTCGGGTCGACCGCGAGCGCCGGCCTTCCCGTTGAGTTGTTCACCTCCGGAGAAGCGCGCTGGCTTGGCACACGAATGAACGGCGGAGAAGAACGACCGCGGGTATTGCTGGTCAGCGTGCCCTATGCCTTGAAAGCCGCCGACGCGCAAACCCTTGGCGGACTTCCTGCCTCCGCCTTTATGCTGGCCGCGCCCATCAGCGGGAGAACCACGAACGTTGAAACCGCCGCTTCCGCGGCTTCGGCCGCCGCTCCACCTCCGACCAGCGGCACCGGCACTACCGACTTCCTTCCTCTTTGGCTCAACAGCGCCGGAACGTTGGGCAACTCCGTGTTGTTTCAAAGCGGCACAGGTAGCACCGCCAAGGTCGGCGTTAACACCACCGCGCCCGGCGCTACTCTTGACGTGAAGGGCACAGCCACCATACGCGGCCCGCTGACCCTCCCCTCGACGGCGAATGCCACCTCTGCGGCAGGCGCCAGTTCGCAGTCGGAAAATTTCATCGCATCTGTATTCAATGGCGGTACCCACACGGTGGTGAACCAGAAATTTCGCTGGCAGGCCGAGCCTGTCGGAAACAACACAGCCAATGCAAGCGGATCATTAAATCTGTTGTTCGCACCAGGCACCGGCACTCCCGCCGAGACCGGACTGAGGATCGGCAGCACTGGCCGCATTACGTTTGCTTCCGGGCAGACTTTTCCCGGTACAGCCACCAGTGTCGGTCTGTCTGCTCCATCGTCGGACTTCACCGTCAGCGGCTCTCCCGTGACTGGAGCCGGCACACTTGCACTAAACTGGACCGTTTCACCCTCCAGTGCGGATACCGCCAATGCAATCGTCAAGCGCGATTCCAGTGGCAGCTTCAGCGCTGGAGCGATCAGCGCCACGGCCACCAGTTCCACTGGTACTGCGATCTCAGCCAGCACCAGTGCCGGCGTTGCATTGGCGGGTATCGCCTCGGCTAACGGCGACGGAGTATTTGGACAAAGCAATTCCGCAATCGGAGTCTACGGGCTAAGCAAAACCAGTTATGGAATGTATGGATCGAGTAACAGTTTCCCCGGAGTACAGGGGACGAGCGAAAGCTATGTCGGAGTCGGCGGCCTGAGCGTGTCAAGCGTCGGAGTCTACGGGTATAGCAGC
The DNA here is from genome assembly GCA_035695545.1 of Candidatus Sulfotelmatobacter sp. Lineage (GTDB taxonomy): Bacteria > Acidobacteriota > Terriglobia > Terriglobales > Acidobacteriaceae > Sulfotelmatobacter. The sequence goes on along the minus strand of DASRRV010000172.1, from coordinate 5,095 downwards.
AACAGCCACGGCGTCCAAGGCGATGCCCACACGACCGGCGGTTACGGTGTGTATGGCACCAACTCGGCGTCGGGCGGGGCCGGAGTATTGGGCGTCGCAACCGTCGGAGTATACGGAGCCAGCAACTCCGCCAATAGTGGGGTATACGGCACGTCAGCCGGCGGCTGGGGGGTGAACGCCTACGGGTCCTCAGGCGGCACAGGCATTCTGGCCGGCAGCGACACGGGATATGCCGGCTGGTTCAATGGCGATCTCAACGTCGACGGCAACCTCTCGAAGGCCGGCGGCTCGTTCAAAATCGATCACCCTCTCGACCCGGCGAACAAGTATCTCTATCACTCCTTCGTCGAGTCACCCGACATGATGAACATCTACAACGGAAACGCGACCACCAACGCAGCAGGTGATGCAGTGGTCACGCTGCCAGATTGGTTCGAAACTCTCAACCAGGATTTCCGCTATCAACTCACGGTGGTGGGTCAGTTTGCCCAGGCAATCGTGGCGGGCAAAGTTGCGAACCATAAGTTCGCGATCAAGACCGACAAGCCCAACGTGGAAGTCTCGTGGCAAATTACGGGCATTCGGCACGATGCATGGGCCAATGCTCATCGCATTCCGGTCGAGGAGCAAAAGGCGGAAAAGGAGCGCGGTACTTATCTGCATCCCGAACTGTTCGGCGCCCCAGAAGAAAAGGGAGTGCTATGGAGCAGAGCACCGCAGGCTATGAAGCAATGGAAGGAGGCGCGAACGAAACTCCCTGGCACGGGCCAGAGGTCGAATCCAAGCACACCATCAGTCAATTGATAGAGGGCCCGGCCCTCGTTTACGCGAAGGCCGGGCTATCGAAAGTCTAGGGCGAGGGTGCTATCCAGTTGGCAGTCAAGCGCACTCAATCCCATCACCCAATCCCTGCACGATCCTCAGGCTTCAGAAATAACTCGTTGGCAGTGATCCCTGAGGAAATCCTGCCGTTTAGAATGTTGCCCACAGGACGCTGATAACGCTGCAATGAATCCGGCCAGCAGAAATCTTTCTGTTCCGCCGAAACGTGGAATCACCAGCGACTAGGGCACATCCGGCGCCCGCCCCGATCAAGTGGTTTGCATGTGGTATGCATAGAGCCGGTTAATCTCTTTCGATTCTCGTGTCAACAACCGAGAAATCGCCCAAGCCCAAGGAAAAAAGTGGGAGTGCTACCAGGAGAAAATAAATCGGCATGTACAAGAACTGTCTGTGATCGACCGCTGCTTTATCAAAGTGAAGTCAAGCCCACGGCGACAGGTACGCGCACGGGGGCGGTATCAGTCAGCGACAACGGCGGCGGCATCCCGCAGAACTGTGGGGCTTGGCGCGGCCGGTGAACTTTCACTGGGGTGTGTATTCGGTGCCTGCGTTCGGTAATGAATGGTATCCGCGCAACATGTATAACGAGGGCTCCGACGAATACAAGCACCACATTGCCGCCCACGGCACCCAGGATAAATTCGGCTACAAGGGTTTCATCCCGCGATTCAAGGCGGAGAAGTATGACCCGGCAGCGTGGGCGCGACTGTTCAAGGAAGCCGGCGCGAAATATGTCGTCCCTGTCTTCGAGCATCACGATGGCTTCGCGATGTACGACAACGGCCTTTCGGATTGGACCGCCGTCAAAATGGGGCCGCGTCGCGATTTGTGGGGAGACCTTGCCAAGGCGATGCGTGCCGAAGGCCTGCGCCTGGGCGCGTCTTCCCACCGGGTGGAACATAATTTTTTTTTGGGCGTCGCGCGCAACATTCCCTCTGACGTGAACGATCCGAAGTACGCCGCGTTTTACGGTCCGGCGCATCGCTGGCTCGAGGCGAAGAATGGCACGCCTTTGGCCAACGATTTCACTTTCGTCTCGAAGGCATGGGCCGACGACTGGCTGGCCCGGTCGGCGGAAATCGTCCAGAAATATCATCCCGAAATCACGTATTTCGATTGGTGGATTGGGCAGGCTTCGATGCGCGAAAACCTGACTCGCTTTGCGGCGTTCTACTACAACCAGTCGGCGAAGTCCGGCGGGCCTATGGGCGTGATCAACTACAAAGATTTCGCCATGAATGAAAAGGCCGCGGTGCTCGACCTGGAGCGCGGGCAGCTGGCGGGGATTCGTCCGCTGTACTGGCAGACGGACACATCCATCAGTAACAAATCATGGGGATACATCGAAAACGATAGGTTTAAGTCGCCGGAGTTCGTAGTGCACCAGCTGATCGACATTGTTAGCAAGAACGGCAACCTCCTGTTGAACATCGGCCCGCGATCGGATGGCACGATCCCCGACGAGGTGCAACAAGTGCTGCGGGACGTGGGAGCGTGGCTCAAGGTGAAGGGGGAGGCTATTTACGGTACGAGGGCGTGGCAGATCTACGGCGAAGGTCCAACCAAAGTGACCGAGGGCTCCTTTCATGTCACCGACACCCAGGCCTACACGGCGAAAGACTTCCGCTTCACCAAGAAAGGGGATGTCCTCTACGCGATTGAGATGGGTTGGCCGTCGAATGGCGAGGCGGTAATCCATACGCTGGGAATGACGGGCACAGGGGATCGCGCGAAAGTGAAGGCGGTGACCCTCCCGGGCGTCGATTCGACGGTCTCATTCGAGCAACGGGCGGATGGTCTGCATATTCAGCTTCCCGAACGTAACCCCGGTAAATATGCCTATAGCTTCCGGATTGTGGTTAACTAGAGAGACGCTGTCTTCGTCGAGTACCGCGCGGAGAGACCGCGAATGTTGACGGAACTCGGCGAATAGCGGCAAAGTTAACGATAACTATTGGGGAGCGTGTTATGCGCGATGGCTTGGTGGTAGTCACTGGTGGAGGCGGATTTATCGGAGGCGCCCTGGTCGCCTCGCTACGGCAGCAGGGTTACAAACGTATTCGAGCGGTAGATGTGAAACCGCCGGAGCACTGGTACCAGAAGTTTCCGGATGTCGAGAATCTTACGCTTGACCTGAATCTCAGAGACAGCTGTGACATCGCCGCCAAGGGCGCGAATGAAATCTATAATCTCGCCGCCAACATGGGCGGCATGGGCTTTATTGAGAAGAACAAAGCCCTCTGCATGCTGTCGGTGCTGATCAATACGCACATGTTGCAGGCTGCGGCGAAGCACGGAGTTTCGCGGTTCTTTTATTCTTCGTCCGCCTGCGTTTATAACGGCGACAAGCAAAAAGTGTTTGAAGCGCCCTCGCTTAAAGAAGAGGATGCGTATCCCGCGCTGGCCGAGGATGGCTACGGCTGGGAGAAGCTGTTTTCCGAGCGCATGTGCCGGCACTTCCGCGAAGACTTCGGGCTGTACACGCGGGTCGCTCGTTTTCACAACGTCTACGGTCCATGGGGAACGTGGTTCGGCGGCCGCGAGAAAGCTCCCGCTGCCATTTGCCGGAAAGTGATTGAGGCGAAGTTGGCGGGCAAGCACGAGATCGAAATCTGGGGCACGGGGAATCAGACGCGCAGTTTCATGTATATCGACGACTGCCTCGAAGGCATTCAGAAGATATTGAATTCCGACATTCTGGAGCCCATCAACCTTGGTTCGAGCGAGGCCGTCAGCATTAACCAGTTGGTTGATATGGTGGAGGCGATCGCCGGAATCAAGCTGAAGCGCAACTACGATCTGACCGCTCCACAGGGAGTCAACGGGCGCAACAGCGACAACACTCTGATCCAAAAATATCTCCACTGGGAGCCGAGCATTCCGTTGCAGAAGGGTATGGAAAAGACCTACGCCTGGATTTACGACCAGTATCAAGCTCGAGAGAAGGGCGAGGCCGGTGTGGTAAAGGAGTTCGTGAATACGTAGTCGAGGTCGCGGCTCGCAGCCATCATTCGATGCCAATCGCCAGACCATGGGAACTATCTCATCGTCACGGCGGCTAACGAGCAGCAGACGCGGTCCTACGAACTCCAGTTGCGGCGGCGGGAACAGGTTGGGGAACTTCGACAGGTGCGCCGCTGCCCGGTGGTTCCGTGTCTGTTCCAGATACCTTCGCCGGGAAGGTAACCGGGAGCGATTGTTGTGCTAAAGAGTGGAATTCTCAATCCGGCGATTAATTCTTTGTTGAGCCGCGTCCGGCACACCAATACCCTAGTGATTGCGGACCGCGGATTTCCGTACTGGCCGCAAATCGAAACTGTAGACATTTCCCTTGTGGACGATATCCCTCGCGTACTCGACGTGTTGAAGGCCATTCAGGCCAACTTCGTGATCGGGAAGATCGCGATGGCGGAGGAGTTCCGGCGCGTCAATGGGGTCGAGACCGTCAGGAGTTTTGAGCAGATGTTCGGAAATATTCCTACTGTCTTCGAGCCGCATGTGCAGTTCAAGCTGCGAGTGCCACTGGCCGTGGGGTTGATTCGGACCAGCGATACTACCCAATACGCGAACATCATCTTAGAGTCGGCGTAGACGGCGGGGAGAGCTCTCAGTCGCTCGATCGTAAGACGATGAAGACGACGAGACAGACGGCATACCGTAGCGGGAACTCGCCAACGTGATCGAGAAAATCCCTTAGGGAACCTCTGAGCAACCATCGATATTGACGCGCCTTGTTATTCCAGACCTGCACCGACCGGAAATTCCCCTGTATTGTTTGCGACCTTATCGGAACCCGCTGTTCACGCGGCTTTCAGGGACACTACGCCCTCGCCACCGCCAGCCGTTTGCGGTGCAGGTACAGGTTCACCAGCGCAAAGTTGGCGCACAGCCGATGATGGTTCTTCTGAATCCCTCGGTATCTCACCTTCTCGAAGCCGAAGATGCGCTTCAGAATCCGGAACGGATGTTCCACCTTCGCTCGCACTCTGGCCTTCACCCGGTTCTTGGCCTTGTGTAACTCGTCCACAAAGTTCTGGTATCGCACGCTCCGGCTGGTCATATCTTGCGCTCGCGGAGCCGCCTGCCGGATGGCTTCTCCCTGTCCCTGATATCCACCGTCGCCCCACACCTTGCGCTCCTCGCCGTGCAACAGATCCGGCAACATATGCTGGTCCGCCACCGAAGCCGCCGACGTGCACACCGAATGCACATGCCCCTGCTTCGAGTCCACTCCGATGTGTGCCTTCAGCCC
>DASRRV010000171.1:0-61436 GCA_035695545.1 Candidatus Sulfotelmatobacter sp. | reverse complement strand
ATCGGCGACCAGATTCTGTTTGGTATGTGTCAAGCGTTTGAGCCGAAAGACTTCGAAACTGTTTCGCCACAAATGCCGGATATCTTAAGCGTCGTTGTTAAGCAGAAGCCGATATTAGCGACATCACCGGCGATTTGGCGAACCCAACGACAATTGCAGGTTCGAATACTTCATGCGGTAATGTCAGCATCCATAGATGCCGAAACGCTCAATCTCGTGGTGGAGGCAATACTTGCTGCTGGTAGCGACATTCTTCCTGAGCATGCCTATCACTACGGAGACCGATTCGTTGCACCTGTTCTGAGGTGGCTGGATAGTTACATCGGAACATCGCAGAGGATCAGTATCGCTTGGAGACCGTACCTGCGGGTTCACGCCAAAGAGGTTGCGAGCCTATTGACGGCAAGTAGTGATGTATCTCCGGCGCTGCTGATGTTCATACCTACTGTTTTGCCAGCCGACACCCCGGCCATAGGGCACAACCTAAGAATCTGGTCGCCGGTGCTGGACCACCTGGACGAGTTGTCCGAGAGTGACAAAACGGTTGTAGCGGCATTCTTGTTTGCACTGGCCTTAAGGAGTTGCGAACCGATAGCTGTGAGCTTGCTCCGAGAAAGTTTCCAGTTCGTTTATGATGCTGAGGAGCACGAGCGTCTGGATTACGAATACTGGCGTCCAATTGAAATTGTGGCACCTGCATTGTCAACGTGGAGATGGTGGGACAGATGTGAACGATCCTGCGCGGCAATAGTCGACCGCTTCATGGCGTGCAACTGGGACCCCGCTGACATGCTAAGAGCGATTCGCCGAGTTGAAACGCTCGAACAGGTATTTGGACTCGCAAAGACAACAAAGGCCCGCAAACAATTTCTAAAGCGGGTGGCCAAGATCGGCCTGGAGATGCCTTATTCGGTGCGGGAGCACCGAATCCTCGAGTCTCACAAGTAGGGATTGATGGGAGGGGGGTGTGCCCAAATTTGTGCCTACCACCAAACCACAGCCGTTACCAGATTTTGCGACGCACTCGTGTGCAACCTTCGGCAGCGCAGCAACTTGTCGTAACTTCCTCGCAACGCGTCGCAAATGATCTAACTGCTTTGTTTACGCTATAGCGGTAACTCAAAATCCGCCGACCTTCGGGTCTTGGGGGTTCGACTCCCCCTCCCGGCACCAATCAAGAACCCCCACATATACGGGTGTTTCCGCTCGTCAAGTGCCTTCATGCGGCTTCGCGGCAACAGGCTACCCGGCTGCAAAGGGGCTGTCTCGGGGGCTAAGCAGGGCTGCCAGTTGCAAGCTTTCCTCTTACCACGGAGATGATTGGAAACTTGATGATCCCGGATTATTACTGCCCCCGCCTTTACGAGCCTTCGATATAAGAGTGCCTTCGGATCGGATTGGAAATGCCTGCCAGCCATACCCTCCACCCCTGAACAATTCTCGACACACTGCTATCATTCGACAATCGGAAGACGCAGTGACCCTCATTCTGTCTCATTTGTCCCGCTCCTTGTGTTTTGCAGGTTTCAGACCGCCTCGTGATGAAAGAGGTTCAGGGAAACCCTGCTTCCCGATTTGACGCCCTCGCGAACAAAACCATCGTCTATTGGACAACGGATGCAGTTGTCACGATTGCATATACGGGTGCGGCTTATATTGGAAATCAACCGACGGACGACTGGATTGTTCAAAAACTCACCGGGGTGGATGTATCGGAAAAATTTGGAATGCGCGGATTCTCTTCCTCGCGTTCGCTCGACATCGGCCAATCCTTAAAGATCCTCCTGCAAGAACTCACATCCAGTGAGGTAGCGAACAACCCTCTGAATTTTGAACTCACAGCGGTCGGATGGCATTGGAAGATGACCAAACACCCAATGGAAGGGCGCTATCAGCCTGTTCCGATGGCTTGGGGATTGAACAAACCACAAAACGGAAAATTCGATACGCAGGTCGAGCGCCTTGCACGTTACTGGTACTTCAAACACCGAACGTTCTTTCACGCTTCGCCGAACTCCAACTGGTCTAAGGCCGAACGGGACAAAATGTTTGACGCTTTGCGGAGTGAGGAACCATCGCAGACGGCGGACGAACTAGCCGCGAAAGTTGAACGCGCGACGGTGGACGCGGTACGCTCAGTCTCAACGTCCAATCCTTATGTCGGTCCAAATTGTATGAGTGTGCTCTTGGCACCGCCCCATCAACGTGCGTTGATACGAATTTCGTTTTTCCCTCAGGAGGAACACAAAGCGGAGTTGGTTAGCAAAACAGCACCACCCGTGGTTCTGCCAGCGGCTTTTTCTCCGTGGATTGTTGGCCGGGGATGGATGGAAAAGCCCTCCGTTCGGGTAGGTCAAGCTCTATCCGAAACAGTTGGTCCCTTCACAATCGAGTTTGGTGGGCCTGCGTTACCCTGTCACGTGAAAGGTCTCATTTTTGCCCAGAGCAGCCAAACCCGGCCTAAGAAACCCCTCAAATGATTAGCTGCGCCGCGCTGCCGGTGTTGCGCAAGAAAATGCCGGGGAAGGAAGGCTTCCACCTGCCTGGCGGATTTGTCTTCGCGATCCTGGGAATTTTGTTTACCTTTGCGTTGGTTAGCCGGATGGGACGACCCGAATTGATCGTTCTTACTGTAACCGCAGCTCTTTCGTTCCTGAACTGGCTTGCTGTTGTACGAAATGGTGGTAAATAGGTAGGCGAAGATTCCACCGATCGGCCTCATCAAGAAAGGTTATTGAAGGATGTTTCTGCGCACCTAGACTCATCCCTTTTTTATTCCGCTACGGGTCGGGATGGGGGCAGTTCTAAACCGCATTGACTTTCTTGGAATCCAAGGATACTGTCTGTTCCCAGAAGTGGGGGTTGCTACCCCGAGTGGGGCCGGATCTGTCCGAAGGTTCTCCCAAGCAGGTCACAGAGCTGCTGTTGAGATGGAAGCACGGTGACCAGAAATCGCTGCAGGACTTGCTCCCGCTTGTATACAGCGAACTGCGTCGCTTGGCCCAACATCATCTCCGCGGGGAAAGGTCCGACCATACCCTGCAGAGCACAGCCTTGGTCCATGAGGCATACCTCCGTCTCGTCAAGCCGTCATCATTGCAGGTAGAGAGCCGGGGGCATTTCTTCGCTCTGGCCTCACAGCTGATGCGAGAGATTCTGGTGGACTATGCGCGTAGCCGCAAGGCTGGAAAACGCGACGGGGGGACTCGGTTGACTCTGGACGAGGCGCGTGACTTTTCGCAGTCTAGAGATGTGGATCTCCTGGCCCTCGATGACGCCCTCAAACTGCTGTCGCAGATCAGCCCCCGCCAGAGCCGCATCGTGGAAATGAGATATTTCGGTGGGTTGTCCATTGAAGAGACCTCAGAATTTTTGGGTGTCTCCTCCGCCACTGTCGAACGAGAGTGGGTCGTCGCCCGCACCTGGTTATACCGGCAGATAAACCGGAGTGAAAGCCATGACTCCTGAGCGCTGGGAACAAGTGTCGGTAGTGCTAGACAAGGCCCTGCACTTTTCTCCTGCGCAACAGCAGGAGTACCTCGCGGAGATCGCACTCAGCGATCCAGAGCTATCCCGGGAACTTGAATCGCTTCTCGTCTCTCATCAGGAGGCTGGAACGGCGTTCCTGAACATCTCCGCGCTGCAAACTACACAGGGCGACGCCGATGAGGCCCAGCGGCAAACGCTGATCGGCCAGCGCTTAGGGGCGTACCAGATTATCGAACTCCTTGGAGCGGGAGGTATGGGCGAGGTCTACCGTGCCTTCCGCGCGGATGATCAATATCGCATGCAAATGGCCCTGAAGGTTGTGCGTGGAGGCCACGATTCCACCTTCGTCGTTCAGCGATTCAAGAATGAGCGTCAGATTCTCGCCAGCCTCGATCACCCCAATATCGCCCATCTGCTCGACGGAGGCACAACCCGAGAAGGCGCTCCTTATTTTGTGATGGAGTTGATCGACGGAGAATCCATTGGACTGTACTGCGACCAACACAAATTGGGTACTGTTGGGCGGCTGAAACTATTCCTGCAAGTCTGTTCAGCAGTGCAGTTTGCGCACCAGCGGCTGATTATTCACCGTGATCTCAAGCCCGGCAATATTCTGGTGACCGCAGACGGGGTGCCTAAACTCCTGGATTTCGGCATCGCCAAGATATTGGATCCCGCTGTTGCGACCGACGGCTTTGAGCCTACACTTACGCAGTTTCGGGCACTGACTCCCAGTTATGCCAGTCCAGAGCAGATCAACGGCGAGCCCATCACCACCGCCAGTGATGTTTACTCGCTGGGTGTGGTTTTGTACGAACTGTTAACCGGACATCATCCTTATCAAATGGCGGGGGACACACCGGAGAAAGTTGCCCGGGCAGCCTGTGAAATCGAGCCGAAGAAGCCGAGCAGTGTTGTGCGAGAGGCCGGACGATCCGAGAATGGTGGAAATCGCGGGATCGCCGTTGCAGGCTTGGCGCCCACCGCCCGCGACGCGGAAAAGCTCAAAAGAGGGCTGAGAGGAGATCTGGACAACATCGTTCTAATGGCGCTGCGCAAGGAGCCACAGCGGCGCTACAGTTCGGTGGAGCGCTTCGCCCAAGACATTCGTCGGCACCTGGAAAACCTTCCCGTGAGCGCGCGGAACGATACCCTCGCCTATCGGGTTTCGAAATTTGCGCGCAGGCATAAGACCGGGATCGCCGCAGCGGTCATCGTCATGGCTGCCCTTCTGTTGGGGATGGGAATGACGCTTCAGCAAAAGCGCCGGGCAGACCGCCGCTTCAACGACGTAAGGAAACTTGCCAACTCGCTGATTTTCGAGATTCACGATTCGATTCAGAACTTGCCCGGTGCGACTCCCTCCCGCAAGCTGCTCCTCGATCGCGCCCTGGAGTATTTGGACAGCCTATCGAAAGAAGCGGGCGGCGATACATCTCTCCAAAGAGAATTGGCCGCGGCCTACCTGCGAATCGGTACGGTTCAAGGAAGCACAGTGGACGCAAGTCTGGGGCAAACCGATGCCGCCTTGTCCAGTCTCCGCAAAGCTGTCGCCATACGGGAAGCCGTAGCCAAAGCGAATTCCAACAACACCCAGGATCAACTCAACCTGGCGATCGCCTATAGAAATCTGGCCAGAGTGCTCAGGGGAGCTGGCAGGTCCGAAGCGCGCGCGCCGATTGACCAGGCCCTGGCCGTTACTGAACTTCTCTCCCGACAAGCCACGCCCAGCCTCGAAGTAGAGAAAGAGAAGTCCATCGAGTACGACGTGCTAGCAAACATTCAGGACGAGTCTGGCAATCACGAGGGCGCTCTGGAGACACAAGAGAAAGCATGTGCCATCGGACAGGATTTGTTGAAGACGAACCCCCTGGACAGAGGCCTCAAGCACATGGCGGCAATTTGCACCGTCGAACTTGGGTTGGGTTTGACTGAGCTTGGCCGAAGGGCCGAGGCCCTCCAGTACTGCCAGTCCGGGCTGAACCTGTTTGAATCCTTAGCCAACGATCAGAATGATGCTCGTTCCCGGCGGGAATTGGCGGTCGCAAGCGTCATTCGTGGCGGCCTCCTATTGATGAACGGAGATGCGGCCGGAGCTCTGTCGGCGAATCAGCGCGCCCTGGCTATCGTCGACCCCATGGCCAAGGCCGATCTGCAGAATGCAACCTTGCAGCTCGACACCGCGGGTGCGCGTTTGGCAATGGGAGAAGACTTGTTGTATGCCGACAGATATGGCGAGGGAGAGGCCATGTTTCGTCGAGCCGCTCAGATTTACGACGAAGTTTTGGCACGCAATCGGGCGGACCAGCAGGCGCCACAGTATCGGGGATACAGCGAAATCTGGCTCGGTGAAACTCTGGCCAGAACAAGGAAGACGGAGGCAGCCCTGGAAGACTATCACAAGGGCATACACGACCTCGAGAGTCTCGTCGCCGTTACGCCCGACGCACGGTCTGATGTAGCAACCGGATATGTCAGACTTGGCGCAGTACTGGCAAAGCTCGCCCGTTCGCAAGATGCCGAAGTGTCTTACCGCAAGGCTCTGGCGATTGCTCAGCCGCTGGCATCGGCAACACAGCCAAATATGCGGGCACGGTATGCAATCGCTGATGCGTGCTTCGGCATGGGAGAGTTGTCGAGGATGGCTGCGGCCCGACTTCCTGGTTCTTTTTCCATGGAGCGATGGCGTGAAGCCCGCGAATGGTACAGGCGGAGCGCCGATGCTTGGGCCAAGATTCCAAATCCCGGCGCGGTGACTCCGAGCGCGCTCCCGTGCAGCCATCCAGCTCAGGCGACGCACGCCATCGCCGATTGTGATCGCGTCCTGCGGCCTCAAAATTCGTCGGCCAATAATTGAATGGCAAGGGGCTTCGAACTCTCGAGTTCACGGGATTCCCAGAAATGAATTCGAGAGTTGCCCCTTTTGCGCTGTAGGTGTCGCGTCGTCTACGCTCCGGAAACTACCGTGAGCGTGACCGCGTTGGGACCGTAGCTGACTTCGAAGTGTTCGCCGGAGTTGATGCTCGTCCCCGTCACCGTAGAGAATGTGCCGCTCACAGCGCTTCCTGTCACCACATTAAATGTGTCGCCGATTGCGGGAACGAAGCCATTGATGAGCTTGATCGCCAGGGTTCCTCCCAGGCTGACTCCGTTCGACACCGCAACTTGCCCGTACTTGCCTGTGGTGCTGCCTCCGATCGAAATGTTCAGTGTCCCCGCAGAGTTTTGCGTGTAGCTGCCTGCCACGCTGAGCGTTGCCGGGCTGGCGGAAGAATCCCCTGCAGTGACCGCCGAGTTAGAGGTCACGGCGGCGGCAACGGTACCCTTACCCACGAGTGAACCCTTCTGCAAAATCAGCCCTCCGTGCACCGTCAGGACTCCATCGACGGTTGTTGTCCCCGCGTATTGCGTGTAGCTTTTGCGCAGGGTAAAGCCGCTGCCAGTCCCGATGGTAACTTTCCCACTCGTCCTGAAAGCGGTCTCTGTAGTCAGCAGTTGCCCGCCTTGCAGCGACAGAGTTCCTTGGACCGTGTTGGCAAATAGGCCGGCCAGAGCGCTGGTGCCAGATCCGTTCAGAATTTTCGCTCCGGCACCAGTTAGCGTGATGTTGGCGGCGTTGGTTCCTATGCCGGCAGAGAGGAACTGCAGAGTACCTGCCACTGAATAAGTACCCCCGGTCAACGCCGTCCCGGAGAAATTGTTAAACAGACCATCGATATTGAGCGTGCTTCCCTTGTACACGGATAACTTGCCAGTATTGGTGAAGCCCAGAGTCGCGTCGGGCGCGATGGTCAGTGGGCTATTGGAGTTGGCGAGTATTGTGCCAGAGTTGGTGATCCCCATAGGGTCGGATCCTCCGATAAACCCGGCGCCTTCGATCGTGCTCTGGTTGGTCAACGTGTTGGTCGGAGCATAAGCCAGGAAAGATGTGCCGGGTGACATGATGACTCTTCCAGAGCCCGTTAGAACGGTTGGCTGGGTCAAGCCCACGACATATCCAGCGGTATTCAGAGCGATTGTGCCGGTGTTGTTGATCGTGCCTTGCAGTACGAGGTTTCCCTGAGACACCTTGAACATCCCAGTATTGTTGACGGGGTTGACCGTGCCATCCAGAGTTCCGCTGTTGGTGTCGAACGCGCCGGTGCCACCGGTTTTCAACGTACCCCCGCTGATCACACCGGTGTTGAAGTCGACCAGCACAGTTGAGCCGGCGAGCGCTTCAATCGTTCCTCCCGTGTTGTTGATGGTGTTTTCGATCTGCAACGTTCCTCCACCGCTGGCTTCAAGCGTTGCGGCGTTGTTAAATGCATGTCCCGCAAGGATGAGAGGATTTGCGCTGTCGGTCGCGTTCACAGTTCCCTGATTGGTAAAGGTTAGGTTGGTGTCACCAATCAATCCCGATCCCGCAATGTTCGATTGATTGATAAGTGTAGTGGCCCCACTGAGTGAGAGGATGCTGCCTTGGGGATAAGCGATGGGAACCGACCCCCCCTTGAGTGTTGCACTGCCATTGACGAATAACCCTCCCTTGACTTGAATTGCGCCCAGGTTATTGATCGTTCCAGCAATGGTGGTGCTGCCGTTGCTGACGATCTGATAGTTCGCCTTGTTGGTGAGGTTGCTCAACGATGGATTGCCGGATCCCCCGAATGTGCTGAACAGCCCCGAACCCGTACTGGCCAGAGTCCCACCGGAAATCGCGAAAGCATCGAGCATCACCGTCGAACCATTGAGAGCCTGAATCGTGCCTCCGCTATTGTTGAACGGGACGCCCAGGCTCGACCCTTGCAACAGTAGCGTACCTCCATTGCTCGCCTGCATCGTGCCAGTATTGGTGACCCTCACCCCTCCGGCCAGCTCGAGCTGCGCCCCCGACACGTTGGCATCGATGAGAGACTGGTTGGTAAATGTGACCATGCCGATGTATCCCTGGCCGTGAATGGTGTTGTTGGTGTTGATGATCATGTTCCCGGAACCTGTAAGTTGGCTCGATGCCAACATGTTGATCGTGCCCGCACCCGAGATGTTGGACGCGACAGAGGATAGAGCGAAATCAAGCCCGTTACCGGAGCCGATATTGATGGTGCCCTGGTTAATAAGGCTGGGGCCCGTAATGTCCACATAGCCCGGAATCAGATTCAGAACGTCACCAGGGGCGATGGTTACGCCGACCACGGAGGCGCCGGTGGCAGACACTGGACCACCCTTAATGACGGCGACGAAGTTGCCGGAGGGAACGACGTTCGACGAGCACGTATCCCATAACGCATTGCCCCCCTGGCCGGGACAAGGCGACCAATTTCCAGACCCGCCAATCCAAGTCGACGTAGTTTGTGCCAAGGCCGGTACGCTCGCGACCCCGAACAACGCCAGAGCAATGCCCACGATCAGAAACCGCCTGCCGACTGACGTCGTTACGATCCCAGACGAGTGCATATTCATACATCCTCCTTCATTTATTGCGGTTGTCCGAGTCCTTCAGAGCTGCCAGGCCCAGCACACCTACTGCATCACGTACTGGGCGTTCATATACAAATCGCCGCCCGCAGATGCGCCGAAATTGCAGCCGCCCCAGATGCGGGGATAAAGTTCTACGAACTGGCCGCCGGGGACAGCTATAGAGATTGGACCCGAATCAAAGTAAATGGCGTTGGCGGGAAGGGACACGGTGCCATACGTTTGGTTATTCGGGGCCTGAACGGAAATGTTGGCAGGCAAGCAGGAGGGGTCTATTCGTGAGTTGAGCGAGCCGCTAATGCGCGTTATGACAATGTTGTAGTCGGGGATAAGTGCTCCCCAAAGAGATCCACTTGAGAAGCCACAGTTTGCATTGTTGCACAAGCTGCCGACCCAGGTGCCGGAGAAGCTCATGTGCGGGTTATGGCTCATGGGCGTGTCGCCGTTGATGCTGACTCCTCCGGCCGATGTGATGCGCATATGCTCTTGCAGACCGTTGTTAGCGGCACCGGGCTGGTTGGAGCTGAAAACAATGTCATTGGAGTAGTTGTTGGCATCCACGGCGGCGATGCGGGCAGTGGGGTTGTAGGTGCCGTTCGAAGACGGGGCGTAGCTGTTAAAGTCGAGAGCTGATGCTGCGCCGGTGTGGCCGGTCCCGCTATTGGTTAGGGTCAGAGCCGGACCCATAGCAGCGGGAGCAAAGACGGCGGCTTCCAGGATCGAGCGCGGAGCCGCGGTTCCGATTCCCACAGTGCCGTTGGACAGGACGCTGAAGCGTCCACCGACTGCGCCGGGGGCGTCGATTGCTACCGGTGCAGTTCCACCCAGCGAAAGACCAGTCTCGCTTCGTATGGTCCCGTTTACATGCAGCGGGAATTGCGGTGCCGTGGTTCCGATGCCCAGAAGGCCTCCAGAGGCCAGCGTCATCTCGGTAGCGTTGCCCTCGCGGAACGTAATCGCCCCACCTGTAGGTCGGTTAAGGTAAGTGCTGACACCATCTCCGAGCAGAGAATAGTTCGCACATCCCTTCGAACCGTTTGGACCAAAGCCAACGCCGCCGAAATTCCCGCTGCAGCCCATGTTGTTAATGGCGGTGCTGCCGGTCACCAAGCTGCCGGCATTGACGGTGCCCTCCAGCCAAATCGTACTTTTGCCTGTGAAGTCGGTAAGCCCAAAGTTGCCCGCACCCTCAGCGTTGGCTCCGCCAGCCGAGAAGATATTCCACGTATGGCCGCCCGTGCTCGTATTGTTCAGGGTCATCCAGGTGCCAAATGTGCTCGAGCTTTGTACCGAGAACGGCTGATAGTTGCTGTTGTTTACGACAGCCAAGTTACCGTTGACCGTCTGATTGCCGGTGAAAGTGTTGGCGGAGGCGAGCTTTGGGATCTTGGTAGTGTCCAAGTTCAGGGCAACGTTGCCGCTGGTACCACCGCCGAGAAGTCCTGTACCTGCCGTCACGCCTGTAATCGTGCCAGTGCCGACGGCAGCACACACCCACGAACTCCCGTTCCACTGCAGCACCTGATTGGCTACGCAACTCTTTGTAAGACCCAGGTTGAGTGTGCCGCTAGTTCCGCCACCGGTCAGGCCGCTGCCGCTTGCAGTAGCTACTCCCGAGATTGTGCCGCCTCCCGCGAAGACGATGTCCAGCTCTGCCGGCTGGCTGTATGTGGTGTTTTCTTTGCTGTCGAAGCTAGCGTTAAGCGGGCTGTTGGCCACTAGAGCAATGCCGTCGTTGGGCTCGGTTCCGTCCAGCCACGCGCCCACCGCCGGCGTGACGTCGATCAGAATGTAGTCGTGGACGTTTGCGTTGGTGAGCGACACACCGCTGACGATCGTCGTCCCGAGCGCGGGAGCGAGATCGGAGGTTATCGTCTTCTCCGACCAGGCGCCTTTGACGTATTCCACGTTGAAGCTCCCGGCGGTGGTCACGGCGTTGACGTAGAGCTTCAGCGTGGCCTTGGCGATGCTAGTACCGGTGTAGCCCGCGGGGATCGACGACAGATCGAACCGAATGTAAGTAGTCTGGGAACCGCTCTCTACGTCGAGCACCGGCTTGGTGCCGAGGTTCGTCGTGGGAGTAGCGGTGTTGGTGTAGGCGTCGCCGCTGGGCGTGATCTGCGCAGATGCTGCCATGCCTCCACAGAGCGTCAAAAGCAAGAACGCTGCGAACCGCGACTGGATCTTTGTCTTCTTCATGGCGAGCCTCCATTTGCTCTTGTAACGGCGGTCAATCCCAGACCAAGACTTCCGTAAAACCAAGGCCAACCCCTCAACGGGGTAACTAGCCTCTACTTACATAAGGCGGAACGCCAGCCAAATTTCCCTCATGGTGCCGTGGATTTTTTGCCATTCGGTAGATTCATGGGGCAACCGACTCATCGTTCCCTTGCGCGGAGCACCCTCTTTTAGAACAGGTTCGTGACCTCCTAACCGGACGGACTTGATTCGGTGGGATTCCGAGACGGGTCGGAAGAATCCGTCAGAAATAGGCCAGGTGAAAGGAAGGGTGAATCGATGAAATCGCTTGGGTCGCAGCAAGGATCATCTAGTGGTCTTCGAGTTTGCCACTGCTGTCGAGATACGCACGCAAAGCGATCATAAAGATGTTTCCTCGCCAATCTTTAGGCGCTTCTGAACCATCATATCGTTGTCGCTTTCGTTGACCCAAGAAGCAGGGGCTTTTCCGGGGGCCAACCGCACGTGCTTAGGTATGTCTAGACGAGTTTTGGCAGGTTCGGACGGTTTTGCGCAAATCGTTGGCAGTATAGGGAAACCCGCGTAATCAGGGGCCCAAACGCAATGTGAACCGGGGGGCTCAAAATCCGCCGACCTTCGGGTCTTGGGGGTTCGACTCCCCCTCCCGGCACCAAGATTCCCCGTGTGTTTTCAACAATCTAAGCCGTCCTGTTCATCGAAAGCCTAGCCTCACCTCCTGTGGAAAAAATCCCACTGTAGTAAAACCGCAGTAATGTTAGGCATCTGTTAGGGAAACCGCCACACCTGGGAGAATCGCTTGGAGGGGCGCTCAATTAACGGACGTAGAGGGAGAAGACCGCCGGGAAGGGTGTGCAGCTCGCATTTCCTCAAGTTTACGAACCGCATCGCGGCGGTGCTCGTCGATGGCCTTCGCGTAAATCTGCAGGATGCTCGGTGTGGAGTGGCCGATCATTTGGGCGACGAAGAGGTCGGATACTCCGGCCGCGCTCAATCGGCTGGCGAATGTGTGGCGCAGATTGTAAAGAACAAATCTCTGGATCTTCGCGTCTTCGAGTGTCTTTTCCCAGCTACGACGAACATCTTTCACTGGGTGGCTTGGGGTGCGTAGCTTGGGGAACACAAATGGCGAAAATTCTGGTCCGAACATATTTCGCCAACGCAAGAGTTCGCCTTTGCATCTGGCCGATATCGGAATGTTTCTGACTCCGGCACGCGTTTTCGATTCGCGAACCAGGATCGAATCGTTCGAGAAGTCAATTGCTTCCCAAGTCAACGCCAGCGCTTCGCGGTGGGACCGCATTCCAGTTTCGAGGATTAAAACTACCAGCACCCGAATCAACGGTGATGCAACGGCCAAGATCTTCTCTTCCTCTTCGAACGTGACAATGTGTGGCATACGCACATTTCTCTGCTTGAGGAAATCCACCTCAACGAAAGGATTCCTAGGAATCAGACGCTTTCGCTCCGCAAGCCGCATCATGCGTCTCAGCACGCGAAGATCGTGGTTAATGGTTGCTGGCTCCACGCCCTGGGCCAGCCTCGCTTCTTTGTACTCTTCGATGCGTTCGCCTGAGATGTCCGACAACCGGGCTTTGCCGAAGCTGCTCTTAAGCTTTCCGACCGAAGATCCATATCGCTTTCGAGTATCCGGGTGCGAGACCTTTGATAGGAAATCATCAGCCCATTCAGCGAAAGGCGGTGGAGAAGATTTCGGCAATTGGAAGCGGCCCTCGAACACGTCAGTTTCCCATCGAGAGAGGAGTTGATCAGCGAGGCGCTTATTCGACGTGTGCGTGGTCTTACACACTTGGCGACCGTTGACTGTCACCGCCATCATCCAATTTCGGCTTCCTTTCGCGCGTTTGTAGAGCGTGCCCATCGGTTCCTAGTCTCGTCTTCCGCTGCACAACTTGTGTACCGTCCACACTGACATTCCGTATTTCATGGCGAGTGTTCTGAATGGAGCTTTCGACCGCGCTCGCTCCCTTCGCAGCTTCACAATCTCCTCCGGTGTTAGTACGCGTAGGGGAGGACGTCCGAGGCGTTTACCGGCACGACGAGCCTGAGCTATGCCCGCACGGACCCTCTCGCCCATCCGAAGCCGCTCTTGCTTCGCCATGGTAGCCAACAGCGAAATCACCACGTCTTTGAAGGTGCCGCAGGAGTCCATGTACGGCTCGGTGAAACTCTTATAGCCCACATGGTAGGAAGTCAGGCGCTCGAGGTATTGCAACGTGGCAAGTGTCCCCTCGCGCGTCAGTCGGTCAAGAGCCCAGAACAGCAACACGTCAAACTTTCGTTGCGAAGCATGGAGGAGCAACCGGGCGCTGATCTTCAAGATCGACTGACTGTCGGTCAGCCGTTCGCCGCTTTTGACATGAGTTCCAGATACCGACCCTCCCGTAATCTACGCCTACTGTGATCAACTTCTGGATCGCCGACCATCTACGAACTTCTCGGTATTTAGCACTTGACTAGGTCTGCGGCTCTATACTATTTTGCTCTAGGCCTAGAGTAAAACAATATTCTTCAGGAGCGCGGATTGTCCCGCATGAGCAGGGCGATACAACGAGACCTCTTTCCTGGTGCCTTGGAGATGATGATTCTCCGGACCCTGAAACGCCAACCCTTGCACGGCTATGCGCTGGCGCAGCACATCAAACGCACGTCCGACGATTTGCTTCAGATCGAAGAAGGTTCTCTGTATCCGGCTCTCCAGCGTCTTCTCAAGCAGGAGTTGGTCAAAGCGGAGTGGGGCACGTCTTCTACCAATCGGCGGGTTCGTATCTACAAGTTGACCGCCGCAGGTGCGAAGCATCTCCAGCACCAGGTATCGAGTTTTGAGCGCATGCTGGAAGGGATTACGCGAGTGCTAGCGCCGGGGGAATCATGAATTGGCTGACGCAACTCCTTTCTCGAAGACAGCTGTACCGTGACTTATCGGAAGAGATCCAGGCGCACCTCGACGAAAAAATCGAGGAACTCGTCGGCGATGGAATGTCGAGAGAAGAAGCCAGGCACACCGCGATGCGGGAGTTTGGGAATCCAGCGCTGCTTGAGGAGAACAGCCGCGATGTGTGGGCGTGGCCTTCCGTTGAGAACCTTCTGTTGGACGTCCGTTACGGGTTGCGTACCCTCCGCCACAACCCAGTGTTTACGGTGGTCGCGTTATTAACGATTGCGATTGGAATTGCCGCCAACGTAGCCGTATTCACGGTGGTGAACAGCATACTGCTGAGGCCATTGCATTATCCGCAGGCCGAGCAATTGGTGGCGCTGCATCAGGTTGCTCCCGGAGCAGAGGGGTTGTCGGATTTCGAGAACGGTCTTCTCCTCTCGCCGTCGATGTACTTCACTTACGCCGAGCACAACCGGACATTTCAATCCTTGGGGGTGTGGGGCACTGGCACCGCGAACGCTACCGGCACTCCCGAGCCCGAACAGGTCCGCACCGTTGCCGTAACCGACGGTGTGCTTCAGACATTCAGCGTTCCCCCAGCAAATGGACGATGGCTCTTGCAGGCGGACCAGGTGCCGGATGGTCCCGAACGAGTGATGTTGAGCTACGGCTACTGGCAGAGGCGTTTCGGCGGAAGTCCAGCGGTCGTGGGCCAAAACATCATGCTCGATTCTCGGCCGCGGGAAATTGTGGGAGTGATGCCGAAAGGATTTCAATTCGTCGACGCAGATTTCGACGTGATTGTGCCGCTGGGTTTTGATCGGGGGAAGGTGATTCTTGCGGGATTCGGGTTCCACGGCATTGCGCGGCTCAAGCCCGGCGCAACCATCTCCGAGGCCAACGCTGACATTGCGCGAATGATTCCGATCTGGATGGACTCATTTTCGAATGGACCTGGTTCCAATCCACATATCTACGAGACATGGAAAATCACGCCGATGCTTCGTCCTCTTAAACAAGAGGTAGTCGGAAACGTCGGTGAACTCTTGTGGGTTGTGATGGGGACGATTGGCGTTGTTATGCTAATTGCCTGCGCGAATGTGACCAATCTGTTGCTGGCGCGGGTCGAAGGGCGTCAGCAGGAATTGGCCGTTCGAGCGGCGCTTGGTGCGGGTTGGGCGAGGATCGTGCGCGGACTTCTCGTTGAAAGCCTGATGCTCGGTCTGATGGGCGGGATTGTGGGCATTGGTCTGGCGTATGCCGGAGTACGATTTCTCGCGGCGATAGGTCCGTCGAATCTACCTCGGCTAAACGAAATCTCCCTTGATGCGCGGACGCTGGGGTTTGCCTTGCTCCTTTCAATTCTGTCGGGCTTGTTCTTTGGGTTGATTCCGGCCCTGAAATATGCGCGGCCGCGTCCCAGTTCGGCTCTTCAGAGCGCGGGACGCACGATCAGCGCCAGCCGGGAGCGGCATCGCGCGCGAAATCTGCTGGTTGTGGGCCAGGTCGCAATGGCGCTCGTCTTGCTTCTGAGCGCGGGGTTGATGATTCGCACATTCCAGGCCATGAGAACCGTCGATCCGGGTTTCGCGGATGCCCAGCATCTGCAACTCCTGCGAATTTCCATTCCCGATTCGTTGGTGGCCCAGCCCCAACAAGTCACACGGATACAACAGACGATTCTTGAGAAGCTCGCGGTGATGCAGGGCGTGAAGTCTGCGGGCTTCGTGAGTGAAATGCCAATGGAGGGTTTCGACTCCGGTTGGGACTCGATCTTTGCTGAAGACAAGGTCTATGCAGATAACACCATCGCTTCTCTCCGGCTGTACAAGTACATCTCGCCCGGTTTGTTGCAGACGGCAGGGACACGACTGATCGCGGGACGCGAGATCACCTGGAGTGAAATTTATGGCTCTCAACCGGTGGTGATGATTTCCGAGAGTCTGGCCCGCGAGATGTGGGGCACGCCGGCGGCTGCGATCGGAAAGCGCCTGCGCGAATTTCCTAAGATGCCGTGGTATGACGTGATCGGTGTCGTCCAGGACGTCCGCGAGAAGGGCGTGCAGGAGACCGCGCCGGCAATCGTGTACTGGCCTCCGCTGATGGCGAACCTTTTTGGGCCAGGACCGATACAAGCGTGGCGCACGATGACCTTTGCCATCCGCAGCGAGCGCACAGGAACCGAGAGCTTTCTGAACGAGGTCAATCAGGCCGTATGGTCGGTGAACTCGAATTTGCCGCTAGCGTCTGTGCGGACCATGCAGGACGTGTACGACAAATCGATGGCGCGCACCTCCTTTACTATGGTGATGCTGGGAATTGCCGCGTCTATGGCGCTCGCGCTGGGAATCATCGGCATTTATGGCGTGATGTCATACACCGTGTCCCAACGCCAGAGCGAAATTGGAATTCGCTTGGCACTGGGAGCACAGCGCGGGCACGTGCTGCAAATGGTGCTCGAGCAGGGCACGAAGTTAGCGCTAGTGGGAGTCGCGATTGGGATCGGGGTGGGCCTGGGGTTCACACGGCTCATGACGCACCTGCTGTTCGGAGTGACTGCGCACGATCCGCTTACTTTTGCTGCCGTTTCCTGCCTGTTGATCGTGGTTGCCGTCTTAGCATGCTACATTCCCGCACGCCGCGCGATGCGGTTCGACCCTGCGGTAGCGATTCGTTACGAATAGCCCTCTTCCTTACTTTACTCTCATCTCGCATCACAATCTGCAAGGCTGTCCGATCGAAGAATCCTTGGAATCCGGCCATGGAAATATGCATCCGGCACTCCCTCTTGCTCCGGACGTGACACGGGCAATGCGGAAACCAGCGGAACAGATAGTCGGTTTCCTATTTGCAGACTACGCGGAAGTCTTCTGAGTTCGAGTGTAAACTTATGCGCCAGCACCCACGCACTGCGTTGACAGTGGGTACAGACATTCAAGGCGATTACTCGTAGCGCAGCGCGGCCATGGGATCGATATGCATTGCCCGCCGCGCTGGAATGTAGCATGCGAGCATCGCCACTACTCCCAATCCCACAGCCACAGCGCCAAATGTTGCTGGATCGGTTGGCTGAACACCATACAACAATTTCGCCATAAGTCGCGAAAGCAGTAGTGCGCCCGCGATGCCTGCCACCGATCCTGCCACGGCCAGCCACGCCCCTTGCCGCACTACCAGCAAGAGAACATCGCCGCGGGTAGCGCCCAGTGACATCCTCACCCCGATCTCATGCGTCCGTCGCGATGCGGAGTAGCTGATCACTCCATAGATCCCAACTGCGGCAAGAACTAGCGCAACCGCAGCAAAAATCGTCAGCAGCAGCATCTCAAATCGTGGTTGGGCATTCGCCTCGCTTACCACTCCGTCCATGGTTACAACTTGCGAAATCGCCAGGTTGCGATCGAACGACCAGGCTGCCTTTTCCATAGCGGAAGCTATCGCCGCAGGATCGCCTGCCGTGCGCACCACGAGTGTGATGTAGTCCATGTGCTTGGACGCTTCCGTTCCGGAATCGCCCAGATAGTCGTGATTCTGAAATGCCGCCAGGTAGGCTTCCGGAGTTGCCTTGTCCGTCCAGTTATCTTGTTTCGCATCCTTCGCAAATGCCGATGATTGTCAGCCACGTCTTTGGATTCGTGGTGTCATCGTCAAAGGAGGCACGTTTTCCTAGCGGATCTTCTCCGGGCCAATACTGCCGCGCCGCCTGTTCGTTGATGAGGATTACGCCTGGCGCTGTCGTATTGTCGGAGTCGGTGATGTCGCGTCCGCGGACTATGGGCAACCGCATTGCAGCAAAATATCCGGGTGTCACCATGCGATATACCGCGCCCAGCGCCTCTCCCGGACGGGGCTTCGGCCGGCCTTCGATCGCAAAATGCCATCCCCACAAGTCTCCCGCGAGCGGTAGATGATTGATCGCGCCCGCTGCTTGCACCCGCGGAAGAGATCTCACACGCTCAATCAGTTGACGGTAGAAAAGTTCGCGGCGGCCCGCATCGGCCTCTTTCGATCCCGCAACCGACACGATCATCGAAATCAAGTTGTGCGGATTGAAGCCCGGATCGACGGCCTCAAGCGCCGCGAACGTGCGGATCATCAGCCCTGCGCCGATGAGCAGCATCAGCGCCAAGGCGAATTCCGACACGACGAGCAGGCTGCGCAAGCGGTTGCGCTGTACTCCTTCGCTGCCGCTGCGCCCAACTAACCTAGCTCGATCTCGGTTCTCAGATCACCTCTCCCCCTCAGAACTTGAACTGCACGTCGAGCTGCAAGCGGCGAGGAGCTTGCGCGGCCGCCGGTTTTCCGAACAGACTCGAAGATTCAACTCCTATGTAGGTGACATAGTTCGGATGATTCAGAACGTTGAAGGCGTTCAGCGAGACCGAGATCACTTTCGCTTCCTTCTTCTTCGACAGCGGAAAGTCGTGGGACAGGTTTAGATCGAGGTCAATCAGCCCCGGTCCATCCAAGGAGTTGCGCACAACGCCAATGGGGCGATCGTTCAGAATGCCGTCATGATTGTCATCGCCACCCGTTGTGATGGTGACCGGTTTCCCCGCGTAGAGCGAGAGAGCCACGCCTAGAGTAAAGAATCTTGAGGGCTGCGCTGACGCCAGCAAGTCGAATTTGTGCAGACGGTCGTTGTCGGAACGTCCCCAGTCGGCCGCCGCGTCGTAGCTGTTCGCGGGGAAAGAGCTAATACCGCTGGTGTTGTTGTCGGTGCGGCTCAGCGTGTACTGAACTTGTCCGGAGAAATACTTGCTGACCTTGCCCCGGAATGTGAGTTCCAACGCGTTGCCCTTCAGGTATCCCTCCGACTGAATCTGACGAATCTGCCCTGTAGACTGATCGGGGCGCACCCAACTTGTCCCCGCCAGCACCGGCGCATTTGCGTCAATCGACCGGAACGACCCAATCCCACGGTAGCCGATGTATACCGCGCTGAACGTGCTTTTGGCTGTGACTTGGCGTTCGATTCCGGCGCTGAATTGCAATGCGTACGGAATGTGAGCACGTGGATCGAGCGTCACCACGCTCACCGGGATTTGCGACAGCACTGCCGGGTCGATCGGATAGGAAACCTGCGGCTGATTGACGATGAATCGCAACAAGTTCACGCCGTTAAAGTGCAGCAGATCGCCAATCGGCCCAGGCCCAGTGCGATCGTAGAAAACTCCAGCGCCTCCCCGCAGCACCGTCTTGCTTTTTGCGCTCGGCGCATATGCAAAGCTGACGCGCGGCGCGAAGTTGTTAGGGTCGTCGTGAAAATAATTCTGCCAGTAGTAACGCACTCCCAAGTAGACAGAAAAGTTCGGTCTCAGCCGAATGTTGTCTTCCACGAATCCGCTGAAGATCTTTTCCACGAACACCACGTGGCCCTGGCCCGTCTGAACCAAATAGGTAGCTGGTGCAGCGGCGGAGTAGTCGGCGTCGCTCGCAAACGTGTATGTTCCCGCGCGGTTGGTAAAGTCGTCGAGGCCGCGGCGGCTAACGTCTGGGATGTCGATCCCAAAGATGAGTTGATGTTTGCCGTTGGCATAGGTGGCGAAGTCGGTGCCGTCGAAATGGTATTCTGTGCGGCGCGAATCGGCTTGCGCGCCCCCCGCCGTAAATAGTCCCGAGACGGCAATCTGCGCTTCGGGATCGATGCTCGTGACCGGAACATCGTAATGCCCCACGAGAAACCGGAGCTGGTTCAACCAATGAGGCGAGAACTGATGCAGATCGCTGACGTTGATTTCATGCTCTAGGAACCGGTTATCCGTACCGGCGCTGGGCAGCGTCGTGCCGCCGACGTTCTGGTTCTCCGCCGACCGATGTTCGTACGAGTACCCGATCCAGAACTGATCTCCGTTGGCGAAGTCGTGGAAAATCCGGCCGGACCCGAAGAAGTGGTGCGTGGGGTTGGGCACCGCCTGCGCAATCGGACCAAAGCCGAGCGACTCGGCGGCAGCAATAGCATCTGGAGCGATGATGTTTTGGTCATCCAGCAGGTCCTCATCGAGTGAGAGCAGAAAGCTTGTGTGCTTGCTGTGTCCGATGGGTCCGGTGATGGAGCCTTCGTAATACTGCCGGCGCTCTGGCGGTTTTACCGTGGCGAACGCATTGCTCGCGTCAAACACGGAATCGCGAAACATGAAATTCACCGAGCCGTGATACGCGGGCGTTCCACCTTTGGTCACGATCTCCAGACGAGCGCGTCCCGGCCGCGCGAACCGCGCAGAGTAAGGATTGTTATTGATCTTCACTTCTTGCACAGCCGATGGGGTGACGCCGGGTCCGTTCGCCTCAATCCCGTTGACTACCAGGGTAACGCCGTTGGTGCCCGTCGCGTTGTCGTCGAGGAATCGCGACATCGTCGCGATGTAATCCTGATCGAACACCGGAACCCGGTCTAATGCGTCGCGATCAATGGTGTTGGCGTTTTGATTTTCGGAAGGTTCGATGCTGACCACGGGGACGTTAGCCCCGGTTGCTACGGTGACGTTCTCCGTCTGCACTGAAATCTGCATGACGACGCGCACCGGAGAGAATCGCTTCCCGGTGAGTGTGACAGTGATCTGAGTGTCGCGGAAGCCTTCGGCGTGAAAAGCCAGCGTGTACTTTCCGGGCGGCACGTTGTCCAGATGGAAGGCTCCGACGGCGTCTGTGGCCGTTTCGGCGATCGCCTCCATTCCAGGTCCTGCCAGGGTCACTTGCGCCTTTGAGATGGCGGCGCCCGACGGATCAAGGAGAGTTCCGCTGACAACGTTCGCCGACGGTCGGTCGTCAGCGGCACCGGAATGCCCAAGTGGGCCCTGCGCTTGCAGACACAGCGGTGTGCATCCGAACAGCATGACCAGGGTATAGAGGAGGCGGCGGTTCAATGAAATCCTAGGCGGTGGCGGAAGATCAAATACTGATTCGAGGGTACCAGACGAACCTGAAGGGCTTCTGAAGACCGGCACGCCGTCTCAACCCGTTGAAAATCTTTTCGGTAGCCAGTCTGCGAAATCTACGCCTGTGGCGAGACCGACTCCCCACTTAATTGCCCCGCGCTCTTGGAGTCCTCAACGTTCTTCGCTTTCCCGGCGCGCACTCCATGCCACAGAACTTTTAGGAACGTTTGCACGACCGGCGAAGGATCGCGTTCGCGATATGCCGCCAGCAACTCGGTGCGCGCCCGCACCCCGGTCAGACGCCGGAACGCTACATCCTTGCGCTGAATGTTTCCAATGCATTTCGGCACGATCGACACACCTATGCCGGCGGCGACCAGGCTGAGCGTGGTCTGAATTTCCACCGTGCGCTGGGCGATGATGGGGCGAAATCCCGCCTGCTGGCATAGGCCAATCACAAACTCCGTCCAACTCGGGCGCGGATGGTCGGGATAAAGAACGAACGGTTCTCCCGCCAGAGCAGACATGCGCAGCGCGGGAAGCTGCGCTAAACGATGCGAGCTGGGCATCGCCACATAGAGCGGCTCACGCGAAATCGTACGGAAGACTATGCCCTCCGTCTTAGCAGGGAGCCGGAGCAAGCCAATATCGATCCGCTTTTCCGTGAGCGCCTCCAGTTGCGCGTGGGCCGTCATTTCCGAAAGGGTCAGGTCTACATTTGGCGCCGCATGCCGAAACGAGCGCAGCACGCTGGGCAGAACATCGTAGGTTGCCGACCCCACGAACCCCAGATTGAGCGAGCCGCTCACTCCTCCGCCCGCTCGCTGGGCCGCGAGCACTGCTTCGTCTGCGCGCGACAGAATCAGTCGCGCACGGTCGAGAAATACCTGTCCGGCTGGGGTGATCTGCACTCTGCGCCGGTTTCGAAAGAGCAGTTGGACCAGCAACTCCTTTTCTAAAGCTTGAATCTGGCGGCTCAGGGCCGGTTGGGCGATGCGCAGCCGTTGGGCGGCATGGCCAAAGTGCAAATCCTCCGCAACCGCTACGAAGTAGCGCAACTGGCGCAGTTCCATATTATTATTCTAATGCTGAAATGCTATTACTGGAATCGTTCCATGTATTGGACGTATCAGCCGAAAACGGAGCATAGTGGGAGGCTGTATTTTTCTACGACTTCTTTGGGGTCAACGGAATCTAAGACCGCATAACAGGCCTCGAATTCCCGGGCCTGGTCGTGGGTTCCAGCTAGGTCACTCAAGTTATGTGGTTAGTGCGACTGGCGCTGCGGCGCCCTTACACCATTGCCGTCTCTTGCCTGCTGATCATGATCCTCGGCGTCCTCTCGTTGACGCGCATGACAGTAGACATCTTCCCGGTGATTGATATCCCGGTGGTCGCGGTGGTGTGGACCTATCCCGGTCTGTCGGCGCAAGACATGGAGCGCCGCGTCGTCCTCATCAGCGAGCGCGGCTTTTCGACCACGGTCAACGGCATCTCCCGAATTGAATCGCAGTCGATGCCCGGCATCGGGCTGCTGCGTATCTATTTCCAGCCGGGAACCGAGATCGGTGCGGCCATCGCCCAAATATCCTCGGTGTCGAGCACCATCCTGCGCATCGCTCCTCCCGGCATCACTCCGCCCAGTGTTATTCAATTCAACGCCACCAACGTTCCGGTGGCGCAGTTGACCATTTCCAGCAAAACGCTTCCCGAACAGCAGCTCTACGATTACAGCCTGAACTTCATTCGCGTGCGGCTGTTCACCATCCCTGGCCTTTCCACGCCGGCGCCCTTTGGCGGCAAAGAACGTCAAATCATCGTCGATATCAATCCGCAGGCGCTGGCCGCCAAAGGTCTGTCCGCGGGAGATGTTGTCAGCGCACTCCAGACTTCAAACGTAATTTTGCCTGCCGGCGATGCCCGGATCGGCGGCACCGACTACAGCGTGCAGCTGAATTCCAGCCCTGACTCGGTGGCGCAGTTCAGCCGCATCCCCATCAAAGTAGTCGGGTCGGCTACCGTTCTTCTCGGAGACGTCGCACACGTAGCCGACAGCTATGCCGAACAGCGTGGCATTGTTCACGTTAACGGGAAGCGCGCAACCTATCTTGCGATCCTCAAGCACTCCGACGCATCAACCCTGGCTGTCGTCGAGGCGACCCGCGATACGTTGCCCATTATTAAGGCTGCCGCGCCCCAGGGGATGGACCTGAAGATCGATTTCGATCAATCCGTTTTCGTGCGCGCCGCGATCGCCGGAGTCGTACGCGAAGCCGTGCTTTCCTCGATCCTGGTTTCGCTGATGATCCTGATGTTCCTTGGCAGTTGGCGCAGTGTGGTTGTCGTCTGCACCTCGATTCCGCTCGCCATCTTCACCGCCATCATCGGTCTGAACCTGAGCGGGGATACGGTCAACATCATGACCCTGGGCGGTCTCGCCCTCGCCATCGGCATGCTGGTCGACGACGCCACCGTCGAAATCGAGAACATCAACCGAAACTTCGACATGGGCAAGGCCATCACGGTCGCAATTCTCGATGGCGCCAGCCAGATTGCCGTGCCCGCGATTGTCGCGACGCTCGCTATTTGTATCGTCTTCTTCCCGGTCGTCTTGCTCTCGGGGGCCGCCAAGTATCTGTTTACGCCGATGGCATTGGCTGTGGTGCTCGCCATGTTGTCCTCGTATGTACTCTCCCGGACCCTGGTGCCCACACTGTCACGAATCTTGTTTGAAGGACATCGCGAAGCCGATGAGGCCAGGAAAGAGAATCCGGGATTCATCGGCCGCCTGAATCGCAAGCGCGAACACGCATTCGAGCGCCTGCAAGCCAGCTATGGGCGCATGCTGGACTTAGTGCTCCATCATCGGGTTTTTGCCCTCTGCATGTTCGGCCTGCTGTTCGCGGTCACGGCCGTATTGCCGCTGATCATCGGTACCGATTTCTTTCCCACCGTCGATGCTGGCCTCATGAAGCTTCACGTACGAGCGCCCGTGGGTACGCGCATCGAAGACACCGAGCAGATGCTGATGCGGGTGGAGAGTCGCATTCGCGAGATCATCCCTTCTGACGAAATCGACACCATCAACGACATGCAGGGCCTCCCCACGTCGTACAATCTGGCCTTTGTGCCCACCGACAATGTGGGCGACATGGATGCCGAAGTCCTGATCGCCTTGAAACCTCTGCATCACCCCACCCAGGGTTACATGCAGAAAATTCGCGAGGAGCTGCCGCGGGAATTTCCCGGTTCCAGCTTCTATTTTCAATCCGCCGATATCGTGAGCCAGGTGCTCAACTTCGGGGTGCCTTCTCCCGTCGACGTTCAGGTGGAAGGTCCCAACCTTGACCAGTCTTACCAGATCGCTCGCCAGTTAAGAGACGAAATTCGCACGGTCCCCGGCGCTGTCGACGTGCATGTCAAACAGGCCATCCGCTATCCCGCGCTACACATCAATGTGGACCGCGAGAAAGCTGCGCAGCTCGGCCTTACCGAACAGAGCGTCGCCAACAGCATGCTTATCTCCCTTTCCTCGAGCGCGCTGATCGCTCCTTCTTACTTCCTGAATCCCGCGAACAACGTCAATTACATCGTGGCCGTGCGCATTCCGCCGCAGCATTTCGATTCCGTCGACGCGCTCATGAATACGCCGTTGAGCCTGCCCGGATCGGCCACGCCTCTGCAGGCCGCCGCCGCTCCCCAGACCCAGCCCGTGCCCCAGCCGCAATACGAAACGCTCGCCAATGTTTCCCGCGTGGTTCCCGACTCGGTTCCAGCCGAAGTCAACCACTACACCGTGCAACGCGTCATCGACATCAATGCCAACCTGCAGGGGCGGGACCTAGGCTCTGTCGTGGCCGGCATCCAGAAGAAAATCGACGCGCTCGGCAAGCTGCCGCCGGGTATGCGCATCAGCATTCACGGCCAGTACGAAGTCATGAACTCTTCCTTCCGCAGTCTGTTGCTGGGCTTGATCCTCGCCATCGTACTGGTGTACCTGCTGATCGTCGTTCTCTTTCAGTCGTGGATGGATCCTTTCATCATCATGATCGCGGTCCCCGGCGCGCTGGTCGGAATCCTCTGGATGCTCGTTCTGACCGGATCGACCATCAACGTTGAATCGCTGATGGGTTCGATCATGGCCGTGGGAATCGCGACTTCGAACTCGATCCTGCTGGTGAGTTACGCAAACGACGCGCGCGTCGAGCGATTTATCTCGCCCATCGAAGCCGCTCTGGAGGCCGGCAAGACACGCCTGCGCCCGGTTCTGATGACAGCCCTCGCTATGATTATCGGCATGATTCCGATGGCGTTGGCCCTGGGCGAAGCCGGCGAGCAGAATGCTCCGCTGGGCCGCGCCGTAATCGGCGGATTGCTGGTGGCCACCGTCGTGACTCTGTTTGTCGTGCCCGTGGTCTATACGCTCCTGCGAAAGGATTTTCCAACGCGTCATTTGCTCGATGAAAAGTTTGCCGCCGAAGCTCGCGGCGAAGTTTTCCAAGTGGAGGGACATTGATGTCTGACGTGCCAGGAAACGTGCCCGAACACGTGCCAGAACACGCTCAGGACCGACGTCGCGGATCTGCCTGGCTGTATCTCGCCGGCATCCTCGCCGTTGTCGTTGCGGCGGTCATGGCCTTTCTTCTTTTCACCCGGCAGCGCACTCACGTCGAGGCCGCCACCGAGCAACTGAAAGTCGAAACACAAAAAGGGCCCACGGTTGAGATCGCTGTCGCCCGCAAAGTTGCTGGCTCCGCCACTCTGCGCCTGATTGGCGAGGCTCGCCCTTTCCAGTCGGCCATCATCTACGCCAAGGTCAGCGGCTACATGCGCAGTATTAGCGTAGACAAGGGCGACTATGTCGGCGCGAACCAAGTCGTCGCCGTCATCGAGTCGCCCGAAACCGACAAGCAATATCAAGCCGCCGTCGCCGACGCCCATAACAAAGAACTCATCGCCAACCGTGCCACGACGCTGGTGAAGAAGGAAATGATCTCGCAGCAGGACGCCGATCAGGCCGAAGCCGACGCCGCCGTGTCCAAAGCAAACCTTGAGCAGATCGGCACTCTCAAGTCGTATGAGCAATTGCGCGCCCCGTTCAGCGGGACGGTGACCGCGCGATATTCCGATCCGGGAGCGCTCATTCAGAACGCGGCCACTTCGCAAACCAGCGCGTTGCCGTTGGTCGAGATCTCTGAGACAACGCGCCTTCGCATCTATGTCTACGTCGACCAGGCGCACGCTCCCTTCGTCCGGAAGGGCGACAGCGTCACGATTCTCGATCAGTCTCAACCAAGTTTTAAATTGGAAGCCCGCGTAACCCGCACGAGCGGCCAGATCGACGCCAAGACCCGCACGCTGCTCGTCGAAATCGACGTGGACAATCCGCACAACCGCATCCTGGCCGGCAGCTTCGTGCAGGTCGAACTCAAGGTGCAAACGCCGCGCTACGTCGAGATCCCGTCCGATGCGTTGATCGTTCGCGGTAATCAGACAGTCGTGGCCGTCGTTACCTCGGATGACACCGTGAAGTTCACGCAGGTGGCCGTCGCTGAGCAGACCGGCGAAACCGCTCGCCTTTTGACGGGACTGGACGAAGGCGAGCACGTAGCTCGCAACCTGGGCGAGCGCGTCGCGGAAGGCGGAAAAGTACAGCCGGTTGCTCGTCCATGAAGCGGACGACCAATTCGTTAACTTGGAAGTTGACTCCGATAAACCAAGCATGAGAAGCAAGACTCGTAATTCGTTTTGGCTCGCCGCGCTGACCAGCGCCTTGTTTCTCATGTCCGCTCACTCTCGTGCGCAGAACAATCCACTTTCCCTTTCCGATTGCTACCGCCTCGCCGAGCGGAATCAGCCTGACCTCGCCACCGCCGAAGCTCAGATCCATGTCGCCGAAGCGCACCTGAAAGAGCGTCGTTCGTCCTACTTCCCGCACCTCAGCTTCGGGGCCTCGCACAATCAGCAAACGTATAACTACGCGCCCACGCCGGGCACTTCTCCGGCCACGGCGTCACTATTGTTCAACGGTGAGCGCTGGTCGAGTTCTCCTTATTTCTTCACCGGCCTCAACTTCAGTCAGAACATCTACGACTTCGGACTGACGCGCGGCTCGGTCGTCCGCGGCAACGCAGAACTGGCGCAGTCCCAACAGAACCGCGACCGCATCCGCCAGCAAACGCTGCTCAATGTTCGCAACGGATACTTCGCTGTCCTCGCCGCCCAGGAGTTGGTCCAAGTCCGCCAGAAGACAGTTCAGAATCAGACCAAGCACCTGGATCAGATCAACGCGTTCTTCAACGTCGGGCGCGTTCCCAAGATCGACCTAACTCGCCAGCAAGTTCAGCTCGCGAATGCGCAGCTCCTTCTGGTACAGGCGCAGTCGGACCTGACTGTCGCCCAGGCCGCACTGGCCACCGCGATGGGCTTGCCCGTGAAAAATACATTTACACTCGTCGATGTATTGGGGACGGCCCAGACCCTGGACCCGGTAGATAGCTATCTGACCGACGCCCAAACGTCCCGCCCCGACTTGCGCGCCCTGCGTGAAGTCATCACCGCCGCGGAAGGAGACATCGTAGCCGCGCGCTCGAACTTCAGGCCCCACCTGAATTTCACCAGCTTCGCCGACTTTGAAAATTTGAAATTTCCACTGATCTGGAATCTTGGATTTGGCGAGAGCTTGCTGCAGCCGCTTCTGTCCGGAGGCTTCAACCGCGCATTCCTCAATGAAACCGAGCAGGCCAAAAGCGCTGCCGAGTCAAATCTGAGGTCCGCCACGCTGCAAGTGGACAACGAGGTCTACACCGACTACGCCAACACCACCGTCTCGCAGCAGCAGATCGATCTCGCCACCAAGGCCGATCAGGAAGCCCAGGACAATCTGGCATTCGCCGAGGGCCGCTACTCCGCTGGCGTAGGCAACATCATCGAGTTGACCGATGCCGAGCTGCTAGCCGCGACCGCCGGAGCTCAGGTCGTTACCGCCCGCTACAGCTACCAACTCGCCTACGGCCGACTGGAAGTCGCTGCCGGAAAAGATCCCAGCGACTAGATCTGTGAAGACAGAATGTGCACA
Source organism: Candidatus Sulfotelmatobacter sp. (assembly GCA_035695545.1). Classification (GTDB taxonomy): domain Bacteria; phylum Acidobacteriota; class Terriglobia; order Terriglobales; family Acidobacteriaceae; genus Sulfotelmatobacter. The sequence continues at coordinate 33,415 of DASRRV010000171.1, read as the reverse complement.
GCTGCTTTCAGCAGTCTGTCGAGCGAAGCACTACACCTTGCCTCCGCAGGCGCCAGATGTATACTCTCCTTTCTCGCCTGCTGGCCCTTTCAGCGCGAGACCGCAGCAATCCTCAACTCAGGAGATCCACATGCAGAGCCGCATCAACGGCACCACCATGCCCGTCCTGGAATTTATTCTCGATCCCAACGACGCCATCATCTCCGAAGCGGGAGAACTCTCATGGATGGGCAGTTCGATTCAGATGACCACGCACACCCAATTCGGCGGCGGCGGAGGCCTCTTCGGCGTCCTGAAGCGCGTGGCTGGCGGTGGATCCCTCTTCATGACTGAATACCGCGCCGTCGGCGCTCCTGGCGAACTCGCCTTCGCCACCAGACTTCCTGGCCACATCGTCCCAGTTGAAGTCGCACCCGGTCACGAATACATGATCCAGCGCCACGGATTCCTCTGCGCCACGTCGCAGATTCAGATCAGCGTCGGGTTCCAGCAATCGCTGGGCGCTGGAATTTTCGGCGGAGAAGGCTTCCTCTTGCAGAAAGTCAGCGGCCAAGGCATCGCATGGCTCGAACTCTCCGGAGAGTTGGTCGTCCGCGACCTGCAGCCCGGCGAAATTCTCCGCGTCCATCCCGGCCACGTCGGAGCATTTCAATCCAGTGTCGGGTTCCAGATCACAACCGTCCCCGGCATCAAGAACATGATCTTCGGCGGCGACGGAATCTTTCTCGCGGCGCTCACCGGCCCGGGTAGAATCTGGCTGCAAACGCTTCCGATCGCGAAACTCGCCCACGCTCTCGAGCGCTACATGCCTCGCGAAGCTTCCAGGCAGACCGTGGAAGGCGGTGTCGTCGGAGGCATCGTCGGCTCCATCCTCGACGGCATCAAGTAAGGGAGGCGTATTCCATGAATGTCTTGACGCGTGTTTCAGCTCCCGCAGCGCTCCTCTTGACGCTGTTCGCGGCTGCGCTCGCCCGCGCGCAAGAGGCGCCGAAATATCAGGCGACGGAAGGTGAGTTTGTTGCGCATGACTTCAAGTTCCGATCAGGCGAGCAGATGCCGCAGTTGCGCTTGCACTATCGGACCTTGGGGAAACCGTTGCGGAATGCCAGCGGTCAGGTGACCAACGCAGTCCTTCTCCTGCACGGAACCGGCGGCTCGGGACAGCAGTTTCTCGTACCGCAGTTTGCCGGCGAACTCTTGGGTGCGGGGCAGCCTCTCGATCTGGCACGCTATTTCATCATCGCTCCCGACGGCCTCGGGCACGGCCAGTCCTCGAAGCCGAGCGACGGCATGCACGCGCACTTTCCGCAGTATGACTATGACGACATGGTCGCCGCGCAGCATCTGCTTCTTACCGAAAGTCTCGGTGTGCATCATCTGCGCTTGATTTTCGGCACATCGATGGGATGCATGCACGCCTTCGTATGGGGCGAAACCTATCCGGACTTCATGGACGCTTTGATGCCCATGGCTTGCCTCCCCATACAAATCGCTGGCCGCAACCGCGTATGGCGCAAGCTCGTGATGAATGCGATCCGCAACGATCCCGACTGGAAAGACGGCGATTATAAGGAGGAGCCCAAGCAGGCTCTGCGCACGGCCGAAAGTCTGCTGGCAATCGCGGGCAGCGCGCCCCTTGTGATGCAGAAGAGATTGCCCACGCAAGAGGCGGCTGACAAGTATGTCGCTGATTCGGTCGAATCACGAATCGCCAGTCTGGATGCCAACGATCTTCTCTATCAAGTGAACGCGTCCCGCAACTATGATCCTTCTCGCCAATTGGAGACGATCACCGCGCCGCTGATGTGGATCAACTCTGCCGACGATTTCATCAACCCACCGGAATTAGGTATTGCAGAACGTGAGAGCAAGCGGCTTAAGAATGGAACGTTCGTACTCCTACCCATCAGCGACAACACGCACGGACATGGCACGCACACCTGGGCTGCCGCGTGGCGGGAGTATCTCGAGCAAATCCTGGCGAAATCGGCTCACTGAAATTGAGCATCTCCGGGTAAACTAGAGGCAGCCCTTCAATTTCAGCCAATGATCAACGGCAAGCGTATTGCGGTCGTCATGCCCGCCTACAATGCGGAAAAGACTCTACAGGTCACCGTGGGAGAACTCCCCGACCTGGTGGATATCCGCATCCTGGTTGACGACCACAGTTCCGACCAGACGGTCGAATTAGCGCGCAGCCTGGGCCTCCACGTCTTTCAGCATGACCGCAACTACGGCTACGGACGCAACCAACAGACTTGTTATCGCGAAGCCTTGTCTGCCGGCGCCGACGTCGTCATCATGCTGCACCCGGATTATCAATACACGCCGCTGCTCATCACCGCAATGGCGAGCATGGTTGCCTACGACGTCTATGACGTGGTGTTGGCCTCGCGCATCATCGGTGGCCGTGCTTTACTCGGCGGCATGCCTATTTACAAGTACATTGCGAACCGCTTGCTCACCGCGTTCGAGAACCTGTTTCTCCGCGTGAAGCTCTCTGAATACCACACCGGATACCGCGCCTTCAGCCGCAAAGTGCTCACCGAGTTGCCCTTGCTGGAGAACTCCGACGACTTCGTTTTCGACAATCAGATGCTCGCCCAGTGCGTGCACTTCGGTTTTCGTATCGGAGAAGTTTCCTGCCCGACTAAATATTTCGAAGAGGCCTCGTCCATCAACTTCCGCCGCAGTGTGAAGTACGGCTTCGAAGTGCTGGCGACAACGTTGCAGTTTGCCTTTCAGAGAATCGGCCTGGCCCACCTGCCGCGCTTCAGTCCTCAAGGCCGCAAACTCGAAACCGACTCGCGCGACCCCTACTACGTAAACCACACCGAAACCGTCCGCCCCGCGTAACTCAAGCGGAAACAGTCTTCCTAAAATGTCTCTCTTTTGGTTTTCTTCGCGATCTTTGCGGACGTTCTTTGCGACCTTTGCGGTGAAAGGCTTTTTTGCGTTGCGGATACTAACTGCGGGCGTTACTTCTTCCCCGACAACCACCCCAGCACCTTGCTGGCAAACTCATCCGAGAACCCAAACCGCGCCTTAGCCCTCGAATAAAGATCAACGGCCTTCTTGTCCAGCCAGATCATCGTCGCCTTCCCCCATCCATCCTGCGGTCGCGCAAAATAATCCGTCGAGTGCGCGGCAAACTTCTCATCCGGCTCGAGCGTGTAGTAGTACAACGCCAGACTCTTTCGCGATTGTCCTTCGGGACAAGTCAAAGGATCAGGGAACCCGTGCAACGACCTCTCATCGGTCGTAAAGATGAGAGCATGATTCAGCAGCGGCGCGTACTTTGCTCCGCAGCGCGTCATCTTCTTCTCCGGCGATCTCTCCCACAACTCAATCGACCCGCCCCACTTCTCATCCCATCCCGGATTTAAATACAGAATCAAATTCACCCGCCGGTGCCAGTTCGTATGGAAGTGATGCTTGGAAAAATCCGTATGCACATTCAAATATCCGCCGGGACCTGACTGATGCAGCCCGCCGCCCTCCAGCATCGGGTCGGCCATCAGGTTTGGAATGCCGGTCAGCTCAGAAACCCACGCCACAAACTCCGGCGAGTTCAATTCGTCAGTCACGGCTCCCAGAGAGGCAGGGAAGAGTTCCCGCTTGGGCATTCCCAGCTTGTTTTCGTTGGCGTGCTTGTATTGCGTCCAGGCGTTACTGGCGGGCTCAGGAAACTCTTTCGACATCTCGAGCGCCACTTCCGGCTCGAGAAAGTCCTCCAAAAGAATGTGTGGGCACGGATGGTTTTCGCGATAGTGCCTGGCCAGCACAGATACCTTGGGACTCCATCGTTCAAATGGAAACAGCCGGGCGGGGGCTCGAAGGGCCTGCGCTGTGGACATTGACCTGGAATCTCCTAGTTTCTCGATTGTATCTGATCCCGCCGGAATGAAGTCAGCGATTCGAAGGTCGCAAGAGGTCTAAATATCATCGCGAAGCGTTTTCTCAGCGTCCTCAGGGTTGACCTTTGCGATCTCTGCGTTAAAGGCTTGGTGTGGTTCGCACTCACGGCAACCGGCAGACCCGCACGACCGCATTCTGGTATTGGCAATCGATTCCCGCTACGCCCGGCTGTTGCAGCACGACCCAGGTCACGCCGTACTTCTCCTTCAGCCATTCGAAATCTGACTTCTGAAAAGTCTTCCACTGCGCCTGCGCCTGTACCTGCCCCCACCACTCATCCGCCAGCGGAGGGAACATGCTCACCACGCCGTTGTCCTTGATGGCGTCCGCCATGCGGCTCCTCCGTGCCAGGCATCGGAAGCCGATGCCATCCTCTCCTTCGATCCGCATATGCATCGGATCAAGCGCGAACATCGCGTCGTTCGGCGTGTTCTGCTGCACCCATACAAAAGCCTGCGCCCACGGATTCTTCGGCGCGCGCCCAGGCCACTCCACCTGCGCACTCGCCGGAAACAAGGATCGCTGCGCCACATACATCCCAACGCTCAACGGCACAAACAGCACCAGCCAGCGCCACACCCGATCCTTGAGCACGTACTCACCCAAAAAACCGCCGATGCAAACGAACATAAACATGTAAAGCAGATGTAGGGAGCGGAGCGGTTGCATCCGCGCCAGGCTCTCGAATCGCGCCGGCAGGTCCACCACAAGAGCCATCACAATATAGATCAGCCCGTAGATCACGAACGCTCGGCACGCCCGCGCTAGTACAATCCATTGCCGCGTCTGCGCTATCCGTCCAAGCCACCACAGCAAAACCAGAGGACCGAAAAGCCCCAGCAACTCGTACCACTCCCAGTGCTGAATGTAGTGGTACGCATGCAGCTTCGCAGCTTCGTGATACGCCGCTGAGGACTGTGGAGCCAGCGGTAGCAGAAGAAACATCAGGCACGCCATTGCTGCCACGTCGCCTTGCGCACTGGCGAGTCCAAACCTGCTCTGCAGCGTCTCTAATACGATCCACAACGCGCAAAACGAAGTTGGAAAGACCCACATCAGCGGATGCATGCTGGTCGCAAATGCCAGCCACGCCAACGCCCAAACGTATTTCTTCTCCAGTAACCGTGTCACTGCGAAAATGCCCGCGAACGCCGCGATGTTTCGAGGATTCAGGTATGGGTCGACGATGTACAGCGCCGTTCCTGCCACAGGAATCGTCAGCAGCCCTGCGATCAAGCCGACTCCCGCCCACCGCGCTCGTGCGCTCGGAAACAGAACGCCGCCCAACTCCCAACAAGCAAGCAACAGCAGGAAAATCGAGGCCACGTGCCACACAAAGATTCCAAACTCAAACGGCACATGCGTCACGCGCAGCGACAGCGCCACCAGATTCGGGAACAGCGTCATGCTGGCGTGCGACTGAAAGAATTCCTGTCCCACGGGAAACAACTGCGGGTGCAGGATGCGCTCGATGCCCGGCAGATAAATTTCGCCGTCCTCGGCGTAGGGATGATAGCCGTGAACAGTGAGCGACTCCGCCGTCAGAAGCAGCAAGATCACCGCGGTTTTGTATTTTTCAAACCGCATTTAAGTCACAGACTTGCCCGGCGCAGTCTCCGGCAACTTCTTGCGCGTCAGAAATGACGCCGTGAGTATGGCGACTAGCGGATCGAGCGGCCGGAGATAGTACACCTCAGGGTGAGTCACATAATAGACGACAGGAAAGAACAACAGCACAATTGTGTAGGGCACGACACCAAATGCCTTCTCGCGAAAGGCACGGTACAACCCGAAGAACGCCAGCACAGTAAATGTCGTCGAGACGGGAATGTTCGCCAGGTCCAGTGGTTCCTGCCGCAAATATTCGCGATTGAAACTCCAGAATCCGGTCCACAGATACACAATGCGGCGCACGGTCAGCCATGAAAATTCGACCGGGTGTCCGGAGATGAACTCCATTGCCTGGTGCTTCTTGTTGGCCATGTAGGCCAGTTCACCCAAGTTCATGTACTCGGCGTATTCGGCGTCGTTGTGCCATGGCCCTGCCTGATTCGGATGCCAATGCGAAGTGTCTCCATTGTTCCCGACGTATAGCTCAAGGCCCAGCGTGTCGCGGAAGGGGACGAACTGGTGAAAGGTTCCGTAGGTTCGGACGAGCCACGGCGCAACGATCGCAATGAAGACCACAGCCGACAGAACTGCCGGAGGAAACCACGACAGACGCTTGCGGTAGCGACGGTAGCAAATCCATCCTGAAAGAAAGGGCAGCACCGACAGCGCCACTGGACTATTGAGCGCAGCCACGCCCCACAACAAACCGTAGCCGGCCCAGTCCCCAAGGCGCGCGGAACTCTCCAGGTGAAAGGCGAGCAGCAGAATCAGGCAGAGCAACAGCGTGGCCAGCCACGTCTCCCAAATTCGCTCCGCCGGAAAATAAACTCCATAGGGAAAGAACGCCCACAGCCAGCCAGCCCACTTGGCTGTGCGTAGCCCAAAACTGCGCAGCGCCAGCAGGAAAACCGGAATGCCAGTAAGCGCCGAAAACAGGCAGTCCAGGAACAGCATCACCAGCGCTGAGGCATTGCTGTAGATTCCGAAAACTTTGAACACGCCTGCCAGTAGGCCAGGAAACAAGGGAGTGAGCCACGCGGTCGGCCCGCTGGCATCGTAGAGCGGGCTGCTGAAACCTTGCCCCTGGGCGAGCGAGCGCGCCACTCTTCCGGTTTCGTAGCCGAAGCGCCAGTGATCGCGAAATGGATCCAGTTGTTCGGGATAAAGGAAGCCCACAACGGCCAACCGTACCGCAAGTGCGACTGCCACTATGAGGAGGTAATGCCGGACGCGAGATGGCTGCTCGCTCGAACTCTTCGTTTCCGCAATGTCGGGAAGCAGATTCCGCGGTTCCACCGCTGGACTCATTCTGTCAGTCTCACACCCAACTGTAAGGGATTTGTCTGTGTGGTGATTATACAGTCCGGCATTTCCGTGACTGCCCAGCATGGCCGCCGACGATGTCCCGCGCTATACCGTGCATGCTCGCGCGGTGTCAACGGTGCGCGACTTGCGCAGTCGCCTCGCGCTACGTAGCATCTAACTCAGCGTGGCTAATACCGATCAAGGAATTCGTTCGCGGCTGAGCCGGCAACTGGCCTTCGGCGAAATCATCAGCTTCGCGTACGACACGTTCTGCAGCAACAAAGTTCGATTCATCCTGACCGCTTTGGGTATGGTGATTGGCACGGCGTCGCTGATCCTAGTCGTTACCATCGGCATGACGGGACGCCAGTATGTTCTTAACCAGATTCAGGCCATCGGCGCCAATCTTGTGTACGCTGAATACAGCAGTGCCGAGCACATCAGCACCAGCGCCACCGACGACTCACTAACAATTGAAGATCTGCAGGCCGTGCAGCAGCAGGTTCCCGGTGTAGTCGCGGCGTCTCCCGTGATTCAGTTGGCCGACAGTATTCCAGTGGGTGGAGGCAAGGAGCGCGAGATCCAGGTGCTGGGCGTCTACCCAGAGTATTCGCGCGTGCGCAATCTTGTGGTACTCGCCGGACGCTTCATCGATGAGGACGACGCGCGAGCGCACAACAAAGCTGCCGTTATCACCGAGAAGATGGCGGTTCAACTTTATGGCCGCGGCAGCGAGGCGATCGGCAAGGTCATCAAGCTGAGTGGCCTGCCGTTCACTATCGTGGGAACGTTTAAGGAACGTGCGGAGACCTTCGGCCAGTCAGAAGTCGTCGACGACACGATGCTGATTCCTTTCACGGTGAGCCGCTACTTCACCGACACGCCGAAAGTGAAGCTGATGTACTTTTCCATGGTGGATTCGTCGATGGTGATTCCGGCCACCGCGCAGATCAAACGGATTCTGCAGTCGCGTCATCGTCCGGAATCGGTTTACAGCGTGCAGAACCTCACGCAACTGCTCGCCGTTGCCGATCGCACCGCCACTGCTTTGACCTGGGTGCTGCTGCTGATCTCCACTGTGGTGCTGCTGGTGAGCGGCATTGGCATTATGAACATCATGCTGGCCACAGTGACGTCACGCATCCGCGAGATAGGGATTCGCAAAGCCATCGGCGCAACCAACCGCGAAATACGCTTCCAATTTCTCGCCGAAGCGATTTTGATCTCGCTCATCGGAGGCATCGTGGGCATCGTCATCGGCCTGGCCATTCCATACTCCGTGCGTTTCCTGACCGACTACCGCATCCCCATCTCGGGGCTGTCGGCGATCATAGCCATTGTCGTGTCGTCGATTGTGGGCATCGTCTTTGGGACGGTCCCAGCGGCCCGAGCGTCTCAACTTGACCCAGTGGAGAGCCTCCGATACGAGTAGAGAGGGGGCTGTGGAAAAAGTGTTCCTGCAGGAACACTTGTCTTACAACAATGTATGTACAAAATAGGAGATGCCTGCCTAAGTCCAATGAATAGAGTGAGCTGCGGGGTGGCGCTCCGATGAGTTTACTTTAACTACTTCATGATTTTCAGGTGAGGAAAGCCGGCCTCAATGGGCGAGGCTCTCGTTCAACTGCGCCCTGAGAGCGCAGAGATGGGTCGGACTTGAATCCATCACCGACATCGCGATCATTGCGGATCCGAATGACTTCGCTCAGACCACCACCTGCGGCGGTTCTCTGGAGACTTCGGCCAGTTGCACCATACATTCACACCTGCAGCCACCGGATCATGCACAGCATCAATGTAGGTGGCTGACAACAGAGCGGGCAGCCTGCAGCAAGTGACTCTGCCGGGGACAGGAAGGCGGCGGATGGGCGCGAAGCAGCAAGTGCAAACTTTGTTGCCGCAGGCGGGTGAGGTGTCCCCATTCTGGCTGCGAGAGGGAGGTAGGATTGGAGGCGGCTGCTTGGTCGGCCGGAAGGTCCAAAAACCACAAAGCCGGGCTGGTTGGCCCGGCTTTCCTTTTGTGGAACTGGCTCGGTCGGTCGTTTTTCGATCGGCGACCCAGAATGTCTTAGAACAGCTTTTAGCTGTTGATTCCTAGCTGCTAGTTCAACCCCAAAACCAAAAACTTACTTTGACTCACTCTACTGCGTTTTTTTCCGCAGGGAGAAACTCCAATTTTGACCGAGCGCCGCTACGGGTTCACCGGCCCGCAGGCGCGACTTACATCACCATTGCCAGGTTTTCCAACTCAAGCTGCAGGACCGGCAGGGCGCACCCTGCCATTTCGACGCGGCCAGCCGCGTCCAACGCTGCCTTGGGCGAAACCCCATAGCCACGGCCCATCAGAAACACCTGGAGCAGTTCGGCTGCCTCGTAGGAATCGATCATCCCGCCCTGGAGCAGGTCGTTCCTGAGTGCCGCTAATTCGGTCATCGTGAACCTGTCTTTGTCGTTCATCTTTTCGTTCGTCATGGCCGTCATCACCTCCGACTCCGACCTTATTTCCCCATTTGCCGTATTAGACTCATCGGCAGCTGTGATAGTTGCATGCAATTCAGCTGCCTAAATTGCCCTACTTTTCCTATACGATCCCCAAGCCCTCCTGGATTGCTTTAACCCCTGTGAATATCGAAAGTTGCGGGCAACCCGCCATACGGCTTCGGCTTCTCGATGTTTCCTTCGTACCCAAAAGTAATCTCAAAGCTGACACAATGTGTCGTTTCCAAAACGGGGTTGCACCAAAATGAGTAACCCCACTCGCCATAACTGGGTTTGCGAAGTCAGAACGGTGGGTGCGGCCGGACTTGCGAAAGGGGCACCGCGCTCGCAATCCGTAACGTCTCTATCTCAATAGTGTGTTGACCTTGCGAACCGTTACGGGAGGGCACCAGAATGAGAATCCCGCTCTCCTCCCACCCAAACCAAGGGTGTGCGGATCGTTTTCTCGCTCTCGGGAATGCCTACGCGTTTCCCGCCGCGTTCTGCGCTGCAGCGACGGAGTCATAAAACTGGAAGAACTGCTCCACCCGGGTGACCTGCATGGCCCCGCGCACGCGGTCGGTGACTCCGGCGAGAGCGAGGCTGCGGCCGTCCTTTTGACGGTTTACGTAGGCGCCGACGAGCGCCCCAATCCCGGCGGAATCGATGTAAGGGACCTGGGAAAGATCGAGGATCAGTCTGCGCGAGCTATCAGCGCGAACCGTCGCTTGAAAGGGAAAGAAATTGGTGAGGGTGATGGGACCACTCAATCGCAAGACGCGCTGACCGGCCGGTGTGTCACTGAGATCTTCGATGTTCAGAGGCTCCGAAGGCATTCGGAAATCGTATTACGCGAATGTGAATGGAGTGTTAAAAGACGTCGTGGGAGGTTTGCCACTAGTTCTTCGGGGTTACGCTTCGATGGTTGCCTCATCCACCAGCATGATGGGGATGTCGTCTTTCACGGCATAGACCCGGTGGCACTGGGTGCACTTCAAGCTTTCAGGGTTCTGGCGGTACTCGAGTTCCTGCTTACAGGCGGGGCAAACCAGAATTTCCAGCAAGTCTTTGCGAAGCATAACGAGTGCATTGTACGACAAAGGGCACCCGTAGCGTCGCCGTCCCGGCGGCTGTCCCCGCCCGCTGCTCCTGAGATGTCGCGCCGAGTCGTACAACATCAGTGTAAGATCTTAGATCCGGACGCCGGAAGCCCGCCGCCGGAATCCAGACTCATGCCAGCCCTCATTCTCGATGGAACCCGAATCGCGCAAGACATCCGCAGCGAAGTCGCCGCGGAAGTGAAAACCATGGCCGCCGCCGGCTTGCGCCCCGGTCTGGCAGTCGTCCTCGTCGGACACAACCCCGCCTCCGAGATTTACGTGCGCGGAAAGGTCAAGGCATGCGAGGAGGTCGGCGTTTACAGCGAGAAGCTGACCCCGCCCGCTTCCGCTACCACCGCCGAACTGCTCGCCCTGGTTGAAGACCTGAACCGCCGCGACGACATCGACGGCATCCTGGTGCAGCTGCCGCTTCCGCCGCAGGTTGACTCGAAGAAGGTGCTGATGGCGGTCGATGCGGCTAAAGACGTTGACGGATTCCATCCGGTAAATGTTGGATTCCTCTCCACGCAACGTCCCGGCCTCGTTCCGTGCACGCCCGCGGGAGTCATCGAAATTCTCAAGCGCAGCAACCTCCCAATCGCCGGGCGCGAGGCCGTCGTTGTCGGACGCAGCGACATTGTGGGTAAGCCCGCAGCCATGCTGCTGCTCAACGCGAACGCTACCGTGACTGTCTGCCACTCGAAAACGCACGATCTTCCCGAAGTGTGCTGCCGCGCCGATATTCTCGTCGCCGCCATCGGCCGTGCCGGCATGATCACCCGCGATTTCGTCAAACCCGGGGCGACCGTGATTGATGTAGGCATGAACACCGTGACCGACGCCGAGGAATTCCAGCGCTTTTTCGCTGGCAACGCTAGGCGCGAAGAGTCGTTCCGCAAGAAGGGCTCGACGCTGATTGGCGACGTGCATCCCGAGGTCACTGAGGTTGCGGGAGCTCTCACGCCCGTTCCCGGCGGCGTAGGCCCGCTAACCATCGCCATGCTGATGTTCAATACAGTCAAGGCGGCGAAGATGCGGCGTGGAAGGCGCGTCGCCGAACTGTCGCGCGTCTAGCTGAGAGCCTTGCTGATTGTTGATCGAGAAGTCTCGAACAAACGAGCAGAGAAGGGTTCTCGATCAACAATCAGCAATCAAAAACCATAACGCCTCTCTATGCTGAAAGTCGGCCTCACGGGCGGCATTGCCGCCGGCAAGTCAGTTGTCGGAGAGATGTTCATATCGTTGGGCGCGCGCCTCGTGCAAGCGGACCGCATCGCCCACTCGCTCATGCAGCCGGGAGAGCCCGTCTACAACGAAGTCGTGCGCCATTTCGGCCGCGAGATTCTCAACCGTGACGGAAGCGTCAATCGCGCCAAACTGGCGGAGGTCGCCTTCGGGCCAGCGGACTCCCCGCAGAGCAATCGCGCGTCGCGTATCGACGAACTCAACCGTATCGTGCATCCCGTGGTGATTCGCGGTCAGGATGAGTGGATGGAGGAGATGGGACTCCAGGAGCCGCATGCCGTCGCTATCGTGGAAGCAGCCCTGATTCTCGAGGCCGGTGCGTCCAAACGCTTTGACCGGCTGATCGTCGTGACTTGTAGTGAAGCTCAGCGCGTGGCTCGCTTCGCGGCTCGTCATAAGCTCGATCTTGATGCCGCGCGTAAAGAAGTTGCCCGCCGTATGGCCGCGCAACTCCCCGATGAAGAAAAAATCAAAGCCGCTGATTATGTAATCGACAACTCCGGCTCACTCGACCACACCCGCGAGCAAGTGGGCCAGGTGTGGGAAAAACTGCGCGCGCAGGCTTGATGGCGACACCTTTAACCACAAAGGACACGAAGGCTCACGAAGGAAACCCCCGAAAAGACTTTCCTTCGTGAACCTTCGTGTCCTTTGTGGTTATTGCTTTTCGCAATTTAGTCCGACGCCGGCAGCGTGCTTCGTGCCTCCGCATTGTTTAGAATTAGATTCAGGGAACCTTTCTACCCCCAGACAGCGTACCTACCCTCGGATGGTTGAATTATGAAGCTCACGCGGCCCTTGATCCTCGCGCTGGCCATAGCCGGCGGATTTTTCTATTTCACGACCTGGCGGTCAAACTCGCAGTCGGCTGGAATTCACGCTCCGAGCTGGCTGAGCCGTCCGGCGCAGGTCGAGATTACCGAGGCCGCGCCCGGAGAGTCGCTCGACGGAGAAGAACAGAACAACATCACCGTCTACAAGAAGAACATTCCCTCGGTGGTCAACGTTACTTCGCGCGCCATGACCTTCGACTTCTTCTATGGGCTGGTGCCGCAGGAAGGCCAGGGCTCTGGATTCGTCATCGACAAGGATGGACACATCCTCACCAACTATCACGTCATCGCCGATGCACGGCAAGTGGAAGTCACCCTGCACAACCGCAAAAAATACAAGGCGACCGTGGTGGGCACGGACCCGTCGCATGACTTGGCTGTGATTCAGATCAAGGCTCCAGAACTCGTTCCCGCCGTTCTTGGGGACTCGCGCAACTTGCAAGTAGGCCAGAAAGTCTATGCCATCGGCAATCCATTTGGCTTGGCCGGGACGATGACGCGCGGAATTGTGAGCTCGATCCGTCCGGTGCGCGAACCGAACGGAGCGATGATTGACGAAGCTATTCAGACCGACGCGGCCATCAATCCGGGCAACTCCGGTGGGCCGCTGATGAACTGGCATGGCGAAGTGATCGGCATCAATACCATGATTCTGTCGAACGCCAACCAGAGCGCCGGCATCGGCTTCGCCATCCCCATCAACGCGGCCAAAGCGGTGTTGAACGATCTGATGACGCTGGGCCGCGTGCGGCGTCCGGCACTGGGGGTGCGCACCATTCCCATTGGTCCGGAACTAGCGGACGAACTCGGCCTGCCGGTCGACTATGGATTGCTGATCGTGCAAGTCACGCCGGGAGGCTCCGCCGATTCGGCCGGACTGCGTGGCGGCACTGAGCGCGCTTATCTGGGAAATATTCCTATCATGCTAGGTGGCGACTTAATCGTGGCTATCGACGACGAGAAAGTTCAGGACGAGCAGGATCTGTCGCAGATGATGAACAGCCATCGCGCTGGCGATACCGTGAAGGTAACAATTTACCGCAACAAGAAGAAGACGGATGTGAGCGTCGCGCTGGGAGAAGCACGGCAGCAAGTCTGAGAGGAGCAGCTATCAGCCGTCAGCCTTCAGAATCTTTTCATCGGTCCCGCAGCGGAATTTGGTCCGCGGTTTCAGCCTGTTGATCCTCGGTTATTCCGCCGGCTGGATCCCCACCGCCGCGTATAAATCTCCGCTCTTGTACAGCGTGCCGTCCTTCATGACAAGCCGGCAGCGCCGGACGTCGCTGATGCGCTCCGCTGGATTTCCCTCCACCAGCAGAAAATCCGCCCGCTTTCCTTCGGCGATCGAGCCCAGATTCTTTTCCTGCTTCAGGAGCCGTGCAGCATTGAAGGTCGCAATCTGGAGTGACTTCTCAGGTGGAATTCCGGCCTGGACTTCCAGTTCGAGTTCGCGATGCAGCATGATTCCGGCGATCGCATCGGTGCCCGCCAGAATTGGAATGCCTGCGTCATACATGTGCTTGGTCATCGCCAGCATGGCGCGATACGAATCCTTATAGAGCTGATCGTTGTCGGCGGTGACCGGCAGCCCTCCACTGTAGGCGCTGCGCTGAACCTGCGCGGGAAGCCGTTTCAACACCGGTACAAAATCCGGAGACACCTGCTTGGGACGCCCCGTGAACATGCCCTCAAACGTGGCCAGGGTCACGTCTACAGTTGTGTGATGGTCGAGCAGAAGCTGGATGAAGTCTTTCACCGGCTGCGATTGCAGGTCGAGCTTCGCAGCATTCGCCCCAACGGCGGTAAAGCGCTCCGGCGTGCGCGTGTCTTTCACCTGCGAAGCGAAGAAGTTCAGGAAGATGAAGTTGATGTGCTGAACTTCGTCGGCGCCGTCTTCGACGAACTGCGATGCCGTGATGCCGTTCGGAATGTGGCCGCTGACGCGCAATCCTCGGGCGTGCGCGGCCTTGACAATGGCAGGCACAAATTCAGGCTTGAGCGAACTGTAGAGCTTGATCTGAACATAACCCAGATCGGCGTAGCGGTTCACCGCAGCCACGGCTTCGGCCTCGGTGTCGGCATACAGACCGGTGGGCGCCTGGAACGGACCGTGGCCGTCGATGAATCCTGATTTCCAAATGCGGGGACCAATTGCGGTGCCGCTCTGCCACTGATCCTGCAGACGCTTGAGCTCATCAATATCGTTTCCCATGTCGCGGACTGTAGTCACGCCACTGGCAATGTTCAAAATGCCGTCCAGCGCCTGCGCGTGCGCATGCATGTCGAACAAACCGGGGAGAATAGTCTTGCCGGCGCCATCAATATGTTCGGCATCGGCGGGAACGTGCACCGAACTCGCAGGGCCGATGGCTGCGAAGCGGTCGCCGCTTACGACGACCGTCTGGTCTTCGCGCATGGTGGCCTGTTCGGAGTCGAACAAGCGCACATGCTCGATGACGACCGGATGCGGCGGATGTTTGGCCAAATCCTTTGCTAGGCGCGCGTAGCGTTCGTCGCGCATTTTTACATCGATGGCGTAGAGCTGGTCATTCGTCTTTTCCCAGCCTTCCCGCAGAAACGCGAACCATGTCCCGGGACTTGCGAAGAAGCGGTTGTCATCGTCGAGCCACACTGTTTGTGGCTCGAAGGCGATCCCGGTGATCGCGTAATCGGTTACGTGAATCTTCTGCCCGTGATCCTCGAGCATAACGTCGGTCAGGCGTTCGAGCCGGGCCTCGCCCGAAGGGAGCAGATGGACCGCTGCTCCATGGGCCTTCACAAGATGCGCGACCAGGAAAGCCGTTTCCGCCGCGGCGCCGTTGTTGCTGAGGTAGAAGCCTCCCGCCGGAGCCTGTCCGTTCTCCGCCGTGCTCTTCCAGCGCGCGATGCCGTCTTTGACCTCGAAGTGTTCATCGACCGGAGCTTTCAAGTAGTCATTGCCGTTTTCGTCGACGCGCAGCGGAACTCCGTTGCTGTCCAGCGTGTATTTGGCGGAAATCTTGGGCCCGCGGCCTCGGTCGTTGAACTCGAACGTGCACTCCACACGCCCACCGGGCAGATAGGTGTCAACTTCGCCGCCCGCAACCTTGCCGTTCGAGGAGATCGTATAGCGGAGAACTTGCGGGCCGTCGGCGGCGACAACAAGTGGTTGCCAGACGGATACCAGCAGAGAGAGCAACACCATCCTGAGAGTGAGCATGGGGAAATAGTGTGCCACTAATCGAGGAGTTAGGGTAGAATTCTCGCCAGCCTATGACTGCCGTCCTTTAAGTCTGCGAGCTGCGACGCTGAGCGAAACGCGCCGGGAAATGTGCGCGTCGCTGCTGCCTTCCATTGTCTCGATACCAGAAAGGATTATTCCCATGCAATTTGTGGATAAGGCATTCGCTCGCCGACTCGAGTCGGTCGAGGAAATGCCGCAAGTGATGTATGCGCGGATGTTCCAGAAGACGCGGCCCGAAATGCGGGCAGCAGAAGAAGAAATCTGCGGCGGTCACATGATATTTGCAGGACTAGGCTCGCCCATCGGTCGAGCCACGGGAGTCGGCCTAGATCGTCCATTTACGGCGGATGATCTGAATCGCGTGGAACAGTTTTATCGCGCGCACAAGGCTCCTTCGCAAGTGGATTTGTGTCCGTTGCACGAGCCCGCGGTGTTCGAGTTGGTCAAGGAACGTGGGTACGGGATCGCGGAGCTGAACAACGTTCTCTATCGGAGGCTCGACCCGGAAGAGAAGTTTCCATCGCCTCCCGCAGCATGCAAGATTCGGCCCAGTCTGGCGGAGGAGGCTGACACAGCGGGCGGCATTGTGGAGACCGCATTCTTCCCCGACGTTGCACCGGAAGCATATCGCGGCCTGATTGCGCCCTTCTACCAGATGGAGCGCGCGCTGGCGTTCGTCGCAAGTGTCGACGGCAAACTTGTGGCTTGTGGTACGGGGCTGGTGATCCCGGAGCACAAAGTGTTTGCACTCTGCGGTGCAGGCACCCTGGCCGAATATCGCGGACGCGGGTTGCAGACCGCGCTGCTGCGCGCTCGCATGGCGGCTGCCGTCCAGGCCGGATGTGAATTTGCCGTGGTGGTGACGCAGGGCGGTTCCATCTCGCAGCGCAACGCGGAGCGGCTCGGCTTTCGCATCGCGTACAGCAAAGTCACCGTGATCAAACAATTGGATTCCTAGCGGATGCTGCCCTGAGAGTTCGCCTCTGACTTGCTGCAGGTGCTGCTCGCTCTCGGGGCAGCGGCGTTGCGGCCACAAGACTCTCCGTAGCATAGTGGAAGCGATGAGAACGGAAAGTTTTGCGCTGCAAGGCAAGCATGTTCGCCTGGAACCGTTAGAGCACCACCACATCGACGGATTGGCAGCCGCGGCAGGGGCCCACTCGTCCCTGTACCAGTGGAGCCCCGTCCCGCGCGGCAAGGCCGAAGCGACCGCCTACGTCGATACCGCGCACGCCTGGAGAGACGCTGGCACTGCGGTGACATTTGCGACCATCAGGCTGGAAGACGATATTGTCATCGGATCGACGCGCTTCTGGAACATCGAGCGTTGGGCGTGGCCGCCAGGCCATCCGTCGCACGGCCGCGCCTCGCCCGATGCCTGCGAGATCGGTTATACGTGGCTGACGCGGTCGGCGATTAGAACCAAGGCCAACACTGAGGCCAAGCTGCTCATGCTGACTTATGCCTTCGAGACGTGGCAGGTGCTTCGCGTCTGTTTCCACACCGACGCCCGCAACGCACGTTCCCGCGCTGCACTGGAACGCATCGGCGGGCAGTTCGAAGGAATTCTCCGCGCTCACCGGATGGCCGCCGACTTCATTCCTCGCGATTCCGTGCGCTACTCGATGGTCGCGTCGGAGTGGCCTGCAGTGAAGCAGAGGCTGCTTCGGTTGGTGGATCGAGCGTGACGGCCGCGCAGGCTCAGGCTTCACCGAAGAAGCGCGCCCGCACCTGTTCGTTTACCGGTAAATCTGGCCCGCTGAAAAGGTGGTCTGGTATGCGAGTTGGATCTTGATCGATGAGGGGCATGGCTTTCTGTCGAGCCACCGCCGCTTCAGGTGAGGGATCTTGAAACAGTGTGCGAAGCCATCCCTCTACCGTGTGGCAGTCGACAAAATACTTGCCATGCTGATCGGCGTACTGATGTCCCGCCGCATCCCAATCGGAATTCTTGGATAGCTCGGCGCGCAGCACTCGCACGTCGCGCAGTCCCAAGTTGAGCCCCTGCCCGAAGCTAGGATCGCTCGTTCCCGCTGCGTCGCCGATGAGGGCTACGCCATCGCGATAAGGGTGCTGCACCCAGGATTCACCGGTATCAAAACTAGCCAGCGGGCCGCTGCATTTCGCCCCTTCATAGAGTTGACGCGCACCCGGAAACGTCTTCGCTGACTCGTTGATGAATGCACTGACCATCTGCTCGCCTTGCAAGCGGTAACTCAACGCCTTCGGATATCCGAAGTAAGAGCGGAACCGATTCTTGCCAATCGGGACGAATCCCACAACCGTTCCCAACTCCGGATTGAAAATAAAATAAACCAGATCCTCAGACGCGGAGAGCCCGCTGAGCAGGACGCCTGCAAACAGTGTGTCTTGCGGCGCCTCTTGCACAGAAAAGCCCGCGCACTTCCGGCACAAAGACCCGCGGCCGTCGGCGCCAACTACAAGTCGCGCAGAAATTCGACCCATGCTCGCACCGCGAATCAGAACGGTGGCTAGATGACCCGGTTCAATCCGCTCGACCGTGACTCCGCGTCGAACCTCCGCTCCGGCGGTTTCCGCGGCGGAGATGAGAGTCTCCTGCATTTCCGGATGGGCAAAGGTGAGAGCAGGCAGCTGTTGCTGCGTTGTGGAAGCAAGATTTCGCGGGCCTGTGCCCATATCGACCATGGAGATCTCGTGAGCACAACTGCTCTTAAGAAGGTCGAGGATGCCGAGTTCTCTCGCTTCGGCGACGCCCCACGGGGCCAGCATCTCTCCTCGCACACGATCTTTGAAATGCGTCTCGCGCTCCAATACGAGGACTCTGGCTCCTCGCTCGGCAATTACTTTCGCAAGAGCCGCGCCGGCCATCCCGCCTCCGACCGTGACGAGGTCATAGCTTGACCGAGTCATAGTTTTCTCCTATAGGGGGCCTTCTAGACTGGAGCGACGGGCACCTGCCAATCGTCGGAGGATTCTAAATCGAACATTTCCGTCGGTCAATGAACTCTAAGAAAGTAGTGGATCAATTCAAAGTCCGGTGGTTTAATCCCCCTTCCTCTGCCACGGAGATCGCCGAGAAAACTCGCGCATTCCCGAGAGCGTCTCATGACCTGCACGGTCAACCGATAATCTTTGGCTCCAGTCCGTAAGCCTCCACCCAAGAATCGTAGTTCTTCTGCGTGGCGAGCCACTGCAAACAGATCCCATACGCGTCGGGGTCACTGAACGACAACTGCCTCATGCCATACGAAGCTACTTTCGGTTCTTTTGAATTGACGCCATGCGCCTGCAAGTGCCGGTACGCCGCGTCGAGGTCCTCGCATCCGAAAAACAAACAAGTGTCGCGATGCCCGGCCATCCGCACCGGATCCGGCGCTGCCGGCCGCTCGCCCTCGTCATACGCCGTATTGAGCATTACCTCCGCGCCATTCAGCCTGAGTCCGGCCCAACCGCAGTCGTCCCTGGCGTGGATGTCGCCCAGACCGTAAAGCCCAGCACATCGCGGTAGAAATGAATCGCCGTCGGCATGTCGAAAACCTCTAGCAAGGGAGCCACGCCGTGAATGTCCATGGAGAGCGTCCTCTTCAGTCTTGACGGGAAAATATATTAGAAGAAAGATGCCACACTCTGTTGTGGATTTTAAGCCGCCGTCTCAGCGAGCAAGCTCTCGATCTCCTGCGCTTCATCTCGACTGAGCTGCAAGTTTCCGGCCCGCATGACGCCCTCGGCCTGCTTTGCATTGCGTGCTCCTACAATCGCTCCCGTGACAGCCGGATTCTGCAGCGTCCACGCGACCGCAACTTCACCCGCGGAGCGACCGTGGCGTCCGGCGATCTCACGTAGACGATCGACTAGCGCCAGATTGCGCGAAAGATTCGGCTCGGTGAAGTTGGCCTGTCCCCTCCGCCAGTCATCCTTCGGCAACTTGGCGACGCGTTCGCGCGTCATCGCTCCGGTCAGCAGCCCGGACGCCATCGGCGAGTAAACGATCACACCAAGGCCTTCGCGCTGGCAGTACGGGAGAATCTCATCCTCGACCTGGCGGTGCAGTAAAGAGTAGGGCGGCTGCAGCGAAGTGACCGGCGCAATTGCACTTGCCCGGCGCAGTTGCGGCACGTTGAAGTTGGACACTCCAATCCACCGTAGTTTGCCCTCCCGCTTCAGGTCGGCTAAGGTTGACCAGCCTTCTTCGAGGGCGGCCGAATCCGGATCGGGCGGCCAGTGAATCTGGTAAAGATCGATGACCTCAACGTTAAGGCGGCGCAGGCTGTCCTCGACCTCGCTGCGAATGGAACCAGAACTGAGAACTTTGCGCACCTGACCGTTCACATCCCAGAGCAATGCGCCCTTGGTGAAGACATAGGGCCGCGGGCCAGACCAATTCTTGAGCGCGCGGGCGACGACTTCTTCGGAGTGTCCCAGTCCATAGACGGCAGCCGTATCGATCCAATTCACACCCAGTTCGAGCGCACGATGGATCGCAGCAAGGGAGTCGTCATCGTCCTGGTGTCCCCAGGCGAATTGCCATCCCGAGCCGCCAATTGCCCACGCTCCGTACCCCACGAGGGTGATGTGCAGATCTGAGTTGCCAAGTTGACGTGTTTGCATTCCAATCTCCTTCGAAGGTTTGTTTCCCGGAATCGTCATTCCGATTCAATTGAGGGCCCGATGAACGTCGACGCGATTCGCAAATATTGTATGGCTTTTTCCAACGCGACAGAGAACCTGCAATGGGAGGATGACCTATGCTTTAAGATCCGCGGCAAGATTTTCGCCGTCGTGAGTCTCGACAATCCGCGCCTGTGCTTCAAGTGTGCCCCTGAGACGTTTGCGGAATTGATCGAGCACGAAGACATCTATCCCGCTCCTTACGTCGGCCGCTACAAGTGGGTCATGCTCGACCGCCTCGACGCACTTCCCGGGGATGAGTTGCAGGAGCTGATCAGCCAGTCATACGAAATGGTAGCGGCGAAGGCGCCAAAGGCAACGGCCAGTTCAAGTCGAAAGAGTACGAACAGGTCCAACACGTCTCTTCGCCGCAAACCTCCCGGCAAGATGCGTTAAACACATTCCGCAGCAGGCAGAGATCTACGATTTCCGGACTTTGGAACAACTCCCGCTTTCTGACGATGAAACTCCACTACGCGTGGTAGCCTCCCCCCTTGGGGTTGTCGTGCCGGTTACGTATCGCATCGACGTTGCTCGGAAGGTCATCCGTACCGTCTGCTCCAGCCCTTTGACCTTTGCCGAGGTAATTGGCCATTTTCGAACCCTGCAGCAGGACCCGGAATGTTTCGGGATTTTGGATGTTCTGTTGGACCTTCGCGAGGCTGATCTCGTGCCAGAACGCGGCCAGGTTGATGCGGTCACCACGGAACTTGGCGCGATTCGCGGCAAGGTGCACTTCGGAATCTTTGCCGTCATCGCCCCGAATGACGCCATGTATGGCATGATGCGAATGTTCGAAGTTCTTGCCAGCCAGCACTTTCGAGCCTCGCGAGTGTTCCGCACGGCTGACGAGGCGGAAGCATGGCTCGCCGCTCAGCGATCGAAAAGTCAGACCAGAAACGACCGAATCGCGTAGTTCTACAGCCCTGAGTGCAAATTCGTTCCGCCTCGTGATCATAGCGTTCGACCTTCACCCTGAGCTTCATAGGCCGGGTTCAGCCCACGAAATTGGACGCCGAACCCGAGTTGCGTAAACCGTGGGAGTGGGCTACGGAATTTGGGCGCCCGCGATTTGACTCCGCTCGTCACACTCGGCTAGCCTCAAGAATCCGGCTCGGTACTCGGAACGCTCAACGCGAATGCGATCCCCACATAAATTGTTGATTCTGCTGCTGATGGCAGCGCTGGTCGCCGGACTAGAAACACCCGTTGCGGCCTCTACCGGTCCGGTTCACGCCCAACACGGCATCGTGGTCAGTGTGCATGAGTTGGCCTCGCGCGTTGGTGTCGACGTCCTGCGAGCCGGTGGTAACGCCATTGATGCAGCCGTGGCGACTGGATTCGCTCTGGCTGTCGTCCACCCTGCGGCGGGAAACATCGGCGGCGGTGGACTGATGCTGATCCGTATGGCGGACGGCAAGACTCACTTTCTCGACTATCGCGAGAAGGCTCCTGCCGCCGCGACCCGCGACATGTTTCTGGACGCACAGGGGAACGTCATCGACGGTGCAAGCGAAATCGGGTACAAATCGATCGGCGTCCCGGGGTCCGTAGCGGGCCTGGTGTATGCCCAGCAGAAGTGGGGCAAACTGACGCTCAAGCAGGTCATTGCGCCCGCCATCAAGCTGGCACGCGATGGCTACGCAGTCACCTGGGACGAGGCCGCCGATCTGCACGACCGCCACCTCACCGAGTTTCCCGAGTCGAAGCGTGTGTTTCAACGCAACGGCGACTACTACAAGGCGGGGGACGTCTTCCGCCAACCTGATCTGGCCCGGACCTTGGAGCGCATTGCGGAAAACCCGGATGACTTCTATCACGGTGCCCTGGCTCACGAACTGGCGGCCGCAATGCAAAAAGGCGGAGGCCTGATCACCACCGCCGACTTGGCGCACTATGAGGTGAAGGAACGTGAACCGGTGCGCGGTGCCTATCGCGGATTCGACATCATCAGCGCTCCTCCGCCCTCTTCGGGCGGAACCGTGCTGATTGAATCCCTCAATATCTTGGAAGGCTACGATCTGGCGAAGATGGGGAGCCGGTCGGCCCAGTCCATTCACTTTACCGTCGAGGCCTTCCGGCGCGCGTTTTTCGATCGCGCGGAGTTTATGGGCGATCCTGACTTCGCCAAGCTGCCCGTGCCACAGCTCATTGATAAGAAATACGCCGAGGCTTGGCGCGACACGATCGATCCGGTGCGCGCGAGTCCGAGCAAAGACCTGAAACGTCCAGCGGTATTCAGCGAACTGGAGCAATACGCTGCCGCGCACCCGCCGGCGGTGATGCCCCACGAATCGCACCACACCACGCACTATTCGGTGGTAGATGCTGAAGACAACGCGGTTTCGGTGACCACCACGATCAACGACTGGTTCGGATCTCGCGTCACGGCTGCAGGCCTCGGCTTTCTGATGAACGACGAAATGGACGACTTTTCAGCGAAGGCGGGTGCCCCGAATAGCGACGGCTTGATTCAAGGGCCCGCCAATGAAATTGGCCCGGGAAAGCGGCCTTTATCGTCGATGACGCCAACCATAGTTGCGCGCGACGGTAAGACTGTTCTGGTGCTGGGCTCGCCTGGCAGCTCAAAGATCATAACCACGGTAGCCAATGTCCTGATGGGCGTGGTGGACTACGGGATGAACATCCAGGAGGCGGTTAACGCTCCTCGTTTTCACAATCAGTGGCTGCCGGACGTGGTCAATGTGGAACAATGGTTTTCGCCAGACACGCTGAACGCGCTGCGGCATATGGGATACAACATTGAGATCGGCCTGCATGATGGCGGCAAAACGTTTCCGTACTGGAGCGACGCGGAGTGCATTGCCATCGACCCGCAGACCGGTGACCGCCTCGGGGCCAGCGATGGCCGGAATGGCGGAAAAGCGGTAGGGTACTGAAAAGGCAATTGTTGATTCTGTGATTGTTGATTGAAAATCAGTCGAGCTTAGGTTTTGGTTTTCAGTCGAAAAATCAGCAATCATCAATCAACAATTCTCTAGAGGACGCGAATGCTGAGAGCGGTTTCAACTTACCTATACGTAAAAGAGCGCCTGCATCCTGGCATCCTCGATGGCCTCGCCCGCCGCGGTGTGCAGGCGGTCGAGATTTTCGCCGCTCGCCAGCATATCGACTATGCCAACCGCAAGCAGCACGTCAAAGAGATAGCCGACTGGTTCCGCGGCAGCGGCATCCCGCTGAATTCGGTCCACTCACCGCTCTATGCCGATTACGAATGGGGCCGCGCCGGCGCTCCCCCGGTGAATGTCGCGTCCTTCGACCGTTCGGCCCGGGTCGACGCCATGGATGAGATCAAGCGCGCCCTCGAAATCGCCGAGCAGATTCCGTTTCGTTTCCTCGTGCAACATCTCGGCACGACGAACGAGAGTTTCAGCGAGAAGAAGTTCGAAGCGGCCATGACGTCGATCGAACATCTCCGCGCATTCGCCAAGCCGTTGGGGGTACGCATTCTTCTGGAGAACATTCCCAACGAACTCTCGACGCCCGACCGACTGGTCGAACTCATCCGTGGCGCACATTTCGACGACGTAGGTGTCTGCTTCGATGTCGGTCACGCCCACATGGCCGGTTCCGTCCGTGAAGGGTTCGAGATTCTGAAGAACTACATTCGCTCCACCCACGTTCACGACAACGACAAAAGCAAAGATTCGCACTTGTGGCCGGGGCAGGGAACGGTCGACTGGAAAGAAGCCATCGAATTATTGCGTTCAGCCCCCCAGACTCCGCCACTGCTGCTGGAACTAGGCGAGGATGAAAAAGTAAATCCGCTGGACAAGCTGGGCGAGACGTTCGACAAGCTGGAAGGTGCTTAGGTTTCAAAGTTTCATAGTTTCGAAGTTTCAATGATCTGCCGGTTTCAACGTTTCAAGGGTTTGGTGCGGTGATCTCAGGTCTTTGAAACTTTGAAACTCTGAAACGTTGAAACTTGACCTTATGTCCTTCATAACCACCATCGCAGAAATCGGCAAGCACGACGGCCAGTCGGTCACCATTCGTGGCTGGCTTTACAACCTGCGCGAGAGCGGCAAGCTGCTGTTCCCGCAATTTCGCGACGGCTCCGGCATCATTCAAGGTGTCGTGCCCAAGAACGCGGTCCCCCCGGAAGTTTTCGACGCGATCAAGACGCTCACTCAGGAGTCCAGCGTAATCGTCGAAGGCAAAGTCCGCGCCGACAAGCGCGCCCACGGCGGCTACGAGCTCGATGTCGCGAACGTGCAAGTAGTCCAGCGAGTTCCGGAGTCCACGCCCTACCCGATCACTCCCAAAGAGCACGGCACTGACTTCCTTATGGAGCATCGCCATCTCTGGGTGCGCTCGCAGCGCCAGGCCGCCATTCTGCGCGTGCGCGCCGAAATCATCAAAGCAACGCGGGATTTCTTCGACGAACGAGGCTTTACTCTGACCGATCCGCCGATTATTACTCCTGCAGCGTGTGAAGGAACGAGCACTTTATTCCCCGTTGACTACTTCGACGAACAGGCCTACCTCACGCAATCGGGACAGCTCTACATCGAAGCCACCGCAATGGCGCTCGGCAAGGTCTATTCCTTCGGTCCAACGTTCCGCGCCGAGAAATCGAAGACTCGCCGCCATCTCACCGAATTTTGGATGGTCGAACCCGAAGTCGCCTATGCCCAACTCGACGACGTCATGGACCTCGCCGAGGGCCTCATCACCTTTATTGTGAAACGCTGTCTGGAAAAACGTCGCGTAGACCTGCAGACGATCGGCCGCGATATTTCCAAGCTCGAAAAAATCGAGGCGCCCTTCCCGCGCCTCAGTTACGACGACGCCGTGAAGAACCTGCAGGAAGGCCACGCGAAAGGCGCGCTGGAATCGAAGTTCGAGTGGGGCGGCGACCTTGGCTCTCCCGACGAGACCTACCTTTCCGCACAATTCGACAAGCCGGTCATGGTGCACCGTTATCCCGCGAAGGTCAAAGCGTTCTACATGGAACCCGACCCGCAGCGCCCGGACCTGGCTCTGTGCGTCGACGTGCTTGCCCCCGAAGGCTACGGCGAAATCATCGGCGGCTCGCAGCGTATGGCCTCACACGAGTTGCTGTTGCAGCGCATCCACGAGCACGGCCTGCCGGAAGAAGCGTTCAAGTGGTATCTGGACTTGCGCAAATTCGGCAGCGTGCCGCACGGAGGTTTCGGCATGGGCATTGAGCGAGCCGTAGCCTGGATTTGCGGCCTAGAACACGTCCGCGAAACCATTCCATTTCCCAGAATGCTGTACCGGCTTTACCCGTAAATGCTTTGAGTAATTGGGAAAGTCAGTAATTGAATAATTGAAAACCAAAACGGTGCTCGGTGGTTTTTCAATTACACAATTACTAAATTTCCCAATTACTCCATCTAACGACTGACTCTATGATGACCACCGCCTCATCCAGCAACATCAGTCCGCGAAAGATCCGCGTCATCGGCGTCCCGCTCGATCTCGGCCAGTCTCGCCGCGGCGTCGACATGGGCCCCTCCGCCGTTCGCGTCGCCGGACTCGAAGCCCGCCTCGAAGCTCTCGGACACGAAGTAGAAGATGGCGGCAATGTGGCTGTTGCCATCCCCGAGCAGAAAAAAGAGGGTGCAGCAAACGCCAAGTATCTGAAGGAGATCACAGCCACCTGCACCAAGCATGCGGAGCTTGTAGTGAAGACTCTCGAGGCCGGCAAAGTTCCCCTCGCGCTCGGTGGAGATCATTCCATGGCGGCTGGAACCGTCTCAGGAGTTGCAGAGTTTTACCGAAAACAGAATCAGCGCATCGGCCTCATCTGGATCGATGCTCACACCGACATCAACACGCCAGACTCATCCCCGAGCGGCAATGTGCACGGCATGCCTCTGGCCGCTCTACTGGGCCTTTGGCCTTCGGAGCTTTCCAACATCTTTGATTTTTCCCCAAAGGTGAAGCCGGAAAATTGCGTGCTCGTCGGCGTGCGCGACATTGACGCCGTCGAAAAAGAAAATGTGCGCCGCGCCGGCATCGGCGTCTTCACCATGCGCGATATCGACGAACGCGGCATGCGCACCGTCATGGAAGAAGCTCTGCGCCTGGCCGGACGCGCTACCGCGGGCTACCACATCTCCCTCGACATGGATTGGGTCGATCCCGAGGACGCCCCCGGCGTGGGCACTCCGGTTCGCGGCGGCGCGACTTACCGCGAGGCTCACCTCGCTATGGAAATCATCGCCGACCACGGTCGCATGCTGAGTTTCGAAATTGTGGAAGTGAATCCGGTAATCGACGAGCACAACAAAACGGCAGACCTGGCGGTGGAATTGGCTCTCTCAGCCTTTGGAAAGAAGATTCTGTGAGCCCAAGCCGCCCGCTCAGAACTCCCGCTCGATCACTTCCGGCAATTCCGCAACGCTGGCAATAATGTGTGTGTGAGGTTCGCGCTGCAAGCTCTCCCGGTCGTGCATCCCCGTCAGCACGCCAACCACCCCGCGCACTCCTGCATTGTTTCCTGACTGCAAATCAAGCGGCGTATCTCCCACATTGACGACTTCCCGCACGTCCTGTACGCCGGTAGCTTCCATCGCACGAAAGATCATGAAGGGAGCCGGCCGTCCCCGGCGCACATCGCTGCTCGAAATATTCGCGGCAAACATCTTGCGCCATCCCATTTGCGACAAAATCAGGTCGCTCACTTCCCGATAGAACCCAGTAGTGGTCGCAATCTGGATATCGCGCTCCCGGCACCACGCGAAAGTCGCAACTGCCCCCTCGATAGGATTGATGCGCTCCCCGTACAGGCTCTCCAATTCCGTGCAGAAGCCCTGGTAGGTCGTCTCGACTTTGTCGTTCTGTTCAGAATCAGAAAGCCCACGCTGCTCCACGAAGTGACGGATGACCTCCCGCTTCGACGCCCCCTTCCACCGTTTCAACTCATCGTCAGAGAACGGGATGTCATTCTTCCGCAGAGCGCCCGAGAACGCTCCAATCACTTCACCATGGTCTTCAATGATGGTCCCGGCAATATCGAAAACAACCAGCTTGATCGACGACATGGCGCAAAGATTCTACCAGTGTGAATCCACCCAATCGATTGACGTGATGCTGAATGAGATCAGAGGATTCACGCACAAGCCGTTTTTGTTGTGGCAAGTGCCAAGCGTCTTTACCGTTTGTTTACGATTCGGTGACAACCATGCAACTCGCTCCCTCGTAAGCTGGCTCATCACAGGGAGAAATCTTGAAGCCACGAACCATTTTCCTCTCATGTTTTCTAGGCATCATTTCCGCAGGCAGCATCGTCAACGCTGCGCCGCAGATCAATGCCTATCAGCAGACCAACCTCGTATCCAACCATTCCGGAACCGGAACCCACGTAGACCCGAATCTCATAAACCCGTGGGGCATTTAGCCCGAAGGAGCCATTCTTCATTGCAGACAATCACCGCGGTATTGTTAAGACCTATGACGCACTAGGGGATTTGGTCCTTCCGGTAGGCTTCGCATTGTTGCCACCTGCGGGAAGCACGTCGCGCCCGACGCCGTCAGGCATTGTGGCCAATCCCACCAACGTTTTCATTGTGGACAGCTTCCCCAGTCAGGTTCTCATCGCCACCCAGGACGGCACGATCTCCGGGTGGGCAAGCGAGAACGGCGACTTACCCCAGGTCGCCATACGGGCCATCGATAACTCATCGCAAGGCGCGGTGTACACGGCCCTGGCTGTCCTCACTCCCGACCGTTGCAGTCCTTTTCTCGCGGTCGCCAACTTCAACAGCGGATTCATCGAATCCTACACCGGCTTTTTCGATCGTCTCGCTCCTCCCGGATGGTTCACCGATCCCACGCTGCCCGTCGGCTACTCGCCCTTCGGTATTCAGGTGATTGGGAATCAGGTGTTCGTGACTTACGCCTTGCAGGATGCGAAGAAGCACTACCCCGTCGCGGCGCCCGGACACGGCATCGTCAGCATCTTCGACCTGGAAGGTAACTTCATCAAGCGGCTTGCCACCCACGGCCCGCTGAATGCGCCTTGGGGTGTCGCAAAGGCCAGCAGCAGATTTGGTCGATTCAGCAACGCAATCCTCGTCAGCAATTTTGGCGATGGGACCCTCAGCGCGTTTGCTTCCACGACCGGCCAGTTCCTCGGCCGGCTCAAGGACAAAACAGGGAAAGTGATCGTCATTCCCGGGCTCAGGGGATTGACGTTTGGAGCGGCAGGAACCGGCAATCCGAACACTCTCTACTTCACTGCTGGACCGAACCAGGGGCGTGACGGGCTGTTCGGCGTAATTTCCAACGCAAATAGTGGAGCCGCGACACCGACTACCCCAATCCTCCCTTAATCGATTGTTTCGTGATTGTTCGGCTAACTTGTGCGCGGGACCGGCGCGGTCTCGCGCTCTCTTGTCGCCACGCAGATCAGCGGGCAGGGAGCGAGACGCTCGCGCCGGGCGTTCGAACTCACTCCACGAAATTCAGATAGTAAGTATTCGCCGCCGGCATGCTCGGCCCAGACACTACCAGGTTCACCTCCAGATGGCGCGCCGCCACCGGCCGCCCCTCCAAGGCATCGTAGGGGAGCACTAAACTGATTCGCTTGTCGTACACCGCCACATTCTGCAACTCCACAGCCGAGTAATCGACCTGCGCTTCGGGCTTGCACTCCGACGTAAACTTCGTCCCTGAAATCGTAACCGGGAATCCGCCCGCTGAAGCGTATCCTCGCGTCGCTACGTAGCCCGGATAAACGCTAACGATCTGCGCCGTGGAGGAGGTCTGCGCGTACATCGGATCGCTACCCATCATGAACCAGTCGGAGTCGCCCGAGGGACAACGCACGCGAAAGCGCACAGTCGGCCCAAAGTCGAGGTTCGACGCGTTGAGGAAAAATTCAATCTGCGCCCCAGGCTGCACGTCGACATCAAACCGTTGCACCTCGCCCACACCTGGCGCGGAAACCGAAATGTATGCCTTCTTGCTTTCTCCGAGCCGTTGATTTCGTAAGTCAGCGCGTACCGCCCGACCGGCACGTGCCCGTCGTGGAAGGGAACCGTCTCCGGCGACACGCTGACGATTAGCGGCGAAACACCACCCATGAACAATGCGTGATGCCGTTCCTTGGCTGCAGGTGCGGTCTGGGCCGAAGTGGACGCAGCCACCGAAGGCGGAGCCGAAGGCTCCGCACTCTTGCGGCACCCGCCCAACAAGAAAATCCCAAGAAGCGAAATCGCGCAAGAAACTGGCCGCCTGCATTTCAACATTGCGATGCGTCTTCCTTCGTGTACCTTCGTGTCCTTTGTGGTTAACGCCCTAAGATTTTGGGCATTTGCAGTGTACCAACCCTGCGATTGACGCGGAACCGGACCCGCGTACAAACTGAATGGTCATGAAAAAGCTTCGGGTCGGCATCTTATT
This sequence comes from Candidatus Sulfotelmatobacter sp., assembly GCA_035695545.1. Classification (GTDB taxonomy): domain Bacteria; phylum Acidobacteriota; class Terriglobia; order Terriglobales; family Acidobacteriaceae; genus Sulfotelmatobacter. Next base: position 3,656 of record DASRRV010000171.1, on the reverse strand, counting down.
CGGCGGGCGCAGCGGAGAGCACGAAGTCTCACTGCTCTCGGCCGCCTCAGTTCTCAACGCAATCGATAAAGACAAGTATGAAGTCGTTCCCATCGGCATCACCAAAGACGGCCGCTGGCTGACGGCGGAACACGCCGAGAATCTGCTGACCGGCAAGCTCGTGCTCGAGCCGCGCAACCTGCGCGCGGGCGACCCAGATACGACTTCCCCGGCTGCGGTGCTCGCACAGGGCGAATCCGTCGTTGTCCCGCCGGAGCCGGTGCACCGTCACACCGGTCTCGTGCCCTTTCAAACGGACGCCGCGATGATGCGCCGCGCCGCCGACCGCGCCATCAACGTCGACGTAATCTTTCCCGTTCTCCACGGCACCTTCGGCGAAGACGGCACGATCCAGGGCCTGCTCGAACTTGCCGACATTCCTTACGTAGGCGCAGGCGTGCTCGGTTCTGCCGCCGGCATGGACAAAGACATCATGAAGTCGTTGTTCATCGCCGCCGGGATCCCGATTGTGAAGCACGTCACCACCCTGCGCAGTGCGTGGGAGGCCGATCCGAAGAAGGTTCAGAAGCAGGTCGAGAGCAAGCTTACGTATCCGGTATTCGTGAAGCCCGCGAATCTCGGATCTTCCGTGGGCATCAGTAAAGCGCACAACCGCAAAGAACTCGGTCCGGCCATTGAAGAAGCCGCGAAGTTCGATCGCAAGATCGTCATCGAGCAAGGCGTGGGTGGCAAGAAAGAAAAAGCCCGCGAAATCGAGTGCTCGGTGTTGGGCAACGACGATCCTGTAGCCTCGGTCCCGGGAGAAATTGTTCCCGGCAAAGAGTTCTACGACTACACCGCGAAATACGTAGACGAGGGCTCACAGCTCATCATTCCGGCGAAGCTCACGAAGACCGAAACCAAGCGAGTGCAGGAACTGGCGGTGAAGGCCTTCAAAGCCGTGGACTGCTCTGGCTTGGCGCGCGTCGATTTCCTGATGGATCCGAAGACCGGAAAGATCTTCCTCAACGAGATCAACACCATGCCCGGATTCACTTCCATCAGCATGTATCCCAAACTGTGGGCCGCATCAGGTCTCGAATATTCCGACCTGATTGACAAGTTGATCGACCTCGGCCTTGAGCGACACGACGACAAGAAGAGAAATCAGTACAGCCGGTGAATTGAACCTAAAGGCCGCTTCCGATCCGAAACGAGAAGATACTCTTGGTATTCTCTGGAAAATCTCGTGTGCTTGGCCGCCTGCTGTTTTCTTGCATATCGATTTTGTTCCTCTTGGGTGCCGCGTGCGCCTCAACCAAGAGGATCGTGGGCTACTACTACGGGAAGAGCAGCCTGGCCGGGTATCAGTTTTCTGAAGCTCCGGTCGAAAAGCCGACTCACCTGATTTATTCACAGGCAAAACCGGACTCCCTCGGCAAGTGCACCCTGGGTCACCCTGATGTGGATGTAACGAACCTTGAACTGCTGAAGGGCTTACGGGTGCGAAATCCGAGGCTGCTCATTTTGCTTTCCGTCGGCGGATGGAGTGGTTCCACATATTTTTCTGATCTTGCATCCACTGCTGTAGCGCGAAAGAACTTTTCTGCGTCTTGCATTGAACTGGTCGAGAGGTGCGGCTTCGATGGGCTAGACATCGATTGGGAATACCCGGTTGCCGGCGGAAAACCCACCGATCACAAGCGGAAAAGCGACAAAACGAATTTCGTCCTTCTGCTCGAACAGCTGCGCGGGGATCTGGATCCTGACCTATGCACAGCATTTGAGCTGATGGAGAGATCCTGAGGGTAAAACCCCTTGGGGACCCTGGAAATCCTGTTGTAAAACAGAGAAGCCGCGAAGTGAGCGCTTCGCGAGCCGATTTCCAGGAGGTCACCCAAGTGGTGAAGAACAAGAAAGAGCATAGCGACAAACCCCGCCTCAATCAAGGCTCCCCAGTAGATATCCCAAACCCCAATAAAATCGCCGCTGCCACTCACTTTGACTTCGAGGCTAAGAATCTGACCCCCTATGGCGGCCTGTTCCCGGTAGCCACGATGTTGGAGAAGCTGGGCTTCGAAAAGCTGATTGCGGAAACCTTAACGATCAAGCGAATCCCACGCGTCATGACTATCTATCAATTCCTACTGGGCATGGTGTTGTCCATCTACGTGGGCTTTGCCCGTCTCAATCACATCCGTTATGTGGCCCAGGACCCGATGCTGACCGGGATCCTGAAAGTGTCCGGGCTCCCCGGGCAGAGCACGTTCTGGCGGTTTCTAGCCTCGCTGAATCTGACCCTGGAGCGGCAACTGTTGCAGCTGCAGCGCAGCTTGCGCGAACGGGTGTGGACCGCGGCCAATGTCGGGCTGAAGTCGATCACGCTGGACACCGACACCACCGTGCACACCCTCTATGGCCGTCAGATGGGGGCGCGTAAAGGCTATAACCCAAAGAACAAAGGCAAGAAAAGCTTTCAACCCATTCTGACCTTTATGGCCGAGACCCATGAATACGTTTGGGGAGAATTGCATAATGGCGACCGGCCCGACGGCCCGCAGATCGCGCGCCATCTGCACCGTGTCTTCGCGGCTTTGCCTTCCTGCGTTCAGACCATCTTCGCGCGGGCCGATTCCGGTTTCTATTGCTGGCCGGCAGTGCAAGCTTACGAAAAAGCCAAGGTGCACTTCATCATCGTGGCCCGCAAGACCTCGCGTCTGCTGGAACAACTCCAAGCCGCAGACTGGAAGCGTTCGCCCAAGACCGACGCCGATGAGCAGTGTGAATTCTGGTATCAGCCGGAAGGTTGGGGCCGGGGCTTTCGCTTTGTCGCCTTGCGCTACAAGAAGAAGGAAGAGCTGAACCCGCCCGAGCGCGAGCAGTACCAACTCTTCGACACTCCGCAGTACACCTATCGGGTGTTCGTGACCGACATGAAGCGGGCCATTGATCTGCTGGTGTGGTTCTACAACCGACGGGCCGGGGCGGAGAACCTAATCAAGGAAGCCAACAACGACGCCGGGTTGGCGGCGCATCCTTCCGCCCGCTGGGCCACCAACTGCGTGCACTTTCAGCTGGTGATGCTGGCCTACAACTTGAACTGCTGGCTGCTGCTGTTCCAGCGGGAAGAGGGCGTGCCGGTGGACCAACTGGAGCACACCCGTTTGGCCACGGCACGATTACGTTTTCTGTTTGTGGCCGCCAAGATCTGGAAGCACGCTGGACGAGTGGGCATCAGCTACAGCGACCAATATGCAGAGCGAGGATTGCTTCAGCGCTTGATGCAACGGCTCAGAGAAATCGCGACCGGGCCGTCAGGTTTCTTGCCGGTGCTCGCCACGTCGCTATCGGACTAAATCCTGCATAGATTTCTATGCGCGACTAACCCAGAAAACACAGGCACTTACGGCGAAAGGAGCACAGAAGTCAGGAATAGAAGAAACACAGCCGATATTCCAATGTGAACCACCAAAAACGATGAGGGCTACAGTTCAGCAGGCAACCTCACACAAGCCCCATTCTGTGCATAAGTCAGGTGCCAGAGTGTCGCTCGCGTCTCATCTTCGATCTGGACAGCACGGTCGTGACCGTGTTCGGAAAGCAAGACGGCGCGGAAGTCGGTTACAACCCCAAGTATCGGGGCAAGCGCAGCTACAACCCGCTGTTATGTGTGGAGG
>DASRRV010000170.1:0-8112 GCA_035695545.1 Candidatus Sulfotelmatobacter sp. | reverse complement strand
CTTCAGCGGCCTCACCGCTTCGGGATGGCTGACCGCTGCAATCGTCATGCGGCTTCGTGTCGAGTCGATCAATGTGAGCGGCGGGATGATTGGAGCCGGCGTGGAAGAAATGCGCTGGACCCATCCGGTACGCCCGGATGACAGACTCCGCACCCATGCTGAAATCCTGGAAACTCGTCGTTCGGCCAGCCGGCCCGAATTCGGTCTCGTTCGCTCCCAAACGACAGTATTCAACCAGAGGGATGAGATTGTAATGAAATCGATCGTAAACTGGTTAGCCCCTCTGAGAAACCTATGATCGTACTTCGCGGCGATTCATCTAAAGACGCAGTGTGGGCATATCGACCATCAATCAGAGTGAGCCAATAGGAACAAGACGCCCAGTTCGCAACCAATGCACCGCGTTTCAAATTTACGAGCTTGTCACCAGACGGCATTGTGCCGGACTTCGAAAGTATCACGAATAGGTCCGCCTCGGCTTCGTGCACATGGATTCCGAGTTAGAATGGCCCTCGCATTGCGAGCGGTTGGTGTGACTAAGCTGCCGCTGTTAACTTTCGAGCGTCGAGGCATTGCTCGACCCGATGAAGATTCTTCGCGGCGTCGATATGCACCAACACATACCGTTCACCAAAGGTCCCGGTGGCTACTTTGACATCATCGTAGTGCTGACGAAGACGCAGCAATTCTTCATCAGAGAGGTGCTCTCCACGTGAAAATCTGTTCACTATATCTCTTGACGAACTCTTCACAACTAGCCTCCTATAGTTCCTAAGTATCTAGGTCGACTCCGTGCCTTCAATCCCATTGAAGACTTCCCTGTCTCGGTGGCTCGCCGAATCGACCAAATCGCATGTGAATTGCCGGCTAAGCGAAAACAGTGTAGAACAGCCTAGGCACAGGTTGAACATAACAAGGAAGTATTACGCAGGTAACACTTTTGACCGCGGCGCGTACAACAAACTAGCATCGCTTGGCCGCGGCTGGAGTCGAGCCGGACGCGGCGCAGGGGAGGCAGAATGCTTGATCGTCAGGCCGGAGCGCGACATTGGTTCGCGACCATTGCGTTGACACTATGCGCGCTGAACGTGGTGCGCGCACAAGTAGCGGTGAAGATTGATCCGGAGAATCCGAAGTATCTGCTGTTTCGGGGAAAGCCCCTGGCGCTTATCTCTGCATCGGAGCATTACGGCTCGGTGATCAACCGTCCGTTCGACTTCGAGAAATACCTCGACGACGCAGCCAGGCATAAAATGACGGTGACACGCACCTTCCTGCTCTATCGTGAGCTGCAGAGCGCGCGCAATCCGTCCTCACCGTGCAAACCGGAGTCGCCCGACTTCATCGCTCCGTGGGTGCGAAAAGGGCCGGGAAAGGCGCTGGATGGAGAACCGGTCTACGATCTGGACACGTGGAACCCCGAGTACTTCGATCGCCTGCACCGCTTCCTCGACGCAGCCTCGAAACGAGGCATCGTCGTTGAGCTGACTATTTTCAGCAATACCTACGCCGGCGACATCTGGGCGCTCAATCCTCTGCGTGCGGAGAACAACCTGCAGCACGTGGGCAAGGTCGATTGGCCAGATTACCTCTCGCTGAAGGACCCAGAGCTTGTCAACAGGCAGACCAGGTATGCGCGCAAGATCATCGAGGAGACCAGCGGTTACGACAACGTCTATTACGAAATTTGCAACGAGCCCGGGGGCGGAGTCTCCGGTCACGCCACGCCCGTGGACGTGGATGCGTGGCAGGACCACATGGCGCAGGTAATGCGGGAGGAGATGCACCGCCTGAACAGGCCGCATCTGCTCGCGGGCCAGCAGGCATTCTCGTACGCTGCGAACAACTCGTTTCCCATGGATGCGACTTTCAAGAGCGGCGACTTCGACATCGTGAACGACCATCCTCTGCCCAACACGCAATTCGCGGGCAAGGTCTTCGATATGGGCGACTTCATGTCGAAAGAATTGAAACTGGCGGATGTACAGGGGTTTTGCCGTGCAACCTTCGCACAGCCCCGGCCTGTCGTGCTCGACGAAGACAATGCGGCCAGCATGTACCGCGATCAAGCCGGTTGGACGATTCACCGCAAGCGCGCGTGGACGGCTTTACTCAGCGGCTGCCAATACGACTACATTGACTTCTCTATCACCGTAGGTAACGAGACCGGCACCTCAGCCTCGCGGGCCGCAATTCGAAGTTGGATGCAGCATCTCTCTGAGTTTATGGACTCATTCGACTACGTTCATGCAAAGCTCGCGCCGCAGTGGATTGCACACGCTCCGCGCGACCTGGTCGCCTCAGGCTTGTCTGCTTCGGCGCAGGATTATGTGGCATATCTCGCCGATGGGCGCGAGCTTGACGATCGCACAGCCGGTTCACCGATTGAGGGCAGCGTATCTCTCGCGCTGCCGCCCGGCGAGTATGAGGTGTCGCTTTTCTCGCCCGTGAGTGGTGAGTACTCTCCGGCAACGGAGGTGCACGGAGGCGAGCCGGTGATAGTGACAATACCGCCATTCAGACAGGACATTGTGCTGAGAGCCACGCGAAAAAGAAATGAGGAACAGAAATAAGTGGAGCCTAGCCATAGGAAAGGGCCTCATGACGTCGATCGACCAGGCCACGCTCCACGCAGACAACGCTATCAAGTCTAGAACTGGTCTCATAAATAGTGCAGCGGTGTAGTCTTGCCGAATGCGGCGGAAGGCTGTGGATTCAGAGACGATTGCCTCGATGGGTTACGAGCCACGCAGGTGCGAGTTGGACATCGAGTTCCGCCAGAGCGGAGATGTGTACCGTTATTTCGAAGTGTCTTCCGAGGAGCATGCCGAATTCATGTCTGCCGAGTCCAAGGGCGGCTATTTAAACCACGTGTTCAAGGCCAAGGGTCACCCATACATCGTGGTGAAGCGAGGCCGGAAATAGCTCATACGATATGGCGGAGGAGCAGGTGGAGACAGGCCAGATGCACGAAACCGAGAAAGTTCTCGATGTGGTATTCCCATCGGATGACAAGACGGCGGAAGTTGTGCATCCAGGCGAAGAGCCGCTCCACTTTCCAACGTCTGCGGTAACGACGCAGCTTGCGTCCGTCCTGACTTTTGCTTCTGCGTCGCCGATTGGGTGCGATCAGTTCTATTCCGTAATCTTCGGCGAGTTTCGCGTCGAGAGGGTCCGAGTCGTAGGCTTTGTCGCCGATGAGGCGGGCCGGGAGTTCGTCGAGGAAGCTTCCGGCAAGAACTTCTTCCACAAGCTGGCACTCGGCTGGCGAAGCGCTCTGGACAGATACGGCGAGAGGAAGACTGTTATCAGCGGCGACAGCCATGATCTTGGTGCCCTTGCCGCGACGGGTGGGACCGACGGCGAAGCCCCTTTTTTGGCGCTCGCGAAGGTGGCATCCACGAACGCCTCTTCTAAATTCAGCTGGCCTCGCTCATGCAGATGCTGTGCCAGCATCTTCACGGCCTCCTCCAGCTTTCCGCTGCGGATCCACTGTTGGAAGCGGCGGTGGCAGGTCTGGTACGGCGGATATTTCTCCGGTAATTCCCGCCACTGCGCCCCTGTGCCCAGAACCCAAAATACGCCATTCAGCACCGCGCGCGTATCCTGCCATGGGCGGCCGCGATTATCCGCCCGCCGTCCGGGACGCAGCATCGGTTCGACCGCAGCCCACTGTTCATCGTTCAGTTCCCAGCGTCCTGCCATCGGCAATTCCGCGAAATACCAGAGCATTCCCAGAATCGCACGAAATCTCACCTCGCCTATTTATGAGACTGGTTCTAGAGTCGGCCTCATCCATCCACCCGAAAGAGTGGTAAGAAAGCAACTACGAAGCGTCTGGTGGATCGCTGGTGTATCCCTTTAGGCTGATCGTATCGAACGGTGCTTGTTGAAGTCAGATCCGATGATCTGGTAGGGCGATGCTGTAGTCCGCGTAGAACAGTCCAGAGCACCGATATCTTATTCATCCTGATAAGGTCTGACAAAGACCCTTGATGGGGATCCCACACCATCCCGGGGATCGTTGAGCCTGGCGCAACCCAACTGCTCGAGGAGATCGATTATGTGTGAAACCGGGGCTATAAGTAATCCCGTCTCGTGGGGTGGCAAGAGTTTCCTCGAATGGCGTTCTCCGCGGGTAGGCCGTTCCGGCCGCGCGTTCAGTGAGCCTCGGGCCATTCGAATGGGTGCTCCAACAATTCGCGAGCCTGATTGATCGCTCCGTCAGTGTTATCGCCGGATTGAATCGCTAACTGGTATTGCGCGACGGCCCGTTCGCGTTGGCGAGTAATGTCGAAGATCTTCCCCAATTGAATCTGGCTCCAGACTTTGATCCAGGTGGGATACCCGTCTCCGCGCAGCGCGTCTCGGTAGGCGTTCACACTGGCCTGGTAGTTGCGCTCTTGTAGAAGCAACTCAGCCATACAGTAATTCGCCAGCGAGTTGTGCGGGGTCGATTTGATCTCATTCCAATAGTCCGGCAGCGCCTTCTTATGGTCACAACCCGAGAGGGATCCATGTGCTTCGATCTGCGCAACCGCCGGTGCCGCTGCCGCAAAGATCATCATCAGCACTCCGGCAAAACAACAGATCCGAATAGACAATGCCATAACCTCCCGTCGGCGATGCTGTGAGGCGGATGCGATCCGAGCAAATTTAAAGGCAGGAACTCGGGCACACAACCTCCCAGCTTGCTAGATGGACGACCTCGCGATCGGAACGATAGCAAGTGGTTGAAATCAAGCCGAAGTCCGGTCGAACATCTGAGAACTCGGCCATGTCGCGAGCATTCGCGGCGACCGTAGCGCCTTGTCAGAGTATTACCGCCCAACCGTATATGACCCTGAGCTCATGTACGGCTTGGGGACCACTCCCTTGGAAGGGACCAACTTACTTCGCCTGGATTCTGATTCGTGCGCGGCTTGCCGGATCCGGGCACTGTCGCCTCCAGGCGTAGTAAAGGGTTCAGGTATTTCTACTTATTAATAAGCGCCAGGTACACGTCGGTCGGGCTCAAGAGACCAGCTTCCAAGCGAGTTCGTGTAATCTTCTCGTGCTTGGAGCCCGGGAATGCAACATTCATTCCGCAGAGGGAGCAGAGGATCTCATGCAGGAAATACTGATCGCCATACTTCGTGAAGACCAGTTTGTCCACATTCAATCGCCGGCCGTCGCTTTGCGTGACGCTCAGCAGAGTGATCTTGCCGTCCTCGCTGTGAATGGATACGACCTCGGGGTTTTTCACGTCCGATGTCATCAGGTATGTCCCGGCGGGAACCCATCTGTCTCCCACGTTGAAATTGAACGGGATGGTTGCTCGGGCAGCGTGATCTTGTGCCGAGGCAGTGCCGGTGGCGGCAAAGCTCGCGAGAAGGAACACTGCGATTACGAACACAGTACAGTGCTTCATTGGTGACTCTCCTTTTGTGAGACGTTGTTTCTCACGCACCTACACATTTTGACTGTTGCAGCTGTTGATAGCATTTTCAGAGGCGTTGAAAACGCGCGGACACGCCTTTCCCAAGGACATCTTCAGATTTCGCCGCTTACGATGTACTCGGTACTTGGCCTTGGGGAAGCCCTCACCTACTTATGTGTTTGGTGGAAAAACATTTCACACAAATTTCCGTGGTCCAACGCAAGGTGCGCCTTGTCGAGATGGTGTGAGCGAAACCTACCGATCAATCGACCCGAGTGGCGGTTATCCAAGATGGACGGAAGGAAGTCAAATGTTCTATTCGAAATCTAAAATTGATAACCAGTAAAATATGGTGCCATCCCCATAAGACGTTATCGCAAGCTCGCCTGTACCCTGAGAAAGGATATCTGCACGAAAATCCCGTTTTAAGATGCGCGCCGGAGTGGACGTAGTATCAACGCCGTCCCAAAATCTGGCGACGCCCGCCCAAGAATTGATCGGCGGTTTGGTCCAAACTCGTCATCGGGCGGCATCGGCCAGACACTTGTGTCTCTGGACTCTATGATAGGAATGCGCGCTAAATATACTCTCCCGGGAACCACGGCGCAGGCGAGAGCCTTCGTGCTGATTAGTGGCTGGCCATATGTTGACAGCCCATGTTTCTCTTTCGGAGACGAAAAGTCACACCATTGTGCCTTATAAGAAGTAGGGTTCGCTGTGTATCTCTATCGAATTGCATCAGATGCCTTACTTTCCCACTGAAGTCAACTCGAACCCAGCCCAGTAATACGGCGCGGAACTCTGGCTCTGGCGCATGACGGTCAACTGGCTTTGGTGCAAAGCTGCGGCGGCGTTTCCTCCGTTTCGCATCAGCTCCTTGTAGAAAGGGATCATCAATTCTCTCGATTTCGCATCATCGATGCTCCAGAGCGTGGAAACCACCTCCCTGGCTCCGGCGCGCAAGAAGGAGTAACTCAGACCCATAACTCCCTCACCGCTCAGGTTTTCGCCAGCCGTCGAATCGCACGCACTGAGTACTACCAGTTCAGCATGAACATTCAACCTGGCGATATCGTATGCCTTGAGAAGGCCGAACCGCGGGCCTCCGTCGGGACGAACGAGCGAGAAGACAAGTCCGGAAAACTCCGGCATGGTCTGGTCGTAAACGCCATGGGTTGCCAGATGCCATATTCGGTATTGCTGCATCGCCGGGCTCAGCACCGTGTCTACACTTGCATCGAATCCTTGCGCCAGAAATACCTGGTGGGTACCAGTCGCCTTCCGGACTGTCTCCCGAATCGCGTTGGCCTCGTAGCCGGCGTTCAGGAGCCTGGGAATTGTGGCCGCGGTCTCCGGATCTCCCGCCAGATGCGAATCGGGTTTGGGTGGGCCACTCTTTAAGGCTGCGGCTCTAGGGTCTGCTGCATCAAAGACCGGGTCGGCGACAATGGCGACTTCCCCTTGAAAAGGCACCTTCTCCGCCTCAGGCTCGCGGGTAAGAAAGACCGACAGCGAGGGAGTCAGTGTAATCTCGTGCCCCACGACAAGCGGCTCTCCCGGCGCGCCGGAACAGCCATTCTCAGGAAGCGCCGCCAAAGGCAGCATGGCAAGTTCGCCATCAGGAACGATGACCATCCGCGTCATTGCGGGTTGCACTGCGTCGGCGAACAAGGCGCAGGAAAGCCGGGCCGACAAGTGGTGGAGTTTGGCCCCTGCCTCCGACGCGGTACGCTCCTGGCCGGCGGCCAAGGCCCGCCACTGTTTGACCATTTTTTCCAGACGCTCCCGCGGAGGAAGAACATGACTCTGGACCTTCCCGCCACCGATCACCCATAGATAACTACGCTCCTGGCCCAACGCGTATTCGAAGAACGTGGCGTTTGACCTAAGGCTGGCTTGTTCGATTTCGGCCGCGGACATCGTGGGCGCCGGCTTCGTTGCCTGGCTTGCGTCGGCATGCATGTCGTCCTCCGCTCGTTCCAGATTTCCCAGCCCCTGGGTCAGTTTCGCGGAGTTCGCTTCCAGGTCGCGCCGTGCGCCGCCCTCCACCAGAAGCTTCAGGCGCTGATTGAAGGCGCGGTCCACAGCCAGCTTCGCCTGCATCAGCCGTATCTCGGCTTCGCCGCTTCTGCGCGCGCCTGAAGCGGATCTGGCGCTCAACGCATCCAGCAGGCCGCGCGCCCGGCTTCGCTCGCTCATCTCGAGCGCCAACGCATCGCCTCCTCCGGCTGGCTCGCGCTCAAACTGTTGCATCCGCAACTCGACCGCCAGTTCGTAACACTTGCGCTCGGCGGCAAAATAGGAGGCTTGCAGCGTATCGCTGGAGACCAGTTGGCGCGCCATCTCCAGCTTTTCGAGCGCCGGCGCCAACTCCGCATCTGCCTTGGAGAGCTGTCCGTCCCGCGCATACCAGCGGGCAACCGCATATTGTGCGTCTAGCAGACTCGCCGGGTCCGCTACGCCTTGGCTCAACGACTCCGCCTGCTCAAATTCGGCCAGCGCCTCTTGACTTTTCCCTTGTAGCTCTAGAAGCTCGCCAAGCTGGATGCGCGTTGCGGATTCCCAGCGGAGATCCTTGCCAATGTGGCTATTCCTGGCTGCACCTGAAAAATCTTCGAAAGCTTGTGGAATTCTTCCCGCCATCCGATCCGCGAGCCCGAGCCCGCATAGGGCAACGCCGATGAAAACCGGAT
>DASRRV010000169.1:0-4085 GCA_035695545.1 Candidatus Sulfotelmatobacter sp. | reverse complement strand
GCAAAGTAGTTCGAATGGCTACGAACCAGAAGGTCGGGAGTTCGAATCCCCCCGGGCGCACCACTTTTCTCCTCACCAATCAAGCACTTACAGCTTCTTCTTTGAGAAGTTCGTCAACTTTAGGTTCAATAGGTTCAATTGACACCAAGGTCGATGGAATTTCGAAGCCCTGTGGTCCGCAAAAACTCTGTTCCATTCCAGGCCCATGTAACATTGTTGAAACCCGAAAAAAACCTGATTTTTGCCCAATTCAGTGATTCGCCAGGGACAGGCTTTGAAAAAATGAGGCGTTACCTTCCTCATGGAAAGAGCTCATCGAAGCCGCGAACCGTCGGATGGTCGGACGCAGCAGGCAATGGCACACCGGGCCGCAACGCGAGAGCCGTTTGCATGCCCGCGGCCCTCGCAGCGTCGAGTTCTGCGGTTACGTCCGAAAGAAAGAGACCCTCACTGGTCGCGATACTTAGCTCCGCGGCGATTTGGCGATAACTTCCGGCTTCGCGTTTGAGCCCTGTAGTTGTGTCAAAAAATCCGTCGAGGAAAACTGTCAGATCCCCAACAGTTGAATACGCGAAAAGTAATTTCTGCGCGAGCACGCTACCTGAAGAGAAAATCGCGAGGCGCCTACCCTGCGCACGCCAGCGTGCCAGGGCGGGCGCCACATCCCGATACACGGCGCCGCGCAAGTCGCCACTGTGGTAACCCGCCGCCCAGATTTTCCCCTGCAGCGCCTTCAGGGGTGTGATCTTGCTATCGCGCGCGATCAGCCATCGCACGTAGGATGCAGCGGAACGCACGCGATCAGTGGTGGTCTCATCGCACCAGATGTGGAGACTGGCTTCAGACTCTGCGTCCCTTTGGTGATGCTGCCGCAGTTCCTCCACGAGCGCGCGGATCTCATCTTCCTGAATATGCGCAGTGAGGAACTCCTCGACGCGTGTGCTGGCGAAAGGGAAAAGCGTCTTGTAAACGAAATCGAGTGGGGTTGTTGTGCCCTCGATGTCGAGCAGAATTCCGCGCGTGCGCCCTGAGTCGAAAGGTACAGACAAGATCAGCTCAGCGCCATTTGTGCTGGCAGATAACTCGGCCCGAAGCACACCGGCTGATAATTTTTGTCAACGCCGCTCTGCGTGTAATGCGGCGTCCAGCCGGAGGGATCCTGAAAGAGACGAATTGCGCGGATCCGCCGCTCCCGGCAGAGATCGAACCAATGCCGGGTGCCGCGAGGCACGCGAATGAGATCCCCAGCTGCGACCGTGATGGCCACAACGGGACCCTGGCGCGGGCAGATGTGGAAGAGTCCGCGGCCCTCGATGATGAAGCGCACTTCGTCCTCGTCATGCCAGTGTTCGGAGTTGAACTTGTTGAGCATGGCTTCGAGGTTCGGAGTCTCGGGCGAAATATCAATAATGTCCGCGGTAACGTAGCCACCTTGCGCTTTCAATCGCTCAATTTCCGCCGAGTACGCGGTGAGGACTTCCACAGCCGGAGCATTTGCCGGGACGCCATGCGAAGGTTCCCAGCGTTCGTAATCAATGCCGATGCCAGCCAAATAGGCGCGAACCGCGTCAAATCCAGTCACGGTGCGATTTTCTTCAGGAATGCACAGCGTCGCCATCGCATCACCTCACGCTCGGCCACAACCAACTTCGCCGCTGCTCCGGCGCCCCAGCACTTCCAGGAGAAACTCCAGAATTTCGACGTGCCGCCGGGCCTGGGCCACATCCTCGCCCCAAGTATAAAGCCCGTGAGCACACAAGAGGAAGCCGTGCGAGTCGGGATGATTGCACAGGACTGCCTCGATGCTTGTAGCCAGAGCGAGCATATCCTGGGAGTTCTCCACAATGGGCAGCCATTCACGGTGCTCGTGGGTTTTGACTCCTTCGAGGCCCTTGAGCATTTCGTAGCCGGAGATGGTGAGGCCGCCTTTGACAGCGTGAAGGTCGGAGAGAAGGGTGCTCCACACTGAGTGTGTGTGAAGAATCGCGTTTGCACCGCGCACGCGGGCCACAGCAAGATGAAGGAAAGCCTCTGCCGAGGGTCTACGGGAACCGCGAACGACATTGCACTCTTTATCGATCTCGAGGAAGTGCTGAGTGTTGAGAGTTGACTTGTCGAGTCCCGAAGCGGTTATAAGCAAGCGCACCGGTTCGCGCTGCAAGACGGCACTGAAGTTGCCGCTCGTGCCTAGCACCCATCCACGGACATAGAAGCTGCGTCCCGCTTCGGCAAGAGCGTTGGCAAGCTGCCGGGAGGAAGCACGAGGTGGTTTGCTCCGAGCGCGAGACAGGCCTGCCATGGAGAGAAGCATACAACTGCGCGCCGGGGCTTGCCACTCGTCCTTCTGTGCCTGCTTGCATTGTTGCTTTGATAGGCCCTTCGAGAGCGCTGCGCGTATCGCTGCAGAGTTATAATCCTTTGGTTTGGAGTAGCCGTATCGTCTAAGCGCGGATGATCATCGGTAATCCGCCTTGTCATTTCCGCGATTACGCCCGGATCACGGACAACCTTCCGTTATGGCCTTTATGGAAGAGTTGCCGACAATCCTCCCAGAGCCCTATCCTTACGCTTCCCATAACCCGCTTCTGACGCTGTCCGTGTACAATGCAGACGATGAACTTGGGACGCTGCTTCATGGTGGGATGAAGATTATCTCCAACCGAATCTGTCGATGTGATGGATCCAGGACATGACGGAAAATTCGACCCCTCCGATCCTCGGCCATGCGCTGGACCAGCCGTCCACATTCACCCCAAAGGACTTGATCGACGATGTGCGCCGAAGGCGGCAGATTCCGGGCGGAACCGTTCCCGCGGTATGCATCCTGGAGTTCGATGGAGATATCACCGACTGGCTGGTTCGAGATGGCATAGCCAAGCGCTTCGGGGCCTGGGCGTGTTTTCACACCTCGATGTTCGCGATGGATCTTGAAAGCGTTACCTGCGGAATCATCGCGCGAACCATCGGCGGACCCTACACGGTACTGATTGCCGAGCAGCTCCAAGCAGCGGGGGCCAAACTCATCATCGGGCTGACCTCCGCCGGGCGCGTGTCTCCCGACTTACCACTCCCGTGTCTCGTGGTGGCAACCAGCGCGATTCGTGACGAGGGAACTTCGTATCACTACCTGCCTCCAGACAGTGAGGTCGCGTGCAACTCGCCGGTGGTTCCGCTTCTCGAGCGGGAGTTGATCGCGTCCGGATGGGCGGTGCGCTCGGGAAAAGTGTGGACGACGGACGCCCCTTATCGCGAGACCAAAACGCAACTCAAGAAATGGACAAGGGAGGGCGTCCTCGCGGTCGAGATGCAGGCCGCATCGCTTTTTGCCTTTGGCGTAGCCAGGCAAGCCTCGGTAGCCTCGGTTGCCATGGTCAGCAATGCCGTCGATCATGCGGGAGCGCAGTTCGATACCGGCTCACAGGAGGA
The DNA here is from genome assembly GCA_035695545.1 of Candidatus Sulfotelmatobacter sp. Classification (GTDB taxonomy): domain Bacteria; phylum Acidobacteriota; class Terriglobia; order Terriglobales; family Acidobacteriaceae; genus Sulfotelmatobacter. The sequence goes on along the minus strand of DASRRV010000169.1, from coordinate 659 downwards.
TGGACTCCAAGTTCTCAAGGGGATCGCCCGAGCGGCCCGATCTCTCTTCGCCAATACATGATCTTCCGCTGCGAACCATCAGCGTGAGCGGGGCAGCCAGCCACCAGAATGCTTGGACTCCGGCAAACGCCAAAACGGGCCGGGGCACCGTCAAAGTGAACAAAAAAATGACCCCTAACGCTGCAAAAGCGCCTCCTAGTCTAGACTAAGTCTAGACTTTTGCATTTTACGCTGCCAATTTTGCCCGTAATTGTTTAGCGTGTAGGGACAGTTAAGTCCAGAGGCTTGGGCTGAGCGGCGCAGATCAGCTTTTGAAGAATAGAAGAAGCGCAGCCGAGTTGCTGCCGGCAAGTTTGCAGAATGCTTACGAGAATGCTTTGCGTGTGCGCTCCGCGCGAGGTGCGATTCCCGCCCCAAACTTTGCGGGTCACCACCATCGGGCGAATGGCCTGTTCAGCTCGCCAGTTCGTGGCTTCCAGACCGGGACAGCTCAGGAACGTAAATAGAGCGTCCCGCTCCCCGTAACAGATGGTTGGCCAAACGGCGATTCTGCGGTGAGCGATAGCGCCGTTCCAAGGTCCGATCCATCCGCACTTCCAATCTTCCCTGGGCCACCGCTAATCCGTGTTCGCTGATCTGTCGTTGCTGACGGCGATCGC
>DASRRV010000168.1:0-95677 GCA_035695545.1 Candidatus Sulfotelmatobacter sp. | reverse complement strand
CAGCGGCTGGGCGTCCTCATGATCGGAGCCCGTTGTGTCCATCGAATCGGTCATCCGGTCCTGCTTGGACTTGCGGAAATGGTCCACTAGCAGGTTGCGGGTGATGGTCGTGACCCAGGTGACAAATGCTCCCTTGCTGTGGTCGTAGCTCGCAAGGGTGCGGTACATCTTGATGAAGACCTCTTGGGTGAGGTCCTGGGCGTCGTCAGCCGATCCCGCGAAGCGATAGCAAATGTTGTAGATTCGCCGGTTGTAAATCTGCACGATTTCCTCCCAGGCGGCGGCATCGCCGGCGATACAGCGCCGGACCAGCATCGCGACGACCTGGACGTCTTCCACTTGCTCTCCCCGGAAATGTGCGTCAAATCACTGAGACTGCGGCCTGGACAATCAGACAGTTTTGAGAACCTCTCCAAGCCCACTGGACAGTACGTTTTTTGAGGCCTTGAAGTTCGCTGCCAAATCGGACCATGAGTGTGAAACAGGGCATTGTAGCAGCGCGGGAAATGACGCGGACAAAGCCTTTATTGGAGTTGTCATCGGCTTCTCACCAAAACGGGAATTGCGCATCGGTTAGGTGACGGAGGATGCCTCACTAAAGTTACCGCTGGGCGCGCGCTAAATGCTCTCTGCGCTTTTTCAAAGCAACTAGAATAAGTCGAACGACCTTTGAAATTCTATCGGCGAAGTCCTGCAAAACAGGATTGGCTTGCACTCTTGGCTTGGGGTAGTGCGGTTTTTCGCGGAACTTGGGAGAGAGGACAAATCATGCAAAACAAATTGAAGGGAAGACGCAGAGCGCTTGCCGCTCTGGTGGCGGCTGCTGTGCTCGCCATGATCGTTGCGCCGCGAATGATGGCGCAAGATCGGGATGACGACGATCCGCCGGGCCGTGCGGCCCGCCTGGGACACATGGATGGATCGGTTTCGTTTCAGCCTGCCGGGGAATCCGAGTGGGTGGAAGCGGTTCCCAACCGTCCCATGACCACGGGCGACAAGCTATGGGCTGATCGCGATTCGCGAGCGGAATTGGAGTTAGGTTCAACGTCCATACGCCTTAATAGCAATACTGGAATTTCGATTCTCAACCTGGATGACCGGACAGTTCAGATCCAGCTCAGTTCGGGCACGATCAGCGTAGGCGTGCGGCGACTGAGCCACGACGACGTGTTCGAGATCGACACTCCGAACCAGGCGTTCTCCGTCTTGCAGCCCGGCCAGTATCGCGTGGAGGCCAGCGAAGACGGCGCGAATACTGTGGTCACGGTGCGCGACGGCGAAGGGGAGTCGACGGGAAACGGACAGACCTATACCGTGCACCAAGGGCAGCGCGCCACTTTCAGCGGCACCGATCGCCTGAACGCCGATGTGCAACAAGTGGGAGATCCGGACGGCTTCGACCGATGGAGTTATGACCGCGATCGCCGCTTTGAAGATTCGCCTTCGGCGCGTTACGTCTCGCACGATGTGGTGGGCTACGAAGATCTCGATGCGTACGGCGATTGGCAGCCGTCTCCCCAGTACGGACACGTATGGTATCCGCGCGTGGCAGTAGGCTGGGCTCCGTACCACTCGGGGCATTGGGCGTGGATCGATCCCTGGGGATGGACTTGGGTGGATGAGGCCCCATGGGGCTACGCGCCATTCCACTATGGACGCTGGTGCTCTGTAAGAGGCCGCTGGGGATGGGTGCCAGGGCCGGTCGAAGTGAGGCCAGTGTACGCTCCGGCGCTGGTTGTGTTCGTAGGTGGAGGCGGCCGCACGTTTGGCGGCAATGTCGCGTGGTTCCCGCTGGGGCCCCGTGAAGTATATGTGCCGTCGTATCACGTGAGCCGCGGGTATGTGAACCGCGTCAACATCAGCAACACGACCGTGAATCAGGTTACGGTCACCAACGTCTATAACACGACCATCGTCAACAAGACTACGGTCATCAACAACACGACGTACGCGAACCGGAACGTCTCCGGCGCAGTGATGGCCGTTCCGCAACGCGGTTTTGCGGGTGGACAACCTGTCTCGCGAATCGCCGTGCCGGTGGACCGGAGGGAGCTTAGGGGCGCGAGCGTGACTGCCAGAGTTGCGGTTGCTCCGTCGCAGAATGCAGTTCTCGGAGTTCGCAGCAACCGTGCTGCTCCGATAGCGGCGCCACCGCACGCGGTCTTCGGGCGCACAGTGATCGCAAAAACGGCACCACCACCGCCGCCCGTATCTTTTGCGGCTAGACAACACATGCTGGATGAGCATCCGGGCCAACCGGTGGCGCGGCAGGAGATGCAACGCCTGCGTCCGGTGAACTACACACCGTCGCAACCACTCGTGCGGCAAGCGCCTCCTGGGCGGCCTGCGACGCCCGTGATGGCGCCGAACATGTCGCCGAATATGGGCCGCCCCGGAAATCAGATGGGCGGTTCGCAGCCGAATCAACCCGTAGACCAGCCGGGGAATCAACCGGGGAACCGTGCGTCGGAGCCGAATCGCACGTTGGAACCTCCGGCGCGGAACAATCGCCCAATGATGGGTCAGCCGAACAATGCGCAACCCAACAATCGTCCGGAAATGACTCCGCCTTCGACGAACCGTCCGTCGGAACCGAACCGTACGTTCGAACCTCCGTTGCGAAATGATCGTCCGGCGATGGGGCAACCGACCGTTCATCCAGACTCGACTTCGCCGACGCCGTCGGAACCGAATCGTTCGGTTGAGCCGCCAGCCCGGAATGATCGTCCAGCCATGGGTCAGCCGAGCAATGTGCAGCCGAGCACGCACCCCGACTCGACTCCATCGACGCCAAACCGGCCGTCAGAACCGAATCGCACGTTCGAACCTCCGGCGCGGAACGATCGTCAATCGGTAGCCCAGCCGAACAACCGTCCGGAGGCGAATGCTCCGGCGCAGACAAGTCAGCCTCAGCAGAACATGCGTCCTGCGGCGTCGCCTCGACACGAGGAGCCGCCGAGCCGGACGCAGAATCCGCCGCAGGTTGAACGTCCGCAACAGCACAATGCACCGCCGGTCGAGGTTAGGTCGGCGCCGCCACAGCAGCACATGCAAACGCAACCTCCGCCGAAGCAACAGACGAAGGAAGACAAGAAGCGCTAAGCGCGGAACGGAAACCTTACGGGCATCCTGGAGATCAGGATGCCCGATTTCTTTTTCTGCCGAGTCAGACAGGCACACGCGCTCGCAGATGAAGCAGGATCGAAGCCAAAACAGCTGAGCCTGCGGGCCTTACGTCCCACCACCGATTTGCCGCCATTCTTAACCTGATATTCACACTCTGGTGCTACTCTGGAATTGGATCGAGATGCCTTTACGGAGGTGTTTATGATTCCTCTCTCTTCCGCTATTTCCAGCGGGCTTTCCTGGGCGAAACTCCCACGTGGTCGCGGTTACGAACTGCGATGGGATGGCGAAGTTGTGGGTACGCTGCACAGGCCCAGTTTCTGGTGCACGAAGTTTCTGGCTGAAAGCCAGGACGGTCAATGGACATTTCGCCGAGGCGGCTGCTTGGGCACCGGCTCGGAAATTGTCGACTCTGCGTCTGATCAACCGATCGCTACGTTCAAGTCGTCCTGGGGCAGCGGAGGTATTCTCACCTTTGCGGACGGGCAGGTTTTTCACCTGGAGTGCAAGGGCTGGTGGCGCCCGGTGTGGAGCGTGAAAACAGAAACTGGCGTGCCCGTGCTCCAGTTGCACTCGCGCGAGAAAACTGTCGACCTGCCGACGGGTGCGGCTGTGCATGACGGCCGCCGGTCACTTCTGATCCTTTTCGCTTGGTACCGTATGTTGCAAGCCGAAGAGGATGCCGCGAGCGCGGCTGTAATGGTGGCAGCAATCTCGTAAACGCGACCCGCGGCTTCGCCGACTACTTGCCCACTGCAGGGGGCGGATACTCGGGCAGCTTGTCTTTGTTCACATTTGCGCGTTTCACTTCGAGTTCGTCGAAGAGGATGGATGGCGCCAGGATGCTGTGCGGAATGTCCTGAGAGCGGTTCTCCACGTAAACATCATCTCCGGCAGCAATCAGGTTGCTGCGCAGTGACCGACTGTCCAAATCTCCAAATGCTCCGCCGCGCACGAGTTCTTCGTGTCCGTCCTTGGTCCACACTTTGTAGAGCAGGCGAGGCGCAAGCCTTGGGCCAAACGTCTCGACGTAATAGCAATACGGCAGGTCACGTTGCTGGCACAGGTCGAGCAATTTCTTTTTCAGTTCTTCCTTCGGCGTAGGCTGCAGCGAACTGACAATCAGATTGCTGTTGTGAGGTCCAGGAACGCCCGAAGGCGCCTGCGCACGTCCGTGGCCACTGGAAGTCGGGAAATCGCGAATCGGTGAACGGCCCATAAGGTAGTTCACCAGATTGCCCTTTTCAACGAGCGAAACGCGTTGCGCGGGAACGCCCTCGTCGTCGATCTCGTAGTGACCCAGCAACGACTGGCCGTGATACGAAGACATTGTGGGGTCCGCGACCACCGCAAGAAAGTCGGGCAATACGCGGCTCTTGTAGCTGGCGGCGAACGCGCCGGTGGTGCGTGCATTCTTGCCCAATTCCGGTTTGCGGCCCAGGATGTTTTCGCCGATGAAGTCGGCAAAGACGGAAGTGGATGCGTCGGCGGAGAAGAGTACCGGCCCGCGATACTCCTCGTCGGCGACCGGCGCGTCGCGCAATTCCTTCAGGCTGCTGGCCATCTTCGTGGCGCGTCCCACAAACTCGGCGGCCGAGGGGAGTTCTTTCATAGTCGCCACGACGAATCCGTTGTTGCGGGCTAGACTCATGGCGTCGGCTGCTTGGGTAGCGCCGCCGACGTTCATTTCATATAACGTCTCGCCGCCCCGCACCACCGTGCCTTCGGAATTTACGAAATACCGGTTCACTGCCCGGAAGTTCAGGTTCGCCTCAAACGATTCGATCGCCGGATCGCTCTTGTAGAGATCGGATGCGTCTTGCAGCATCTTCTTCCAGGGCTGCGGATCGAAATCGAGTGTGACCAGCGGCCCGATCGACTGCACCGGATCGGCGTGCGCAAAATCGTCCACCGGTTGGTCAACGGTGAGTTGCTTGAGTTGCGCCTGCTTGGCGGTAAGAGACTCTGCGGCTGCCTTATAGGCCCGGTCGGTGGAGAGCCACAACGCGTGACGAATAGCTGCGACGTCATTGTCGAGGGGCATGAAGTCCACTACGCCCTCGCCCTGGCGAAAGTAGCTGTCCTGCTTGTAATCGCCGATGCGCACCACGACGCGCAGAAACCGTATGTGCGCGCGCACGTCGCTTCGCAAGGCGCCGAAAGAGGCCTCCGCGGAATATTGATCAAGGTCAAAGACGCGATATTCGATGTAATAGGGCGCGGCCACCTCGTCCATTTTCAGTTGCGACTTGGAGCGATCGAGTTCGGCGCGCATCGCTGACAGCAGAACATCGCTCTTGGCCAGCGCCGGCCAGTCCTTCTGCTCGGCGAACGCAGCGGACACTAGCAAACCGCCAGCGATCAGCAAGAGTCGAACGCTCCTGGCGAGCCGGATGCTTATCGCTGGAATCATTCCCATCGTTGTTGGGGTTGCAGCTGTGATGGTCGCGGCTGTCATGGTTTTGGCGGCGCGTCTTTCTTCGTGTCACCTTCCGTCGGCGGCAGAATGGGAGGCCGGTTTAGCGAGTGAGCTCGTTTCTGTACTTCGATTTCCGAGAACAACATCGCGGGCGCTACTGCCGAGACCGGTACCCGGCCAGACTCCGCGCCGCATACGCCGTTGAAGACGTCCGTCTTTTCGCCCGTCACCAGAATGCGATTGAGCGCAGCGAGCGGTGTGCCGACAATGTCGATGCCGCGCACCAGTTCGTCTGGACGCCCATCGGGATAGACGCGCCACACGAGAACCGGCAGTACCTGGAAGGCCTGCGGCATGGAGCGCTGCGTGAGGGTGAAGCCTCCCTGGATGTCTTCAAAGTAGAGTCCGTAAGGCTTGCCTTGCTTCTTGACCTCGTCGATCAGCTTCTGCCGCAGTTCGGAATCCTTCACCGTGCGCGACGACGAGACGATCAGGTTGCCCTGTCGCCCAGTGGCCATCAAGCCGGGCTGGGAGCGGCCATGGCCATTCGAATTGCTGAAATTCTTGATGGGCATTCGCGACATCAGAAAAGTCTTCAGGATGCCGTCTTTGATAACTTCCACACGGGTGGCGGGCATGCCCTCATTGTCGAACTCATACCATCCGCCGAGATCCATCCCGTTGAGCTTGCGCTGTGTGGGATCGTCGACCACGCTCAGGAATTCAGGCAGGACGGACTGGTTCACCTTCTTCGTAAATGTCTGTCCCTCCTGCTCGCCGCGCTGGCGGTGGCCTTCGAGCCGGTGGCCCAGCACCTCGTGAAAGAAGACGCCGGCCGCGCGCCCGGAAAGCCATGCGGGTCCATCGAAGGGTTCGGCTAACGGGGCCGTGCGCAGGGCCTTCAAGTCGGTCGCCATTTTCTCGATGCGCGTTGCCACCTCGGCTTGAGCGGGCAGGTGATCAAGACTTTCGGCTTGAAACGTCTCGACACGCATGAGTTCCATGCCGTCGATGGCGCGGGTTTCCGCCTCAATTACAACGCGGATGAATGCGCTGGGCGTGACGACGTGATTGCCTTCCGTAGACAGAAAGTGAAACCGGGTCTTTTCCGCGGTGATGACTACGGCAGAGCTATAAACGTACGGATACTTCTGAAAGTACGCGGAGTAGTCGCGCACCATTTTTTCCAGCGCGCGCTGGTCGGGGGCGGAGGCGACATCTTTGTAGTCGACGCGAGTCGGCGGCTTCTCCTGAGAAAAGTCAGGCGATGTGTCTTCTTCCTGAGCGTGCACCTGCGTGTTTGTCTTTACGTTCAGGTAAGCCTTGGAGGCCTTGCGATATTCCTCATACGTCAGCCGCCAGAGTTCGCGCGCAACCGCGTCGCGGTCGTCTTCGAGTGGCAAAGTCCCGGAAGTGATCGCGGAACCGCGGCTCTGCTCGTGCGCGTTGTCGAGCGCGGACGTACCGATGCGCATGGTCACGTCCGCCGTTCGCCGGCGCGCCCGTGTGGAATTGATCAAGCTGCCTTGGCCGCCGACGGCCACTGCGATGCTCTGGTCATAGACGGAATAACTTAGAAAGTAAGGAGCAGGATCCAGTTTGCCCAGACTGGTTTGGGCACGCTGCAACTCTGTCTGCATGGTGGCGAGCAGAGCGTCCGCCTTATCGTTGGTGTCGTTCGAAGGGGAGGTTGCCCAGGTTTGCAGGCCAGCGGCCAGCACAACTACAAGAATGCTCCCTAGGGTACGCTGGCCAGATCTATTCTTCATTCGGAGGCGCTGTCTCACTCGCTGGTGAAGTAATCCACAGTCACGGGATTCTCAAATAGCGAGTAGTCGCGCGTAACTACGGTGATGCCGCTTTCAGTGACGAAATACCTTTGTCGGTCGGCTTCAGCATCGTACCCGATTGTGGTGCCTTCGGGAATATGCACATCGCGGTCGAGAATCGCCTTGCGAATGCGGCAACGGCGACCCACGCTGACATGCGAGAACAGAATGCAGTCATCCACTTCTGAGTAGGAGTTGACCCGCACGTCAGGCGAGAGCACAGAATTCTTGACCTGACCTCCGGAGACGATACAGCCATTCGAGACGATCGAGTCGAGCGCAGTGCCCGTGCGGCCGGATTCCGCGAAAACGAATTTCGCCGGCGGATACTGGCGCTGGTGCGTGCGGATCGGCCACTCTTCGTCGTATAGATTAAAAATCGGCGAGACCGCGACAATGTCCATATTGGCTTCGTAGAAGGCCTCGAGAGTGCCAACGTCGCGCCAATACAGAGCTTCTTTCTTGTTCTCGTCGACAAAATCGTAGGCGAAGACGCGATAGTCATCGACCATCTTGGGCAGAATGTCCTTGCCGAAATCGTGACTGGACTGGGAATTCTCAGCGTCCTTGAGCAGCACGGGGATGAGCACGTCGGCGTTAAACAGGTAGACACCCATCGAGCCCGCGACTTTGTCAGGATTCGCGGGATAGCGCAACTTCGTGACCTTGGGCTTTTCCTCGAAGCCGTTAATGCGTCCGTCTTTGTCGACGTCGACAACGCCAAATTGGTACGTTTGGTCCGGATCGATTTGAATTGTGGCTAGCGTGATGTCGGCAGCCGAGTCCAGGTGCTGCTTCATCATCTTGCCGTAGTCCATTTTGTAGATGTGGTCACCGGACAGAATGAGCACGTGCTTGGGCTGCTCCGAGCCGATGGAATAAATGTTCTGATAGACCGCGTCGGCCGTGCCCTGGTACCACTGGTCGCTCACGCGCTTCATCGGCGGCAGAACTTCAATAAACTCGCCCACTTCCCGGCCCAGGATGTTCCATCCCTCGCGGATGTGGCGGTTGAGCGACAGAGCCTTGTATTGGGTCAGGATGTAAACGCGTCGCAGGTCGGAGTTCAGGCAGTTGGAGAGAGTAATGTCGATGATGCGGTAAATGCCGCCGAAGGTGACTGCCGGTTTGGCGCGATCACGGGTGAGAGGATAGAGGCGCTCTCCGGCGCCGCCTGCCAGTAGAACCCCGAGAGTATCTTTCATGGCTGCCTCTCAGATTTCGTTTCCTGCGACTTCACCCATTCGGAATCCTGTCTTTCCGCACGGCAGATGCGAAAAGAAAACAGTAGATGGTAGCACAGGGCGGAGGGTTGTAAGCGCGGCCGCAAAATCAGCCTTTATAATGCTGCCCGAACCTGCGACGGACCGCTTCCACAGCCATGCAAAAGAAAACTCCAACTCGTTTCAAGAAGTTGTCGCCGCCGAGTTGCCCGAGACCTCGCGCCGACAAAACACTGGGGATGGAGCAGGGAATCACCCGGCGCGATTTTTTGAATGCCACGCTGCTAGCCTCCGGTGGCCTGCTGATGACTCCGGCGTCGCCCGCGCAACTGTTGGCAAGAACGTCGGAGCGTCGAGCAGCAAGTCCGGCCACAGGCAGCGACGACTGGACTGGCTACGGCGGCGTCGGCGACTACGCAAATTCCAACGGCAACACGACTGGCGTCATGGAGGCGGGTCATCAGATTCGCGATGGTCTGTTTGAGAGCCTTCCGGCCGACACGATTGATACCGTTGAGACCTACGACTGTGTGGTCGTGGGCGGCGGCATCAGTGGCCTAGCTGCGGCCCTGACGTTCCAGAAGCAGGCAGGGAAAGGCAAGACCTGCCTGGTGCTCGACAATCATCCGATTTTCGGCGGCGAGGCCAAGCGCAACGAGTTTCTGGTGGACGGCCACCGTCTTATCGCGCACCAGGGGTCGGCGTTCTTTCCCGTTCCCTATCCGCACAGTTTCATGGCGCACTTCTACGAATCCATTGGCCTGAAGACGCCGCGCCTCGAGTACCAGAAGTGGGGCGGCTCCGCGCCCGAAATCAAGCTGAGCAACACGCCGTACCTGGGATCGGCCCCGAACGGCCTGTACTTTGGCGCGAAGTTTGGCCATCCCCAAGGATTGTGGCTGACCGATCCGTGGGGAAAGAAGTTGGAAGGCGCTCCGATTCCGGCGAAGGCGCGCGAGGAGTTGCTGAAGTTTCAGTCAGCCGCGGACGCCGGCACGCAGGCGCCGCAATATACCGGAGATGCCATCTCTCGGCGCCTAGACACGATCACTCTGGAAGATCAGATGGTGGAGCGCCATGGCATCAGCCGCGAAACCATTCGCACTTTTCTCTCGCCGGTCGAAGGCGGCGGATACGGCCTTGGCCCCGATGCACTCTCGGGCTTCACCGCCTACGCGGCGGATATGCTGCACCCACTCGACATTAGCGATGCGACCGGGCAGCAGATGTTTCCCGATGGCAACGGCGGCATTGCGCGTCTCATCACGAAAACGCTGATTCCTGAATCGATTGCCGGTGCGCACACATTAGAGGACGTCTGCCGGAATACGGTGAATTTCGCAGCGCTCGATCGCGCGGGAGCAACCGTCCGCATCCGGCTGGATTCGACTGCCGTCTGGGTGAAACACGATGGTGCAACAAACGATGGCGCAACACACGACGGTGATCCTGCGAAATCAGAATCCGTGACCGTTGCGTACACGCGTGGCGGAAAAACGTACCGCGTGCAAGCTCGCTCCGTGGTGATGGCCGGCGGAAGCTGGACGACGCGGCATATTGTCCGCGATCTCTCTGCCGATCGCGTGGAAGCCTACCGCCAGTTCTATCGCACGCCGTGCATGATGGCCAACGTAGCGGTGCGCAACTGGCGATTCCTTTACAAAATGGGGATCTCGGGCTGCCAGTGGTTTGAGGGCCTCGGCAACTACATTCAGGTGCGCAAGCTGGCGACCTGCGGCGCTGACGCGCCGACGATTAGCCCGGACTCGCCAACGGTGCTCACTCTCAAAGTTCTCTACACATATCCCGGCCAGTCCACTGAGCAGCAGGGCCACGCAGGCCGCGCCGAGATGATTTCCACTCCATTTCGCGATTACGAACGCCAGATCCGGCAGCAGTTTACCGACATGTTTGCTCGGTCAGGCTTCGACGCTGCGCGCGACATTGCCGGAATCATTCTGAACCGCTGGGGACACGCATATCTGAGCCCTGCCCCCGGATTTTTCTTCGGCAAAGATGGCAAGCCCGCGCCCGGCGATGTGCTCAGGGCGGCACCCTTCGGGCGAATCGCATTTGCGAACACGGATCTTTCGGGAGTGGCGGACCACCGTTCTTCAATTATTGAGGCAGATCGAGCGGTAGGACAGTTGCTCGATCAGGTGCTGGAGTAAGCTACTTCTTGTCCTGCTTCTCTTCGTCAATCTTGATGCGCAGCGACTTCAGGAACTTGAGGTCCTGATCGTTGATCTTGAATTCAGGATTCGTGGAAAGAGTGGTAACCAGGGAAGTCTTGTCGGATTTTTCGCCCTGCTTGCTGACGCCAATGGTCGCTTCGAGTACCAGGAAGATGTCGTAACCACCTTCTTTAATGCGGGAGACAACTTCAGAGATCTGCTCGGAGTCGGAAAGGGATTCGTTGATGGCGTCGCCGAGTTCCTTCATGAGCTGCTTCAGTTGTTGGTCCAAAGGGTCCCCCGATCTGCTCTACTCAACTTAGATGCCCCGGACGGCGGAACGGTTCGCCGCTCGTTTCTGTGGGGCCATTGTAGCGCCGGAGGCTGTTAAAATCGAGGCCGTGACCAAACTTTCTACCTGGCGGAAAGCGGGGGTCGTGGCGCGGGTTGCCGGCGAGCAGGCCGGACGCAACCGCATGATTAGCGCCGCGATGCGCGCGGTCAGCACGACCGCTCGCTCCTTCGGTCGCGCCCTGCACCAGCTTTGGCTGGAAGTGACGGGAGTCGTCTTTCTCGTAATGGCTCTGAGTTTTGCCGCGGCCAGCGTGAAGGAATACGGAAAGTATCATGCCGGACAGGCTGGACTCGGCCGCGTGGCCGTCGCCATTTGTTTCACAATAACCTTTGCCTGGTTCGGGCTGAGTTCTTTTTGGAGAGTACGGAGAAAGAGCCAGCGCCCGTGAATCGCCTTTCCTTTTCCACGGCTCTTCGCTCTCCGGCAAAACGTGACGCTTCCAGTTCGGTGGAGATCCAATGACCGAGAAGCTGAAGACTCGCCCAGACCCAAGTTCAGACGTCGAGACCTCTTCGCACATCCCGGTCAATCCCCTTTACACGCCTGCGGATCTGAAAGGCTCCGACTACGAAAGCGAGGTGAGCTATCCCGGTGAATATCCCTTCACGCGCGGCGTGCAAGCCACAATGTACCGCGGCCGACTCTGGACCATGCGCCAGTACGCGGGCATGGGTGACGCCGAGGAATCGAACAAACGCTACAAATATCTGCTGGCGAACGGCACGACGGGATTGTCGGTGGCCTTCGATCTCCCCACGCAGATCGGAATGGACTCGGATCATCCGCTGGCGGCGGGCGAAGTTGGCAAGGTGGGAGTTGCGATCGACTCCATCGAAGACATGCAGCGTCTGTTTGACGACATCGAACTGACCAAGATTTCTACTTCGATGACTATCAACGCGACGGCGTCGATTCTGCTGGCGTTGTATGTGGCGGTTGCCCGGCGGCAGGGCGCGGATGTCCGGAAACTATCCGGCACGGTACAGAACGATGTGCTCAAGGAGTACATCGCGCGCGGGACATATATCTATCCGCCGCAACAAGCCATGCGCGTCATCACCGACATGTTTTCCTGGGCGAATGAGCACGTGCCCGAGTGGAATACGATTTCGATCTCCGGCTACCACATGCGCGAAGCGGGTTCGACCGCGGTGCAGGAAGTCGCATTCACCCTGGGCAACGGCATGGCTTACGTGGAAGCAGCGATCAAAGCAGGACTCGACGTCGACAAGTTCGGACCGCGACTGTCTTTCTTCTTTAACGCGCACAGCAATTTTCTCGAAGAAGTCGCCAAGTTTCGCGCCGCGCGCCGCATGTGGGCGCGCATCATGCGCGAGCATTTCAAGGCCCGCAATCCGCGGTCGTGGATGCTTCGCTTCCACACCCAGACCGCCGGCTCCACGCTCACGGCTCAGCAACCGGAGAACAACATTGTTCGCACGGCGATCCAGGCACTGGCGGCTGTGCTCGGTGGCACGCAATCGCTGCATACAAATTCCTATGATGAGGCGCTCGCCCTGCCCACCGAACAAGCAGCACGCATCGCGCTCCGCACGCAGCAAGTGATTGCCTACGAATCGGGCGCTCCGCAGACGATCGATCCGCTGGCAGGGTCGTACTACGTTGAGTCGCTCACCAACGAAATTGAAAAGCGCGCTGCTGAGTATTTGGGGAAGATCGAAGTCCTCGGCGGGATGCTGAAGGCCATCGAGCACGGATTCGTGCAGCACGAAATTCAAAATGCCGCGTACGAATATCAGCAGGCGGTCGATCAGCAGGAGGCCATCGTGGTCGGCGTGAACCGCTTCGAGGTCGAAGAAGAGAAGGCGATCCCGATTCAGCGTATCGATCCTGCGCTGGAAGCGCAGCAGGTCGAACGCGTGCGAGCGTTGCGCGCGAAGCGGGACGCCGGGCCGTGGAAAGCTGCTCTGGCGAGTGTGGAAGAAGCGGCGCGGTCGGGCGCGAACCTGATGCCGCGGATTCTGGCCGCAGTCGAGGCCAAAGCCACCGTGGGAGAAATTTCCGACGCGATGCGGCGCGTGTTTGGGGAGTACAAAGAAGCTGTGGTGATTTAGAGGCACCCAGCACAACGCGAGGTGGACGCATGATTGCACGGCATTGGAGAGGCTGGACCAAGACTCACAACGCAGCGGCGTATGAAGAACTTCTCAAGAACAAGGTCTTGCCCAGCTTGAAAAACGCGGGCGGCTATCAAGGGGGATACGTCTTGCGCAAAGACGGCGCGGAAGAGGTTGAATTCCTCGTGGTGAACCTGTTCGATTCTCTTGAAGCGGTGCGAAAATTCGCTGGTCCCGACTACTCAATTGCGGTATTCGAACCAGAAGCCCGACAACTTCTGTCGAAGATCGAGCCGCTTGCGACGCATTACGAGGTCCGAGTGAACACTGTTCCGCAGAGTTGATTACGGTGTGGCAATAGCCACTAGGCTGGCTGCGCCTGCATCTCGGCGACGAGGGCTTCGAGGTGAGCCAGCGTTTCTTCCACCGTCAGCGAGTACATCTCGCGACCAACGCCTTCACCGGCTTCAAGTGCAGTCTTGAGATAGTGTCCTGCGATTTCCTGCGCCAGCGAATCGGTGATTGATTTTCCAGTGCGCTTCTTGTACTCCACCCATGCCGGATGCGGCAGGGCCACCCAGACGCTCCGTCCGTCCACCAGAAACTTGATGTCGACCGCGTCGGCGTGACGCGTGGCGATGGCCACGATCATGGCCTGGTAAACGCAGTGGACCTGCTTCTTCGTCCAGCGGTCGGTGGCGGTGAAGTCTCCAAACATGACTAAAACTATAGCGGAGTGCCGAGGGCCCGGGCAAACCGGAGATGCACCATGCCGGGGTAGGGTTGCGAGACGTGGATGACATGCTCATTCCTGCGCCAACATTGTTCTCCCTCCGCGAGCGTGTTAGCGTTTTGACGTGATGTCTGACGCGGAGCGAATCATCGATCTTTATCAGAGGCATGCCGAATACTGGGACCAGTTCCGCGGCAACGACCTTTATGAAAAACCCTGGATCGATCGATTCCTTGCGCTGCTGCAGGCCGGTGCCTCTATTCTCGACGTCGGATGTGGCTCTGCACAGCCTGCCTCGCGATACTTCATCGAGCAGGGCTTCGATGTGTGCGGCGTAGATTCTTCTTCTGCTCTCATTGGCATGTGCAAGTCCCGTTTTCCGGCTCAAGCTTGGATCGTTGCAGATATGCGAACGCTGGCTCTAGGCCGCCATTTTGATGGCATTCTGGCGTGGGACAGCTTCTTCCATCTGTGCCCCGAAGACCAACGCAAAATGTTCCCCATTTTCAGAAACCATGCGGCGCCGAAAGCAGCCCTGATGTTCACCAGCGGGCCTGCGCATGGGGAAGCGATCGGAGCGTTGCAAGGCGAACCGCTCTACCACGGAAGCCTGGATGAAGCCGAATATCGCGCGCTCCTCAAGGAAAATGGATTCGATGTGGTGTCTCATGTGGTCGACGACCCGACTTGCGGGCGGCACTCGATCTGGCTGGCGCAGCTCGCATAGGATCGTTTCTTGACGGCACGCGCTGCACGCTGCTATACCTGCCTTCGCCCAAGAACATGCCCATGCCCAAGAGAATCTTCCCCGGTGCCGTCGCTCTGTTCTTTCTGTTCTTTGTCGCAGTCCTTTACGTCACTTCACTTCGCGCTGCCACCACAAAGGCCCCATCCAAGGCGCCGATCCCGCGCTTCGAAATCTCTTTCCCCAAAGAGATGAGCGCCGCTCCTCTCGACGGCCACGTCATGCTGCTGATCTCCAACAACGACGAAAAAGAGCCACGCTTTCAAATCAGTTACAGCACTCCCGATTCGCAGCAGGCCTTCGGCGTCGACGTCGACGCACTCGCCCCGGGCGCACCCGCCGTGATTGATAGTTCAACCCTGGGCTATCCCGCCGAGAGTCTGAACGATGTGCCGGCCGGGGACTGCTGGGTGCAGGCGGTCCTCAACATCTACGAGACGTTTCACCTCGCCAACGGCCACACCGTCAAACTGCCTCCGGAAAAAGGCGAGGGCCAGCACTGGCAGGTGAAACCGGGCAACTTGTACAGCAAGCCGGTGAAGATGCACCTCGATCCCAAAGCAGGGCAAACGGTGCGCATCTCACTGACTGAAAAGATTCCGCCGGTAGAAGTGGACCCCAAAGTTGTCGACTCCGTTGTGGGATGGGACGCGGCCAACGAGGAGCACATCACTGCCGACAACAAATGGGTCAAGCACATCCGCATTCAAAGCGAACTGCTGACCAAGTTCTGGGGGCGACCAACGTACTTGGGAGCGGTTGTTCTAGTGCCCGATGGATGGGAAGACCACCCCGACGCGCGCTACCCGCTCATCGTCGAGCAGGACCACTTTCACCGCGACCTGCCGGGGATCATTGCCTTCCGCACCCAACCGCCCGCCGCCAGTTTGAAAAACGGAGAACTGCGGGCGGCGAGTAATGGATACAAGCTGTATCAGGATTGGACAGCCGGACGATTGCCGCGCGTCATTGTTCTAACGATTCAGCATGCCGTTCCTTATTTCGACGACTCTTACGCCGTGAACTCAGAAAACGTCGGACCCTACGGCGACGCCATCACGCAGGAACTGATTCCATACGTAGAGAAGCAATTTCGCGGCATCGGGCAGCCATGGGCGCGGTCCGTGTATGGCGGCTCAACTGGCGGCTGGGAGTCTCTGGCCTCGCAGGTGTTCTATCCTGACTTCTACAACGGCGCGTGGGTGTTCTGTCCTGATGTCGTGGACTTCCGCGCTTACGTCACCACCAACATTTACGAAGACAAGAACGCGTATTTCATCGAAACTCCGTACGCGCGCGTGCCCCGGCCTTCCATGCGGCAAGCAGACGGGCTGCTGCTCTCGACCATGGAGCAGATGAACCGATACGAACTGGTGCAGGGAACACACAGCCGTTCCGGCGAGCAATTCGACATCTGGGAGGCGGTGTTCAGCCCGGTGGGCGCGGACGGCTACCCGAAGCGGATCTTCGACAAGCGCACGGGAGAAATCGACCACGAGACCGCGAAGTATTGGAAGGAGCACTACGATCTCAGCGCGATCCTGCAGCGCGACTGGAAGACTCTGGGGCCCAAGCTCGCCGGCAAGCTGCATTTGTACGTTGGCGAGGCCGACACGTTCTACCTCGATCGCGGTGTGCATCTGCTCAAGAATTTTCTGGACTCGACCACCAATCCTTACTATCAGGGCACGTTCGATTTCGGTGTGCGCAAGCCGCATTGCTACGCCGGAGACTTCGATCCGGCGGTGGGGCTCAACCAACACTACTGGCCGGAAATGGTGAAACACATGGAGCAGACAGCCCCTCCTGGGGCCGATTTGAAGAGTTGGAAGTACTGAAGGGCTGGAAGTCCCGAGAGGGCGATTTCGGGAAGCGGCACCGCTTGGCCCACTAGGGCCTGTGACTTATCAACAACGCCATCCTGTAACATTGAAGCGTGTCGACTCGGGCTCTTCAGAAAACAAAGCAGACTGGTCTCAACATTCTTCGCGCCAAGCATCTGGGCGCGCTCCCTTGGCTGGTCCATGGCTTTTCCACGCGTCTTGGGGGATTTTCCCGCGCATACGGCAAACGCGATCTCAACCTTGGCTTCACCAAGGATGACGCCCGGACCAAGGTTGAGCGCAACCGCGCCGCGTTTCTCCGTGAAATCGGAGCAGTCACGCAAAAGCGCCGTGGCGCACAAGGCCGCATGGCGTCGCCGTGGCCGATGGTCACTCTTCGGCAGGTCCATTCCGACATCATTCGCTGCGTCGATGGCGTTCCGCGTCTGAGCAGCGAAGAGCCTCTCAGCGGCGATGGCCTCATCACCACGACTCCAGGCCTGCTGCTGGCGATTCAGACCGCCGACTGCTTACCCGTGCTTCTGGTCGATACCAAGCGCCACGTGGTTGGCGTATTCCATGCCGGTTGGCGGGGCACGGTGAAGCGCATCGTCGAGAAGGGTGTAGGCGAAATGCACCGCCGCTTCGGCACCAATCCCCGAGATCTGAAGGCCGCGATCGGTCCCGGGATTCAAGGCTGTTGCTATGAAGTGGGAGAGGAAGTTCGCATCAAATTCGAGTCGCAATTCGAATACGGAGCTAGCCTCTTTCGAGAAGTGAAAGACTCCGATCCCGTGCGCGAAAAGTATCCGCTGCTGTTCCTGACGGCCCGTGCTCCCGGCCATAGCGAGCTGCCAAAAAAAATATATCTCGACTTGGTGGAAGCCAACCGCCAGCAACTGCTAGCCGCAGGTGTGCCGAAGAAAGCCATCGAATCGTCACAGCTCTGCACCAACTGCCACACGGACTTGCTATTTTCTTACCGCGCCGAAAACGGCAAGACCGGCCGCATGATGGGAGCGGTCGGGATTCGTGGTTGAGTTCGTGCCTTAGAGCGCGTTGACTTCGCCGCACGGTCCAACGTTTCAAGCGCAAAACACTTCCGGATTCGCCGTCGGCCCGTCCATGTGTCCCACGAGCTTTTTCTCCAATCCCTCGCGTGCCGGCGTCAGCTCCCGCCTGAGATGCTCCATCTCTTCATCGCGTAGCGGCGAGAAGTTCCGCGCCACTTCCACATTATGTTCGAGCATCTCCAGTCGAGGCATCCCCACAACGGCGGTCGTGACCGGCAGGCTCATCGAATAACGCAGCAAGGAACTTATTTCACTTTTTCCGGATCCACTTCCCAACAGATATTCCTGCCCGGTAATCTTCATGGCAATAATGCCGAGGTTCTTCTGTTTGGCAACGGGCAAGGCAAGCTCCTCAAAACGCCCGTTCCGCGAGGCGTTCAGGGCCATCTGCACGCAGTCCAAGTCGTGACGCTGGATGGCTTGGGCCATCACTTCGCCGTTGGTATGGCTGGTCATCCCGATGAACCGCGCCATCTTCTGCTCTCGTGCCTCAAGCGCGCCCTTCAGCGCTCCATCCGGAGCTTCAATCTTCGCGAGGTCGTCGGCCTGGCCTACGCTGTGAATGTGGACTAGATCCACATGGTCCGTCTGCAGCCTCTTCAGGCTGCCTTCGAGGCGGCGCAGGAACTCGTCCCGCGAACGGTCTGGAATTTTCGTTGCGAGCCACACTTCCTTGCGGCGCGTTGCCATCACCTGACCAACCCGCGACTCGCTCTTTCCATCGCCATAGGCATATGCCGTGTCCAGATACGTAATGCCCAGATCGATTGCCCGATTCAGCGCTGCCATCGCCTTACTTTCGTCTTCGTACATGAGAAAGCGGCTGCCGCATCCGAATGCCAGAATCGAGACTTTGGCCCCGGTTCGTCCCAGAGCCCGCGACGGAAGCGGGTTCGCACCGGCAGGCTGTGCGGCGGAAAAACGCTTCATCAGTGACAAAGTCGCGGCACCGGCAGTTCCTAACCCAATTCGCTCAAGAAACGTTCTACGCGAGAGATCCTTGCTCATGGCCTTCTCCTTAAGAAACTCGATCTTGAATTCCTTGACGAAGTTGATGACGAACGCAAGTGCGTTGGGCGCTCAGTTGTTATGAATTTAGCGCAACCCGGCCCCGGAGTCGACCAGCAGATGATCGGTGGCTCACTTTGGCAGCCGGCGTCTGGTTTTCTCGGCGTTCTCTTCGGTATTCCTCTGCGAACTCAGCGGTGCAAAGCTTTTGACCGCGAAGATCGCAGAGGACGATCGCAGCGGACGCGGAGAAAGATACCGGCCTTTGAGAGTAATCCACCCCGGATCAGTGATGCCGAATGGTACACACGATTCCGCCGTCTGCTATCGTGTCAAGGACTCGAGGGTCTAATTTTTCCGAGGTCTCGCCTTGAAGATAAGACTCATAGCCGCGCTGCCATTCGTGCTTTGTTTTTCCGCTGGCTCAGCCGGCGGCCAGGTGTCCTCCGGCCAGATCGACACCGTCTTCTCGTCGCTTAAATCCCACAGCGCTCCCGGTGCCGCGGTTCTCGTCGTCCGCAACGGAAAACCCGTCTTCCGCCAGGGCTACGGCGTCACCGATTTGCGCACCCGGCGGCCCATCAATCCGCAAACGAATTTCCGGCTGGCCTCGTTCACCAAACAGTTCACCGCAGCCTGCATCATGCTGTTGGTCCGTGACGGCAAACTGCACTACGACGACCACCTCACCGATCTCTTTTCAGAATTCCCGGCCTACGGAAAATCTATTACCGTCCGCAATCTGCTCACCCACACTTCGGGCCTGGAAGACTACGAGGACCTGCTGATGAAGCAGTACCCTGGCACTCCGCCCGAGAAAGTTCCGCAGATTCTCGATGCGGGCGTGCTCAAGCTGATGGAGCAGCAGACCAGCGCCAAGTTTCCCGCCGGCTCCAAGTGGGAATACTCCAACTCGGGCTACGCCGTGCTGGCGATGATTGTGGAAAAAGTCTCCGCCAAGCCCTTTGGCCAGTTTCTGCAGGAGAGAATCTTCACTCCGCTCAAGATGAAGGACACTCTCGCCTACGTGAAGGGCAAGAACGAAGTGCCACATCGCGCCTACGGCCACTCGAAAGAAAAAGACGCATGGCAAGAAACCGACCAAAGCCCCACATCGGCCGTGCTGGGCGACGGCGGCATTTATTCTTCACTCGACGACCTCGCCAAATGGGACGCTGCCCTGCGCGAGCACACGCTGCTCAGCGAAGCGGAAATGAAGCCCGCCCTGACCCCCGAGCAGCCGACCGAGGGCCCGGTGAAGACTGAAGAAGGCCACGCCTCAAGCTACGGCTTCGGATGGTTTCTCGATCCGTACCAGGGCCACAAACGCATGTCGCACGATGGAAGCACAATCGGCTTCCGCACCACGATCCAGCGCTTTCCCGACGAAAATCTGACGGTGATCGTGTTGGCCAACCGCACCGACATAGACCCCGAGGCTCTGGCGCTCAAGGTAGCCGACCTGTATCTGGGAACCAAACCGTAGAACGCACGCGAATGGAATGCTTTATGTAGGGATAGCCGCCTTCGGCTGTCCCCGCGCGAAGCGCGGCTTTTTGTGCAACCGACCATTCCGGCACAAAGAAAAAGAGACGTTGCCGTAGCAACGTCTCTACGATGGCTGATCTGGTGATCCTAGGCGGTGGGCGGAGCAGAAGTCGTTGGCGGTGCTGGAGTTGCCACTGCCGCCGCTGCTGCCTCGTTCACCAAATCCTTCAATTCCTTGCTCGGCTTGAAGAAGGGAATCTTCTTCGCTGGCACTTCCACCCGCTCCCCGGTTTTGGGATTGCGGCCCACGCGTGGTTTCCGCTGCCGCGTCCGGAAACTCCCAAAGCCGCGGATTTCGATCTTGTCGCCGGCGCGCAGCGAGCGCACCACGCTGTCAAAGATCGTTTCTACGATCACTTCGCTGTCTTTCCGCGTAAGCTCTGCCAAACGCGAGACTTCGTCAATCAGATCGGCTTTGGTCATAACCCCTCTTCGTTCCTGTTGGCTTGCGGCCTCAAATTGAGAATCATCGCCAACCCGCCGCACACGCGGACGCTGCTAACGTCGGAGCGGCCGCAATACTGCCGCCCCCATTCCCTCCATAACCTTCTCAAATTTCAGGGGTTTAATGCAAGTTACGGCCTGGATACGCCATCGAAATAGCGCTTTGGCTCAGGAAAACCGGGGGAAATCGCCCTTATTTCCACAGGTAGTAAAACCCAACCTGCTGTTCCAGCATCTTCTCCCGCCCCGGCAGGAACTGCGACACATCCCCCAACAGTAGATCCATCAGAGTCTTACGGTCACGCTCGGGACGCACCAGGGTCGGTTCGCCCTTGATTCCTACCATCTTCGCCGTTTCCGATACTGCAGTCTCGAAGTCGCCGACGCCATCGATCAGCTTCATCGACGCTGCCTGCTCGCCGGTCCAAACCTTGCCGTTGGCTATCGACTTCACATCGTCGAACTTCATACCCCGCCCGTCGGCTACGGCCTGCACGAACTGTCCGAACATGTTGTCGATCAGCGATTGCATGTACGCCTGCTCGTTGGGAGTAAGATCGCGGCTGGGGTTGCCGGTGTCTTTGAACTCGCCAGTCTTCAGCACAACGTCTTTTAGTTTGGCCCACTTAAGAAGATCGCCGTAGTTCACCCACTGCGCGATCACGCCAATCGATCCGACGATGCTGCCGTTGTCGGCGTAGATCTTGTCGGAAGCCGACGCGACGTAATAAGCGCCGCTCGCTCCTACGGTTTCAATGGAAACTACAATTTTCTTTTTCTTCTCGGCCCGAATGCGCTTGACTTCGCGATAAATCTCTTCCGAGGCAGCCACTCCGCCGCCCGGCGAATTCACGTGAATAATAATGGCCTTGATCGAAGAATCGTCACCAAACTTCTTGAGCTGTCCTACCACTGGCTGCGGAGACAGAATCACCCCATCCAGATCGACTACGCCGATGCGGTCGCCGAATCCTGCGATGCCCGTGTCGGTGCTTCCGGCGTGTAGAGTGAGGTAGACCAGCGAAAACACGGCCAGAACGAAGAGGAAGAACGCCCCTCCGCCGATCAGTATCCATAGCAATGTGCGCGAACGTCCGTCAGCCATGGGGAAAGTTTAGCACCAGAGGGTTCGCTTGTCTGATTCGCTATCTTCACCTGTCGTATCGAATCGAGCCGAGTGGCTCTGCGATTTTTCTTGCTTCCCGATGGTCGCGAACGGCAAAATGTCGCGTCAGCCCTTCTATCTCTAATCTTCATCGACTTCGCGTCAGGCTGTTCGAGGAGTCTTCATGAATCACCGCAGGTTTCGCCCAGGACTTCGTGCGTCGGTGGCTGTCGCCGTCGCTCTGACGTTCGTTCTCCCTGTCTCCGCTCAGAACTTGAACATTCAAGAGCACATGCTCAAGAACGGCATGAAGATTCTGGTGCAGGAGGACCCCTCCATTCCAAACGTGGCGCTCTATACCTTTTTCCACGTCGGATCGCGCAACGAGCACGAGGGGATCACCGGCCTTTCCCACTTCTTCGAGCACATGATGTTCAACGGCGCGAAGAAATACGGTCCCGGACAGTTCGACAAGGCTATGGAGGGCGCCGGCGGCAACAACAACGCCTACACCTCCAACGATTCGACCGTCTATCAGGATTGGTTCCCGACTTCGCAACTCGAACTCATCTTCGAACTGGAAGCCGACCGTGTGCAGTATCTGGCCTTCGATCCCAAGATCGTCGAGTCAGAGCGCCAGGTTGTGTATTCCGAGCGTCGCCTCAGCGTTGACAATGACAACTTCGGGCTGCTCGACGAACAACTGGAAGCCGCCGCCATCATCGCGCACCCCTATCACTGGTCGGTCATCGGATGGCCCTCGGACATCGAGAAGTGGACTCTCGACGATCTCAAAACTTACTTCGCCAAGGGATACTCGCCCTCGAACGCCACTATGGTCGTCGTAGGCGCAGTGAAGGCCGCTGAGGTTTTCCGCCTCGCCGAGAAATATATGGAGCCCATCCCGGCCCACGATCCTCCACCGCCCGTGCGCACCGTCGAACCCAAGCAACTCGGCGAGCGCCGCATCTCGGTGCACAAGTTCGCGCAGTTGCCGATTGTCGAAATCGGCTATCACGTGCCACAGGCGCAGGGCCCCGACTACTACACTCTGGAACTTCTGGGAACTCTCCTCACCCGCGGAGAGAGTTCTCGCCTCTACCGCTCGTTGGTCGATCAACAACAACTCGCCGTCGAGGTTCAGAGTTCGCATGAGGCGACTGTCGATCCTTTCCTGTTCACCTTCACCGTGCAGCCCCGCCAGGGAATCGCTCCCGAAAAGGCCGAGCAGGCCTTATACGCCGAGGTCGAAAAGCTGAAGACCGCGGGCGTTGACGACCACGAACTGCAGAAAGCGAAGAATCAGGCGATCTCTGCCTACTACCGTTCTTTGCGGTCCATCAATCGTCGGGCCAACGTGATCGGACGCTATGAAGTTCTCTTCGGCGATTATCACAAGCTGGCCAACGTGGAACAGGAGTTCAACAAAGTGACCGCCGCCGACATTCAGCGTGCTGCCAAACAATATTTCGATGTGAACAATCGCACCGTCGCGACCCTGGTGCCCGACGCCGCGCCGGATAAAGACGCAACCAAAACCGACGAAGAGGAAAAGCAATGAACTACCGTTTGGCAGTACGTATCCTTCCTGTCGTCGTTCTGACCGGCGTCATGACCCTCTTGTGCACCGGGGTGCTGGCACAAGCCGCCGCTCCTGCCCAGGTATTCCAACTGCCGTCCTACCAGCGCGTGCAGCTTCCCAACGGCTTGACGTTGTTGCTTCTCGAAAAGCACGAACTGCCGCTGATCAGTATTGAAATCGGGTTGCGCTCCGGTTCAGTCGCCGACCCGGCCGCGAAAGAGGGAGTCGCCTCCATGACGGCGTCGCTGCTGCGTAAAGGAACCACGACGCGCAGCTCCGAGCAAGTCTCCTCTGACCTTGATTTCATCGGCATGGTGTACAACGCGCGTGCCGATCAGGACGCCACCCACATCTCCGCCGATTTCCTGAAGAAGGATCTCGATACCGCTCTGCCCTTGCTGGCGGACGTAGTACTCCATCCCACGTTCCCCGAAGCGGAAGTGAAGAAGAAGATCGCCCAAGCGCAGGACGAGATCCGATCGGCGAAAGACGACCCCAACAACGTGATTCAGCTCTATTTCATGAAGTTTCTGTACGGCGATCATCCTTACGCGCGTCCTGCCGACGGTGACGAAACGTCGCTGGGCAAGATCGGTCGCGACGACGTCGTCAGCTTCTACCGCGACAATTACACACCGGGGAACACCGTCATCGCCGTCGCCGGAGATTTTGACTCGGCCGCAATGCAGTCGAAAATCGCACAGGTGTTTGGAAGTTGGACCGGCAAAGCGCCAGCGGCCGCAGCCATCCCGGCGCCGAAGCCCGTCTCTGGCAAGCGCGTGCTCCTGGTCGACAAACCCGACGCCACGCAGACTTACTTCATCATCGGCAACGTCGGCATCGCCAGCACCAATCCTGACCGCGGCTACGTTGAAGTGGTCAACACACTATTCGGTGGACGATTCACTTCGTTGTTCAACACCGAACTTCGCATCAAGAGTGGATACAGCTACGGAGCGTTCTCCTACTTCGAGCATCGGCACGTCCCCGGCCCATTCATCATGCTGACCTTCACCAAGAACGCCACCACCGGGCCTGCCATCGACAAGAGCTTTGAAGTTCTTGGACGCCTGCACAAAGATGGCTTCACCGCCGACGAAATCGCCTCAGCCAAAACCTACATCAACGGTACGCTTCCGCCCACCTACGAAACCACCCCGCAACTCGCGGGTACCATGGCCGGACTCGAGCTCAGCGGAATCACGCGCGACCAGTTCAACCAGAATCTGGTCAAATTGCAAGGCACGAGTCAAGCGGATGCGCATCGCATCATCGAAACCTATTTTCCCAGTCAGGATTATGTATTGGTGCTGATCGGCAAAGGCAGCGAGATTCAGAAGATCGCCGCGAAATACGCTCCGAACTTAGCCACAAAAAAGATCAGCGACCCGGGATTCTAGCGACGGGCTTGGGAGAGGGAACTGATAACACTCGTCAAAGCGTCACCACTTTAAGAGCAGCCCCCTGCACCCGCACCTCAATCGGTGTGCGGCACACATATTCTCCGTCGGCGTACACGTCGAGCGGACGCTCGGTCTCAACCCGCACGCGCCCAGATTGAAAATACTCCACCTCACGAATCTGCAAATGACGTCCGCTGTAAACACTCGGAAACATAAAGAACAACTTCGCCGCACTGACCGCTCTAACCGTGCAGACATCCAGCAACCCGTCGTCCATCTTCGCTTGAGGAGCGACCTTCATCCCTCCGCCGTAAACGGGCGTGTTGGCGAAGACCGCGAGTGTCGTTGGCTGGTCGCTCCGCACGACCCAATCTCCATCGCTATCGGCGGCAGTGAAGATCTTCATCGGCAGCGGCGAAAAGCTGAAGATCGTCGGAGCCATGGCCAACGCATATCCACCATGCCCTCGCAGCCACCGTGGTAAACGATTCGCCCGTCGGGAAACCTCGCCGTCGAGACCAACGCCGGCCACGCAGCAAAAATAGCGCGACCCTCCCGGCGCCACCGGATGAGCCGCTTCGTGTAGCTCGGACCTGCCAAGAGGAGTTGCCTCACCCGCGTTCTCAACGGCAGAAATAACTCCCAGATCAATCGCACGCACGGTCGCCGCTCCGCTACAGAACTTTTGCCACGCCGCCAGCGAATCGCGAACCCGCCGCAGCTCCAGCGCTCGAGCGAAGTCATTCCCGCTGCCCGCGGGCACAACCAGCACAGGCAACCCAAGTTTGACCAGTTGTCCCAGATGGCGGTGAATCGTCCCGTCGCCGCCGAACAGCAGGACGACATCTACCTCGTCGCCGGAAGCCGGCATCCCCATCCGCCATTCGACGGCCTTGCCTCTTTGAAAGGGAAGTAGATCTTTGGGCGAGGACCCCAAACCGAGAATGGCAGCGGCGCGCATCGTTGCGAGGTGAGAGTACCAGAGTCCAACCGCGAAAACTCAAAGTTCAGAACTTTGGGTGACTGTGTGTTTCTCAAATTTAGGCGAGCACAAAAATCCCGTGTCATCCTGAGCAAAGCGAAGGACCCATGCACCCCCCGGCCCGCAAGCATGCTTCCTCTGCCGCACCCCGCCCGGCCCCACACTAACCTACTGGCCTCTCCCCAAAACTCTCGCAGCCATGTCATCATGGATCAAACATCCTAGGGGGCATTATGTCGCGGCGACGTTTGATAGTTGGCTTCTGCCTTCCCGTACTAGTCCTGGGTCTTTCCCGGTGTGGCGGGAGCAGTGGTTCTTCCAACAACGGTGGCCCTCCAACCATCACCTCCCAACCCTCGGATCGCACCGTCGCAGTCGGCCAGACCGCAACGTTCTCCGTGACAGCAGATGGCGCGACTCCGCTGACCTATCAGTGGCAGAAGGGTACTACGCAGATCTCAGGCGCGACCTCGAGCACCTACATCACGCCGGCGACCACACTCGCAGACGGTGGTTCGCACTTCAGCGTAGTCGTGACCAATTCAGTAGGGACCATCACCAGCAACTCAGCCACTCTCACTGTGAATGCCTCTGGAAACACGACCGACGTCCTGACCTACCACAACGACATCGCCCGCACCGGACAAAATCTAAACGAGACCACCCTCAACCCGACGACGGTCGCCTCCGCAAATTTCGCCAAGATTGGGTTCTTCTCGACCGACGGACTGGTCGATGCCCAGCCGCTCTACGCCTCCGCCGTAGCCGTGTCGGGCAAAGGCACCCCGAATCTTCTGATTGCGGCATCCGAACACGACACGGTGTACGCCTTCGATGCCGATGCTGGAACAACCGTCTGGCACACGTCGATGCTGAAGTCCGGTGAAACCACCTCCGACGTCCGCGGATGTAATCAAGTCAATCCCGAAATCGGAGTAACGGCGACTCCGGTTATCGATCGCACGCGCGGCCCGAACGGCGTGGTCTACGTGGTGGCCATGTCGAAAAACGGATCCACCTACCACCAGCGCCTGCACGCGCTCGATCTCTCGCTAGGGACGGAACTGTTCGACGGGCCCATAGAAATCCAGGCAACGTACCCGGGAACAGGCGACAACAGTGACGGCACGAACGTGATTTTCGATCCAGCGCAGTACAAGGAACGCCCCGCCCTCCTGCTGATGAACGGCGTCGTCTATACGTCATGGGCTTCGCACTGCGACATCCGTCCCTACACCGGATGGATCATGGGCTACAACGCTGACACGCTCGCACAGACCAGCGTCCTCAACGTCACGCCCAACGGCAATGATGGCGCGATCTGGATGGCCGGAGCCGGCCTCGCTGCCGACAACTCGGGGAACATCTATTTCCTCGACGCCAACGGCGACTTCGATTCGACTCTCAACTCAAGCGGCTTCCCCAAGAATGGCGACTACGGCAACGCGTTCCTGAAACTTTCGACGTCAGGCAATCAACTGGCCGTAGCTGATTATTTCGAGATGCACGATCAGGCGTCTGAGAACAGTACCGATACCGACCTCGGCTCCGGCGGAGCAATGGTCCTCCCCGACCTCAGTAACGGCAGCGGCACCACCATGCACCTCGCCGTCGGCGCCGGCAAGGACACGAATCTCTACGTAGTAAACCGCGACTCCATGGGAAAGTTCAATGGAAGCAATAACAACGCCATCTACCAGGAGCTTGCCGGAGCCCTCCCGGGAGGTGTGTACGCCATGCCTGCGTACTTCAACAACACCGTCTACTTCGGATCGGTGGGCAGCCCCATCAAAGCCTTCAAGATCACCAACGCAAAGTTGTCGTCGAGCGCCACGGTTCAAACTCCAAACAGCTTCGGATACCCGGGCGCAACGCCAAGCATCTCCGCAAACGGCAGCACCAACGGAATCGTCTGGGCGATAGAGGGCAGCGCTACAGCGGTTCTGCGCGCCTATGATGCGGCCACGTTGAACGAACTCTACAATAGCAACCAGGCCAGCGGCGGCCGTGACCACTTCGGCGCAGGGAACAAGTACATGACTCCAACCATAGTGAATGGCAAGGTATTCGTAGGAACCCCGAATGGCGTAGCAGTGTTCGGGGTGCTGCCGTAGGGAGCGCCTTCAGCTTTGTTTGGAAGGTGAAAATGCAATTCAGGAAGATGCGCGCTGACGGACTCTCACCAGCGAATTACTGCGACCTTAAGTTGCTTCCCAACTCGTAGCAAAAGACGTGCAGGCGGCGGGCCCGTTAGGACAATTCGCGGTTCCGTCTGAACTGCGTTCTCGAGCTTGACCGACCCTTGCTTGAGCTTTCTCCCTGCGTCGGTTGTTGAATCCGCCATCCCGCACTTGACGAGTATTCGGTCAAGCCTCACTCCCGCTCTTCCTTGATCATCAAGGGACCCACCGATCTCCTGCAAGGCGACCGACACCTCTTCCACATTCTCAGGCACCCCATCCTTCTGAAACTGCTTCGCCCAATCCTCCCCCGCCCTAGCCGCCGCGTCCGCCGAATGAAAGTCCGCCACGATCCTACGCGCCAGATCTTTCTTCGCCGCCATCGGATGCGTCGCCGTTTTCATCTTCTCGATGTCCGCGACCTGCACATCCGTCAGCAACTCGTAATACCGCCACATCATCTCGTCCGAGATGCTCATCACCTTCCCATACATTTCCAGCGGAGCCTCGTGGATGCCGATCGCATTCCCCAGCGACTTCGACATCTTCTGCACACCGTCAAGGCCTTCGAGAATCGGCGTGGTCAGCACAACCTGCGATTCCTGCCCGTATGCGCGCTGCAATTCGCGGCCGACCTGGAGGTTAAATTTCTGATCGGTGCCTCCTAGTTCGACGTCGGCTTCGAGCGCGACCGAGTCGTATCCTTGCACCAGTGGATAGAGCAGTTCATGCACCGAAATCGGTTTCTCTTCCTGGAAGCGCTTGTGAAATTCCTCGCGCTCGAGCATCTGCGAGACCGTGTACTTTGACAAGAGTCGCACAAAGTCATCCGCGTTGAGGGCGCCCATCCAGCGTCGATTGAAGTCGATCACGGTCTTCTTCGGATCGAGAATCTTGAAGACCTGCGATTTGTAAGTCTCCGCGTTCGCCTCAATCTGTTCGCGCGACAGCGGAGGCCGCGTAATCGAGCGCCCCGTCGGGTCGCCGATCATCCCGGTGAAATCGCCAATCAGAAAAATGGCCGTGTGCCCCAGATCCTGAAAGTGTTTGAGCTTGCGCAGCACCACGGTGTGCCCCAAATGCAAGTCAGGCGCAGTCGGATCCATCCCAAGCTTCACGCGCAACGGTTTTCCCCTAGTACGGGACTTCTCCAACTTGGCGCGGAGATCGGCCTCGCGAATGATTTCGGCGCTGCCCTTCTTGAGGTAAGTGAGCTGTTCGTCGACCGGTGCGAAATTTGACATGAGAAAGGACATTATAAGGAACGCAGACGAAAAGGCGGAATCAGGTGGGTACAGCCATGCCCGGTTGTGGATCGAGCGAAACTCGGCGGCAGCTGAAAGCGATTGCCACTCGCCTTTAGAATGTCGCTAGCATGAATCTCCACATCCGCAAAGCGACCCTCGCCGACGTTCCCCGATTGCATGAAGTGATTGAGGCGTCGGTGCGCGGACTGCAGGCGCAAGACTACTCTCCGGCGCAAATTGAGGGCGCACTGAACAGTGTCTACGGCGTGGATAGCCAGCTCATTGCCGATGGAACATATTGCGTTGTGGAAACCGCCGAATCCGATGGGGCGACTATCGTAGCCTGCGGCGGTTGGAGCAAACGCAAGACGCTTTATGGAGGCGATCAATACGCCGGTCGCGAAGATTCGCTCCTCGACCCTTCGGTCGATGCCGCCAAAATCCGCGCGTTCTTCGTTCATCCAGATTGGTCAAGGCGCGGGATCGGGAGTCTAATTCTCGAAGCGTGCGAGAAAGACGCCACGGAAGCTGGCTTTACTCGTCTGGAGATGGGAGCGACATTGAGTGGCGTAGCCTTTTATCGCGCCAAGGGATATGCGGAAGTTGAGAAGCAGGCTGTACCGCTGAACAACGGCGAGACGCTGCCCATCGTGAGGATGGCCAGGGAAGTAAAAAGATCTTAACCGCGAAGCCTCGCCGACGTTACGCGAAGATCGCAGACGTATCCGAAACTAGTCGCCGCCCCTCTTCAATCTGCGGCCAGCGATCTGGAAGTTCCCGCCCAAAACAACATTGATCGCCTCGCTATAGGCGATGTGCTCCTGCTCCAGAATCCGCGCCGCCAGGGTGTGCGCATCATCGCCATCCAGCACCGGCACGGCCTTCTGCACGATGATCGCGCCGTGATCGAGTTCCTCGTCCACAAAGTGCACGGTACATCCGGAAACTTTCACGCCATAGGCGAACGCCTGCTGCTGCGCTTCGAGCCCGGGAAACGCCGGCAACAACGATGGATGAATGTTCAGAATCCGCTGCGGAAATTGCCGCACGAACCACGGAGAGAGCAGCCGCATGTAACCGGCAAGGCACACCAGTTCCACTCCATGCCGATTCAAAGTCGCGACGACCTCCCGATCGTGTTCTTCCCGCGACCGGCCCTTCGACGGAATCACAACGGCCTGGAGTCCGCGCTGGCGCGCAGTTGCAACTCCAGGCGCATCGGCTTTGTTGGAGATGACGACGGCGATCCGCGCGCCAGAAATTCGCCCCGCGTCAATGCTGTCTGCAATCTTGACGAAGTTCGACCCGCGTCCAGAAAGAAGTATGCCCAGGGATTTCATGGAAGCTTTGCAGCTGTCAGCGATCAGCCGTCAGCGCATCCATCATAATTGAACCCACCTGCTCGCAGAGACGCTGTAGCGCCTAAATCGAATGAAGCGCAGCAGAAGAAATTGTAAAAGGGAAGATTGCAGCGTCCGGAAGGAATAAACTGACAGCTGACAGCTGACAGCCGACAGCTGATTTCTAGCTGTACGTCACCTTTCTCTCGCCCTTCACGACTCGCCCAATCGTGTAGGTTTTCTCGCCCACCCGTTCCAGCACCGACTGAGCTTTCTTGAATTTCGCCGAAGGCACCACCAACAGCATTCCCATCCCCATGTTGAACGTCCGCAGCATCTCATCCTGCGGCACGTTCCCTAGTTGCTGCAGATGTTCAAAAATAGGCAGCACCGGCCACGACCCCAGTTCGATGACCGCCGCCGTTCCCCGCGGCAGCACGCGCGGCAGGTTCTCCGTAATGCCTCCACCGGTAATGTGGGCCAGAGCTGAAACGCACTGCCCGTCGATCAGTTTCTTCAACGCCGGCCAGTAGCTCTTGTGCGTGCGCATCAATTCGTTTCCGACTTTATTTTTGACCTCGTTGACGTAGGTCTCCGGAGAATAATGCGCGACTTCGAACAACAATTTTCGCGCCAGCGAATATCCATTCGTGTGCAGCCCATTCGACGGCAGCCCCAGAATGATGTCGCCAATCTGCACATCCTTGCCCGTGATGATTTTCTCGCGGTCCACCACCCCAACAATGAATCCCGCCAGATCGTACTCACCGTCCGGATAGAAGCCCGGCATCTCCGCTGTCTCTCCGCCGATCAGCGCGCAGCCGTTGTGCTTGCAGGCATCGGCGATTCCCTCGACCACCTTCTCCGCAATCGACGGATCGAGCATCCCCGTCGCCAGGTAGTCCATGAAAAATAGCGGCGCCGCACCCTGCACCGCAATGTCATTCACGCAATGGTTCACCAAATCCGCGCCAACGGTCGAGTGCAGATCCATCTCGAAGGCAATCTTCAGCTTGGTGCCCACGCCGTCCACGCTCGACACCAGCACCGGATCGGTGTACTTCGTCTTGTCCACGGCAAAGAGGCCGCCAAACCCCCCAATCTCGCTCAGAACTCCGCGAGTAAACGTCTTGTGGGCCAGGTATTTGATCCGCTGCTTGGTGCGGTTGGCGCGGCTAATGTCGACGCCGGCATCGGCGTAGGTGATCGGCGTCGCGCTAGGTGTGGGAGTCTTAGCCACAGATTCTTTCGTATCTCAAAATCGTTGCGTGGGGTCGGTGCTGGTATCGCAGCAACAACAGTTACTAAGGCCGCTCATTGTAGCACGTTCAAAGAGGAGCATTCGGGGGCGAGCAGACGGGGGCAGAAATCTCGAACAAATCTCAAATCACTTGGATACACTTCACCACATTCCGCGGGCGCGCACGCCCGTTCACCACTGCGGGCCCGGACTAGTGCGCGATGAAGTCCGAAAAAAAGTAGGCTAGAACGCCGAACAATGCCAAGCCACAGATGCCATAGCAGGTGAGCACCCAGGCTCCGCGGCCTTCGTGCTGCCGGATGGCCGATGTAGTAGTAGAGGACTGATCCGAAGAAACGACAGGGGCCCGATCTTCCATGCAAAAACCTCCCGACGGAAAGATCGTGGCGCAAGTACATTATGCGTCACGCCCGCCCCGCTTCAAGGCGCGGCAGGACTATCTGAGCGCGATTCTACTCCCGATTGAAGCCCAGGAGATGTAAAAATGTGATCGAAATCACAGGCTTGTAGTGAAAATAAATTATCATAATAAGAAAATCAAGAGCGCATTCCTTCGTGAACCTAGTGTCCTTTTGTGGTTGAAGCCTTTTGCTTGTCCGCCCAGTCGAACACCGCCGCATGGGATAATAGCCAGTCAGGGTTCTGCCTCCAAATTATGCGTATTCGCTTTCTCGTCCTTTTCCTTTCCTGTCTGATCGCGGCCAGTGCCAGTGCCCGGCAGTCCAGTCCAACCTCATCCGCAACCGCCGACAAGGCCCACGACTATTCGCCGGAATCTTTCGTCGTCGAAAAGATCAACACGCGCTACCGCTTCGAGAGCGACGGCACGGGCCGCAAAGAAGTTACCGCCCGCATCCGCGTACAAAGTGAAGCCGGCGTGCAGCAGTGGGGACAACTACAGTTCGGTTACAACTCCGCCAACGAACGCGTCGAGATTCCCTACGTGCGAGTGATCAAGGAAGACGGCAGTGTAGTCAAGGCTGGCGACGATGCCGTCCAGGATTTGAGCGCTCCCGTCGAGCACGAAGCCCCCGTCTACACCGACTATCGCCAGAAGCATGTCACCGTGCCCGGTCTGCGTCCCGGTGAAGTGCTCGAGTACGACATGGTCACGGTGATTCACACCCCGCTGGCCGCCGGACAATTCTGGACCGAGTACGAATTCGACAAGAACAGCATCGTGCTCGACGAGTCCGTCGACGTCGATGTCCCCTCCAATCGCGCGGTGAAGCTGAAAAACAAGCCGGACCGCGAACCGAAGATCACCGAAGAAAAAGGACGCCGCCTGTATCACTGGTCCAGTTCGCATCTCGAGCGCGAAGATGACGACAAAAATAAAGATAAGGACAAAGACAAGGCTAAGAAAAAGAAGCGTCGTCCCGATGACGACCGTCCCGACATCCAGCTAACGACCTTTGAAAGCTGGGAGCAGATTGGCCGCTGGTACGCCGGTCTCGAGAAAGATCGCCGCGCTCCCTCGCCGGAAGTTCGAGCCAAAGCCGAAGAGCTGACCAAGGGCCTCCGCACCGACCTGGAAAAGATCGAAGCCCTTTACGATTTCGTTGCGAAGAATTTCCGTTACGTCAGCCTCTCCCTCGGAGTCGGGCGCTACCAGCCGCACGCCTCTTCCGACGTCCTGCACAATCAGTACGGGGACTGCAAAGACAAGCACACACTGCTCGCTTCGTTGCTCGAAGCCGAAGGTCTGCATGCCTCATCCGTTCTGATCAACTCGAGCCGCAAACTCGATCCGGATGTTCCTTCGCCCTCCCAGTTCGACCACGTCATCACGATGCTGCCGCTAGGCAAGGAAGAAGTCTGGATGGATACCACCAGCGAGGTCGCGCCCTTCCGCCTGCTGGCCTTTACCCTCCGCAAGAAGCAGGCTCTGGTGATCCCGCCCGCCAACCCGCCGTCCTCCGTCCCGCCGCATCTCCAGGAGACGCCTGCTGACACTCCCATGCCCGACACGGAAGCGTCCGAGATCGAAGGCAAGGTCAACGACATCGGCAAACTCGAAGCTCACGTGCACTACGAATTCCGGGGCGACGAAGAACTAATGCTGCGCTCCGTATTCCGCCGCGTTCCCCAAGCCAACTGGCAACGCGTCGTCGAAAATGTCAACGCCGGTCTTGGTGGAGACGTCACCAACCTCAAGGTCAGCGATCCGGCGGCCACGCGCGAGCCCTTTACGCTTTCCTACGATGTCTCCAGGGTTAACTTCCTCGACTGGTCGAAGAAGAAAACGGAAATCACTTTGCCCCTGGTGCAATTCAGCCTGCCCGATGTCGACGACGATGACGCCGCCGAACCCGACGCCGACTCGCTGAAGCTTGGCCCCAAGGCCGAATATTCCTACCACATCAAGCTGGAACTTCCTGCCAAGTACACCGCGCACGTGCCCCTGGCGTTCTCGCTGAAGCGCGACTATGCCGAGTATCAGGCGACTTACAAGGTGGATGGACTCGTCTTTACTGCGGGCCGCAAGCTAACGCTCCACCAGGATGAGATCCCCGCTGCTCGCGCCGCCGACTATGAATCGTTCCGCCGCGCCGTCGGCGCCGACCTTGCCCAGCAACTCGCCGTTGAGAGCGCAGTTGCGGGCGTGCCCGTTCCTCCGGCAGACATGAAGGGCGACGATCTCGTCGAGAGTGGCCGCGCCGCCGCTGGCAACGGCAATTTCCCCGTGGCTCTCGCGCTCCTCAAGCGCGCCACCGAAGTCGACCCCAAGAACAAGGTCGCCTGGAACAATCTGGGCCTCGTCTACTTCAATATGCGCGAGGACGAGCCGGCCATCGCAGCTTTCCAGAAACAGCTTGAAGTCAATCCTTATGACGAGTTTGCCAACAACTACATCGGTAGCGTCTACCGCAACGAGCGCAAGTACGAAGACGCAGCGAAGGCTTTCAATAAGCAACTGGAGATCAATCCGCTCGACAAGTTCGCCCACGCCAACTTGGGATCGATGTACGCTGAGTGGCACAAATACGACGAAGCCGTTCCTGAGCTGGAGAAAGCTGCGTCTCTTACTCCCGACAACGGCGAGCTCCAGGTCAGCCTCGGCGATGCCTACCTCAATCTTGGACAGGACGATAAGGCGCTGGCCGCATTCGATCACGCCGTCGAACTCAATGCCACGCCTCTCATTTGGAATAACATCGCCTACCAGCTCTCGCTTAAGAAGTCGCATCTGGATAAGGCGCAGCAATACGCCGAGTCTGCCGTATCGTCCACCGCCGCGGCCCTGCGCAACGTCTCGCTCGATCGCCTCTCGCAGCAGGAGTTGCCTCTCGTCTCGTCGCTGGTCGCCTACTGGGACACTCTCGGCTGGGTACACTTCAGCGAAGGCAATCTCGACAAGGCTGAAAAATACGTAGCCGCTGCCTGGGGCCTCGGTCACCACGGCGAAGTCGGCGATCATCTCGCACAAATCTACGAGAAGCGCGGCGACAAAGACCGCGCTCTTCGCACCTATGCCTTGTCGATGAATGGCCTGCGCCCCACTCCGGAAACGCACAGCCGCTTGGCCTCGCTCGCTGGAGGTGACGCCAAAGCCGACGCTGCCGTCGCGCGCTACAAGGACGAACTCCAGCATCTGATCACCGTCGATTTGGGCAAGGCCACCCAAACCGGCAACGCCGATTTCTTCGTCCTGCTCAGCGGCGGCGGTGGATCCGCCACCAAAGTCGATGCCGTCAAGTTCATCAGCGGCGACGAGAAGCTCAAGACCTTGGCTGAAGCCATGCGCACCGCTGACTACCATCTCACTTTCCCCGACGACACGCCTGTGAAGATCTTCCGCCGAGGAACACTCTCGTGTACGGTGACCACAGGCAAGTGCGAGTTCGTACTATTGCTGCCGGACGATGTGCACACGGTGGACTGAGACGGCAGCGAAGAAAAAAATGTGGGGACAGCCGCCCTCGGCTGTCCAGCCGGGCGCAGCCGGCCGCTACTGCATTTCGAGCAATCTATTGCTCATTCAGCGCCGCCAGCAGAAACACCAACGGCGCATTCCAGTTGATCGCGATCTCGTTCAACGAATAAGCTCCTTCGTCGTCCTTATACATCTTCATCGGCGGCCCCTTCGGCAGCGCCGCTCCCACGCGATCGGCGGGATGCCCATTCGGTCCCCCAGACACCAACCCAGGCCACGGAGCAGCAATATTGTCAGCCGCGCTGGGGCGGTGATGAGGATGCTCGAACGCCCTCCGCCCCAACTGCGTGACCCACGACAAGTCCCAGCAATTCCGTCCCAGCAGGTAGTGCAGATTCTCCGCAGCTGTCTGCCGGAATGCATCATTCTTCTGCAAACGGTCCGCGACGATCAGTTGCAGCGATTGATTCCCCGCCACTCCATTCGATCCCCACCCATAGTCCGAGATCGACATCGTATTTCCGTAGCCGTTCTCGCGGCTGTTGCGCACCAGTGCTTCCGCGGCCCGCGAGCTGCCATCCCGTATCTGCGCCAGCAATTCACTCGATCCGCCCTTCCGCTCGGCCAGAGCGTAAGTCCAGAGCGCCATCGCGGAAAGATCATTCCAACCTGGAGTCTTCACGCGGAGCCCGCTCTCCGTTTTGAGATACCCAATCCCCGCCTCGAAGGCCTTGCGATATTCTTCCTCGCCCGTCGTCCGCCATAACTCCGCCGCCGCCCACAGAATTTCGTCGCGGCAGTCGTTGTCTCCGTAACCTCCGGTGCGAACCCCCTCAGGATTTTCAAAAGTCACATTCGGATTCTTGCTGGCCCAACTGAAAGCCCGTCGAGCCGCATCTGCGCAACTCTTGGCGTAAGCATCATCGAAAGGCCCGTAACAGCGCGCCGCGATCGCCGCAACCGCCGCCAGATCCGCCGTCGCGCCCGTGCTCTTATAAGGTGTCGAACCGGTGCCAATCACATAGCTGATCGAATGGTCGTCTTGCGGCATGATGAATCCGCAAAAATTCTCGCTCGTCTGCTTGTGCCACACACCTCCGTCCGCATCCTGCAAGCTGAGCATCCAATCCAGATTCCATCGGATCTCCGCCAGAAAATCCGGTATCTTTCCACCCGACTCCGGAATCTTGAGACCAAGCTTCCGCACTGCTCCGTTGCACATCTCCCAAGCCCAAAGCAGAGTCCCAGTCGATATCCCGGAATTCACGACGTAGCGCCCATAGTCGCCTGCATCGTGCCATCCGCCATGATTTTTGTAAGCACCGCTCTTTCCAGATGTCCGGTGAAACTCCGCCGACAAATGACACACCGGATGCGAATATCCATCTCCCAAATCGACGCCGCATCCACACCGCTGCCCGTAATACGATCGCATGGTGAGCCAAAGAGCCCGCCGGTAAACATCCTTTCCAATTTCAAATGGCGCGCTCTTGCCCCCATCGGTTTCAAGTACGTACATGCCAGGCTGACGCACCGACGAAATATCGCAGATCTGAACCCGATCTCCGGATGCCAAATCCTCGCGAGCCGCGCCAGGTTTGTCCTGCAGAACCACAGCCCCGCCGCTGACGGCACGCACCAGTAACTTTGCCGACGGAGCGCGCACCGTGATGAGCTTCGTAGCATCGGGAAGATAGCCGAGCTGATTCATTACGATTGGCGCGCTTTCCGTCGCGACATCTGCCCCGGACCAACACGCTCCGCGCAGCCCCATCTGCGGAACGGCGACCGCCCCACCGCACGCCGTAGCCATCTTCAGGAATTCTCTTCGTCGCATGTGTGTCACCTCAGCGTTACTCAACTGCGGGTGCCCCATCCTTCGCGCACTTTGCGGAGGGTGGGAACCACAGACCTCGACCCCATGGGTTATTGTCTCTACCGGATCGGCTCAAGCTTGGATTGATACTCCACATACCGCGTCCCGTCAAAGCGAAGGAAGGTGGTCGAAATCTGACTCGCTGACATCGACACGAGCTCAATATTTCGATGTCCCTCCCAATGAGCCTTTTTCAGAATCAAGTCATGAGCAGGCGCCATCAACACCAACTGATAGCCGCTGGCGGTGTTGCCGAAAACCCAAAATGTGACGACAGTGCCTCCGGACAGTGGAGGGTCCCGCGACGACAACCAGATCCATGTTCTTTGGAGTGCTCAAATGAACCGTCGATGCTGAGAACCACGATGCCGGAAGTTCCTGCGCTGGCATATTCTTGTCTTCCAACACGGCCTGGACATCTTGTCCTCTCGTAGGAGCGCAAAGACCTCCGCGGGAATCGCAACTGGTTTCTGCACGGGTCTTCCGCGCTAAACGCAAGCTGCTCTGGAGAACGTGCGGGTTCCTTACCCTGCGCAGTCCCGAGTCCACCCACCAAAACCAACACAAAGAAAAAACATACCGGCCGTCTGACATTCATGAGGTTCGCTCCAGGTCTACACCTCACACCGCCGCTTGTGCCAGGCCGTCGCCTGCTCATAAACCTGAGCCACTCGCAACACCAGATCCTCCCGCCAGTGCGGTCCCGCAATCTGCAGCCCGATCGGCAACCCGCTCTCCGTGAAGCCGCAAGGTACTGAGATCGCCGGCAATCCCCAAACATTGAACGGCCGCGTATTGCGCAACAGTTTCAATTCCGCCGGACGCAGTGCCTCCGGATCGGCCAGCAAGTCGGCGATCGCCGGAGCTGCTATCGGTGTCGTCGGAGTCACCAGTACATCCACATCCGCGAAGACCTCCCGAATGTTGCGGCGCGATTCCTCCAACTGCCGCCTCCGCTGGATGTACTCCCCCGCCGTGACCGCCTCGCCATTCCGAATGCGCCGCACCGTCTCAGCCTGGTACAACTCCGGACTCGTAACCACATTCACGGCGTGAAATGCGTAGGACTCTGCTGCCTGCAGCGTGCGGTCCGTCGGCACATCCAGTTGCACTTCCTTGATCTCCGCAACCAGCGTTCGCAGGCCCCGCAAGACATGATCCATCGCCGACCCAACTTCGGTTTCCAGATCGTCAAAGAAATATCCGCGCGGCACGCCCACGCGCAAAGCCTTCGCGTCTTCGCGCAACGCAGCAACATAGTCTGCGACAGGAACCTCCGCAGTCGTAATGTCCGCCGCGTCGTAACCCGCAATCGCCTGTAACACGACCGCCGCATCCGCCACCGTCGCCGTCAGTGGCCCAACATGATCCAGAGACAACGACAACGGAATCACCCCCCGGCCGGAGACGCGCCCATAAGTCGGCTTCAGCCCCACGCACCCGCACAGCGCCGAAGGCTCGCGAATCGACCCTGCCGTATCGGTCCCGATCGCGGCGTACACCAACCCGGCCGCCACCGCGCCAGCCGATCCTCCAGACGATCCCCCTGCGATCCGCCCGACATCCCACGGATTGTGAACCTGCCCAAAGTAGCTGACCAGCGAACTTCCGCCATAAGCAAACTCGTGCAGGTTGTTCTTCCCGACAATCACCGCCCCCGCCAACCGCAGCCGCCGAACGACTTCCGCGTCAGTGCCCGGAACGCGATCCTTATGCAACGCACTAGCAGACGTAGTCCGCGCACCAGCCGTGTCGATCAGATCCTTCAATGCCACCGGGACGCCATGCATCGGTCCACGCCATTCCCCCCGCAGAATCTCGCTCTCAGCCGCACGTGCCTCCGCAAGCGCAGACTCAGCCGTAACCGTGATGAACGCATTGAGCGAGGGATTGACCTTCTCGATGCGCTCCAGGCAACCCCGAGTAATCTCGACCGGAGAAATATCCCGCCGCCGCAAGCGCGGAGCAAGTTCAGAAATAGTCGTCAACGAAGTCATGGCAGCCGGAACCAATTGTAAAGCTCGTCTTGGTTTTCCTTCGTGAACCTTCGTGTCCTTTGTGGTTGATGCCTTTATAAAAGTCCTATAATCATCCAAGTCCGTTTTCCTGGGGGCAAGAAATCATGGCAGAGCTAACGATCGCGCCCGTTGCGACGTACGGTTTCTTCGTGGATGGACGTTGGCAGGAAGACGGCGACATCGTCGAGATTCGCGCCCCCTACGACGGCAACCTGATAGCCCGAGTAATACAAGGCCGCAAAGAACACGCCGAGGCCGCCATCGCCGCCGCCGTCAAAGCCTTCGGCACCACGCGCCGCCTGCCCGCATTCGAGCGCCAGCGCGTTCTCCGTCGCATCTCCGTCTCCATGGCCGAGCGCAAAGAAGAATTCGCGCGCACTCTCGCCCAGGAGGCCGGCAAACCCATCAAGGGCGCCCGCACCGAGGTCGAACGCGCCATCTTCACCTTCAACGTCGCTGCCGAAGAAAGCACTCGCATCTACGGCGAATTCCTTCCTCTCGACTGGCAGGAATTCACCGCCGGACGCTGGGGCATCGTTCGCCGATTTCCGCTAGGCCCCATCGCCGGCATCACGCCGTTCAATTTTCCGATCAACCTCGTAGCCCACAAAGTAGCTCCTGCCATCGCCGCCGGATGCCCCATGGTGCTGAAGCCGGCCCCGCAAACGCCGCTCTGCTCGCTGCTTCTAGCTGAGTGCGTTCAACAAGCCGGATGGCCCGACGGCGGCCTCAACGTTCTCCCACTCTCCAATGAAGACGCCGGCCTGCTCGTCACCGACGACCGCATCAAGCTCATCAGCTTCACCGGAAGCGTTCCCGTCGGCTGGGACATCAAGCGCCGCGCCGGAAAAAAGAAAGTCATCCTCGAACTCGGCGGAAACGCCGCCGTCATCGTGCATAGCGACGCCGATCTCTCCTACGCCGCTGACCGCTGCGTTACTGGAGGCTTCGCCTACGCCGGACAAACCTGCATCTCCGTGCAGCGAGTCTTCGTCGAGCACTCCGTCTACGGACGCTTCACCGATCTTCTAGTTGATGGAGTGAAGAAGCTGAAAGCCGGAGATCCGCTCGACGAGTCTACCGACGTCGGCCCGTTGATCCGCGAGAGCGACGCCATCCGCACCGGCACCTGGATTGAAGAAGCTGTCCGCGCCGGAGCCCGCCTGCTCTGCGGTGGAAGCCGGAACAAGCTCATGGTCGAGCCCACGGTCCTCACCGGTACCAAGCCCGACATGAAGGTAAACTGCCAGGAAATTTTTGGCCCCGTCGTGACCGTCGAGCCCTACAAAGATTTCGATGACGCCCTGCGCAAAGTGAACAACTCTCCTTACGGCATGCAAGCCGGAGTCTTCACCCGCGACGCGAAGCTTCTCTTTCAGGCCTACGAAGAACTCGAAGTCGGAGGCGTGATCGCCGGAGACGTTCCGTCCTTCCGCGTCGATCACATGCCATATGGTGGAGTAAAAGACTCGGGCCTCGGCCGCGAAGGCCTCCGCTACGCCATAGAAGAAATGACCGAACCCAAATTACTGGTAATGAATCTTCGCTAGCCGAAGTTTGCATTGGTTTCCTTCGTGACCCTTCGTGTCCTTAGTGGTTTAAGCTTTTGCCTTCTGCACTCAACGTTGAAAAACTCAACAATCTTTCAGTAGGTTCCCTTCAAAACATTTTTATTGAATGAATTTCAAAAACCCGCGACAAACTCCAGTGAAATATTTATAATTTCCAGTTTCACAGCCAACTTGGAAAATCAGTGGGTGGTTTTCCGTATCGCCGTATCTAAATCGGTTCCGAACATTTAGCGGACGATCCGCCGGGTCTCTTCAACCAGTCTCATAAGGGAATGTCGCAGATTTTTCATCGCAGTACGAATACTCTGTCCCGGGCCACTATCTTTGGCGCGGTATTCGTCGTTGCCGCCCTGGCCTGGATGGCGATGGAGATCCAGCGTTCCCCCTACATCACTTACGCGGGAGTCCGCAAACCGCAGCCCGTCCCGTTCAGTCATCAACACCACGTCACTGGGCTCGGCATCGACTGCCGCTATTGCCACACTTCCGTTGAAACCTCAAGCTTCGCCGGCATTCCGCCGACCAAGACGTGCATGAACTGCCACTCGCAGATCTGGACGAATGCTCAACTACTGGAGCCCGTCCGCGCCAGCTACAAGAGCGGCGAATCCCTGCAGTGGACGCGCGTCAACCAGCTTCCCGACTTCGTCTATTTCAATCACAGCAT
Organism: Candidatus Sulfotelmatobacter sp.; assembly: GCA_035695545.1. GTDB lineage: Bacteria > Acidobacteriota > Terriglobia > Terriglobales > Acidobacteriaceae > Sulfotelmatobacter. The sequence continues at coordinate 53,990 of DASRRV010000168.1, read as the reverse complement.
TCATATCAATAAGGGCGTTGGATGCAACACCTGTCACGGTCCAGTCGACCAGATGCCCCTGATGTACCAACAGGAAAGTTTGCAAATGGAGTGGTGCCTGAGCTGTCACCGCGCGCCAGAAAAAAATCTGCGCCCGCGCGATGAAGTATTCAACATGCGTTACCAGCAACCGACCACCGCGAACCCCGTGATCTTCGCCGGAACCAGCTACGCCGACCAAGCCGAACTAGGCGCAGCCCTGGTAAAGGCCTACAGCGTCCGCAATGTAAAAGACATCACCACGTGCAGCACGTGTCATCGATGAGCAACTTTGATATGAACGGGTTTGAAAGGGTGCGCCTTTAGCCACGCCGTAATGAGGATTTGTGGAAGAGCCCGGCTTCAGCCGGGCGTTGAGGGCAAATCAACAAGCCCCGTAGCGGCGAAAGAATCGCAATTCGTACCAAATGACGAACGACGACAAAAATAACGGCGGTCTGATCCAGATCAAAAAGCGAGAAGACGTCTGCCCGAGCAAGAAGCTCGACCTGGCCGACGTCCGCGATCGCATCGACGCTGCCACGGCCCACGACGCCGCCCAAAAAACCGGCCCCGAATACTGGCGCAGCCTCGAAGAACTGGCCGGCAGCCAGGAATTCAAAGATGCTCTGCACCGCGAATTCCCCAAGGGCGCATCGGAGTGGCTCGACACCGTTTCGCGCCGCGGATTCCTCAAAGTAATGGGCGCCTCTCTCGGTCTCGCCGGCATGACCGGATGCGTGCGTCTCCCGCTCGAACCTATCGTCCCCTACGTTCGCCAGCCGGAAAATGTCATCCCCGGCCGCCCCATGTATTACGCGACCGCCGTAACCCTCGGCGGATACGCCAGTCCCGTCCTGGTCGAAAGCCATCTCGGCCGTCCGACGAAAGTCGAAGGCAACGACCAGCATCCCGCCTCCGAAGGCGGCACCGACGTCTTCACCCAAGCTTCGATCCTCGGCCTCTACGATCCCGACCGCTCGCAGACGGTCAACTCGATGGGCGACGTCCGCTCGTGGCAAGCCTTTCTCGGCGCGATCCGTGGACCGCTCAGCGCGCAGAAAGCTTTGCAAGGCGCCGGCATCCGCATTCTGACTCCGACAATTTCTTCGCCCACGCTGGCCGACCAGCTGCGCAATTTCCTGAAGATTTATCCGCAGGCCAAGTGGCACGTCTACGAGCCAGTCAATCGCGATAACGTCCTCGAAGGCGCGAAGTTAACCTTCGGACAGCCCGTCGAAACGCGCTACGATCTCTCGAAGGCCGACGTCATCGTCTCCCTCGACGCCGACTTCCTCTACGCTGGATTCCCCGGCAACACCCGCTACATCCGCGATTTCGCCAAGCGCCGCAATCCCGATGACGGCAAGATGAATCGCCTGTATGTCATCGAGAGCACTCCGACCTCAACCGGTGCGAAGGCGGATCATCGTTGGCCAGCCAGAGCGAGCGAGATCGAAGCTCTGGCGCATGCGCTCCGCGAGGCGGTGGTCGAACATACATCTCCTGCCGGCCGTGTCCATCCGTCTGTGCCTGCGGAATTTCTGCAAACAATTGCCGCCGAACTCGCAAAGAGTTCCGGGGCAGGGATTGTTTTGGCGGGAGAACATCAGTCGCCTGCTGTTCACGCTCTTGCGCATGCGATGAATAGCTCCTTGGGTAACGTCGGAACCACCGTTTTCTACACCGATGCCGTCGACGCGAACCCCATCAATCAGACCGAATCCCTCAAAGACCTCGTCGCCGACATGCGCGGCGGCAAAGTAGATCTGCTCGTCATTCTCGGCGGCAACCCCGCCTACGACGCCTCTGCCGACCTCAACTTCGCGGATGCCCTCAAGAACAGCAACATTCCGCTACGTGTCCACCACGGTCTCTATCAGAACGAAACCGCCGAACTCTGCCAGTGGCACGTCAATCAGACGCACGAACTCGAAGCCTGGGGCGATGCCCGCGCCTACGACGGCTCGGTAAGCATCATTCAACCGCTGATCGCTCCTCTTTATGGCGGGAAGAGCACGCTCGAATTCGTAGCACTGCTCTCAGGGCAAGCCGACGCGAACGGCTACGACTTGGTCCGCGCGTACTGGCAGAAGCAACACACCAGCGCTGACTTCGATCAGTTCTGGCGCAAGTCTCTCCACGACGGCTGGATCGCCGGCACAGCCTTCGGTCCCAAAGATCTCCGATTCACGCAAGCCGCGATCGCTGGCCAGAAGGCAAGTCCCGACGCTGTCCCCGCCGGCGCCATCGAACTCAACATCCGCCGCGATCCCACCATCCACGACGGACAATTCTCCAACAACGGCTGGCTGCAGGAATTGCCCAAGCCCATGACCAAGCTCACTTGGGACAACGCCGTCCTCATAGGGCCCAAGATGGCCAAGGATCAAGGTCTGCAGTCGGAAGACGTCGTCGAATTGGAGTTGAACGGGAAAAAAGTCAAAGGTCCCATCTGGATTCAGGCCGGCCATCCCGACAAATCCGTCACCATCTTCCTCGGCTACGGACGCACCCGCGCTGGCCGCGTCGGCACTGCGCAAGGTTTCAATGCCTACGCGCTCCGCACCACCGCCGCCCAGTGGATCGCCACCGGTGTACAAATCCGCAAGACCGGAGACACGTACAAGCTTGCCTCCACTCAGGGCATGCAAAGCATGGACACGCCCGACGGCGCCCATCGCCCGCTCGTCCGCGAGACCACGCTTGAGGAATACCGCAAAGAGCCCAAGTTCGCGCAAGAAGAAGAGCCGCCGAAGGATCTCACGCTCTACACACCGTACCCCTACGACAAAGAAGACTACGCCTGGGGCATGTCAATCGACCTGAACTCCTGCGTGGGATGCAACAACTGCATGCTCGCCTGCCAGTCCGAAAACAACATTGCGGTGGTTGATAAAGAGCAGGTCATCCTCGGACGCCACATGCACTGGATTCGCGTCGACGCCTACTACCAGGGCGACCGCGACAATCCCAAAGCATTCTTCCAGCCCGTTCCATGCATGCAGTGCGAGAACGCGCCGTGTGAAGTCGTCTGTCCTGTCGGCGCCACCAATCACACCACGGAAGGCCTGAACGATATGGTCTACAACCGTTGCGTGGGCACGCGCTACTGCTCGAATAACTGTCCGTACAAAGTTCGTCGCTTCAATTTCCTGCTCTTTCAGGATTGGGAGGCGCCGCAATACAAGATGATGCGCAATCCCGACGTCAGTGTGCGCAGCCGCGGCGTCATGGAAAAATGTACGTACTGCGTCCAGCGCATCAACGAACGCCGCATCGACGCTGAACGCGAAGACCGCAAAATAAACGACGCCGAATTACAGACTGCCTGCCAGCAGTCCTGTCCCGCAGGCGCAATCGTCTTCGGAAACCTCAACGACCCAAACAGCAAAGTTTCAAAATTGAAAGCGCAGGCAAGAAACTACAGCCTACTGGGCGAGCTGAACACGCGACCCCGCACCACATACTTAGCAGAAGTAAGAAACCCGAACCCCGAGCTGGAGGGCTAAGAGATTGATGTAGCGACAGCCCTCGGCTGTCCGGCCTCGCGCGAAGCGCGGCCGCACCAAGGCGAACCCGGTTTTGCAGATTTTGGTTTTGTGGAACAGCCCGGCTTTAGCCGGGCGTTAAGACGAAATGAAAACGGGGCTTTAGCCCCCGAGGAACGCACAACACAGCATGCCAGAGCAATACAAATCGGCAGCCGAAATCGACCGCGCCCCCGTCATCGAACCGGGCCACACTTTCGGCACGGTCACGGAAAAAATCAGCGCCATCGTGCTGACCCGTCCTGCCACCAATGGCTGGTTCGTTGGATTCGGCATTGCCTTCATGCTTACCATGATGATGCTCTTCGCCATCGGATACCTCGTCCTCAAGGGCACGGGCATCTGGGGCGTGACCATCCCCATCGGATGGGGATTCGCCATCGTGAACTTCGTCTGGTGGATCGGTATCGGTCACGCCGGCACTCTGATCTCCGCCATTCTTTTATTGCTGCGCCAAAGCTGGCGCAATTCCATCAACCGCTTCGCCGAAGCGATGACTCTCTTCGCCGTCGCCGCCGCGGGAATTTTCCCTGCGATTCACGTTGGCCGCCCCTGGCTTGCCTACTGGCTCTTCCCGTATCCCAACACCATGGGCGTGTGGCCGCAATTCCGCAGCCCGCTCATATGGGACGTCTTTGCCGTCTCCACCTACGCCACCATCTCCGCGCTGTTCTGGTTCATCGGCCTCATCCCCGATCTGGCCACGCTCCGCGATCGCACCGACAACCGCGCCCTGAAGATCGCTTACGGCATGCTGTCTTTCGGCTGGCGCGGATCCGCCCGTCACTGGCATCGCTACGAGACCGCATACCTGCTGCTCGCCGGCCTCGCCACGCCGCTCGTTCTCTCCGTCCACACCGTCGTGAGCTTCGACTTCGCTGTAGGCATTGTCCCCGGATGGCACACCACTATTTTTCCGCCCTACTTCGTCGCGGGCGCCATCTACTCCGGCTTCGCCATGGTGTTGATGCTCGCCATCCCCATCCGCAAGATTTACGGCCTCGAAGATTTCATCACCGAGCGCCACCTGCAGAATTCCGCCAAAGTCATGCTGGCCACCGGATTAATCGTCGCCTACGGTTACGGCATCGAGGCGTTCATGGGCTGGTACAGCGGCGACCGCTTCGAAGCCTTCACCCTGTGGAATCGCCTCCACGGCCCGTACGCAACTTCGTACTGGGCGCTACTGATCTGCAACATTTTCATTCCGCAGGTTCTCTGGATTCGAAAACTCCGCACCAGTCCCGTCGCGCTCTTTTTTATTTCCCTCGTGATTCTGGTTGGCATGTGGCTCGAGCGTTTCATCATCGTCGTTGTCAGCCTGCAGCGCGATTTCCTGACGTCCTCCTGGGGGATGTACTACCCCACGCGTTGGGACTGGATGACCTACATCGGCACCATCGGCATGTTCCTTGCCGCCATGTTCCTGTTCCTGCGCATCCTCCCTGCCATCTCGATTTTTGAGATGCGCACCCTGCTGCCCGAGGCGGAGGTGAAAGAGTGATGGCCAGACGGGACTGTCAGTTGCACCGTGGAAGAGCGGCCCTTCAGGGCCGCGAAAGTGGCATTAGACTGATCAGGGCTTTAGCCCCGGTGCCGGGAGCGAGGTCCAGAATATGAAGCGCGATCCCATCTACGGCATCATGGCCGAATTCGATTCGGCGCAGGCTCTCGTCGACGCGGCCCATACCACGCACCAGGCGGGCTACAAAAAAATCGACGCGTACAGCCCGTTCCCCATCGAGGGCCTTGCCGAAGAAATCGGTTTCCATCACGACGAAGTCCCGCTCGTCGTCCTCATCGGTGGCATCATCGGCGGCCTCTCCGGATACCTGATGCAGTACTGGATGGCGGCCGTCGACTACCCGCTCAACATCGGCGGCAAGCCCTACCACTCGTGGCCAGCCTTCATCGTCATCACGTTCGAGATGACGATCTTGTTCGCCGGAATCTCCGCGGTTTTCGGCATGCTCGCTCTCAACGGCCTGCCCATGCCCTATCACCCGGTCTTCAACGTTCCGCGTTTCAGTTCCGCGTCCAAAGATCGCTTCTTCTTAATCGTCTTCTCGTCCGACAAGAAGTACGATCCCACAGAAACGCGCAAGTTCCTCGAAGCCCTATCCCCGCGCTCCGTCTCGGAGGTGCCAAGCTAAATGGCCCGACTCCGAAAAAGCGTCTTCCTCTGTGAGCCTCTGCGTTTGAAGTTTCTTCTTTTCCTTCGTGGACCTTCGTGTCCTTCGTGGTTAAAGAATTTCGTAGTCACTCCACTGCTGCTGGCGGTCGGATTCACTTCCGCCTGCCGCATCGATATGCACGTCCAACCGCGCCAGAACCCGCTTTCCCGCAGTGATTTCTACTCCGACCAGCGCTCCGCCCGTCCGCCCGTCGAAGGCACGGTAGCCCGCGGACAGCTCCACGAAGACACTTATTTCTACGCCGGCAAAATCGGCAACAATCCCGGCGACGTGATGCCGTTCCCCGTGACCAAAGAAGTGCTGGCTCGCGGCCGCGAGCGCTTCAATATTTTTTGCGCACCGTGCCACTCCCGCCTCGGAGACGGCAACGGATTCGTCCCGTCCCGCGGATTCGCCCGCAAGCCGCCGTCGTTCCACATCGTCCGCTTGCAAAAAGCCCCAGTCGGATATTTCTACGACGTCATCACCGAAGGCTTCGGCATCATGCCCGACTACGCCTCGCAGATTCCGCCGCAGGATCGCTGGAACATCGTTGCTTACGTCCGCGCCTTGCAGTTGAGCCAGGACGCGACCATGGCCGACGTTCCCGCCGGACAGAAGATTCCCTCCGAGCCGCCGAAATTCGGCGACTCTGGAACCGGTGCAACTCTGCCGACAGTGAAGCCAGAAACCCATTCGAAACCTGAGGAAGCTGGGGAAGAAAAAAGATGAGCACGGCGCCCGTGAAACAACTCGATCTCTCGGCCCCTCCGGTGGTGAAGACCATCGCGCAGCGGTCGTTGATTGTCGGCGTCGTCTTCGGCATCGTCGCCGTCATCCTCGCGTTCAAGTCGCCCGACGAGTTCTACCGTGCCTACCTCCTGGGCTTCATGTGCTGGCTCGGCGTCGCCCTCGGCTCCATGGCCATCCTCATGATCCGCCACCTCACCGGCGGTGGATGGGGCATGGTCATCCGCCGCATCCTCGGCGCGGCCATGCGTACGGTGCCTCTGCTCGCAGCTCTGTTCATCCCCATCATTCTTGGGATGAAGCATCTCTACATCTGGGCGCGCCCCCTGAGTGAAGTCACCGACAAGCATCTGCACGACCACCTCGTAGACATCACCAAGATCTATCTGACGACGAATGGCTTCTGGATGCGCGCCGCGTTCTACTTCGCCATCTGGAACCTGCTCTCGTTCCTGCTGTCGCACTGGTCCAGGCAAACTGACAAAGCCGGCGCTCCCGACAACACCGAGCGCTTCAAAGCGGTCGCCGGCCCCGGCCTTATCCTCTACGGATTCACCATCTCCTTCGCCGCCATCGACTGGGTCATGTCCCTCGATCCCAGCTGGATCTCAACCATCTTCGGCCTCGTAATTCTCATTGGCGAAGTTCTCTCAGCGATGTGTTTCGCAGTTGTCGTCGAGCGCATCCTCTACAACTACAAGCCCATGTCGGAGATGTTGAAGCCCGACTTTGTCCACGACCACGGCAAGTGGATGCTTACTTTCATTATGGTCTGGGCCTACTTCAGCTTCTCGCAGTGGCTCATCATCTGGGCTGGCAACCTGCCCGCAGAAATCACGTACTATATGCGCCGCTTGCACGGCGGCTGGGGAAGCGTCGGCCTGTTCGTCGTGATCTTCCACTTCGCCGTTCCGTTCGCGATACTGTTGTCGCGCCCCTTCAAGCGCAATATCCGCAAGCTGGTTTGGCTGGCCGTGTGGCTCATGCTGATGCGCTACATCGATTTGTTCTGGGTGATCGAGCCGAATTTTTCAAAGACCTTCACCTTCACCATCGCGGACGTCGTCGTACCCGTCGCCATCGGCGGATTCTGGCTCGCCTACTTCTTCCGCAACCTGGGCGCGCTGCCATTGCTGCCCGCCTATGATCCGTCCGCTGGAGAAGTTCTGGAGCAGCATCCGCACCACCAGTTGGGAGTGCCTGACAACGCTTGATCAACAAGGCTTGATGAACAAAGTATGAGTAACGAAACGAATCACACGAACCCGGCCAGCAACGGCGGCTATGAGCGCAGCGACATCGGCGCCTCCGGAGTTTTGTATTTTCTCCTCGGTCTGGCGGTCGCCGGACTGCTCGTCTATTTCGTGGTAGCGGGTCTGTATGCCTACATGAACAAGCGTTCCGAGGCGCAGCAGCCCCCGGTAAATCCGCTGGTGACCACTGCTCCCGCCGACACCCGTAGCATCCCGAGAGACTATCCCCAGGGCGCATTTCCCAATCCCAAGCTCGAAGAGGATGAACGCGGACAACTCAACAGTATGCGCCTCAAAGAAGAACAAACCCTGAGCACCTACGATTACGTCGACAAGAATGCCGGCACCATCCGCATCCCGATCGACCGCGCCATGGACCTGATCGCCCAGCGCGGATTACCAGTCCGCGCCCAAGCCGCAAGCCCAGAATCGCCCGCAGCCACGCAAGAAGCAAAGTCCGTCGCAACCAATGCCGAGAAAACGGCCGCAGGAAAAAAGAAGGCAACCAAGTGAGCCGCCCGTACTCCAACTCGATCTCAGTGAACAGCTCGGCGCCCGAAGTTCTCCTCAGCGTTCTCCGCGGCATTTCTCTGCGAACTCCGCGGTTAAAAGCTTTTGATCGAAGCGTTCGCAAGGAGAGACCCCTGAGAACGCAGAGTTCACCCACCATCAGATCAGTCCCCGAAGCGTTTCTTAGCGTCCTTCGCGGCCGTTCTTTGCGATCTTTGCGTTTAAAAGCTTTTGAAGGCGGCACTCGCAAAGAAACCCCGCAAGAAGCGTACCGTTCCCCAATTTCCATCGTACGTACCGCGCTGGCCCTGGCTCTACTCACGGCCCTAGCGGCTGGACAGGCCATGTCGAAAGGCATCATGTCCCCGCCCGCGAACGTCCGCCCACCGCATCTGCAGAATGTCGGAATCGACCAGCGTCTTGACGCCCAGGTCCCACCCGATCTCACCTTCACCGACGACGCCGGCCGCTCCGTAAAACTAGGCGACTACTTCGGCAAGAAGCCCCTCATCCTCAACCTCGTCTACTACAACTGCACCATGCTCTGCGGAGAAGCCCTCGCCGGCCTCACCGGCGCCATGAAGATGGTGAAGTTCGATGTCGGCAACGAATTCGAAGTCGTCACGGTGAGTTTCAATCCGCAAGAGACTCCCGAGATCGCCGCCGCCAAAAAGCAGGACTACCTCAAGCGCTACGGACGCCCCGGCGCCGCCGCCGGATGGCATTTCCTCACCGGCCCGGCCGAGTCGATCAACGCGCTCACCAAGGCCGTCGGCTTCCAGTATCAGTACGATCCCAAGACTCAACAGTACGCGCACGCCACCGCCATCATGGTGCTGACGCCGCAAGGCCGCATCTCGCGTTACTTCTACGGCGTGGACTTTCCGCCGAAAGACCTGCGCATGGGACTGGTCGAGGCCTCGCACGGCAAGATCGGCAACCTGACCGATCAGGTGCTGCTCTACTGCTATCACTACGATCCCGCCACCGGAAAATACGGCGCCGTCGTAAACAACATTTTGCGCCTGGGAGCGGGGCTCACCATTCTGCTTTTGGGCGGTCTCTTGTTCATTTTGTTCCGCCTGGAAAAGGCCGCTCCGCGGAGGATTTCGCCACAGGCAAGACCGGGTCAAGCTTAAGAATATGTTCGATAATTTTCCATTATGGCCCGATAGGGCCTCGACCACGGCGGGCAACGTCGATGCCCTCTTCATCTTCCTGATCATCGTATCGGGATTGATGACGCTGCTCATCTTCACCGCTGTCGTCTACTTCGCCGCGCGCTACCGTCGTCAGCATGGCGTTCATGCCGAGCAGATCGAAGGCTCCACGCCGCTCGAACTGACCTGGTCCATCATCCCGCTATTCGTGTTCATGGCCATTTTTATCTGGGGAGCGATCGTCTACTTCAGAGGTCGCACGCCACCCCGCGACTCGACCGAAGTCTACGTCGTCGCCAAACAATGGATGTGGAAACTCGAACACGCCGAAGGCCAGCGTGAAATCAACCAGCTGCACGTCCCCGTGGGCCGCGACGTCAAGCTGATCATGACTTCGCAGGACGTCATTCACAGCTTCTACGTCCCCGCATTCCGCATTAAGCAGGACGTGCTCCCCGGCCGCTACACGGTCGCCTGGTTCCGCGCCATCAAGCCCGGCACGTATCACCTGTTCTGCGCCGAATACTGCGGCACGCAACATTCCGGAATGATCGGCTCCATCGTCGTCCAGGAACCCGCCGAATACGAGGCCTGGATGAGCGGTGGCACGACCGGCCCGCTCTCGGCCACGGGCGAAAAGATTTTCTCCGAACTCGGCTGCGTCACCTGCCATCGCAGTGACACGCAAGGCCGTGGCCCCAACTTGCAGGGAGTCTTCGGTACACCCGTGCAACTCGAAGACGGACGCATGGTCACCGCCGACGAAAACTACGTCCGCGAATCTATTCTCGATCCCGGCGCGAAAGTCGTGAAGGGATTCAAGCCCGTCATGCCCACCTTCCAGGGACTGGTCAGCGAAGAACAACTAAACGCCCTGGTGGCGTACGTGAAATCGTTATCCAAGCCCGGCGAATCCGGGACTAACGCCAAGCCCGCTGTGGTTGTGCCAGCGAAGGCTCCGGCCAAGGGAAATCAGGTGCAATGAGTATGGCAACCGCAACCGTATCGGCTCAGCCCACTGAGCGCACAAACTATTTGAATAAGGAGTACGGCGTCGGCTCGTGGCTGCTCACCACCGACCACAAGCGCATCGCGCTGCTCTACCTGCTCTCGATTACCGTCTTCTTCTTTATCGGGGGATTCTTCGCACTCCTCATTCGTCTCGAGCTCCTCACCCCCGCCGGAGACCTCGTTCAGGCCGACACCTACAACAAGCTCTTTACCATGCACGGCATGGTGATGGTTTTCTTCTTCCTCATCCCGTCGATCCCCGCGGTACTGGGCAATTTCCTAGTGCCCATGCAGATCGGCGCCAAAGACCTCGCCTTCCCGCGCATCAACCTGCTGAGCTGGTATCTGTACATCATCGGCGGCATCATGATGCTGCACTGCATGCTGACCGGCGGCGTCGACACCGGATGGACCTTCTACACACCCTTCAGCACCGCCTTCACCAACACCAAAATCGTCGAGGCTGGTCTCGCCATCTTCGTCGCCGGATTCTCCTCCATCCTCACCGGCCTGAATTTCGTAGTCACCATTCACCGCATGCGCGCCCCCGGCATGACCTGGTCGCGCCTGCCGCTCTTCATCTGGGCCCACTACGCCACCAGCATCATCCAGATTCTCGGAACGCCTGTCATCGCCATCACCATCGTCCTCGTCGCGGTCGAACGCACCCTGCATCTCGGCATCTTCGATCCCAAACTCGGTGGCGATCCCCTCCTCTTCCAGCATTTGTTCTGGTTCTACTCCCATCCCGCCGTCTACATCATGATTCTGCCCTCGATGGGAGTCGTCAGCGAAGTCATCGCCTGCTTCGCTCGCAAGCGCATCTTCGGATACAACTTCGTCGCCCTGTCCTCCATCGCCATCGCTGTTTTCGGATTCCTCGTCTGGGCGCACCACATGTTCGTCGCCGGCATTTCGATCTATGCCGCGCTCATCTTCTCGCTCTTGAGCTACGCCGTCGCCGTGCCATCGGCCGTCAAAGTTTTTAACTGGACCGCCACCCTCTACAAGGGATCCATCCGCTACGATGCGCCCATGCTCTACGCCTTCGGCTTCCTCGGTTTGTTCACCATCGGCGGACTCACCGGACTTTTCCTCGCCTGCCTCGGCATCGACGTGCACGTCACCGATACCTACTTCGTCGTCGCCCACTTCCACTACATCATGGTCGGCGGCGCGCTCATGGGTTATCTCGGCGGCATGCATTTCTGGTGGCCAAAAATCTCCGGACGCCTCTATCCCGAAGGCTGGGCGCGACTCGCCGCCTTGATCGTGTTCATCGGTTTCAATCTCACGTTCTTCCCGCAATTCATCCTCGGCTACCTCGGCATGCCGCGCCGTTACTACCAGTACCCGCAGGAGTTCCAGGTGCTCAACGTGCTCTCCACCGCAGGCGCAACCGTGCTCGGCGTCGGCTACCTGCTGCCGATGATCTACTTCCTATGGTCGATGCGTTACGGCAAGCCCGCCCCTGACAATCCGTGGAATGCCGCAGGTCTCGAGTGGCAGACGCCGTCTCCGCCAACGACATTCAATTTTGAACAAGAGCCGGTTGTGACTTGGGAAGCGTACAACTACGAAGAACTCGACGCTCATCCTGGCGCTCATCCTGACGAGGAGGCTCCCAGTGTCGGATAGTCAAACCGCCGCCGTTCACGGAGCAGCGCACGGTGATGCCCACGAGCACAACCCCGCGCTCCTCCACCACTTCGCCGACGAAGAGCAACAGAAAAACGCCTCCAACTTCGGCATGTGGATCTTCCTCGCCACCGAAGTCATGTTCTTCGGCGGACTGTTCTGCGCCTACCTGATCTACCGCGGATGGTACTTCGGCGATTTCGCCGCCGCCAGCACCTCCATCGATGCTCTTCTCGGCGGCATCAACACCGCCGTGCTCATCTGCAGCAGCTTGACCGTTGTTCTGGCCATCTGGGCCGCGCAAACGTCCCGCCGCGGGATTTTGCTCATCATGCTGGTTCTCACCATGATCTTCGGTCTCGCCTTCCTTGGCATTAAAACCAAGGAATACAAGGACAAATTCGAAGAGCACCACGTTCCCGGCGCGTCCTTCAGCTTCGAACACGTTCCTGTTCCCGGCCATCCCGATCAATACGCGAATCCGCAGCACGCCCAGATTTTCTTCGCCCTCTACTTCATCATGACCGGGCTGCACGCTCTGCACATGATCATTGGCCTCGGCATTTTTACCTGGCTCCTGTGGATGGCCTGGAAAGGCCGCTTCACCCCCGAATATCACACGCCGCTCGAAATCGGCGGCCTGTATTGGCACTTTGTCGACATTGTCTGGATTTATCTGTTCCCGCTGCTCTACTTGATCGATCGTCACCAGTAAGATTTGGTCCGAATAAGACCGACACAAGTAAGACCGGCACAAGCAAGATTGGCCAAGCAAGACCGGCACCACCGAGGATGCTATGTCTGACCATTCGAAATCATCGCCGCTACCAACCTACTTCGCCGTTTGGGGAGCCCTGCTTGTCGGCACCTTTCTCACCTACGAAGCCGCGAAGCTCGACCTCGGACCGTTCAACGCCGCCGTCGCTCTCATCATCGCCACTACCAAAGCTCTGCTGGTCGCCCTTTTCTTCATGCACCTCAAAGGCGCCAGCGAAAAACTGCTGAAACTCGTAGTAATCTCCACAGTCTTTTTCCTCTTCATTCTGTTAGCGCTCTCCATGGCCGACTACAGCACCCGCCTCTGGAGCTAACCCTGCTTAGAGACGTTGCTCGCAACGTTTCCCGCGCGGCGCCATCTCGAACTCGATGTTTCAAAATTGTTCTCAAATGCCACCAGGCTGTAACTCGAGCTCTTCTCCGCGTCCTCTGCAGTTTTTTCTCCGCGAACTCAGCGGTTAAAAGCTTCTGACCGCCCCGTTCGCAGAGCAAGCTCGCAGAGAGCATCGAGAAAATGTCAGACGTGCTGCGAATTCCGTCTCTCGTCCCCGCCGCCACTCCTTCCTCCCCCATTCTGCGGTATACTCCCCCGTCAAGCTGATTCACCCACCGCCCAGAGGTGACATATGGCATTCTGCAATTCCTGCGGAGCGACTCTCAATCCCGGCACGAAGTTCTGCAACAAATGCGGCGCGCCCAGCGGTCTAAGCGCCCCGGCACCCGGCGCAGCGCCAGCGCCTCCCACGCCTCGCGTCGCGGCCGCTCCCGCGCCACCCTCCGCCGGAGGCGGCGGCGCCCTCAAGATCATCCTGATCGTGGTCGCCGTCATCGTCGTCGTCGGCGTCCTCGTCATTGCCAGCCTCGGATTCTTTGCCTACCGCGTTGCCAAGAACGCTAGAGTCCACCAGGAAGGCGATCACGTCAAAGTCGAGACTCCTTTCGGCAACGTGGAAAGTTCCAAGGACCCGGCGCAAGCCGAGAAAGATCTCGGCATCGACATCTATCCCGGAGCCCAAGTTCAGCAGAACGGCGCCACCACCGCAACCTTCATGGGCGTCCACACCGTCACCGCGAACTTCGACAGCTCCGACTCGCTCGACAAAGTCTGCACCTTCTACAAATCCAAGTTCCCCAATGCCATGAGCACCACCTCCGACCAGAACCAGTGCAACATCATTTCCAACGACCATAAGAATATGGTCACCATCAAAATTGAGGCCAATGGCGACGGCTCCAAATTTCAGATCACCAACGTGACCAAACCAGGCTCCAACTAAGAACTTGGGTCCATGTCAGACAGCCTTCTAGACTCCGCACCAGCCCCGCACTCCGCACAGTCCGATGCCGCGCTGGCGGAGGCACTTCACGCCCGCCTTCGCGGCGCCGTTCGGGGCGAAGTCCGCTTCGACCAGGGCAGCCGCGCACTCTACGCCACCGATGGCTCCAACTATCGCCAGGTCCCCATCGGTGTAGTTTTCCCGCACGACGCCGACGACGTCCTCGCCGCCATCTCCACTTGCCGCGAATTCGGAGCCCCGCTTCTCTGCCGCGGCGGCGGAACCTCTCTCGCCGGCCAATGCTGCAACGTCGCCGTCATCGTCGACTTTTCGAAGTACATGGATCGCATCCTTGAGATCGATCCCGCCCGCCGCATCGCCCGCGTGCAACCCGGAGTCGTTCTCGACACGCTGCGCAACGCCGCCGAAAAATATCACCTCACCTTCGGCCCCGATCCCGCCACGCACGACCGCTGTACCCTCGGCGGCATGATCGGCAACAACTCTTGCGGAGTTCACTCCGTAATGGCCGGCAAGACCGACGACAACATCGAGGCCCTCGACATAGTCACCTACGACGGCACCCGTCTCTACGTAGGCCAAGATTTCATCCAAGACCGTGTAGCGGCGGACGCATTCGCCCGCCCCGGCGGCCAGGATGAACCATGTGGGGACAGCCGCCCTCGGCTGTCCGGCGGCCCGGAAGTATCGGGCCGCAGCCGCGCCACTGAGATCTACTCCGCCCTCAAGCAAATCGCCGACGACTACGCCGACCAAGTCCGCGCCCGCTACCCCAACATCCCCCGCCGGGTCTCCGGCTACAATCTGAATTACCTCCTCCCCGAAAACGGATTCCACATCGCCCGCGCTCTGGTCGGCTCCGAAGGCACCTGCGCCACGGTCCTCGAAGCCACATGCCGCCTCGTCGAAAGCCCTCCAGTTCGCGTTCTTGCTGTCGTCGCCTTTCCCGACATTTTTGAGTGCGCCGATCGCATCCCCGAAATCTTGGCTCACAAGCCCATCGGCCTCGAAGGCTTCGACGATCTTCTCGTCTACTACGAACGTCTCAAGGGCCTGAACTCCGAAGGACTCGCTCTGCTCCCCGAAGGCGGCGGATGGCTCATGGTCGAGTTCGGCGGCCAGACTCTGAGCGAGGCTGAGTCGCAAGCTCTCCACCTCATCGATTCGCTGAGCAAAAGCGCGACTCCGCCCAAGGTGCAACTCTATTCGGGTGCGCAGGCGAAGCGTGTATGGGAAGTTCGCGAGTCGAGCCTCGGCGCCACGTCGCACGTCCCCGGCGAACCGCTCTACTGGGAAGGATGGGAAGACGCTGCCGTCACTCCCGAAAAACTAGGCAGCTATCTCCGCGACCTGCGCAAGATGATGGCCGCCTTCAACTACAAAGGCTCGCTCTACGGCCACTTCGGCCATGCCTGCGTGCACACGCGCCTCAACTTCGATCTGCAATCGAAAGAAGGCATCGCGAAGTTCCGCCGCTTCATGGAAGAAGCCGCCGACTTAGTCGTCAGCTACGGAGGCTCTCTTTCCGGCGAACACGGCGACGGTCAGGCCCGCGCCGAACTCCTCCCCAAAATGTTCGGCCCCGAATTGATGCAGGCCTTCCGCAAATTCAAAACCATCTGGGACCCCGACTGGAAAATGAACCCCGGCAAGCTGATCGGCCCGGCGGGAAAGCCTCCCAACAAGCTCGACGAAAATCTTCGTCTCGGTGCGAACTACGCTCCGTGGGAGCCCGTAACCCGTTTCCAGTTTCCCGCCGATCACGGAAGCCTCTCCCACGCCGCGCTCCGCTGCGTAGGCGTCGGCAAGTGCCGTCGCGAAGAAGGCGGCGTGATGTGTCCCAGTTACCGCGCCACCCACGAAGAAGAACACTCCACCCGCGGACGCGCTCACCTGCTATGGGAGATGACTCAAGGAGAAGTAATTCGCGACGGCTGGCGCAGCCAAGAAGTGAAAGACTCCCTCGATCTCTGTCTCGCCTGCAAAGGCTGCAAAAGCGACTGCCCGGTAGGCGTCGACGTAGCCACCTACAAAGCCGAATTCCTCAGCCACTACTACGAAGGCCGCGTCCGCCCCCTCAACAACTACGCCTTCGGCAACATCGATTTCTGGGCGAGCCTCGCCTCAAATGCTCCCGGCCTGGTGAACCTAACCACGCAGCTCCCATTCCTCCGCGACATTGCCAAGAAAGTCGCCGGAATTCCCAAGCCGCGCACCATCCCCGCCTTTGCCCCCGAAACCTTCAAACAATGGTTCAACCGCTCATGTAGGGGCGGACACATTCGTCCGCCCCGCGAAGCGCAGCGAGCGCCGTCGCAAGCGTGGCCGTCGCACGAATCCCCTGAACCTCTTGAATCCCCGTGGAAGAGCGGCGCTTCAGCGCCGCGTCCAGCCCGCGAAGAAGAAGGGGCTTTAGCCCCAGTCCTCCTCTGGCCCGACACCTTCAATAACTACTTCCTCCCCGCCACCGCCCGCGCTGCCGTAGAAGTCCTCGAGACCGCCGGCTACCAAGTTCGAATCCCGCAAGCCCACCTCTGCTGCGGACGCCCTCTGTACGACTTCGGAATGCTCGACCGCGCCGAAACTCTTCTCCTCGAAATTCTCGACCACCTCGAGCCCGAGATCGAAGCCGGAATCCCCATCGTCGGCCTCGAGCCATCCTGCGTGGCCGTCTTCCGCGACGAACTCCTCAACCTCTTCCCCCACGACGAGCGCGCGCAGAAATTAGCCCGCCAAACTTTCCTGCTCTCTGAGTTCCTCGAACAAAATTCCGCCGGCCGCCCGCTCCCGCGCTTCGAACGCAAGGCTCTGCTCCACGGACACTGCCACCACAAATCCATTATGAAGATGACCGCCGAAGAGTCGCTCCTCCGCCGCCTCGGCGTCGACTTCCAATCCCCGGCCCCCGGATGCTGCGGCATGGCCGGATCCTTCGGCTTCGAACACGACAAGTACGACATCTCCGCGGCCATCGGCGAACTCGAACTCCTCCCCGCCGTCCGCCACGCCCCCGCCGACTGGCTCATCATCGCCGACGGATTCAGCTGCCGCGAACAAATCGCGCAAGGCACCAACCGCCACGCCCTGCACCTGGCTGAAGTCTTGAAGATGGCGCTGGAAGACGAATCCCAATCGACAAACGACCCGTACCCAGAATCGAAATCAGTCCGTCAACGCGAATCCGAAATCCAATCCTCCATGAAACGCGCTGCCCTGGGCCTGGGAGCCGTGGCCGCCGGCGGCCTCCTACTCTGGCAACTCTCCCGCAACCGCTAGCCGGCTCTCGGCTTCCGGATCGTGCGTAAGAAGAATGCTTCTCTGAAAGCCGAAAGCCGGAAGCCGAAAGCCGGCACCCGGAAGCCGAAAGCCTCACGTTATCAATAACTTACCTCCACCTATCCCCACCGCCCACGCTCCTGAGATAATACCCAAGCCGCTTCTTCTCCGCGCCTTCTCCGGCGCCCCGGCCAGGATCTCAATGGACCGCGAACTCACAACCATCGTGGGCACCGAAATCGACCGGGACCGCTCCACTCAGGTGCAGCCGGTCTCCCAGCCCCCCGCCCCTCTCCGCGGCTCCGTCCTTGTCCTGATCCAGTTCGACGTTGCCGAAGAAATCAAGCTCGACGACCTACGCAAAATCTTCGGCGCTCGCACCGCCGAAGCCAGCTTCAAAAAGGCTCCCGCCTACGTCCGCTACCAGCGAACTCCGGTCGAAGAGTCCCTCGAACCCCTGGTCCTCGAATCCGGCGAGCGCCTCGAAGGGCAAATCAAGTACTACGACTACGGCGTCGTCAGCCTCGTCTTCGAACTACCGTTCTCCGGCACATGGGACACCCTCGTCCAACTCTCCTGCCGCTGGACCTCCGACACCAACTTCGAAAAGCTGGCCTCGCGCGTCGTCAAGCAAAAGCTCGAACACGCCGCCCCCGCCCTGGTCAAACCCTACGACGTCAAGTCGAACGGTGAATGGCTCCAGGAGGACTACGTCATCTTCCACGTCCGCGAAATTGCCGCCGCTCCCTCCGCCGCCGACCTCCTCGCCACCTCCGGAGATCAAATCGCCCAGGTCGTCCGTGGCGAGACCGCCATGCTCTCCGAAGGCGAGCGCCAGGAAATTCTTCAGTCCCGCATTTCCTACTATCCCAACGATCTCGCCGTCATCGGGTGGAACGCCGCCTTCATCTACGACACTGCCGCCGGCGCCGAGACCGCCATCCAGCTTCTGCACTACGCCAACTCACAGCTCCTCGAGTTCCGCCACTACGACGAACTTCTCACTAAGGAATTGGAGAACGTCTATGACTTCCTCGACGCTGGAGGCACCGGCCTCTGGTCCCGATGGCGCACCGCCCGTGCCGCCGCAAAACTCCACACCGTCCTGCTCGACGTGAACGAACTCACCGAGCGTGCCGACAACGCCATCAAGTTCTTAAGCGACATGTTTTCCGCCCGCCTCTACAAACTCTGCGCCGCCAAAGTCGGAGTCCCCGACTACAAAGACCTGGTCAAAGAAAAGCTCCAGACCGCCGAAGACCTCTACCGCTTCATGGTCGAGCAATTCAACCAATCCCGCGCCTTCATCCTCGAGCTGATGGTCGTAGTAATCCTGATCATCGAGCTGATCTATTTCTTCAAAGGCCGACCCATCTAGTCTTGACGCTTTCGGCGTCATCCTGCGCAGCCGCTTTTCAGGCGGACCGAAGGATCTCGCTTGGAGTAGCTATGCGGCCGATGAGATACGCGCGAGATCCCTCGGGTCGCTCTAGTGAAGGCGCAACGCTTCGGGATGACGCCGCTCCCGCATTGTCCTCCGCCACGCCTCATGTAGGGACAGCCGCCCTCGGCTGTCCAGCGGCCCGGCCGTATCGGGCCGCGTGCTCTTGCCGTTGCTAGTGTGGAGCGGGCGCCCTCCCCGCTGCTTTCGAAGTTGCCGTAAAACCCATGTCATCTCTGAAACCCTCTGTCATCCTGAGCGAAGCGAAGGCCTGCCCTGAGCCTGTCGAAGGGACCTCTGCACTTCTCTCCCCACCCGAACCTCCGAAGGAACTCCCCCATCAGTGGGGGTCCATATAGCACCATCGTGGTCGAGAATGTAGGGTATCGAACAAACCGCGTTTTTGCGTCACGCTATTGTGAGTGGAGAACTCACAAATGCCCCCCACTGATCTCAGCATTCACGAAATCGTCGCGCAACTCGACGTCCTGAGCGAGAAGCTGAAGCTTGCCCCCAACTGGAGAGAACGCCGCACCTTGCTTAGGAACTTCCGCATTCTGCTCGACCAGGCCGACCAGTGCGAAGCCCTGGGGAGCTCTGATGCCCCGCCCGCCGAAGCATCCTGATAAGCCGCACCGCGCGCTGCTTCTGGGTGGAGCGGGCACTCCTGCCCGCTTGGTGTTGACGTTACCAGGGTGGAGCGGACGCCCTCGTCCGCTGCCTTTGACTTTCGCCGTTGCTCATAAACTCATGTCATCTGTAAAACCGATGTCATCCTGAGCGCAGCGAAGGACCTGGCGAGGCAACGGGCAGGGGCAACAGCTTTACTGGGGATAGACCTTCGTGACTATGGCGCGGAAGCGGGGATCGTTGCGGAGGGGGTCGAGGCGAGGTTCGACCAGGAGGGCAAGGAGGGCCCAATCGTGCTCGTCGTAGGCTTGCTGCAGGTACTTCAGGGCTGCGTCGTTTTCGTGGAGCGCGATGTGCACGATCGCCAGGTTGTAGGCGGGGACGAAGCTCGACTTGGCTCGTTCGTCGAGGCGCCGGAGAATCTTGCGGGCTTCGGCCAGGCGGCCTCCGGAGGCCAGGCTGTAGGCCATCTCGGTAAGGGCGAGGTTGCTGTCGGGAGTAGCCTTCAGGACGATCTCGGCTTCGGCGCCTGCCTCCTTGTACATTTGTTGTTGTGCGTACACGCGGGCCAGCCAGAAATGCGTGCGGTAGTAGCTGGGATCGAGTTGCATGGCCTTCTGCGCCTGCACGACGGCTCCGTCGTAGTCGCGGGCGTAGTAGAGGGTGCGCACCATCTCGGCATTGTTGGGCAATGACAGCGGATCGGTGCGCATAGCCTCATTGATCTGCTCCCAGGCCTCGCCGTGGCGGCCCTGGGAGGCGAGCAGCGCGGCGTAGAAGCGGTGCATGTTGGAGTAGCTGGGATTCAGGGCGATGGCCTGCTTGAATTCCTTCTCCGCATTGACCCAGTCCCAGCGATCCATCATCGCGCCCGCTAGGGCGTTGTGCGATTCCGCGAGGTTGTCACCGAGGAGCACAGCCTGATGGGCGGAATTCGTGAGCTGGGGCGTGCCCTCGGCGGGCGAAATGGTGTCGGTGACGACCAGGAAACGGTAAGAATCGGAAAGTCCCGCGTAGGCTTCGGCGAAGGTGGGATCGCGATCGATGACCTGTTGAAAGTAGGTGATCGCGCGCCGGTATCCGTCAGGAGTGAATTGGTTCTGGAAGTGGCGGCCGCGCAGGTACGCCTCGTTGGCCAGCGGCTCGGAGTGCGATCGAGGCGGACGGCTCGTATAAGCGGGACTGAGTTTTACCTCGATCTGGTGCGCCACCTCGCGGGCGACTTCTTCCTGCAGGGAGATGGAGTCGCCGATGCGGCGGTCGTAGCTTTGCGCCCACACGTGGACCTGGTCGCGGGTGCGAATGAGCTGAGTGGTGATGCGGACGCGGTCTCCATCGCGGCGGACACTGCTTTCGAGGATGTAGTCGACGCCGAGTTCGTGTCCGATTTGCTGGACGCTTTTCTGGGTGTGCTTATAGGCCATCGAGGTGGTGCGGGCGATGACGCCAAGCTGGTCGGGGCTAAGCTCTCCGACTTGCGAAATCATTTCTTCGGTAAGGCCGTCGCTGAAGTAGTCTTCCGCGGGATCGACGCTCAGGTTCTCGAAGGGCAGCACGGCCAGCATTACGTGTCCGGCGGCCGGCGAGGAAGCGGGCTGAGTGCGGATCCGGTTGAGGTAGAGATAGGTGGCCGCGCACAGAACCAGGACGGCTGGCAAGGCAATCAACCATAGAGCCCAGTTCGGCCGTGGGCGAGTCGCGGCGGTGGCGCGGACCGAGTTCGGCGGAATGGGAGGCACCGTTTCATGCGGAGGGTCGGCGGGGAGGGCGGGAGGAGGGATGGCGGCCTCGGGCTTGGCGCCATTGGTCTTGGTTCCGTTGGAATTCGTCCACTCGACTCGGCCGACGAAACGATAGCCGCGGCGCGGGACGGTTTCAATCCACTGGGCTTTTTCGGCGGTGTCGGAGAGGCCATCGCGGAGGCGCTGCACGGCGGAGTTGAGGCTGTGATCGAAGTCGACAAAGGTATCGGCGGACCAGAGACGAGTGCGGAGTTCTTCGCGGGTGACGAGTTCTCCGGGACGCTCGATGAGAAACATGAGAATGCGCAACGGCTGTTCGCCTAACTTGAGGCGAGTGCCGAACTTGCGAATCTCTCCCAGGCGCACGTCGACCTCATAAGGGCCGAAGCGAGCGGTGCCCAACGATGAGGTCGGAGAGGTCATGTTCCGCACGTTGCCAGAGTCCTGTGCATGGCAGGGCTTTTGGCGGGGGAGAGTTAGTTTCGAGATTTTGAGGCTTCCGCGTGGGGCTGTCAAGCCCGTTCGGGGCTAACCCTTGTAGCGTCAATGCCATGGGCCGTGATGTCGAAATGATGCGACAGTGAGGCGCTGTGCATTGCCGGGAAGGGGGGCACAGTGCGATAAGGCATGCCCTGGGGATCAACCGGATCCAAAAGGAGCAGTACTTATGAAGATCACGTTGAGGATCGCAAAGAAGTTTCTTTTGCCGACATTGATGGCGCTGGCTGTGGCGCCGGCTTCTGTGGGACAGACGACGGTATTTGCGCGGGGTTTCAATAATCCGCGCGGGCTGAAGTTTGGTCCAGATGGGAATTTGTACGTGACGGAAGGCGGAGCTGGGGGAACGTCGTCGACGGTGGGGATTTGTAAGCAGGTTCCGGCACCACTAGGTCCATATACCGGGGGGATGACGGGACGGATTTCGAAAGTTGCGAAGGACGGGACGGTGACGACCGTGGTGGATAAGTTGCCGTCGAGCCAGAGCGCAGCGTCGCAGGGCAGCCTGGTGAGCGGGCCGGCGGACGTAGCATTCATCGGGAAGACGATGTACGTGATCACATCGGGAGCGGGATGCTCGCACGGGCTGGCAGGCACCGATAACGGAGTGTGGCAGGTAAACTCCGACGGCAGCACGACAATGGTGGCGGATTTGTCGCTGTTCCAGAAGAGAAATCCGGTGGCGAATTTCGAGCCGGATGACTTCGAGCCGGATGGAACGTGGTACAGCATGGTGTCAGTGGGAGGAGCGCTGGTCGCGGTGGAACCGAATCACGGCGAACTCGATGCGATCTTTCCCGGAGGATTCGTCTACAGAATCGCCGACATTTCGAATTCGCAGGGGCACATTGTGCCGACGGCGCTGGCTTTCGACGGAGCGAACTTCTTTGTCGGGAACCTGGACACGTTTCCGATCAAAGCAGGGTCGTCGAAGATCTTGAAGATCACGCCGACGGGAGACGTCAGCACTGTCAATATCGACTTCAGCGACATTCTGGGGCTGGCGTTCGATAGCAAGGGACGGCTGTATGTGCTGGAGAACACCACGGGGAATCCGTTCCCGACGCCGGGGACGGGGAGGATCCTGCGAGTGGACGGCAAGCATCGATACACGGTGGTAGCGAAGGGGCTGTCGTTGCCGACGGCGATGACGTTTGGTCCGGATGGAAATCTGTATGTGTCGAACCTGGGATTTGGTCCGCCGCCAGTGGGGGCGGGACAAGTGCTGAAAGTTGTTGTGCCGGCGAATTGAGGTTGCGGGAAAACCGTGGACGCTTCGCATGGGCGGAGCGTCCATGGGTGAGATTTGATTTTGGCTTGAGAAAACGCAGAGTCGAAAGCAGCGGGCGAGGGCGCCCGCTCCACACAGGCAACAGCAACGCCAAGATCAACATCGTGCTAGAATGCCGGGCGTGAAACGACGAACTTTACTCCAGGCAATTCCTGCGGCGGCGATGCTTCCGGCATCGCTTTGGGCCGCGCAGCAAGAGGGCGGCAGTGTTGCTTCGGCGGGAGTTTATGAACTCCGCGTGTATCACACGGCCGCGGGAAAAATGGGCGATTTGCTGACGCGCTTTCGCGAGCACACGATCGCGCTCTTCAATCGCCACGGGATGAAGAGCGTTGCTTATTGGACGCCCATCGAAGAGCCGGAGAAGAGCAACACGCTGATTTACATTCTGCAGCATCCCAGCCGGGAAGCGGCGACTGCTAACTGGAAGGCCTTTCAGGATGATCCGGAGTGGAAGAGCGTCCATGACAAGTCCGAAGTCAACGGAAAACTCGTGGACAAAGTGGATTCTACTTTTCTTGCCTTGACTGACTTCTCTCCGCGATTGCGGTAGGGCTGGGCGTCGTCTCCTCGGTTCGCGAAAGGTCAAAAGCAAAATCCAAAAGTCAAAAGCAAGCGGCGAGGATGCCCGCTCCACACAAGCAAAACCAACCTCAAGATCAACAGCAACGACAAAGGCGGCGGACATGAGCGTCCGCCGCACATGAGTTGGGATGATTCGAGAGGCTTAGTGGGTTGCTGGCTGCTGAGTTAGAGCGGCCTGGACGCTGGGGGCATGGAGTTCGTCGCCGCGGAAATATTTTGGTTTGTCTTTGGCTTCTTTGGCGTCGGCTTCCTTCATTTCAGGCATGGCTACGAACGGTTTGGAGTAGTCGTTGGCAGCGTTCCAGAACAAGAATCCGATGCCGCCTTTGGCGCGGGCGGTTTCGACCTGGATCTTGATGTATTCGGGTGAGTAAGTTTTCGTGCGCCAGTGGAAGGCTTGCAGCCAGGGGCGGATGATGACACCGGAGCCCTTGGTGATGAGTTCGAAGCGGTCCATGGACTCGCCGATGAAGTGGGCAGGTTCGTCGCCAGGATGCTCGATGTTGTCCATGCCGAAGAAGTGCGACGGATAGATCATGGGGCTGAGCACGTCGCAGTAGTGGGCCATGCCGACGATGTCCTGTCCGGTGTGGGAGAGATCAACTTGACGCTGCCAGGCCATCACGCCGAAGACGTCGAGGCTCAGCAAGACGCCGGTCGGGTGGAGCTCGGCGTAGGCCTTCTTCAGGAAAGCGGTGATTACGTCGGAGCGCTGGGGGCCGCGGGGCTGAGGATCGGCTTTCGGCTTCCGGCTTTCGGTTGTGGACTTCGAGTTCTTGCCTTTGGCTCGGGGCTTGGTGTCTGCGCTTTCGGCTTCGGGCTTCGGGCTTCGGGCTTCCGGTGCTGAGGTCTCCGCGGGGCGGCTTGGCTTCGCCTGCGCGGGACAGCCGGGGCGGCTGTTGCTACATGGATCGTTGTTGGCTGCGTTGGGGTCGATTCCGTTCTGGAAGACGAAGGCGGCGTCTTTCTGGTCGCCTTCGGCGGGGAAGCGGACGTAGTCGAATTGGATTTCGTCGACGCCGAGTTGCGCTACGTGCTTGGCGAGGGCGATGTCGTAGTCCTGCACTTTGGGATTCGAAGGATCGGTCCAGACGAGCTTGCCGTTTTCACGCCACGCCGTCTTGTTCTTTCTGGACTGGACGGCCAGTTCAGGATGCTGCACGACCAGGCGCTCGTCGCGGAAAATGGCGATGCGGGCGATGGCGTGCATGTTCTGCTGATGCAGGAAGTGAACGAATTTGGGAACGTCGTGCAGGTAGACCGGATGCTCACCGAGGAGCGGATGATCCCAGGCGATGGTGACGCTGCCGTCGGAATCTTTGATGTCGAAGACGACGGAGTTGCCCCCGACTTCACGCCAGTGGCGGATGACGCGGAGTCCCTTGTCGCTGCCGGCCATGAATCCGGTGAGGTAGACGGCGCGGACTTCGAAGTCTTTGGCAACCGGGATGGTCTTCTCGACGATCGGAGCAGAGAGGATTCCCGGGATGATGATCTCCTCGTTGGCTTTAAGGATGTTCGAGCCGTCGGATTTGTGGTTCGCGGCGCGGATGGCTTCGGACAGTTCGGTCGACGTGAGGTACGAGGTTCTCGCGATGTAGCGGTGAGCGATTGTCGGGATGGCTTCGCCGCGCTTGGCGGTGTAGATTTCGGTGCCGGGAGCGGCGACCAGCTTGGGCTCAGGGAGGGTCGCCGGCTTCGCGGTGTTCGGTACAGTCGCTTTGGCGGAATGCAGACTGGCTGCGGTCGCGGGCGATCCGGCGGTAGTTTTTAGAGCTTGCGAGGTTTGGGCCTCTGCGAGGTCGGACGATGAGTGCGGGCCCAGCCGCCATGCAGCGGCTCCAAAGAGAAGACAAGAGAGTCCAGTGGCAATGCGAATCGACGAAAGGCGCAAGCGTTCCTCCGAAAAACCTACCTGTTTTCGATAGTAACGGCGCGGGTTGTTAGTCGCTAGTTACGGGTGGAGTAGGACGGTTGACTGTTTCAGTACCCAGTTCTCGGTTCTCAGGCGTGCTGTGGTTCGTGATCCGGGTTGGCTGGCAACTGGGTACTGGGCACTGGCATCTGGGTCAGCGGTGCATGTTCCTTCCGCGATGGTGCAAAGTATTTCTCTTCTCTGGTTTGAGGTGGGTGGGCTGGGGGTGGGAAACGAGGGAGGGATGGCGCTAAACCTTGCCGGATGTGTGGGTTCGGAGATGGCTTGCGGCGAGGCTTCCGGTGGCCAGCGGCTTGCTTATTTCCATGGCACGAGGACGCGCCACCGTCTGGGGGGAGTGAGGAAGGCTGGGCGGGCTTCCAGGAAATAGGCTAGAGATACGGCGTAAGGCCTACGAAGTTCGGAATAACCAGAGAAGAGCCGAAGAAATCGGCCGAAAGGGAAAATGTCCGGGAGCTGGACGACGATCTTATGAGAACGAATCTCGCAACAGTGCTGGATCCGAACCGTCGCAGCAACGATGCTGGAGAGTTTGATGCCGCCCTGCGCCGCCGCATTGTGGGCCAGGACGCAGCTGTGGAGAAGGTCGTCGAGATCTACCAGATGTTTCTGGCTGGGTTGAATGCGCCGGGACGTCCGGTGGGGAATCTGCTGTTCCTGGGGCCGACAGGATCAGGAAAGACCCGCGTTGTTGAAGCCATGGCCGAGGCGCTGTTTGGGGATTCGCGGGCTTGCATCAAGATTGATTGCGCGGAGTTCCAGCACTCGCATGAAATTGCGAAGCTGATTGGATCGCCTCCGGGATATTTGGGACATCGGGAGACGCATCCGCTGCTGACGCAGGAAGCGTTGAACCAGTGGTTCACGGAGAAGCTGAAACTCTCGATCCTGCTGTTCGACGAAATCGAGAAAGCGTCCGACTCGTTGTGGCAGCTTCTGCTGGGCATTCTGGACAAGGCGACTTTGACCTTGGGCGATAACCGGCGAGTGGATCTGTCGCAGTGCATCATTATTATGACCTCGAACCTTGGGGCGGGCGAGATGACGAGCCTGGTGGATGGCGGGTTCGGATTCGCTCCGAAGGCGGTTGAGGTGGATCAGTCGTTCGACGACAAGATCCAGCGGACGGCGGTCGAAGCGGCGCGGCGCAAGTTCACGCCGGAGTTCATGAACCGCATCGACAAGACGGTGGTATTCAAGACGCTGCGCGATGAGCATCTGTCGCAGATTCTGGATATCGAATTGGGGATGGTGCAGCAGCGCGTGCTGATGGCTGCGGGCACGAATCAGTTTGTATTCAACTGCACGCCAGCAGTGAAAGAGTTCTTGCTGAAGGAAGGCACCGATCCGCGGTACGGAGCGCGGCACTTGAAGCGGGCGATCGAGCGGAACCTGGTGTTTCCGCTGGCGAACCTGGTCGCTACGGGACAGGTGAAGCTAGGAGATTTCGTACGCGTGGACATGGCTTCAGAGAACAGGATGATTTTTGTGAAGGAAGCCGAGAACACGATGGCGCCAGTGCTGCTGGAACGGTATGGAGCGGCGGCGGTGAATCAGCCCACTGCACGGGCGGCGCGGACGGCCGCGAATAACCGGCGCGATTTCGGGGCGCCGTCTCCGGGAGTGGCGGAGAGCAAGTGAGCTCTCAGCTGTGAGCTATGGGCTGTGAGCTAGAAGCAAACAAGTTCAAACCTTCTCGCTAGAGCGCATCTCGCGAGTCGTACCTCTGTAGTGGCGCCGGGGAATCTTCCGGCGCCTTTTTTTTCTGCTTGGAATCCTTGCGGGAATCTTCTCTTGTGCTTTCCACAATGGCGGCAATCGACGCTAACACCAGTGCCAACAGTGCAGGGTTTTTCATAGGGTGGTACGAAGAATAGGCCCAGAGGCGAACGAGGAAGTACATGAACAGGATGAAAAAGCCGTAAAGAGTGCGACGCCCCACCTTAGGTTCGCCGGAATCTTTTGTGGAGAAGTCTATTAGGACGATAAACCCCGCAAGTATCGATGCGAACAGCACGAGGCCCGTCATCGTCGGGTGGTGATCACGGCTGATCCCAAAAACAATGTATCCGTAAGCGAAGACGAAGAGAAAGGCATACAGGCTGTGGAGCGTCAGCCGTGGCCGATGTCGCTGCCACCAGGGTCTGGGGTGTGCGACCTGCTCGTATCCCTTCTCGAAGCACTGCTGACAGAGGGTTTCGAGGCCGGGAAGTTCACGGTGACAATATGGGCAACGAGACATGGTTTGTGTCGCAAAACGCCTAGGAGAATTAGAGCATTCGCGTGGAGGAAGGGCCGCTTACGTTCGTAACGCAGTAACAAATGAGGCCAAACCCCCAGTTTTTGAAGATGGCGAAGACTCCAGTGGTAGGTGAGTGGTAAGGCGTGATCCTATAATTGTCGCGATGCCGAAGCAGCAAACTGAACGATCCTTGCGCACTCCGGGTCAGAAAAGTGTTGACCGTGCCGGGCGCTCACTGCTTCACTATGCTGCCCATGAGCAGGACCTAGACCGGGCGCAGCAGTTGATTGGGGAGGGCAGCGACGTCAATCTCGCCGATCGGGACGGCTGGACGCCGTTGCATTTTGCGGCACAGAGCCATAACCGAGAGATCGCCGCACTATTGCTTGATTCCGGTGCACTCATCGACCCCCGAGATGCTCATGGCAACACGCCGCTTTCGACGGCGGTATTCAATTCACGGGGTCGCGGCGAACTGATCGAAATCCTGAGGAGCCGTGGGGCGAATCCTTTCTCCAAGAACGACAGCGGTGTGTCACCGGTAGAGCTCGCAAGGCTCATCGCCAACTATGATGTGGCAAGATTTTTTGAAGATCTGAAGGAAGTCTGAGACCTTGCGATGTTTTCGTGTCCCAAGCGTTCTTACGGTCTGGTAACATCCCCGCCATGCACAAACTCATGACTGCGATGCTGGTTGCTTTCCTGGCGATTTTGCCTGCGAGTTCTGGTGCGGCGGAATTGCCTACCAAGAAATATCTGAATCTGGCGGCGATCAAGACGATGGTGGCTGGGGCGGAGACGGAGGCGAAGAAGCTGAATGTCGAGGTGACCATCTGCGTGGTGGACGACAGCGGCAATCTGCTGTTCCTGGAGAAGGCGGATGGAGCGCCGCTGGACACGATTCAGTTTGCGCAGAAGAAGGCGCGGCACGCGGCGTTCTATAAGAGCCCTTCGAAGGATGGAGCGGACGCGTTGAAGAAGGGGAATGTCGACGCGCTGGCGTTTCCGGATTTCTTTCCCAACCAGGGTGGGCTGCCGATTCTTGCGGATGGACAGATTCTGGGCGGGATTGCCGCGAGCGGAGCGAAGTCGGAGATCGACGAGCAGATTGCGCAGGCGGGGATCGACGCGTTGTTCAAGAAGTGAGTTTGTGCAATCGGCGCGGGCTTGGGGCGGCACGATCGCGGGCGGGTAGTTGAGACTAGATGGCCTCGGCTATCCACTTTCTTTTTTGCTGCTCAATGGCGGTGTAACAGTCGCACGATGCTCCTTCAAGCGACCGCCGGTTCAGAATGGTTACGCTTCCACGCGAGTACGAGATCAATCCATCCTTCTGCAAGGCTCCTGCGGCGATGGTGACACTGGCCCGCCGGCTGCCGAGCATCTGCGAAAGAAACTCCTGGGTTAGAGGAAGAGTCTTACCGCCGATGCGGTCGTGGCTCATCAACAACCATCGGGCGAGGCGTTCGACGACATCGTGAAGACGGTTGCAGGCGGCCAGTTGGGTGGACTGCATTCCAAGAAGCATCGCGAAGCGCTGCAGGTGGCCTTGCAGTTCAGGGCAATCGGGCAGGACCTTGAGCAGCGCGTTCACATCGACCCGATATCCGGTGCCGTCGGCTTGGGTCACGACTCGCAGGCCGCTGGTTTTGAATCCGAAGATGACGGGCAAGCCGACGAATCCCTCGCGGCCGATTAATCCGACTTCGACGGTTTTTCCGTCGGGCTGACTCGTCAAGACTGAGCCAAGTCCTTCGTTCAGAAAATATACGGACCGGATGGTTTCGCCAGTCTCGTGCAATACCTGGTGCAGCTTCAAGCGCACCAATTCCAGGGAAGGGATGAGTTGCGCGAGTTCCTTGCGTGGAAGTGAACGCAAGATGAGGTTGCCGATTTCTTTTCCGTCGGAATCCTGCATGACGGAGGTCGAGGATCTTGCGGAAGACACAACAGCATCTTTGGGCACAATGCGCTCCTTGCCTGACGAAAATTCGTCTGATTTCGCAAGGAACCGTTGCCGACCGAGCTTGGCGGAACGATGCTGGAAGAGACACCTCTACAGTACGCTACTTTGTGCGGTTTGTATGTGCCCAAAGCGCACACATCTAAGTTGTTCAGCGTGCTGACTGCACAGGGGATCGGGCATAGCATCGTCGGCACTAGCAGTTCCATCGTGCTGACTTGTGTCACTCCGGACATGGACTTCGGTGCAGTGGCACCCGAAGGGATGGAAAGCGGCGTCCGAGAAGCGAATATGGTTCGACCGTCAGAAGGTGAAGCGACTCGTGGAATGCCTTACCCGAAGCCATCGCTTCCGATGTGTCCGTTTGCGGCGAGCGGGTGAAACTGGAAAGCAGCAAAACCGATGAGCGCGGCCAAGCGATCCACGAGGAGTAGCTATCAGCAGAAGATTTTAGAGAGTGCAGCGCAAACGCCAGAGACGCATTGATTTCCAGAAGCGGTGGTTGGAAAGCGACGTCACGCCGGAGGATCCTTCGATGGCGGAGTCAAGAGTACGGTCCATCAGACGGGAAAGTGAAATGAAGCTTGTCCGATGCCCCTATTGCGTCGAGGGGGGTGGATTCAAAGAAATGAGCGCCACGGACCAGTCAGGCTGGCATATTTGTGGCCGCTGCGGACACCTGGTGCTTGTGAGGAATCCTGAGTTCGTGTGCACTTGTTCACGATGCTTGAGTCTCAAGATTCACTGACACGGTTGGTTGAACCTGCCGAGATTCAAGAGCCATCAGCTATCAGCTATCAGTAAATCAACTCTCGCTGAAAGCTGAGAGCTGATGGCTGAACTTTCCTACTTTTGTTCCTAGTTTCTTTTCTACCTGCCTAGAGCGCAATCGGGTTGAATATTCTGAATGTAGATGGAGTTGTTGCCGATGCGATTGTCGGCCCAGGCAACGGCCGTCATGTGGGCTTGCGTGATATCGATGGATAGGCCGTACTTGGTGGCCGGCGCCGAAGAGACTGCCACCGGGCCGCACATGACATTGCCTTGTCCGTCGAGCCGTATGGCCTGAAGAGTGTCCATGCCGTATGCGGGCGAATCGTTCCAGACGACGAGTGAACCGGTGCCGAGCGATACATTTTCGACGAAGGATTGAGTGTCGGAACCGAGAGGGACGATGACCAGGCCGGTGGCGCCCCATTGGAAGAGGCCCTGTCCGTTAAATTTCTGACCGTAGACTCCGTTCACGAATTGAAGGCTGTCTTCTTCGGTCCAGTAGAGGAAGGTCTCGTCGGAAGCGGCGCGGTAGGAGACGGAAGGTTCGACACTGGACGTCGTTGAGGTCGGTGGAACCGGCGGCGCCGTTGTGCGGGAACGCTTCGGTGCCGTCAGCGGGGATGTGCTGCGCGAAGCATTGCAGAGCGGGGCCGTTGGTGTACCAGGCGAAGACTGCGCCGCCGCTGCCGTCGAGAATGAACTTTGGGAATTCTCCGAATTGCAGCGAGCCGGTGTCGAAGAGAACGACGTTGCTTTTTCCCCAGAGGACTTTGCCGCTGGAGGAGATCTTGTTGGCCACGGAGTTGATGGCTGCTGAAGAATCCGCTGTCGCGTTCCCAGGAAACGATGACACTGCCGTTGTCGGCGGCGTGAAGATCGGCCAGGCTGTTGAATCCGGATCCGGAGAGCACACCCGGGTTGGCCCAGACGGAGTGGCCGTTCTGGTCGAGCTTTTGAAGTTTGACTACGCTGTCGTTGGTCCAAGCGACGACGGCTCCGCCATCGCTGGTGCCGGTGATTTTGGGAGCGAAATGGCCGCTGGAGTCAGCGGTGAGTTGGACACCCTTGGTTCCCCACAGGCGCTTGCCGGTCTGGCTGACTTTGACGGCGGTGACCTGTTGATTGGGCCTTCGCGGGTATCGAGGAAAGCGAGTCGTGCGTGGCCTTCGGCATCGACGTCGAGGCCGTAGTCCTCGGTGGAACTGTTGCCGAGATCGGCGAGCAGGTCGCCGTGGGCGGAGCCGAGCAGCTTTTTGCCGGGGGAGCTGAGCAGTTGTACGTACACGTCGTAGCCGATGGGTGGCGGGCTATTGGGATTGGCGTCAAACCAACTTACGAACCACAAGTCGTTGGGTAGAGGCTTTACTTTGGGTTGAACCTGGTCGTCGCCCAGCCTGTCGGCCAGAGCCAAATTCTTTGCCGGATTCGAGACCTATTGTCCCCAAGCGCATTGGCAACCGTGAGACTCAGCAGCAGTGCGACCAACGCCAATTTGTTTTTCATGGTTCCCCCGGGTCAAACATTTCCATTCAATGCAGCAAGGAGGTGAGGCGGAATCGTACTAGGAGCGTTGGGTTTGGTCAATTTGGCTGACCGGAAGTCAGACGCGTCCTCGCAGCCTTGAGTCGTTTGAGAGGCGGTTCGGACCATCTACTTCTTGACGAGATTGGTGTGGCTGGCTACGCACTTCCACTCGTCGTGAGAGACGATCCACGTATCGGTGAAGCGGCCGTAGTGGTCGAAGGGCTTGCCTTGGGTCGTCCCCTTGGCGTGATAGGCGCCGGCTACGATGGCCACGCCGGGATAGAAATAAACCTCGACGTCGTCATTGGCCACGAGAGTCATCTGGGTTGAG
Source organism: Candidatus Sulfotelmatobacter sp. (assembly GCA_035695545.1). GTDB lineage: Bacteria > Acidobacteriota > Terriglobia > Terriglobales > Acidobacteriaceae > Sulfotelmatobacter. The sequence continues at coordinate 21,617 of DASRRV010000168.1, read as the reverse complement.
TCGTCTTTTATGTCTGCGATGAACTTGGCTTTGTTCATCACAGTGCCATCCCAGTCGGTGTAGATAAATTTGTCGGCGAGCAGTTCGGTCAGAGCCTTGCCGTCGCGATGGATCTGGGCCTGATTCCAGGCGTTCTCGAGAGCGATCAACTTGCTTCGATCGGCGACGGTCGAGTCTTGCGCAAAGGCTTGTCCCAAGGACAAAAGGAGCAGCAAACCCACGGTGAAGAACTTCATACTTCCCCTTCACTTGGCAAACAGCCAGGTCACAAACAGATTACGCCCGCAGCGATCGTCAGGAAATGGCTTAGAAGTTCGAGTTCCGCCGGTGCTGCGAGTTTTTCGGTCCATCGCTGAGAGCGGAACGTTACGCGGGTTATCGCGCGATAGTTTGCACCCAGGCGGCGAAGGCGTGCCAGGCGGCGGTCCTGCCGATGGGGATTCTTATCTGCTGCACGAAGATGAGGAAGGCGCCGGCCCATAGGGTGGCCCGATGTAGTTTGCGAAGGGACCACAGGTCATAGGCCGCTAGTAAGAGGAGGAAGAGGTAGGACGACAGGGCAGCCAACATCGTATTGCGGTGGACGTAGGGCCAGCGGGCAATGGCGGCGATCATCAGAGCGATGGTGGCGACCATGATCAAGCGTTTGTGGGCCGCGGGATTGGAGCGGTTACGGTAGGCGAAAAAGATGAGGGTGGCGAAGACCAACATGTCGGTCAGGGGGACGATGTAGAAAAATTGCGGGTCGCGTCCGGCGGGGCCGGCGTGGCGGACGAGCGAGTCGGTGGCGGCGAGGACGCCCAGGATGACCATCAGGCAAGCGAGAAAGAATACCGCGATACCAAGGCGGCGGTGGAGATCAACGCGGCCAGCGGAGACGAGAGACGTCTGGGTGACGAGGAGGAGGATCCAGCAGGAGAAGGCAGCGCCGTGCAGGTGAACGATCCGGCTGGGCAGAGGAGCGCGGAAGATTCCGGCGAAATAATAAGTGGGCGCGAAGCCGACGAAGACCGTGACCAGCAGGAGCGCAGCCATGGTTGAGAAGAAAATGTGGTCGAAACGGCGGCCGGGCAGGGCAGGGGCCGGCTTTGTGGGGCTGACGGAGGTGGCGGCGATTGTAGACATGGGCGCAGAGAGCCGGAAGCATTGTATGCCAGGCTTTGCGATTGCGGCGGGAAAAATGAACGCCCGGCGTTAGGTGATGGTGAGGGTCAGAGCACTGCTGGTTCCGCCGCTGGTGCAGCCCTCATATTGCGAATTGCCGGGAGGGGTGTTCACGGCGACGCTGGCGCTTCCGGTAGCGGTGATCAAGTTTGTGGGGATGGTGGCCTGCAACTCTCCGCTGTTGACGACGGTCGTGACCAGCGTCGTGCCGTTGATGACCATTACGGAAGCGGCGACAAAGTGGTCGCCGTTTACCGTGAGGAGAAAGCCCGATTGCGCTTCAGCCAGCGTAATTGAGGAGTCTGAGAGGGAGGTGACGTTGGGCTTCGGCCGCGCGCTTCCGCACAATGGGTTGAGCCCGTTGCAACCTGCAAGAAAGAGGAAGGCTAGCAGAATGACTGCTAGAGAGCGAAGCGACCTGGTGTACCGGGGAGCATCCTGAGCAAGAGCTGTCGGGTGAGCCATTACGAAGAAACCACGCTGCGCCTCTCACCGTGCGATTGCTTACGTGTCCTGATCGTTCAAGGACTACACCTTTGATAGTACGCCTCGGCACGGCAAACACAGAGTTGGAAGTTCCTCGAGGTATCTTCTTCGGCATACTTGGTGTTCTGCGCAGGGATTTGGCGGGCTGAGATAGCCGGATCGCGACTGGGCCTTGGTCGAACTTGGGCGGACGCTTCGACTAGAATCGCTCCCATGACGGGCCGCGGGAGCTTCTTCGCAAGAATATTGGTGATGGCCGTTCTGGGGGTGGGGAGTTCTGCGCAGATGAAGAATGCCGACCCAGGGAGCGAGGCGTGCTCGGGTTGTCACGCGGAGATTTATGCGGCGTACATGAAGACGGTGATGGCGGGGGCGAGCGGCGCGGCCGGCGATGGACTAATCACGGGGGAGCTCAAGCATAAGAAGTCGGGAGTGGTCTATCGCGTGTACCAGCAGGAGGGGCGCACGTGGATGAGCTACGAGCGGGAAAAGGAGGACGATTTTCGCGGGCAGCGCGAGCTTTTGTATTTCATTGGATCGGGCGTGAAGGGGCGCAGCTATCTTTTTTCGGTGCAGGGATTTTTGTTTGAGACTCCGATTAACTGGTACTCGCAGGAGCACCGGTGGAACATGACTCCGGCGTATACGGAGGCGCGGGAGATTCCGATGAACCTTCCGTCGTTTGTGGATTGTTTGAATTGCCACACGAGCGGGATGCAGACGCCGGTTGCAGGGACGGACAGCAAGTTTTCCGGCAAGCCATTTTTGCATGCGGGAATTACCTGCGAGCGGTGCCATGGGGCTGGCGGCGGGCATTTGGAGGGGAAGGGGGCGATAGTCAATCCGGCGAAGCTGCCGGCGGAACAGCGCGACTCGATTTGCATGGAGTGTCATTTTGAGGGGAAGGTTGCGGTCGAGCAGCCGGGGAAGCCTCTTTATCAGTTTCAGCCGGGGGATCGGCTCTCGGACTACAGTCATTATTTCTTGCTGAGTGGTGGGCCGCAGCCGGAGAAGACGGAGGCGCTAAGCCAGACGGAGGCGCTGTCACGCAGCGCGTGCAAGCGAAAGTCGGGCGACAAGATGTGGTGCGTAAGTTGTCACGATCCGCATAGCGAGCCGAACGCGGTGGAGAAGGCGGCGTACTACCGCGGCAAATGTTTGAGCTGTCATGGGGAGGCATTCGGAGCGAAGCACCATCGGGATAAGCCGGATTGTACGCAGTGCCATATGCCGTCGTTGCCGAACCAGGCGGTGGCGCATACGCAATCGACCGATCACCGGATACTGCGTTATCCGAATGGATTTCAGTTGCCGAACGCGACGGCGGAGGAGCGCCTGGTGTCATTTCCGGAGAGCGCTGCGCCGGTGGCGACTACGCGGGATTTTGCTTTGGCATGGGAGACTTTGGCGCAGAGAAATCACGAAGGGGCATCACGTCAGGCGGAGCAGTATCTGCGGAAAGCGGTGAAGGAGAGGCCGGACGATCCGCGAGTGCTGGCGGGGCTGGGATTTGTTGAGCAGGGGCATGGGCGGGACAAAGAGGCGCGCGAGCTTTACGAACGGGCGCTGAAGATCGATCCGCTGGCCAACGATGCGGCTACGAATTTGGGGACGCTGGAAGCGCGGGCCGGACATTTGAAGCGCGCGGTGCAGTTGTGGCAGGGAGCGTTTGATCGGGTGCCGCATCGGAGTGAGATTGGAATGGACCTGGCGATGGCATTCTGCGCGGCGGGACAGAAGGATGAAGCGCGGCAGTATGTACAGCGGGTGCTGGAGTTCAATCCGGATTTTGAGAATGCGAAGCGGTTGCTGGGGAGGCTGGGTGGGGATCCGGTGAAGTGCACGCCGTGAGGAGCTGCGAGCTATGAGCTATGAGGTGTGAGCTTTGAGCGAGCGTTGTTCATGAGAATACGGTTTCCACTTCTGGCGTTGTTGGTTGTAACGCTGATGGTTGCCGGGTCGTCTCTGTGGGCTGGGGAGCGGAAAGAGTCGCCCATTGAGACGATTGCGGGTGGGGAAGCGAACGACATTGCGGGCCCGGAGTTCAGTTTCGGTTCGATCGCGGGTTTGGCGACGGATTCCTTGGGAAACACTTACTTCACAATTCAGGCATTGAACCGGGTGTACCGGCTGGGGACGTGGGGCGGGTGTTAAGGGCGCGAAGGACTTAAATCAGCTTCGGCAAATGATCGCTGCCGGCGACTTCTCCGATCACGTGCAAAGTTGGTAAGTCGCGGTTGAATAATCTCCATCACGGTCAGGTAACGTCACAATCCCAGGTACCGAGATGTGAGCTGAAGGTCATGCACGTCATCCCTTGGGAGTTGACGGTTTGAGAAGAGCATATTCAGGAATTCATTTCCGTATGGATCGAATGGAGATTGGACCGCCCTCTTTCGGCAGACGGAAGGCTATCTTGATACGGAACTGCTGCGATCGTCGCATGACCCTAACATCTTTCTGACGATTGATCGGTGGGAGAGTGCGGCTTGCTTCGAGATTCTTCAGAAGCGATTTGGTGCGGAATATAAAGATGGACGGTCAGTTGGAGGCTACACCTCGTTGGAGAGGAAGGTGGGATTGTCTCCGAAGTGTAGCAGGCCCGTAAACCGTTCAGTACCGGAACAATTCTTCAGTCGCCGTTGCAACTTTTCCAACGGGATAGGGAACGGTTGCCTGTTTGCCGGAACAGTACCAGAGACCGCTTACACTCGCACGCGCGCCAGTGGGTCAATTCCGGTCGACTTCAATTGAGGCGCCAGTGATTCCAAAGCCTCGAGGAACACAAGGACGTTCGGGACTTTTTCCGATCTGACGCTGATCGCTGTGAGCCACTTTCCCTGCCGCTTGAGCTGCAGGTTGGTGCCGGCTATTTCTGCCTTCGTGATATCCGATACCGGGATGGAACTGTTTTTCCAGGTGACAGCCGTTGCGGAGAGCCCGATACCGCCGAACTGAACGGTCTCGCCGCGCTGCAATCTTGCTGTCACGCTCTGCACCATCGGCGGCAAGATCCGAGCAAGGATGATCCCGATCGCCTCGTCTGCGTTCCTGAAATTAGATGTGACCTTCAGCTTCTTGCCATCATTGCCGACGAGTTCCAGTGTCAGCTGTGCCCGGCCCGACTTGCTGGACATAGCGACTATGGCGCCCAGCAGTCCGAGATGCGCATACATGCTGATGGGAATTACGCGATAGCGAGTCTCCGCGATTTGGCTCCAGGCCATTTCCTGTTGGCCGAGTAGTGACTCGCGGCGAACCCCAGCATCGCTGAGAGTTAGAACGGTTTTGCCCAGCGCAATCCACAACGCAGCAAACCCGGCCACCAGTCCGATAGAAATCCACAGCAGGCCGGGATGTGACGAGATACCCGCGTCATCCTGCGCAGCCCAGAGTCCCACGATTACTCCCAGAACTCCCAGGCCCAGCAGAATCCTTATTGTGTACGCCGCGCCAAACCGACGCTCCCCATATGACATCCCCGCAGCCGCCATGAATGCCTCCCGAAGACCAGTGTCTGGACAGCAGCCTTGATCTGCTCCGCGTTATGGTAGCCGCAAATCGTGGCTAGAGGTAATTACCCCTGTAACGTCCAGCTGTTAGGAGGCGGCCCAACGCCCAAATGGAATCTACTTTTCGCGGCTTGGTTTGACGACTGCGTAGGCTGCGACGAGTACCGCGATACAGGTGAGGCCGCTCCAGAGGTTCATTCTTGGATAGAGCCAGGTTTGGACCAGTGCGATGGTCACCGCGATTAGGCCGAGGATCGATCCCCAGATTCCGAGCGGGGAGCGCAGCGGGAGTGCGGATATTTCTTGGGGAGTCCGGTGGCGGCGAAAGTTTATGTGGGCGGCGAGGGAGACCAGCCAGGAGAGAATCATCCCGGTGAAGGCTGCGCCCACCAGATAGCGGAAGGCATTCTCTGGGGCCCAGAGGACTAATGCGAGAGCGAACAAGATTCCGAAAGAAGAGATGGCCACGGCGTATTGCGGGGACCCGGAGTGATTGAGGCGGCCGAAGCTTGCGGGGGCCCATCCGGTGCGGGCGAGGGAAAAGATCATGCGCGAGGCGACGTAGAGGGCGGCGTTGGCTCCGGAGAGCGCGGCGGTCAGGACTACGAAGTTCATGATGCCCGAGGCGCGGGGAATTTTTACGGTTTGAAATGTGGTGACGAAGGGGCTCTCGGTGACTCCGGCGTGATTCCAGGGCATGACTCCGAGCAGGACCACCATGGCGCCGACATAAACAAAGGTCAGGGTCAGGAAGGTGAGCCAGACGGCGCGGGGAGTTTCTTTCGTCGAGCGCGATTCTCCGGTGGTGACCGCGACCATTTCCACTCCGCCGAAACTGTAGATGGCGAAAGTCAGAGCGACGAGCGGGGACCAGAGGCCTTTGGGAAAGAATCCGCCTTGCGCGTTGTATTGCGGGGTGACCCGGCCGGCGAGCAGCGACGATGCACCTATCACAATGAAGGCGCCGATGGTGGCGAGCTTGATCATGGAGAGCCAGAACTCGACGCGTCCGTAGGAGCCGACGCTGCGGAGATTGATGGTGAGGAGGACGGCAGAGAAGACGAGGATCCAAATATAGGGTCGCACGCCGGGAAACCAGGTTGCCATGTAGGTGGCGGCGGCGACCATTTCGGCGCCGATGGCGAGAGAGAGACCGATCCAGTATCCGGCGCGGGCGATGAATCCGGCGAAAGGGTGAAGGTAGAGATCGCCATAGACGCCGAAGGATCCGGCAGCGGGATGGGAGCAGGCCAGTTCTCCGAGAGCCATGGCGACGGTCCAGGTGATGAATGCCGCGGCGATAAAACTAAGGATGGCGGCAGGGCCAGCGACTTCCATGGCTGCGCCTGAGCCGAGGAGGAGGCCGGTGCCGATAGAGCCTCCGACGGCGACCATAGCCATTTGCGGAGCGCTGAGCTGGTGGAGGAGGCCTTCTTCGTGGGTGGGAGATGGCGTGGGCCCGGACGGCATGCAGCACGATATCAAAAAGGAAGTGGAAGTCCCAAAGAAACGGTGCGTGTGAGGATTCTCACTGCAGACTTGTTTTGGAAACCGAACAAACTGCTGCCAGCAGGGAGTGACCTTCGTAATCGGGAGGGATCGTTACCGCATTGCTGCTGTGGGAGGGCGCTCCTAGAATCGGAGCAGGGTTTACTCCGCCCGATCTACGCATGCCTGAGATCACAAAACGACTGGACCGAGCCGAGATGGCGAAGCGCGTGGAGCGCGCGGAGAAGCTCCTGCAAAAGGGCAAGACTGCCGAGGCTCTGGAAGAGTATCTGCTGGTTCTGCGCGACGATCCGGAAAATGATGTGGTGCGGCAACTTTCCGCGGATTTGTGTCTCTCCTTGAGCCGGAACGCCGATGCGGTGCGCCTATTGGGCGAATTGTTTGAACGCCAGGTGGGATCGGGAGATGCCACCCGCGCCAGCCTGACCTATAAAAAGTTGGCCCGTCATGGCAGCCCGACCTGGCAGCAGAAATTCCGCTTTGGGCAACTCCTCGAGGGATCGAACAAGAAGCTGGCTGTGGGCACGTACGAGGCTGCACTGTCGGACCTGGTGAAGCTCGGGAAGAAGCAGGAGACGGCGGAGATATTGTCGCGCATTGTGGCGCTGGAGCCGATCCAGGCTAATTTCTTGCGGGTGGCGGAACTGGCTTCGGAGCAGGGGAATCACAAGGTGGCGGCGTCGGCGTTTCAGCGCGTCGCGCAGTTGTCAGCGGCTGAGGGTAGCGAGGCGGCGCAGTGGTACGAGCGGGCTTATCAGGAAGATTCGTCGGACCCGAGCATCGCACTCGCCTACGGGAAAACGCTGCTGGCCCAGGGACAAGTTGGGGCGGCAATCTTCATTCTCGAACCACAGTTGGGTTCCGAGCAGGTGACGCCGGAGTTGCGCGAGACCTATGCAGGAGCTCTGGTGTCTGCCGGACGGTACGCGGAGGCGGAGCCCCTGGTGTGGCAGCTGTTTGAGGCGAATCCAGCGCGGGTGCAGCAGGTGATCGGGCTGATCGGGCATTTGCTTGACGGCGAGCAGGAAGACGCTGCCGAGGCGCTGGCGCGAAAGCTGGAACAGTTTCAGCGGCGGCGCGGGGAGCGGCGGCAGTTTATCGCCATCATGGAAGACATCACGGCGGGGCACCGGGCGTCGCCGCAGATGCTGGAGTTCCTGAGCGAGTTATACAACGCGTCGAATCGCGAGAATGATTATTGCCAGACGCTGTTGAAGTTGTTTGATCTGTATTGCAGTACGGGCGAATTTGCCAAGGCCGCCGAGTGTTTGGATCGCGCGGCGGAGGTGGATCCGTATGAACCGGGGCATTTGAAGCGGCTCGACATGCTCAAGGGCAAAGTGGAAGACGGGCGCTTCCGGGTCATTGCGTCGAGGTTCAGTTCTGCGGCCAAGGCGCCCGAAGAGCCGGTGCACGCGGAGGGGCCCACACTGGGAGCCTCGACGCTGCAGGATCTTATGTTGCAGGCGGAAATCCTGGTGCAGTACGGGATGCGGAACAAGGCCGTAGAGCGGCTGCAGCGGATTCAAGAACTCTTTCCGCGGGAGGAAGAACGGAACGAAGATTTGCAGCGACTGTATCTGTCGGCGGGAGTGACGCCGCGGTATGCAGGATCTGCGCCGCTGCCTCCCGCTACGGCGGCGCCGGCGCCTGTCGCGCCGGCTCCTGCTGCTGCGCCAGCGCCAACACCTGCTCCCGATCCAGCGGCCGATGTTCGCAGCTTTACTCGCGTGGCGGAGATTACGCGCAAGCTGTATCACCAGGGGACCGCGCCGGCGGTGCTGAGCACGGCGGTGAAAGAGATTGGTGGACACTGGGAAGCGACGCGCTGCGTGGCCGCGATGGGCAAACCGGGACAGTCGGCGACCGCGATGGATGAATTCGTCGCCGAGGGGTACAAGAAGGCGAGTTCTGCGGCGATTGCCGAGTTGGTTGCCTGTCTGCATAAGGCGGTAGATGGACACGAGCCGCTAGCGATCAGCGATGCGCCGAAGGCAGTTTCACTGCAGGCGGCGAAGAAGGCTGTGGCGGATTTGGGGGCGACGTCGATCCTGGCGATTCCGCTTAGCGATGGGGAAGAGACGGTCGGGATTCTGGTGTTGATTCACAACCGGGCGCGCGTGTGGCAGCACGCGGATATGGTCGTCCTCAAGACGGTGGCCGACCAGATGGTGATCGCCCTGAACAACGCGGGATTGCGGCGGCTGGTGAAGAATCTGTCCGTGACCGACGAGAAGTCGGGGCTGCTGAAGCGGGCATCGTATCTTGATCTGTTGATGGCCGAGAGCAAGCGCGCGGTGCAGAATTCGTCCGCCTTGTCGGTGCTGTTGCTGCAGTTTGGGAAGGGCGCCGCGATGATCAAAGAATATGGCGAAGGCGAAGTGCAGAGCATGATGGAGCGGGTGGGGCAGCTTTTCGGAGCGAACATCCGAACGAACGACCTGGCATTCCGTTACGACACGACAACGATTGCAATTTTGCTGGGCGAGACGGCGGAGAAGGAAGCCATGCTCGCGGTGGAAAAGCTGCGCAAGATTATTTCTGAAGTACGATTGCCGGCGAAGGATGGAGCTGAGAAAGGTCCATCGGCGCAGTTCTCGGCGGGACTGGCTGAGGCTGTAATTCGCACGGAATATGATCCCGTCGATGTGGTCACGGAAGTGATCAACAGGGCGGAGCATGCGCTGTCGCAGGCGATGACGCAGGGACCGGGAAAAGTGGTGGCGCTGGGTCCGGTGGCGCTGGCGGCGGGAGCGGTCGCGTAGAACATTGAGAGATTGAGTCATTTAGTCATTGAAAAACGCTTGTGACATGCGCCGCAGCGATGACGCAATCACCAATTGCTCAATCATTCAATCGGTTCTGATTCCCTTACCTTCGGTGGTCAACTCTCCTCACTCACTGCTAAACTGACACGTTTGGCTATTTGGCTCTGATCGGTTCTGGTCAGGCTCTGCCGGGAAAATCATGTTGAAGCCAGGTGACATCGCTATTGTCAGCGGGGCGCGGACGCCCTTCGGCCGCTATTGCGGCAAATTGAAGGACTTTACCGCGCAGGAGTTGGGCGCGGTCGCGGCCAAGGGCGCGATTGAGCGGGCGGGGATCGACGCGAAAGAACTCGATCACGTGGTGTTCGGCAATGCGCAACAGACTTCGGGCGACGCGCTGTATGGAGCGCGGCACGTGGGACTGCGGGCGGGTATTCCAATTGAGACTCCGGCGCTAACGGTGAACCGGTTGTGCGGGTCGGGGATGCAGTCGATTGTGAGCGCAGCGCAAATGATCCAGACCGACGAAGCGAAGATTGTGCTGGCGGGCGGGATGGAAGCAATGTCGCAGGCGCCTTTCGTGATTCGCGGGAGAGATGGGTTTACTCTCGCTCCGGGCGGGAAGCTGGAAGATTCGCTGATGGTGGCGCTGCTGGATACTTATTGCGGGTCTTATATGGCGAATACCGCCGAGCTTTACGGATCGCGCCAGGGAATTACACGCGAGATGCAGGATGCGTTTGCGTTGCGTTCGCAACAGCGGGCGGATGCGGCCTATAAAGAAGGACGGATTCAGGAAGAGTTGGTGCCGGTGCCTCTTCGGAATCATAAGGGCGAGCCGACGGAGGAATCGCTGACGGAAGATGATCACCGGCGTCCGCAGACCACGATCGAGGGGCTGGCGAAACTGCGTCCGGCGTTTGGGAAGAATGGGACTGTGACGGCGGGAAATGCCAGTGGCATTGTGGACGGTGCCGCGGCTGTGGTCGTGATGTCGCTTGAGCACGCGCTCAAGCGCGGGCTGAAGCCGCTGGGACGGATTGTCGGGTGGGGGATTGCAGGAGTTGAGCCGAATGTGATGGGGCGCGGTCCGGTTCCGGCAACGAAGATCGCGCTGCAGAAGGCCGGGCTGTCGCTGGACTACATCGATTTGATTGAGGTGAATGAGGCGTTCGCGGCGCAGTATCTGGGGGTCGAGGCGGAACTTGGCCTGGATCGTGAGAAGGTGAATGTGAATGGCGGAGCGATTGCGCTGGGGCATCCGCTGGGGGCTACCGGGACGCGGTTGGTGATTACGCTGCTGTATGAACTGCACCGGCGTCATAAGAAGTACGGTTTGGCTAGCGCTTGCATCGGGGGCGGGCAGGGGATTGCGATGGTGGTGGAGAGCATGAACTGATGCGATGCTTGGCACTCCGGGCTTTGCTGTTGAGCGTCTTGCTGTGCGGACTGCTTCTCGTGCTGGGTCTGTTCCGCGCTAGTCTGTTTGTTGTCTTGTGGTGGTTCTGGTTCCCCGGAATTGCAGTCGTCGCTTACCCGTCGGGAATGAGCGGATTTGATCTAGAACTGCATCCGTGGTCGGCGCTTTTTGTAGTGCTCGTCGACGTCCTCTTCTGGTGGGTTGTGATGGATGGGTTGATCCGCCTGCATCGGGTTTGGCGAAATCGACTTGGCACGCAGTAGAACCTCGATGATGCCAGCAGAGTGCATAGATTCTTCGCTTCGCTCAGAATGACAAAGCGAATTTATGAAGGAAGCAATCATGGAGATAAAGAAAGTTGGCGTTCTCGGTTGTGGGTTGATGGGGTCTGGCATTGCGCAGGTTTGCGCTATGGCTGGATTCGACGTCACCGTGCTCGAAGTCGAGCAGAGATTTCTCGATAAGGGATTTGCTGGGATTGAGAAGTCTTTGGCGAAGTTTGCGGAGCGTCCGGTCGAGAAGGGCGGGATCACGGCGGAGCAGAAAGACGCGGCCCGCGCGCGACTTCGGGGGACTACTTCGAAATCTGATCTCGCCGATTGCGACATTATCATCGAGGCCATCATCGAGAATGTGGACGAGAAGAAGAAGATGTATGCGTCGATTGATGGCATCGTAAAGAAGGCTGCGATCTTCGCATCGAATACGTCATCGATTTCGGTGACAGAGTTGTTAACTGCGGTTAAGAGGCCGGAGCGTTTTATCGGGCTGCACTTTTTCAATCCGGTGCCGCTGATGAAGCTGGTGGAAGTGGTACGGACCATCGCCACGGCAGACGACGTTTACGAGTCGGCTTACGCGTTCGCGAAGCAGCTGGGCAAGGTTCCGGTGCGGACTTCGGATAAGACTGGATTCATTGTAAACCGGCTGCTGGTGCCTTATTTGCTCGATGCGATCCGGGCCTATGAAGAGGGCGTGGGGTCGATTGAGGACATCGATAATGCGATGAAGCTGGGTTGCGGGTATCCGATGGGCCCGTTTACTTTGCTGGATTTTGTGGGTCTCGACACGACTTACTACATTACGCATGTGATGTATGACGAGTTCAAGGAGCGCCGGTTTGCATCGCCTCCGTTGCTGAAGCGGATGGTGATGGCGGGCTGGTACGGTCGGAAGTCGGGACGCGGATTTTATGATTATTCGGACCCGGAGAAGCCGAAGGCGCAGAAGCTTTAGCCAGGGATTTGCACGGATCTACACGGATCAGAGATGATTTGTCATCCTGAGCGCGGCGAAGGACCTATGCAATTTGCTGGCGCAGGCAGAGTACATGGGTTCTTCGCTGCGCTCAGAATGATCAGCCTTTGTTCTTGATCCGTGTGAATCCGTGAGATCCGCGGCGAGGTTTAACTTATGGAGTTCGAAAACATACTTCTCGAAAAGAAAAACGCGATTGCTTACGTCACCGTCAACCGGCCGAAACTGCTCAATGCGCTCAACATGGCGACCATGGAAGAGCTGCGGGCGGCGTTTCATGACATCAGGGGTGACAAGAGTGTTCGTGTCGTCATCTTTACCGGGTCGGGCGAAAAAGCGTTTATTGCCGGGGCGGATATCAGCGAACTGGCGAAGCATGATGCGGTTTCCGGCAAGGAGTACACGCATCGCGGGCAGAACGTGCTGAACCTGATCGAGAATCTGGGGAAGCCGGTGATTTGTTGCATCAACGGATTCGCGCTAGGTGGAGGCTGCGAGATTGCCATGGCTTGTTCGATGCGGCTGGCTAGCGAGAATGCGAAGCTGGGGCAGCCCGAAGTGAAGCTCGGAATCATCCCAGGGTATGGAGGATCGCAGCGGCTGCCGCGGTTGGTGGGCAAGGGGTTGGCGATGCAGATGGTGCTGGCGGGAGAGATGATTAGCGCGCAGGAGGCGCTTCGCATCGGGCTGGTGAATGAGGTTACGGCTGCTGCCGAGTTGATTCCGCGGGCGGAGGCGATTGCGGCGAAGATCATCGCGAATGCTCCGCTGGCCGTGCAGTACGCGATGGAGGCCGTCAACCGAGGGATGGAGATGACTTTGGCGGAGGGGCTCTATTTGGAGGCCACTCTGTTTGGCGTGTGCTGCGCTACCGAAGATAAGACCGAGGGGACTACGGCGTTCCTGGAGAAGCGGGCAGCGGCGTTTAAGGGGAAGTAAATCTCTAGCCACGGATCTGCACGGACTTTCACGGATACGACGCAACCGTTTCATCGGAAGTTCGGCTGCTGAACCGACACATGCATTCCGGATCGTGCCAGCAGAGTACATAGGTCCTTCGCTGCGCTCAGGATGACAAGAGTTGTGGGCTGGGGTGGAGCTTACCGAGTGAGACATGATCACGGAGAAGAAAATCAAATTGAAGATCGAGTCTTTGGCAGAGCCGGCGTTTCCATCGATCGAAGGGAAGCTGGATGCTTCGGGTCGGCGCTTCGCGATCGTGGTGGCGCGGTTTAATGCGTTTATCACCGAGCGGCTGCTGTTGAGTGCTCATGACGCGCTTTTGCGTTCCGGGGCGCGGAAGAAAAATATTGCTGTCGTGCGGGTGCCGGGAGCGTTTGAGATTCCTTCGGCGGCGCGGACTTTGGCGTTGACTGGGAAGTATGACGCGATTATTTGTCTCGGCTGTTTGTTGCGCGGAGGGACGGCACACTACGACGTGATCGTCAATGAGGTCACGCGCGGGATTGGTCAGTCGGCACAGGAGACGGGCGTTCCTCACGCGTTTGGCGTGCTCACTTGCGACACTCTGGAGCAAGCGATCGATCGGGCTGGATTGAAGATGGGGAACAAGGGGTTTGAGGCGGCGTTGGCGGCAGTGGAGATGGCGTCGTTGCAACAAGCTGTCAGCTCTCAGCTGTCAGCTGTCCGCAAAACCACGAGGACGAAATCCAAAACTCGGCGTACGGCAAATGCCAAGCGACGCAAATCTTAGTTTCATTTCTCAATCCTGCCTTCGGCAGCGGCTTCTGAGTTGCGAGTTCCTGTAGACTGATGGCTGAAAGCTGACGGCTGATAGCTGCTTTTATGGGTACTCGTCGCAAATCTCGGGAGCTGGTTCTGCAGATGCTGTTCCAGTCAGATATGGGGAAGCAGGATGCCGACCAGGTGCGACGAACGTTCTGGGCGGAGCATGGGGCGGCCAGTGCCGATGTGCGGGGATTTGCCGATGACTTGTTTCGAGTGGCTTCTGATCGCAATGCGGAAATTGACGGATTGATCGAGCGGCATGCGGAACACTGGCGCATGGAACGCATGGCGGCCGTGGATCGCAATCTGCTGCGGGCGGCAGTGGCAGAGTTACTGGCTTATCCGGAGACTCCCCGGGCGGTGGTGATCAACGAAGCTCTGGAGATTGCGCGGAAGTTCTCGACTCCGGAGTCGGTGCATTTCGTCAACGGAGTGCTCGATAGTATTGGGAAAGAGTTGGAGACTAAGAGCAGTGCCCGGTAGCCAGTTCTCGGTTCCCAGACTTCTTCCTTGCTTGGATTCGGAGTTTTCTTTCGCCCTTCCGGGGCATTCCACTTGTGCTTTGTCTTCCCACGGTTTGCGCCGTGGATTGCGTTCTTGCGCCGCTTCCCGGCTGGGGCGCTTCAAAGTGCAAGAAACTCAAAGCTCAAAACTCGGAACCCAAACCTCAAAACTGCGAACTGCTCCTAAGGCTTCGCGGCTATGAAGTCCAGAGTGCACGGGCCCGATGCCGGGGTGAAGGTGCAGAAAGGATTCTGGTAGTTGGCGAGGTCGGGGAATGACAGTTGAACCATGTCGCTGCCGCCGAAAGCGGTGCTGACCTGGTGGAACATGCCATCGCTGCCCGCAATCAGGATTGTGCCGCCATCGGCGCTGATGTCGGCGCTGACCGGAGTGGGGTTGGTGGTTCCGATCAACTGAATACCGCTGACCGCGCCCGTGGTCGAGTTGTAGACAAGAATGCTGCTGCGATCGCTGGCAGCGACATAGATCAGCGTGCCATCTCCGGAGACGAAGAAGTTAACGGGGTGGATCACGCCCTGGCCGAGATCGATTCTCTGTGCAAGCGAATGTCCGACCGTCATGGGACAGAGTGCTGTGGCTGCTTTTGTCAGGGTCGCGGCGGGAATCCCAGTGATCGATGAGGTGAAGGATTCAAGAGTGCCATCGCGCTCGAGGGCGATGAAGTGCTCTCCGTCGGGCAAGGCTTTGAAGGCAATGGGAGTCGCAGCCAGGGGAACGTGATGCTGTCCGGTAATCGTGTCGGTATAGAGCTGATTGTCGCAAGTGTTGTAGACGCTGAATGCGGGGCCACCGCCGTTCAGGGAGGGCTCGACCACGTAGGCGAAAGCTCCGTTGGTAGAGAACACGATTGAATTCACCGAGGTTTGCGGTGGCAGAGGAATGACCTGCAACGCCTGCAGAGTCGAATATACGTAGAGATTTGGCAAACCGTTGGTGTCGAATCCGAAGATGAACGTCTTCAGGCCGTCGGGTGAAAACGCCGCCACCGACGCTCCTGCGATATCGAGCGCAGTTGTGGTGGATGATGCCGGGCTGCTGCTGTTGACGACATAGACCTGATTCGGCGTGTGGATCGTGTCAGAGAAGACGGCGACGGCGCCATTATTGGAGATGGCTAACACTCTTCCCGTCACGGTACCCAGGGGAGTGAACGCCCCGGTCTGAGTTCCAAGGTTCGCGGGATTCAGTAACTGGGCTCCAAAGTCGCTTCCCACGTAGACCTTGTCGCCGCCGAGATTGAAGAGCAGGGAATTCGGAGAAACGGGCATGCCATTTGCGCTGTTTGTGGCGGCCTTGGCCGTGGAGAAATTGTAGATGCCCGTGGTACAGGTAGCGGGAGGTTCGTTGGCGCATCCCTGACTCGTCGCAAGAATGGACGTCGGGGAGGTGGTGCCCGTTCCGGTGACCAAGCCCGAGATGGCGGCGGTGGTCTTGAGGGGCAGTGGCGACGCATAGACCGGCTGAGGTATGAACGGCTCGCAGCTCGTGACCTGCGGAGAGCGCGAGTGAATGTAGGCCGCGCACGCTGACAACGAACCCGGGGAAAGAGCTGCGGGAACGAGGGGGAATCCGACGTTGCAGCTCGGGGGGGTGCAGGTGGCGGTGACAGATCCGCCTCCGGATGTCGGGGTCGAAACCGCACAAGATTGGGTACATCCTGAGCCAGCGGTTACGACGGTGGGTTGCGACGCTGTCCAGGTCAGGGGAATCTTGGTGAGAGTGATCGCATTGTTGCCGTTTGGCAGGGAGCTGTTTCCCATCACGTCGGTGACGGTGGCAATCACGGTTTGCGAGGTTCCCTTGGAGACCGCGAAACTTGTCTGTTCGGATCCGGCGTGGCCAAGCTCCAATGCGATGTTCTGGATGGGACAGGTCTCGAAGAAGTCAAAGATCAATGGCGGGGAAGGGACTAGATTTGGTTGCCGAAACGAATTGCTGGCTACGCCGCTGGCGGTCGCGTAAATCTGGGTAATTCCGGGCGTGACCGCCTTGGCAGTCGCACGGTTCGTAGCGAAGTTGTACGCACTATCCACCAAGGGGACGAGACTGACCACGCTGAAATTATTGGCGGACCACGTGAAAGGGCCGACGGATGCCGTGACCTCGGCCCCATGGCTGAAGGCGTGAGCCTCGACGGTCATCGACTGGCTTTGGGAGAGGCAGGGCTCCTGAATCGGGAGATTATCAAGCAAAACGCCGGAGACGGTGATGTTGTCGATCGGCGGATGGACAAAAACCCACGTCGGGGTGCTCGTTGCTCCTTGGGTCGATGCCGTTACCTGGACTGGACCGATGCCGCCGGGCGTGCAAGTTGTGAAGCTCGCATCCCAGATGCCGGCGCAGGCCACGCCGTTGGAGGCAATATTGAGGATCGAGGTGTTGCTGGAGGCAAAAGTAAAGGTGGCGGCAACGTTATTTCCAGCGGCGTTCTGCGCAGATGCAGTGAAGTTGAACGTGGCTCCGAGCTGGACGGAGGCATTGGAGGAGGGGGTGAGATTGACCCTTGCAGGGGATTGGGATTGGCCCGCGGGGGGGTGTCCCCCACAACCGAAGCTGCTCCACAGAAAGATGATTGCCAATACCGACTGCAACCCAACAAAATGCAACCTACGCATGCACCCTCTTTCACCCTTGCCCAGTCCAGCGCTCGAAATAGGCGGGCCGAGCCGTGAAATGAATTGGAAAACCTGTAGTGTAGAGGCTGGAGGCAGAATCAGCAAGCGCTGGCGTTCTGAATGAACACCGAACGGCTTGAGGGAACTGCTCCGGGATTGCTCATCGATCGCATACCGACCGTACTTCCATCGAACTGCGATCGAACTTCGATCGCACGACATTGGGATGCAAAATCACGGGTTGACGATGTTTGCACACACTTGCTATAGTAGTTTGGTTCCGCGAGTTCATCCTGGCTTGCTGTGTGCTGTGAGTTTTTCTGCGCTTGTGCGTGCGGAGGACTTGCAGTTGAGCTGTTGAGAAATGCGTTTCCGGGCAATGTGCGGTTCGGAAACTTTCCTCGCTGAAACGTTCCTGCGGTGCCTTCCGCCCTATTGTGGAAGGATATGCAGGGCAAGGCTGACGAAACGGAGTGCCCCCGGAATTTGGCCGGGCGCCACCGTCGGCAGCGTAAGTCTGAATGGGAATCCAGAATCTCTCTGGCGTTGGCTTGTCATAACGAAGCTGCGCGAGTGAGAAGTAATGGTTGGCCTTGTTTTGTCGAGCATGAGCCGGCCATGCCCACGGATGCGCGTTCTAGAACAGGATTGAGAGCCGGGATTTGAGCTGGTGCGCAGCCTGCGCTGAATCAGGTTGTGCGCAGCTAAGGAGTGGCGAAGAGTGCCTACGTTTAATCAGTTGGTGCGTGATGGCCGCAAGCGGCCCCGGTACAAGACGGCCAGCCCTGCATTGCAGGGATGTCCTCAGAAGCGCGGAGTTTGCACCCGCGTGTACACGCAGACGCCCAAGAAGCCGAACTCGGCTTTGCGCAAGGTGGCGCGTGTGCGACTGACCAACGGAATTGAAGTGACGACCTACATTCCCGGCGTCGGCCACAACCTGCAGGAGCACTCGATTGTGCTCATCCGCGGGGGCCGCGTGAAGGATCTGCCGGGCGTGCGGTATCACGTGATTCGCGGAACTCTGGACGCCGTGGGCGTCGCCAACCGCATGCAGGGACGCTCGAAATACGGCGCCAAGCGGCCGAAGAAGGGATAAAAGCAAGTTTCAAGGTTGCAAGGTTTCAGAGCTTCAAGGTGATTTCGGTTGGGGTTTGGGTTTGTCCTTGAAACATTGAAACCTTGAAACTTTGAAACCTGTAGAAGAGAAACCCGGAGTCTTATGCCTCGTAAAGGACATATCGCCAAGCGGACCGTTCCATCCGACGCCGTTTATCAATCGGATCTGGTGACGAAGTTCATTAACTCGATGATGTGGCAGGGCAAGCGCTCGACCGCTGAGGGCATCTTCTATGAGTCGTTGAAGCGCCTGGAGTCGAAGGGCGGCGACGAGGCTCTGAAGCTGTTCAAGAAGGCTGTCGAGAACGCGAAGCCGCTGCTCGAAGTGAAGACCCGCCGCGTCGGTGGCGCCAACTATCAGGTGCCCGTGGAAGTGAATGCCGACCGCCGAACGTCGCTTGCGATCCGCTGGCTGATTACGTATGCCCGGGGACGCGGCGAAAAAGGCATGGTCGATAAGTTGACCAACGAACTGCTGGACGCCGCCACGGGTAAGGGCGCGGCGATCAAGAAGAAAGAAGACGTGCACCGGATGGCGGAAGCGAACAAGGCATTCGCGCATTACCGGTGGTAAGAAGAATTTTGCGATTGGGAAATTTTGTAATTTTGTAATTTGCAATGCGAGTACGGGGTGGCTTTCAATTCCCAAATTACCCGATTGCTCAATTACCAAATCAAAAACGCGGTTGGAGCCCAGAAGGAAGCAAGAGAGTCGTGGCCAGAACAGTCCCATTAGAACGCTGCAGGAATATCGGCATCATGGCCCACATCGATGCCGGCAAGACCACTACGACGGAGCGCATCCTGTTTTATACGGGACGGACGCACCGCATCGGAGAGGTGCACGAAGGCACTGCGACCATGGACTGGATGGAGCAGGAGCAGGAGCGCGGCATTACGATTACGTCCGCGGCGACCACCTGCACCTGGCGCGACATTCGCATCAACATTATTGACACGCCCGGCCACGTCGATTTTACGGCGGAAGTCGAGCGATCGCTGCGCGTGCTCGACGGCGCAGTCGCTGTGTTTGACGCGGTTCACGGTGTGCAGCCGCAGTCGGAAAAAGTCTGGCGGCAGGCCGATAAATACGGCGTCCCGAGAATTTGCTTTATTAACAAGATTGACAAGATGGGGGCTGATTTTGAGCATGCCGTCGATACCATCCGCAAGCGCCTCAGTGCCAAGCCCGTCGCGATTCAATTCCCCATCGGCCAGGAAGACAAATTCAAGGGCGTCGTTGATCTGATCAACATGAAGGCGATCGTGTGGAACGACGACACGATGGGCGCCGAGTACGAGACCGAAGAGATTCCCGCCGATCTGAAGAAGAAAGCCGAAGCATTTCACGCCCAGTTGGTCGAAAGCATCGCTGAGAACGACGACGAAATCCTGCACAAGTTTCTGGAAGGCGAAGAGATTACCGCCGACGAACTGCGCGGGTCGCTGCGCAAGTCGACCATCGCGTTGAAGGTGTTCCCGGTCGTAGTTGGAACGGCGTTCAAGAACAAGGGCGTGCAGCCGCTGCTCGACGCAGTGGTGGATTATCTGCCTTCGCCGCTCGATGTGCCGGAAACGCATGGGACCAATCCCGACAACGGGGAGAAGATTTTCCGCCACGCGGACGACAAGCAGCCGTTCTCGGCGCTGGCGTTTAAGATCATGGCTGATCCGTTCGTCGGCCAGTTGACGTTTATTCGCGTGTATTCAGGCTCGCTGAAGACCGGTGACTCGGTGCTGAATGTCCGCACGACGAAGACTGAGCGCATTGGGCGTTTGTTGAAGATGCACGCCAACAAGCGCGAAGAGATCAGCGAGATTCTTGCGGGCGACATTTGCGCCGCCGTCGGCATGAAGAACGTGGGCACCGGCGACACGATTTGCAACGAAGATCATCCCATCGCGCTCGAATCGATTACATTTGCGGTGCCGGTCATCTCGGTTGCGGTCGAACCCAAGACCAAAGCTGATCAGGAAAAGATGGGCATGGCGCTGGGACGGCTAGCCCAGGAAGATCCCACCTTTAAGGTTCACACCGATCCCGACAGCGGACAGACCATCATCAGCGGCATGGGCGAGTTGCATCTGGAAATCATCGTCGACCGCATGATGCGCGAGTACAAGGTCGAGGCCAACGTCGGCAAGCCGCAGGTGGCTTATCGCGAGACGATTCGCAGGCACGCCGAAGCCGAAGGCAAATACATCCGGCAGACCGGCGGCAAGGGTCAGTACGGACACGCGAAAATTTATCTCGACCCGCAACCACCCGGTGGGGGCTACGAGTTCGTCAACGATATTACGGGCGGTTCGGTGCCGAAGGAATTCATCAAGCCGATCGATCAGGGCATTCGGGAAGCGCTCGAGGGCGGTATTCTCGCCGGCTATCCGATGGTCGACGTCAAGGCGACGCTGTACGACGGCAGCTATCACGATGTCGATTCGAACGAAATGGCCTTCAAGATCGCCGGTTCGATGGCGTTCAAAGAAGCTGCCCGCAAGGCTTCGCCGGTGTTGCTCGAGCCGGTGATGGCGGTCGAAGTAGTGACGCCGGAAGATTACGCCGGTGTGATCATGGGCGATCTGAGTTCGCGCCGCGGGCGGATCGAAGGCATGGAGCACCGCGCGGGTTCACAGGTAATCAAGGCGATCGTTCCGCTGGCGGAAATGTTTGGTTACGCGACCCACATGCGTTCGTCGACGCAGGGCCGCGCGGAATACTCGATGCACTTTGCGCGCTATGAGGAGGCTCCGCGTTCAGTCGCGGAGGAAATCATTGCCAAGGTGCAGGGCACGGCGAAGTGACTCGGAGCGCCGCGGTTCGTCGTCGACCGCAGGTTCTGGGTCAGAGAAGCTAGACGAGCCGAGTTTGAAAACGTGTTTGGGCCTGATGGAATCTGGACCAGGTTTCTGCGGCAAGCCGAAGAGTTCATCGCCAGGGATTTGAAGTTGGAGTTGCCGGGCGATGGGCGGTACCGGGTGCGGGACTTCTGGAAAGGGCATCGCGGGTTTGAAGTTTTTCGCGAGCGCTTCTCGGAAGGATTCGCAGAGTTCGATCGGCAGATTGTCGACGGACTGGTGGAAAAACAGGAATTCGTTGGCGCGTATTACGAAGCTGACGGGGACGATTTAGCCTCAGCCTTTTAGGCGGAGCAGAGATTGCGAGGGTGAGACTCCCTCGCGATAGCCGGCGAGATGCCGGCGCTACGAGGAAACGGAAATGGCGAAAGAAAAGTTTGAGCGCAATAAGCCGCACTGCAACGTAGGGACGATTGGTCACATTGACCACGGGAAGACGACGTTGACGGCGGCGATCACCAAGGTTCTGTCGAAGAACAATCCGAACATTAAGTTCCGGTCGTTTGATTCGATCGACAATGCGCCGGAAGAGAAGGCGCGCGGTATCACGATCGCGACGGCGCACGTGGAGTACGAGACCAAGAACCGTCACTACGCGCACGTCGACTGCCCGGGCCACGCTGACTACATCAAGAAC
>DASRRV010000167.1:0-5377 GCA_035695545.1 Candidatus Sulfotelmatobacter sp. | reverse complement strand
GACTACGAGAATGAGAATGGATATGAGCATTTCTTTTAACCATTCTAATTTTCGTATCCCCGCCCGCGCCGCGCAATGGAACGGGAGTACCATCCTGTTCAGTCATTGGTCTTGCCGCTGGTGTGGTTATATTCAACGCATTTCGCACAAATAATATAAAATCGCGGAGTTACCACCACGGGGCCCGTAGCTCAGCTGGTTAGAGCATCGGACTCATAATGCCCACGAAGCCGTTTTGCAGGGTCGCGCAAGAGAGCGCAACACAACGCTCGACAGCGAAGAACGCCAATGTTCATGGGCCAGCCGTGCATTGCTCTCCGCGCAGCATTAAGCACATGAACGCAAGGGCCTGCAAAACCAACTGACACCAAAACTAGCACTGACCCAGCATAATGCTTTCTGCGGTCGAGGGGCAAAAATCGACCGGGCATAGTTCAAATTCGTACTCAGTGCCCTCAAAATTTTTCCGCCATACGACGTTGGAAGTCTCAACTTGAGATAGGTGGTGATAAGCGGATTTCTCAACAGTAATCCGGACCGAAGCGTCTCTGCCTGGTCAGGACCAGTGTCTACAGCACATCTCCCTCAAGAAATCTTTCTTCACCTTGGATTTCAGAGAGAGCCGATCTGTTTATGAATCTTGCGAGCAGACTCCTCGAGTTGTTTTCCCTGATTGCGCAGCTCCACTGAAACCATGGCGTTTGGATCTACGGATTTCAGTCGTTCCTGCAAGTCCGAAGCCGCTTTCGCCATCTCGCCAAGTTCGCGCTTTAGATCGGCTATCTTTGCTTCGCGTAGCCGACGAAGCGCCTGTTGCTCACCAGGCGAAAGCTGGCGGGAATCGTTTCCTTGTTGTTCCACTGTATCGAAGACATTGGGGCTGGCACCGGTCTTCCAGTTGAGATTGTGGTTTTTCTGTCCAAGCACGTCGACAGCAAACGATAGCAGGAGAACTGTGAGGAGGGTAAGGAAGCGAACCGGCATACACCACCTCCGAATTTCTGGGGAGCAATTGCGAACAGGATAGCACCCGAAGCAGGGTGCCTAGCGCACAAAAAACTGCGGGATGCGAGCTCGGGCCCGCATCCCCTACCGGTTGCGAATTGCTAGAACTCGAATCGGAACCCGAACTGTGAGCGGTAAGCGTTCCCGAAAGTTGCTCCAGGACCCTGTCCGCCACAGTACCCCTGCGGCGCGCCGAAATTCGCATTTGGAACAAGCGCGTTATTTACGGTTGCAAATGCGTTGTTGTCCACAAAGTTGCAAGAATTGTTCCGGTTAAATAAATTATAGAACTCCCAGATGATCCGCAACTTCATGTTCTCGCGGATGCTGAAGGCGTATGCCGTGCGCAGGTCGAGCTGAACGAAGGCCTTGCCTCGGAAGCTGTTAACAGGCACCTCCGTGCATCCTAGAGCCGTACTGCCGTCGGCACAGGCCCGATCGAGAGTGGAACGGCCGTCGCCATCGGCGTCGTAAGTTGCAAAAGCCGTGTAGGGGCGGGCCGTAGACGCCTGAAAGATGGGCGCAACTTCGAATCCACGCCACACGTTGAAGACGCCACTCGCGGTAAAGCGGTTCCGCTCGTCGAAGTTCGCGGGGCCGAATTCGCCCCGAAGGAACTCGCGTTCTGGAGTGATGTTCAGTGCGCTGCCGCCGTAAGAAGAAGTTGGCAGCCCGCCCCAGCCGCGCGACCACGAGATCACGTCGCTTACTTGGAACATGAAGTGGTGAGACATCCGCTTTTGGATCTGAAGGTTGATGCCATTGTAGATTGAGCGGGTGTTAGTCGAGTAGTCGCGAAGCTCGCCGAGTCGCGGCGTCCCGTTCTGAACCGCAAGACCGGCATCGATGAAGGCCGCGTCCAGCAGGCGAGTGCCGGCACCATTGACGCATCTCGGATCAGCCGGAGTCGAATTAGGATAGAGCGGGTCGCAGAGCGAGGCCAACACGGGGTTCATTTGAAGTACGCGCGGTTCATGCGTTCCGAGGACATGATAATAGTCAGCAGAGAACGCATATTCATTTGAGAATTGCCAGGCGGTCCCAATGGACATCTGCTGCGACCATGGGTCGGTCATATGCGGATCGATGATACGTCCGGTCGCACCCGGCGTGAGTTGGCTGGGCGTAACATTTGGCACTGGCAAAGGGGTGACGCCAAACTGGAACCGGCAGAGGTCTGTCTCGGGTGTGCCGCCTGCCGCTGGAGTACAGTTTACGCCGCGAGCATTCGTCGTCAGGTCGAGAACCGTTTGGTAAATGGTAGGCTGCTCCTGCTGGATGGCGAACAGGGTGAGGTTCTGGAAGATCTGGTCTCTCGCGATGCCGTACCCTCCGCGGATGATCATTTTGCCCGTGCCAATGGGATCCCAGGCGAAGCCAATGCGGGGTTGAAATTCCTTCCAGTCCGCCGTCGTTTTCCTGAGAAGCGAGTCGTTCCCGGCAAGCAGTTGCGCTCGAGCTACACCATCGGCGGCGGCCGGATCGACGACGCCCGCTGCCAATACCTCCTTCAGGACGCCGATCGCCCGGTTCGTCGAGTTCGGATCGTTGGTCAACTGTGGCGTGAGGAACAATGGATTGGCGTCCCAGCGAAGCCCTAAATTGAGAGTGAACCGAGGGCTGACCTTGAAATCGTCCTGATAGTACAGGCCGAGCGAATGAGCCGGGGGCTGAGCAGTGTTGCCGCTTCCAGTGTTGAAGGTAAGTTCCTGAACCGCACCCGGCGTCGAAAGGCCTTGCGGGTAAGTTACGGGGTTAGAGAGAATCTGGCTTGGATTGTCCCAAAAAGTCACCTGGTAACCATTGGCGCCGAAGAAGAAAAATCCACCCAGCTTGGCCAAGTAGATATAGTTGGCACCGAATTTCATCTGGTGACGACCGACACTCAGAGAGAAATCATCCCGGAACTGATACTTTCGGATGAGCGTTTGCTGAGGGACGTTCACGTTCTGTCCGACTTCAACTTCCGGAGGGCCTCCACCGCAGCCCGGATTTGGCTTGAAGCAGATCTCCGGGTTCGTTGCCACGCCACCGTCTTCGGTCGGGAGCGTAAAGATCCGTCCCGGTGCTGCGCTGATTGAGTTGACGAAGTCCTGGAACTGAACCGCAAAGGTGTTGATCTTGTTTGACGAGATCACGTAGTTGTGCGCGATCACCATGCTATGAAACTGGTTGATGTCGCCGTTGGATTGCGAGAGGTCCGTGACGAACGGATTGCCGAGCTGGTCATTCGGGTTTGTCCACTTCTCGCGGCCATAACGCAGATAGGCGTTCTGCTTGTTGGTAATCTTCCAGTCGCCGCGGATGGTGACCAAGTCATCGATATAGGGGAATGGGAGTTGGGAGACGGGTGAGGCTAGATCCGGGGAAGCGGTGGCGAGAGCTGTTAGCTCGCTAAAGGCTGTTGAGTCCACAATGATGTTCCCCGGTTCGCGCTTTTGTTCGAAGGCGCCGAAAATGAAGAGTTTGTCCTTAACGATGGGCCCGCCAAACGATCCGCCGTATTGATACCGATGGAATTTGGGATTGGGCTCGCCCGCAGCTGTGAACGGCTTGGCATTCAGGCCACTGTTCTGAAACAAGCCGAATGCAGTACCGTGGTATTGATTGGTGCCGGACTTCGAAATCACGTTAACGACAGCTCCGACAGCCCGACCCGAATCCGCCGAATAGCGGTCCGTCACGACGTTGAACTCCTGAATACCCTCCATCGTGTAGTTCTGCACGATGCCGCCGATGACGTTATCCTTGTTGTCGCCGCCGTCCACGTTGTAGTCAATGGCGCGGCCGTCCGAGCCGTTGACTGTTACGTTTCCAGAGCGGGTCTTTGTGGGATCGAAATTTTCTGCGGGACGCACGCCGGGGACGAGAGTCATCAGTCCCGCGAAATTGCGATCTACCACAGGGAGGTTGCGGACTTCTGTAGGCGTGACCGAGCCTTGGATTTCAGAGGAAGTGGTTTGAATCAGCGGGACATCTTCTGTGACTAGCACCGTCTGAGAGGAGGCGCCGATCTGGAGCGCCACATCAAAGGTGCGCTTTTGACCGACGACCAGTTCAACGTTGTCGTAGACAACAGTTGAGAACCCCGCTTTCTCGACGCTAATTTTGTACGTTCCTACCGGGACTTCGGGCACGGAGAACTCACCGATCTCGGAAGTTGTCGTCTCCCGACGGAAACCGATATCGCTTCTCGACACGATCACCTTCGCCCCAGCGACCGCCAAACCCTTCGGGTCAGAGACGCGTCCGCTGACGTCCGCAGTGGTCACCTGTGCTACCGCAGGAAAAACTGCAAAGACGATCACGGCGGCCAGGACGCTCAACGCGAGGAAAGAGTTCCTATACATACTCAACCTCCCCAGGAATGTTCACTGTTTGCGGATTTCTGCCATCGACTTTTTCGTGCACATACAGACTCTTCATGAATGTGTCCTCTCTGGGCGACGCTGTAGGTTACAGTTGCAGTTTGCGAGAGACTCGCAGGATCGGCGGCGACGCGTGGTTCCGCGTCAGGACTAAGAATGTGCCGGGGCTACGTACGGAGAATGGAGTGAAGGATCAAAATGTCAGAGGGAACCAACTCTGCTTTTTCGAATGGGCTCTCCCGCGAAAACAAGACGTCAGGCGCCGGAGCGGAATCTTTATCAGCGATTCGACCGCTCTGGCTGGCGTTCAGGCGAACAGGAGGGACCACAGAACGTGCACCGCGGACCGTAAAGTCGTTCGTAGCGTTGTCAGTTAGAGATAAAAGCTCGGGGAGTTCCCCCGCAACAATTCCGCACAATAGCAGGCATAGCAACGCTCGAGCGAGAATTTTGCCGATGCCGGTTCGCTTACTTACCATATGTGATGACCAAGATTATTGGGAGCTTACACCCGCCCGGTCCCGCTGTATAGCGTCAAGAGTAATAATATGGAGAACGATTGGAATCAGGGGCATTCACCAAGCAGAGCGGGCTCAGCCTTCCGGTAACGCACCTACCCGGCCATTGACTTTCACATACCTGTCGACAACAGGGATTATCACTAGCAATCTCACTGTGAGATAGATGGTGGTAAGCGGATTTCCCAACAGTTATCGGCAGAAGAGTTTGCGTATCGCCTTTAGAGGTGTGCGCCTTAGAAACATTTGAAAGTAGTGGTTTCTATCCTCCCGCGCTCGTGGCTTGCGTAATTACATCGCCTCGCAGCAGCCATCGAATGTAGTATGGACACTGTCGCCTGGCGCTTTCTCGAGTAAGGTTATGGAAGACGCCCTAACCGTTCATCGTCTCCAGTTCGCTTTCACCGTCACGTTTCACTACATATTCCCGCAATTGACGATGGGGCTCGCGCTCCTCGTCTTCATTTTGAAAACGGCCGCCCTCCG
>DASRRV010000166.1:0-71362 GCA_035695545.1 Candidatus Sulfotelmatobacter sp. | reverse complement strand
ACAACACGGGTGCTCCGGATAACAGCGATACCGACTGGTTCTTTGCCCAACACGGTCCGTCGTTCACAACAACAAACACTACTGGGAGCTTCTCGTTGATCCTTTTTGACAACGGCGACGATCGGGGTGTTGTAAGCGTGCCCGGAGGCACCTGTGGAGTATCCGGGCAGCCCGCTTGTTACAGTACTGTTCCGATTCTCAATATCGATGAAACAGCGAGGACTGCGACCCTCACATCTAATCCAACCGCACCTGACTACTCCTTTTTCGGAGGAAACGCTGAGATCCTGGCGAATGGAAATGTAGAATTCGACGAAACTGCCGCCCTTCCTCTGCCTCAGAGCGAGGGAGCAATTTTTGAAGTTCCTCAGACAGCGCCAACGCAACCGGTTTGGCAGATGCACATAAGCGGTCAAGATGTTTACCGGGGCTTCCGGATTCCGAGCTTATATCCGGGCGTGCAATGGTAGTAGCGGGCTGCCCGCGCTAGGGGTTAAACACGTGAAGAACGACCCTTGTCAGCTCTCTGTTCAGACATTCCCGTCTGCGCAAACTTCAATTTGGACGGGCAATCTCAGTATTCCCTGCAGCTCACACCCCCGGTATACAATGCGGCCGCCCGCCTTCGTCAAGGATTGGCCGCACGAAGAATCGACGACTAGCACCGATTAGCCAGCGGAAGTTCTGATTAGCATCAATTAGCACACAATCAGGGCCTCCGCTGTTTCCTCGCTCGTCCATCCAATAATCCAATCCATCCGGTTCCGTCCTGAGCACAAAATTTGGCCAGAGTCGTCCCTTCGCAGCAAGAGCATGCTTTGATTCCAAGGCTAGGCTAAACTGATGTACGAACAATCGCGCTTGATGACCAAGGCGGGGCAGGCGCAGATGGCGAAGCAAGACGCCCCATCGGCGAGCAAGGTGGCCACCAAGCGCGTCGACACAAAGCGTCGGCGGTAAACTGTTCCAGCATGACTCGCCGATACCGGGCCACCAGGTTTTCCATTGCTTTTGCGGGTGCCCTGGCGATTGCGGCGTGTAGCACGGACGACGGCGGTGGCGCGACGGTCTGCACGGTGGTGACCCTGTATCTCTTTTGATCATAAGAAGCATGAGCGCTCGTTTCAAAACACTCTCCCAGTTGACTTGAGGTAGTTCCAACAAATCAGCGCGCACCTCAGCGTGAGGAAGGCGTGATGGACGCGGTCGTAGGTTCATAGCGAAGGGCCGAGGCGACGAAAGCGGCGGAGCCAGGCGAGCGTATGCTCGACGACCCAGCGGAACACGCCAAGGCCGCTGCCGTGGGACGTGCGGCGACGGCCGAAGATCGCAACAATGCCGCGGACGGCGAGGCGATCACGATATGGTTGCGAATCATAGCAACGGTCGCCCTGCAGGACGTCGGGCCGTCGGCGCGGCCGCCCGCGGACGGCGGGCAAATCCGCGACCAAGGCGGTCGAGGTGGGTGATGTCGTTGAAGTTCGCGGCCGTGACATGCGCCGCCAGCGGCACCCCGCGCGCATCGGTCACGAAGTCGGTTACGGCGGTTCTCACATGATGTCGCGGGTTACGGAGATGCGCGTCCAAGTTCAGAGGGTTTTTCACGAAGACCTCACGACTGGTAAAGTGTGAACTCCAAATGAAACTCTCAGTGATCATGCCTGTCTATAACGAACGCGCGACACTTCGGCAAAATATTCCCCGAGTGCTTTCCGGCCGCTTCGAGATCGAGCTGCTATGCGTCGACGATGGCTCAAAGGATGGATCGCGCGATATCCTTTCCGAGTTGGAAAAACAGCATCCTCAGCTTCGAGTGCTGTTGCAACCGCAGAACCAAGGCAAGGGGGCCGCCTTGCGCCGGGGAATCCAAGAGGCCACAGGTGATTGCGTTATTATTCAGGACGCGGATTTGGAGTATGACCCTGCTGAATATTCGAGCTTGCTGGAACCCCTTCTCCAAGGAAAGGCGGATGTAGTGTTTGGCTCGCGGTTTATGGGCCGCGCGCCACACCGTGTTCTGTACTTCTGGCATTCGGTAGGCAACTGGCTACTAACGCTTCTCTCACAGGGACAAGAGCTCGACGCGCAGCTGACGCGATCTGCTTCGGGGCCCTAGCCTAGTCTAGGAGCCCGTCTGAGAATTTAGTTTTGAAAAAAACCACAGCGAGCTAGGCTAGAGCCGAACCGTGAAAAGTGCGGAGCAAAGTTCGCTCGAGTGGGTTGGAGCAGTGTCCATGGAAGTGCTTCCGGAGAGCATCCGACCTTTCTAAAATGCATGGCTGTGCTGGCTCGCTTCTTATTCATAACAGAGTCGGTGTAACTTCAGAATGTTGTGCGTGAGACAGACCATGGCCCACCCCCCTTGTACTTTTCCCAGCCCACGTAAGAGAAACCGCCGGAAGCCGCGCGCCTCTTTGATCTGTACAAATACCGGCTCCACCACCGTTTTGCGCCTCGAGTAGGTGGCCGCTCCCACCCGGGTCTGCAGTTCCCGGCGCACGCGGCCCACCCGCGTCGCGCCCTGCGGAAGCGGCCCTCGCGGGCCAGGCTGATGGCGGCCCCGGTACGACTCCTCGTCGGTCGCAACGAATCCTTCGATCTTTTTCTTGTCCAAGTACTTCAGATTGGCATCCGAGCAATACCCGCTGTCGGCCAGACCTCCTCCGGCTTCTGGCCCGCTTGCTCGCCGATGGCTTCCACCGTGGGCACCAGTTGTTCGTTATCATTGGTGGCTTGTGTCACCCTCTGTCCCGCGATCAACTGGAAGTCGGGTTCCACCGCAATCTGCGTGTTGTAGGCCTGCACAAACCCGCAGGCCCCGGGCATAATACGCGACTCTGGATCGGTGAAGTTTATATTGCATCTTGGCCTCGGGCTTGGCCTTCTCGGCTTTCTCCTCAGGCTCGCCCTTGCTCTGGGCCTGTCTCGCGCTCGCTCTTCCAACCCCCGTTTGGCCTCGCGGATCCGCTGCAGTCGCGTCTCCCGCCGCGCCAGCTCCGGCCGGCAGTTCGTCTCCTCTACGATCCCGTCCGTAGCGCTCGTCCTCTTCTGCATCCGCAGCTTCCGCCTGTTCGAACAGCCGCTTCACCTCTTCATTTTAATCGCTTTTCTTCTTCCTGCATCCGCCCATAACTCATGGCCTTGTGCTTGCTTGCATTGGCTTTGCTGTGGCTCCGCGGAACACGCATTTCGCACCGGAAAGTAGCTAGGAAGTGCTGCTCGGGATCAGCGCACTCTTATCGTCAGATGTGCTACTTCGCCGATCTTGACCTCCAATCACCATCAGCGAACTTCCGAATGGCACTGATGCCCAGGTAACTGTTTTCTGCTCGATCCGAGAGAGCCAGTAAAGCGGGGTATTTACCCAATCTGGGGGCACACTAGCAGGCTCGGGTTTTGGGCGCAAGAGTCGTTCATATAATCGAACCCCGAGTTTCGCAAAAAACGTCCAATGATACATGTAGCGTTCTTGGAAAATCTGGAAGCCGGCTTGCTGAGCCAGGTCTCGAAAGCTCGATCTCGTGTAGCGGATAAAATGGTGATTCAAAACATCGTGGTTGGTCCAGAGGAACTCAAACGCAGGTACCGTAACGACGAAACGCCCGTCCGGAGCTAGGAGGTCGAGAGCATGACGAAGTGCGCCTGCAGGATTCTCAAGATGTTCCAAAACGTCGAGCATCAGAATCAGCGAGTAGAGCTTACTTGGCCGGAACCGTTCGTCGAAAGTGCATGTATAGATGCGGTTACGATCGGGATTGTCAGGTCGCACCAGTTCTGCAAAAGGTTCGACCCCCTCTACCTCTCCGAACTCTCGGAGGCGATGAAAGAACAAACCGTCACCGCAGCCAATATCCAGAATAGTCGGCCATCCTCCGGGAGGCTGAAGCCGCCGAAGAATTCCAACGATGAACTCAGTGCGAGCGCGCCACCACCAATGACGGTCAAAAAGGTCGCGGTAGCGTTCTCCGTATTTCGGATCCATAGAATCGCTCGTTTCACATCATGATGGAGTTACGCAAGGGCGGCACATCGGCCCTTACTTATGCACGAAGGGAAGCTATGTCCTCTTTACTGTGTACTCTGTGTGCTCCGATTACCCTCCGAACAACGTAATGAGGCCGTGCTTTTGCTTCCTCATAAACCCGCCCAACGTATTCTCCGATAATACCGAGGAAAAACAGGTTAACCCCGGAAAGGAAGCTGATTGAGAGAATTAAAGCTGTAAAACCTTGGGGCGAGTGCAGCCAGAACTTCGCATATAGCGCATAAAAGGAGAATAGCGATGATAGGACGATCGCAATGGCGCCAACGATGGAAGCTGCGCGGAGAGGAATGATTGAGAAGGCAAAGATCCCGTCAGAGGCAAGCTTCAGCAGCTTCAGCGAACTGTACTTGCTAAGACCGGCCTGGCGCGCAGAACGCTCGATCGGAACCCCAATTTGACGGAAACCCACCCACGTCCTTAGCCCACGTAAATAGCGATGATGTTCTGGCATCCTCCTGATCTCATCCACGACGCGTGATGATAAGAGTCCAAAATCGCCAGAATCTAAGGGCAGCTCGATTGAAGAGAGAGTCGCAAGAAGTCGATAAAAGATCCAATAGCAACTCCTTAGCCACCAGGATTCCTTTCGGTTAATGCGTCGCGCGTAGACGACATCATATCCCTGACAGTAGTAATCGATGAGGGTCGGTATCGCTTCGGGAGGATCCTGAAGGTCGCCGTCCATCAGCACGACGGCGTCTCCCGATACATGATCAAGCGCCGCCGTTAACGCTGTTTGATGACCGAAATTTCGAGACAGTTCTACGACCGCTACTCTCGAATCTCGTTTAGCGGCGGCCTCGAGGATGCCTAGAGTGCTGTCTGAACTGCCATCATCTACGAAGACGATTTGGTGTGGTCCACCGGGCAGAGCATCGATGACGGCAGTTGTTCGGCGCAAGAGCTCGTGTGCAACCTGTTCCTCGTTGTAGATCGGCACGGCAATAGAAACGCGTGGTTCAGGATTCATCTCAAAAGTATCCCTCAGATCATCTGCGCGCTCAAGCCTTCGACGTTCACCAGTACGCAATCGGAGCTAACACTGTCACCGCCATCGCACATCGAAATGGTTTACCTTAGCTGAATTGGGGTACCTCTGGAAAAGACCGGCTCTGAGGTCCGCAGGAACAGGTCCGGATGAAAATGGATTGCTTCGAATCACGACCAGATTGACGTGATGTTGATCAATTGTTGCCAAAACGTGCTCGGTTCTTCCCTCTGTTGTGCCAAGAAAATCCCAAAGAGTGCGAGTAGGATTGCGAAAGCCATAAAGGAAGTAGATTTCCGGCGCATCAGGAGTAGCATAAATATACTGCCCGGAAGCGTGTTGATCAATCACCCGTCCGAGTTCTTCGTAGGTGCGCGCACTAGCAGGGTCGACACGAAGTCCCCGTGCGCGCGGTACCGCGATGTGTGCCAATTGATCATCCGGTGCGAATTCGACCCCCATTTTCCATACCCACCCTGGTGTGCAGTCAACTGCCATGAATACTATGCAAACGACTAGCATGCCGACGGACCAAACTCGGGAGGATCTCGCCCAACTATAAGCCACAGCTAACACCGTGAGTGCTGCAATCGGCGCAACGAAGCAAAAATATTCCGATGTGGTATAGGGGAACTGAATCAGTGAGCAATTCGCGGTGACTGCCAAAATCAGAAATAGCCGTTGTTGCGAACGGATTGCATCAATCAGTCTTGTATGCCAAATCAAATAAATCGCGCCAGTTACGAGCGCCACAGGCAGTAACATCCACATTGCAGCCCAAGTCGTTTTCAAGACGACAGGGAATCGTCGAGAAAGAAAGACTCCTGCTACAAACGCAGAGAAGGTAACTATCTGGAACCACCGCGGCAACTTGCCCCGCTCTCGAATGATCATAAGAATTAGTGGTATATCAATTAGCAGGCCTATCAATGCTTTAGTACTTGATCCCGGCAGAACGGCATGTACGAAGCGCTTCTCTGGAGCGAGAAAGACCCCCTGTAAGAGTTTGATTAGCGATCCAGAAGCAATGTAAGGCGAGACGAAGACGGCTAGAACCAAAATCAGGCCGGCGAGAAACGGAACAAAGTCCTTCACGAGCAAACCGAGATTATCCTGTCGTGGACTTGCGATTATCCGTACCAGGAGAACAAGGTCGATCACAAGAGCTGGAATAAGGAAATAGATAATAGAAACTAAGTTAAGGCTCTTGGTAATGACTATCGTCAAGCCGCAACCGTAAGCGCCGACGGATAACAACGCAGTCAGAGTACCAAGCCATCTACGGTGACTGCGGTCTTTATTGTGCAGGTTAAAATTACGGAATATAAGATATAGAAATACCCCTGACACAAAAAACATACCACTTTGTTTGCATAGAAACGATGCGCCGCCACATGCACCGGCCAGAGCCAAAAGGATGCGGTTTGGGCGGTCAAGGTCGTACAGAAGTGCTGCCAGCCCAAATGTCGCGAAGAACAAATTGTACCAAGATGGCATTGCCGCCGGATAGTTAGGTACGCTCCATACAACGGCGAGCAAAGTAACTGCGCCTGCGACCAATGAGTTCGACAATTTGGATGCGACATAAAAGAAAGCTGGTACCCACGCAAGAAAAAAAATGAATAGCATATATCGCAGACTCACGAGTCTGGTTCCAAAGACGCGAAAGGACAAGGCATTTAGGAAGGCTTGACCTCCGGTGTATGCGTCATCAAAGTCTCTGTGTGGAAACTCTCCGTACAGTACTCGTTCCGCCGGTTGAGCCAGTGTTCCCTCGTCTTCAGGCGCCCATGAACGTAGCAGCATCCCACCCATATACAAAGAGCTAAGCAAGAAGGTCAAACAGAAAACCCAGGCTGTATACGCACGTCTCGTACGCGCCAAGGGGTGTTGATTCGGTGAATCGTTAAGTGCACAACATCCGATAAGCATCACTCCATCAATTCATTCGAGGACTCGCTAGCGGCAGGCGCACTTCCCTTAAAATACAGCATCTTCCATAGCGTGACACCGCCAGCTTTGAGAGGGTATGGCTCCAATAGAATCCTGCGAAATATCCTTCGGAAGATGGATTCCCAATCCGCCATGGGACGCACGAACTTGCCCCGATCAGCACGAGCCAGTAGATTAGCTACAGATCCAGCAGGCGGAAGCTCCGGCTCAAGGATGTGGACGCAGCCATCTTCGGTTAGAAGAGTCGTAAGGTGTTTCAACAAGCGCGTGACGTCTTGTGTGCAAAGATGATGCAAGAAGCTGTTAACAAGTATGAAATCAAAGCGATCTTGCGGCTGAGCCCGATATGCCCGCGCATCAACCGCCTCAAAATCAAGGCCGAACCGTCGTCGCGCGGTATCGATATATGCTTGGTTAATGTCGATCCCCAGGTAGCGTGTGTGTGAAAAATACCGGCTGTTCGTGCCGGGTCCACAGCCAACGTCCAAAACGTGACGGACGCGACTAAGGTCATTGTGAGCAAGAATTGGGGCGAACTTCTGGTGCGCAAACGGCGCCTGCCACAATCGGTATATTACGCTGCGCTCCAACAAGAAATCAGTAAAGCTCATCGTTTCCATCTCACCACAAACCGTCCCACGGCTTGTGATTGCGAAAATTCCTTCTCGAGTTCGGAACTCAGATCCATGGAAATCGGATTCGAGAACGCTGGTTCGCGATTGATTACAACGAGATTCACCCCTTTGGAGTGCACCAGTTCAAGGATGTGCTCAGTGCGTCCAGTTGGCTCATCGAAGAAATCGAACAGGGTGCGAGTTGGGTTGCGGAAGCCGTACAGAAAATAGACTTCCGGACAGTCCGGAGTCGCATAAATGTACTCGCCGCCGCGCGCATGTTCAAGAATCACTCGCCCCAGGCTCTCATAGGTTTCCGCTGAGTTTGGTAGAACACGTAATCCACCCGCACGCTCCAACTTGAGCTCGCGAGTTTGGACATCATGGGCGTAATAGGATCCCATTGGATTCAGGAATCCAGGAGTTACTTCGAATAACACATAACAGAGCACTAGACAGTATGTCGTCCCTAAGAAAACCCGGGGAGGACCCTCGAGCATTGCCAAAATCGTGCTGCAGGTCACAACCGCTAAAGGCGCAACATAGCAGAAGTAACTTGGAACAAAGAATGGGAACTGTATGATGCTGCAACCTGCAGTTACTGACAGAAGCAAAAACAATTTCTGTCGATAAGCAACCTTCGTTCGTTCCAAGAGAAGCAAGGCGAGTCCCACTAAAATTGCGATGGGTAACAGATTCCAGAGGACGCTCCATATCCCTTTTTGCACTGCCGAAAATTTTATAGCGGCTACCATCGCCGCAGCCAGACCTATAGAGGCTGAGAGCCTGGCCTTCCGCGCAAACGCCGACGGTGCAAGAAAGATACTCCCTATAAGAATTGTGTCAAGAATTAACCCGCCAAGAAACTTCAAATTGGACTGAGTCATCGCGGCATGATGACCGAATCGCTGCTGAGGCAGGATGAATATTCCCCGAAGGAGCGCACCGAGACCACCAAGACTTCCATAAAATGATACGAATATAAATAGGGGTATGAGTGCTCCGAGCGTAAAGAAGGCCACGTCCCGAAGCAGCAAAGCGGGAGACCCGCGGAGCCGATTTGGCTGGAACTCGAGACGAAGCAGGTACGCGGCGATAGCTGCCGCCGGTATGAATAGATAGCCGATCGTCACGAGCGTGATCTCGCGCAGCACAAGCGCGAGCAGCGCCGCCACGTAACCGAGACTGCACACGGTAACAAGAAATCTGTTCAGGCCTTCCCAATTTTGAGGTGTCGATAATTCCGAGCGAAGTTCTTGCCAACGAAAGACCAAGAAGAGAAACGCCGCCGAGATGAAGAACAGTCCCGAAATCTTTGCCAAGAAGGAGCAGCCCCCCAAGAAACCGGCTGCCAGCAGCCATTTCGCTTTCTCCACTTCGATGTACCGAAACAACGCAGCCGTGCCAAAAGTCGCTAAAAAGAGGTTATACCAGGATGGCATCGCAGCCGCATAATTTGGGTATCCCCAAGCGACGGCTAACAATGTGACAGCACAAGCGACTGGCACCGACATAAACCGAGTCGCTATGTAGTAAACAACGGATACCCATATCAGGAAAATTACAAAAGCAACATATCTGAGACTCGCTAGGTTCGTGCCAAGAAGCCTGAAGGCTGCGGCATCAAATAATGCGAGCCCGCCTGTATAGACATCGTCAAAATCGCGGTGAGGGAGTTCCCCGCGGGCGACTCGCTCAGCTGACTGTGCCAATGTGCCCTCATCATGTGGGACCCAACCTCGTTTAAGTTCCCTTCCCATATACGCCGCGCTCAATACGAGCGTGAGCGTAATCATCACTGCATTTCGATATCCGATTTCCGACACCCACTGCAAAAGTTGAGCACGACAGCCTCTTGCGGTCTGAATCCCTGCCGAGTTCACGAGATGTCATTCACCATCCTGATGGATTGTATCTAGTCAGTTCCAGCTCAAGACATTCAGCGGCAATTTTCATCCTATACTAGTTTTTGCAGTTCCAAGACGTCACATTCGTCAACTTACTGATTGCCAGCCCATTCCGGCCGCCACTGTGCACCCGCCCACAGTGATTGTGTTAAGGTCAGTGACATGTTGAGTGATCGTAGTCAAGCGTCGGCCAACTCGGGGGAGGCGCTTCCTGGGACGACGGGTGGCCCGCGGTCGATGTTGACTTCGCAACAAGTCGGCTTTCGCCGCACGCTACTGATGACTACCGTCTGTTACCTAGCCTATCTTTTCACGCTTGCGCAGCTCGCCAGCTATCGGGAGTTCTTGTGGGGGTTTGGGGACAATTCGCCGTATACCCGAATTGCAGCGGCGATTGAGCACTGGGCTTTTGCCGAGCTACACGTCAAGCTCTTCTGGGGACTGCCTTACATGATAACGGCGGTGTCGTCGGTAACGCGGCTGTCAAATCTCAATGCGTTGCTGGCGATTTCGGTGCTCGCATCGCTAGTAACCGTCGGGTTGATTTACAAGCTCTGGGGTGGCTGGGTGGCACTGGCCTTCGTGATCCTGAGTCGGGAGTGGCTGGAACGCTCACTGCTTGGTGGCGCAGAACCGTTGTTTCTCGCCCTGCTGTTCTCCGGATTCCTAGCCGCGCGTAGGGAGAAGTGGGGACTGGCTGCGCTGCTCGCCTCATTGGCGACGGTGGTCCGACCAATGGGGATATTCGGTCTAGTCGGGATCGGGCTCGTATTGATTCAGCGCCGCGAGTACCGCAAATTTGCGCTAGCGAGCGCGATCGGGTCGGGGATTGGACTCCTCTACATCCTGCCGTTGAAGCTCTATTTCGGCGACCCAATGGCCAACGTTCGGGGCTACGATCATGCAGACTGGAGTTCGAACAGTCCGCTGACTTTTCCGTTCGCGGCGATCGTACATAACGCGCTTGCGGGCGGATCGACTCGGCTGAACGTGGCTCGAACGGTGGTGTGGATTGCTTTCATCTTAGTAGCGGCAGCGCTGATGGTGAGATCAGGCAATTTATTGCTCTACACGCGAACAGCGCCGACAGAGATAATTTTTTGGGCGCTCTATCTGCTGTTCCTTTTTACTTACAATTCATCATGGGCATGGGGCGAGTTTCCTCGCTTCGCAATCCCCCTAGTTCCTTTTTCCGCATATGCAGTCGAGCGATGGATTCCCCGAACCTACTGGCTTCTGTTTGCTTTGGGAGTGCTGGCGGCGGTGTTGTCAGCGGCAGAGACAGTTGGTATTGTGAGCACTCTAGGTCGTCTGAGGCAGGCCTTCTAACCCCAGCAGTACTGCTTGAACTCAATATGAAGACCGTCGAAGCCCAGCCACTGCACCGGATCGGCGTTGTGTTCCTACTGATTGCAGCAACCGTTGAATTCTCGGCTCGCGGGCCAGTCAGGATCGAGCACAGCCAGAGCTGGAACGACTTCATTTCGCCTTATATTCAGTCCCGGCTTTGGGTTCATGGGGAAGATCCTTACCGCTCGGAAAATCTCGTGCGTTTCTGGCCTGCTGGTGCCACGATCCCAAGTTTTGTGCTTCAGGAAAGCGGGGATAACCGGCTCATTGAACGGCGAGGAGTTCCATCGCCGTACCCTCCAACCAGCTTTGTATTGTTGGCCCCCCTCGCTCTGTTGCCCTGGAAGACAGCATTATGGATATGGACTGGGTTGAGTGTGGTCGCGATTGCGGTAGCGCTGTTGGCCCTCGCGAGCGTGGCGGGAATCGGGCTTTCCACATTGCATGGGCTTTTGTTTCTCGCCTTGTGCCTGGGGCTGGCGCCACTTCACACGGGACTGGCAACGGCGAACCCAGCAATTCTTGGCGTTGCCCTTGCGGTATTGGCGTTATGGTTCGCTGCTCGAAGGCAAGATGCTTTTTGCGGCCTGCTGATCGCCGGCTCGATGTGCTTGAAGCCAACGATTGGCGTGTGTTTCCTTTTCTTTTATCTCGTCGCTCGGCGTCTGAAAGTGGTCGCCTCAGCCTGCGGGGTGAGCGCGCTGATTGCGTCGCTGGCCGTTGGAAGAATGACAGGAGTCTCCTGGTTCACAAGCTATGAAATCGTAACCAAACACATGTTCGCGGTGGGCTCCATTAATGATTTCACCACGGCGAACCCCATTTGGTTCCAAATGCTGAACTTGCAAGGACCTGTCTTCGTGATGACCCAAGACGCCAGCTTGGCAAACCTTATTGCCCTTCTCGTTGGGATCGCGCTGCTAACGGCATGGACTGTTCTAAAGCTGTCTCCCAAGTCTGGAGTCAGAGATCTGCTGGCGGTCAGCGCCCTTTCTGTCATAAGTCTGGTGCCAGCGTATCACAGACTTTTCGATGCCAGTCTGCTGATCTTACCTGTTGCCTGGGTGTTCTCGCTTAAGAAGGAAACCGTCTCGGCGAATAGCTTACTCACAATTTCTTTAATATTGCCCTTTCTGATTCCAGGTGCAGCGCTCGTGAGCCAGATTTCAGATCGACTGAGAATACCGCAAGAGACGCTGCTCGCCCGCTGGTGGCAGGCAATCGCAATTGGACATGAGACTTGGTGTCTTCTTTCCTTGGGGATTCTCCTCCTGTACGAGATGAGAGGTCCGGCCCCCACAAGAACGAGTAACTTCGAAGGACGGTGACCATCGCCTGGTCTTACGTCGGTCAAGTCTCCGCAGTTCGAGAACACGTTCCTCGATAACGACTGGGTACATACCCAGAAGACTTTACGGCAAACGAGGGCTCGGGAAGCAGCTAGAAAGGCGGTGCAGGCTCGATGGGGGAAGAGAAGAAAGCACCTTTGCCCATAGCCATTCTCGCCGATCCCGGCCGCCGCGATCACTTCGCGTTCAGGAATTGGTGTGCGATCCTGTGGGGCATGATCGGCGGAGCGCTTTTTCGACGAAATGCAGCCCGTCGCAAATCGTGAAGTACACTCACTTTCGGTGCTTTTCTTTTGCTTCACCCAACCGCTTAGATCAGATGGGTTTTTCACCAATTGAGAACACTCGAATGTTCTCTCTGCCCACGCTCTTGAGGGAATCTCAGGCTGTCGAAAAACTCCCTACAGTGGTAAACTTCCACTAAAAATGGAGCATCCACTAGGAGGGGAAAATGCCAAAAAAAGTTACAGCCGTTCTGACCGTGTTCATGTTTTGCCTCGTGATCGTCGCCCAAGATCCAGTTGTGGACATTGACAAGAGCAAGCATGCCAATTTGGCCGAGGCTCAGCGATTTGTCGTTCAAGCCAACCACTACGTTGCAGAAGCGCAGAAACAAAACAATTACGACATGAAAGGTCATGCCGAAAAGGCGAGGCAGCTGTTAGTTGAAGTAAACCAGGAGCTAAAGGCTGCCGCTGAAGCTGCCAACGCCGCCAAGAAATAGATACTGACCTTACATCTCGGTCAGAGGAAGACCCGGAATCAGTTTCAACTCCGTTTATTCCATCCGCTGGTTTGCGTCCTTGCATCGATCCGGTATTTCAGGTGCCTGCCAATAATGAAGCATCGCGGCCGATGAATGATCGAAGATCGATTCCATCACGAGGAAGCGTCGGACGAGAGCTCGGCAAGCTGCCGCTATGTTGGTACCCTAGGGCTGTCCGCCCGCTCTCACCGTCCGGAAACGCGGGCCGACGGTGGATGTCCGCGTGACAGGAACGATAGAGTGTGATCAGGTTTTTCTCCGCATCTTCGCCGGTGCCCCGATCTTCGACCAGGTGCGCGAATCCCTCCCTTCAGGAAACAACTAGATTTTCCGTCGGAACGTTAAGACGAGTCTATTTCTTTCATCACCGTTTCTTATAACCTCCTCGTGTTCCGTCCTTCGCCGCGCCGCCCACACTCTATTGCGGCGCACAGATCGTTCCCCGCACCGAGCTGCCTCGTAGTCATGGCTGCGGAAGGAAGCCCGCTCCAGACTGGGTCGGGTTGGTGGTGGAGAAATTCGCAAAGTTGGTCGCGAACAGTACGAGCTCCGGTTCCGTTGTTCGCTCGAGAGCTTTCGCAGCCTCGAGAGCTGCCCGGCAGGCCGATGCGCGTGCGGGTCGAAGAATACGGCCATTTCATCCGAGCAAATCCTCGTTGCTGCTAAACAGGTCTGCCGAACCAAGAAAGCTCGATTACATCGCAGATTGCGAGGCACGCAGGCGGGTTGCGCGTTAGTATTGATGTTCGCTAAGTATGTGTGGAATCTTCGGCATCGTTGCCCACATTGCGCGAGTCCCGGACGGCGTCCTGGAGCGCGGTACGCAGTCGCTCGCGCATCGCGGACCGGATGATTCCGGAACCATCCTGATTCGCGATTCCGGCAAGAGCCCGTCTGAAATCGGACTGGGCAACCGCCGTCTCGCGATTCTCGATCTCTCGCCACTGGGTCATCAGCCCATGCACGATGCTGAAAGCGGCAACTGGATTGTCTACAACGGGGAGATCTATAACTTTCGCGACGTCCGCGCAGAACTGGAGCAGCTCGGCACAAGATTCGTCAGCCACTCGGATACGGAAGTCGTCTTGAAATCCTACGCGCTTTGGGGCGAAGACTGCGTCGCGAAATTTCGAGGGATGTTTGCCTTCGCGTTGTGGGACGCCCGCCAGCACCGGCTGTTTATAGCGCGCGATCCAATGGGCATCAAGCCCCTGTACTACGCACAAGCCGGTTCGTACTTCATTTTCGCCTCGGAAGTTCGGACCCTCCTTGGAACGGGACTCGTGCCATCCCGCATCCACGCAGCAGGCCTCGTCAACTATCTGACGTTTGGCTCGGCCTACGATCCGTTAACGCTGATCGGTGGGATAAAAGCTCTGCCTGCTGGCCATATCCTGACTTGGCAATCGGGCAGGCTGCAGGAGAAAGCCTATTGGGATCTGGTTGAGGACGGATCGCTAAAAGATCCTGCAATCGATCGAACTGACCCTTCCGGAGCAGAGCTCCGCGCAATGCTCGAAGAGGCCGTGCGTCTGCAACTCGTCAGTGATGTACCCGTGGGAGTCTTTCTTTCCGGTGGAATCGACTCGAGCGCGCTGGTGAGCATTCTGAGTCGCGCTACCACTCCAAGTACGTTCTCTATCGTATTTCGCGAGGTCGATTTTTCTGAAGCTCAGCACTCGCGCGCGGTGGCGGCGAAGTTCCGCACGGACCATCACGAAATCACCGTTTCGCAGAACGATGTGCTGTCTGCGATTCCAGATGCTCTCCGAGCCATGGACCTCCCTTCGATGGACGGCGTGAACACATTTTTTGTCTCACGCGAAACTCGTAAGGCGGGCGTGAAGGTCGCATTGTCTGGTTTGGGGGGAGACGAAGTCTTCGCTGGATACGGAACATTCCGCACCGTGCCGCGCATGGAACGCTTTGCGCGTTTCTGGCGGCATGTGCCCGGTGTCTTTCGCAGGCCGCTCGCTTCCGGGTTCGGCGGCATCACTGGGAAGAATGATCACAACCGCAAACTGTCCTCGCTCGCTCGCAGTAATGGACGACTTTTGCATCCGTACTTTCTCAGCCGGATGTTGTTCACTCCGGAACAGAGAGACGCACTTCTGCAGAACGCAGAAGCGGACGGTGGCGAACTAGCCGATACAGCGCAGAAAGAACATCTTCAGCGTTCCCTGTCCCTCGACCCGATCAACCGCGTTTCCTATCTCGAGTCACGCTGTTATATGCTGAATACACTTTTGCGCGACTCCGATTTCATGAGCATGTCTCAAGGCCTGGAAGTGCGGGTCCCCCTGATCGACCACCAACTGGCGAAAGCAGTTCTTGGAATTCCCGGCAAGCGAAAGCTGGATGGGGCGCCAAAGAAACTCCTGGTCGAAGCGCTCGATGGATCTCTGCCGGACGAAATCGTTCATCGGCCGAAGCGAGGCTTCACCTTACCATTTGAGCACTGGATGCGGCAGGAACTTCGAGCCGAGATCGAGCCCGTCCTAAGCGTCAAGCGCATCGACGGCGGCCCGGTTGGCCAGTTCTTGAGGGGCACCGAGGTGGAGAAAATCTGGAGAGGTTTTCTCGACGGGGCTGTCTCCTGGTCCCGTCCGTGGTCGTTGTACGTGCTTCAGCGATGGTGCGAGCTACATTCGTAATCCCAGAATTCCTATGCGCGGAGTGGAGGAACTCGCGCAGTCACAGAACGGGACATTGGGTTCCACGCTGCCGGTCAGCGTGATCGTGGCAGCACGCAACGAGGAGAAGAACCTTCCTCGCTGCCTGGAAGCCCTGCGCCAGGTCGGCGAGGTCTGCGTCGTCGACTCCGGCAGTACAGACGCAACTGCCGAAATCGCGCGGTCTTTCGGCGCCAAGGTGGTCCAGTTTCACTATCAAGGGGGTTGGCCAAAGAAGCGACAGTGGGCGATGGACAATGTTCCGCTCGCGTATGACTGGATACTCCTGCTCGATGCTGACGAGGTCCTCACGCCCGCACTTGCTCAGGAGATTCGCGCCTGCATCGGCAACGAGCAGGTGAACGGCTACTACATTTCCCTTCGCATGTCCTTT
Organism: Candidatus Sulfotelmatobacter sp.; assembly: GCA_035695545.1. Lineage (GTDB taxonomy): Bacteria > Acidobacteriota > Terriglobia > Terriglobales > Acidobacteriaceae > Sulfotelmatobacter. Next base: position 55,324 of record DASRRV010000166.1, on the reverse strand, counting down.
CTTGGCCGCGTTCTGCGGCATGGAGACGCTAGCTTTTGGAAGCTATCTCTTTTTCGCCGAGGCAAGGGCCGATATGAATGCCGCCTCAGAGATCAGGATTCGTCGATGGCGGACATGGAGGTTCATGAACATGTCGTTGTCGAGGGCCGCACTGAACGGCTGAAAAATCCGCTGATTCACCACAACAAACGCCGGTACTGCGGCTGCAGGATAGGAATCCGTGGGACGTCTCAATGTAGCATCCAGAACACCCCCTATCGTTACCGGGACATTGCCAACCGTATCCAGACTCGTGCCTCCGGCGAAAGTGAGTTGTCCAGTCTCGCCACCTAAGGCAGCTAACCCGGTGGTGGCGCTGGCGTTAATAGTCAAATAGAGGCGACCGGGGTACAGCTTGACTGTCCCATCTGGCCATTTGATCGTGTGGTATCCGGCAGTCATCGCGATGCTACCCGGAACGGGCCCTGTATGCGCCAATAGAGTACAAATCCCACCCGTCGCGCCGGCATAGATCCCGATATCGTATGCAGTGGAAGTCGCGTCGGCTGTGCCCACGCCATAGGTCAACTGCGTCGTGGTCTTGGGAAAGGGGAGAATGACACCAAAGAAGGCAGCTTTGTTCGCGAACTTCGGAAACATCGTAGCTTTGTACTCAACATGCAGAGCGGTGAACCAAGGATTGTCCGGAGTGTCCGGTACTGCAGGTGCTCCGGTCTTGGTGCCATCAAAGCTACCCATACACTTCTCCACATTAGTGGCGTCAAGAGTGCACAGTCATCTTCCCGCTTTGAAATAGGCTTTTTGGAATCTGGGGGCGGGAGGCGAGGGCGTGGACAACTCGGGCCCGGAGATTTCGTGGAGGATGCCAGTTTGGAAGTCAACAGGGACCTTGAACAACTTCGAGGCGAACGTCAGGCGTTCTTTCTACGCTTTGTCGTCGGGAGTGCTCCCGATATAGTTCGAGATCGATACGGGCTGGCCAAGAGCTACTTGAGCCGCATTTACATTGAAGCCTTTCTTGGATCCATCGAAGCCGATATAGGCATCGAGGGCGTTGGCACTTGGACGGTGGCCGGTAGTGGCGACCGGTTTGGCCGGATCGGCGTCGGCCAGCGTGATGACCTCTTGCGGCCGCGGGTGTGAAGGTCGCACTGTCTGGCCTTGGGGGGAGATGAAGTTTCGCCGGATACGGCACATTCCGAACCGTGCCGCGCATGGAACGCTTTGCGCATTTCTGGCGGCACGCGCCCGGTGCATTTCGCAGGCCGCTCGCATCCGGGTTCAGCCACGTCGTGGCAAAGAGCAATCAGAACCGGAAACCGGCCTCGCTCGCTCGCTGCGATGGACGATTGTTGCATCCGTACTTCCTCAGCCGGATGTTGTTCACGCCGGAGCAGAAGACGCACTTCTGCTTAAAGCAGGAGAGGGCGCTGGCGAAATCGCTGATACAGCGCAGAAACAATGTCTTCAGCGTTTTTTGTCGCTCGATCCGATCAACCGCGTTTCCTATCTCGAGTCTCACTGTTACATGCTCAACACACTGTTGCGTGACGCTGACTTCATGAGCTTGTCCCTGGGATTGGAGGTTAGAGTCCCCCGTATCGACCACCTTCTGGCGAAGGCTGTGCTCGCTCTTCCGGAAAAGTGCAAAATCAACGGGACTCAGAAGCGACTCCTGGTGGAGGCTTTGCAGGAATCGTTGCCCTCTGAAATCGTCAATCGCCCCAAGCGCGGCTTCACTCTGCCCTTTGAGCACTGGATGCGGGAGGATCTTCGATCCGAGATCGAACCAATACTGACCGCGAAGCACGTCAAATCAGGTCCACTGTGTGCGTTGCTGAGTGGCCGGGAAGTCGAGCAGGTCTGGAACCAATTCCTGGCGGGCAAGCTCTCTTGGACCCGCCCATGGTCTCTTTACGTGGTGCAGCGTTGGTGCGAATCACACAGCGTGACCGACTGACAGGCGATGCTAAGCCCGCTTGTGCGCTGTGACTAGCAGAAACAACCCCCACCGGCGGCCAAATTTCCGCACGACGGTTCGCGGGAAGAACTTCCAAACCAACCGATAGAATCCCGACTGAAAGCGTGCGGAGGGCTGGTGCAGTAACAGATCTCCGGGACTGAATACCAGTCGCATACTCACATTCTCAAAGCCATCAAAAAGTGCGAACGCCTCGGCCCGCGTGTAGGTTTTCGTTCCTGGACTCTCCAGATGATCGAACACCGATTGCCGGAGTGATTTTCCCCGCAGCAGTCCGTAGCGCAGCCAAAGCATTGCACCCGTGACCGAAGGGTGGTGATAGACCATGATTCTGGCTTGTCCTCCGGGCTTGAGAACTCGTGCCGCCTCCCGAACACACTGCGCGGTATCTGGGCTGTGGTGCATCACGCCGTACGAATACGCGACATCAAACGAATTATCAGGAAATGGGAGTTGTTCGGCATCGGCCACACGCAAGTCAGACGGAAATCCGGCAACCGCGCAGCGCCGCCTGGCTTTCTCGACCGATGTTGCCGAAATGTCCACGCCCGAGGCGTTCGCGCCGGCTTTTAGCCACTCCAGATAGTCGGCACCCATCCCCACGCCGATTTCCAGAACTCGAAGGCCACGCGCCGCTTGAAACTGCGCAAAGTCAAATATGTAAGGCTCCAGCCGGTATCTTGCGCGCGAGTGGGCTTCGAAGCCTTCCGGTCCTTCGACATAGCGAGTGCCGCAGGGATCGGCGTTCCAGAACTCCCGGACTTGCTCTTTGGCAGGTGTACTCAAAGGATTCGATACGATGGTCTATCGTTGAAGGACAGTATATCGGTTGCGCTCTCCAGTCTGACGATGAAACGACGACCGATCTGAACGACCGATCTGAACGGTGCTCTACAGGCCATACTCAGAGTAGAATGCTAGGAGCCTCTCTGTCCCCGATGCTCAAGCTGGAAGACGTAAAACAAGAGACAACCGAGGGTGCGTCGGTGTTGCTTCCGGTGACCGCAATTGTCGCGGCCCGCAACGAAGCGCACAACCTGCCTCGGTGCCTGGCGTCTCTCCGTGGTGTGGCCGAGGTCTACGTCATCGACTCGCAGAGCACCGACGAAACGGCGCAAATCGCAGATTCTTTCGGCGCCCACGTCGTTCAGTTCCACTACGAGGGAGGTTGGCCCAAGAAGCGTCAATGGGCGATGGATTCGCTGCCGCTCACTTATGACTGGATTTTCCTCGTAGACGCTGATGAAATCTTGACTCCCGACCTCGCTTCTGAGATCCGAGGAGCAATCGAAGATCCCTCTCGCGACGGCTATTACGTCGCACTTCGGATGTTCTTTCTCGGACGCGAGCTGCGGCACAGCGGCGCCAAATTCTACAAGCTCTCTTTATTCCGGCGGGGCAAAGGTCGATTCGAATGTCGCCTGAAAGATCAAGATCGATCGATGGCCGACATGGAAGTACACGAACACATTGTGCTCGATTGCGACGCAAAAGGGAAAACCGCACGGCTGAAACACCCCCTTTTGCACCACAATGTGGAGTCGCTCTCGCGGTACATCCGAAAGCACGACGAATACTCCAACTGGGAAGCAAGAGTGTGGCAGGAAGGTGAAGCCAATGCCAAAGACCTTCCGCCTTCTCTTTTTGGAACACAGGCCCAGCAACGCCGCTGGCTGCGCAAGAAGTTTTTTGCGATTCCAGGATCGCCGATTCTGTTTTTTTTATACAAGTATGTCCTCTCGCTCGGATTTCTCGATGGCATTCCCGGGCTGATCTATTGCGGCCTGCAAGGTGTGCAGTTCTTCCTTATCAAAGCGAAGATTTACGAGTTGAAGGTCCGAGCATCGGCTCGAAAGGAACTGTCTTAGAGTTATGTGCGGAATTAGCGGGTTGGTAGGGTGCGGAGATCGCGAAACACTGGCGCGAATGACGAGCGTGCAGGCGCATCGCGGACCCGACGACTCTGGACTCTGGGACCGCAAGTTCCCGGATGGCTCCTACATCGGCTTGGGCAGCCGCCGCCTCGCGATTCTCGACTTGTCCTCCGTTGGACACATGCCGATGTGCAACGAAGACCGCACTGTCTGGATCACCTACAACGGAGAGATTTACAACTTTCCTGAGCTGCGGCGCGAACTTGAAAGCAAAGGTCACCGCTTCGCCTCGCACACCGACACCGAGGTGATCCTCCATTTTTACGAGCAGGAAGGTCCCGACTGCGTGAAACGGTTGAATGGCATGTTTGCCTTTGCCATCTGCGATCTTCGCTCGGCCACACCCACGCTCTTCGTTGCGCGCGATCACTTTGGCGTGAAGCCTTTTTATTATTTCCACGATGGCGAGCACTTCGCCTTCGCCTCGGAGATTAAAGCTCTCCTGCAGATTCCAGAGATCGAAGCGGAACTCGATCCCGAATCGCTTCATCAGTATCTGACCTTCCTTTGGGTGCCCGAGCCCAAGACAATGTTCCAACAGATTCTGAAGTTGCCGGCAGGCCACTACGCCACGCTGCGCAATGGCGAACTCAAGCTCACCCAATACTGGGACCTGACGTTTCCGCCCGCGCATCAGACCTACTCGCGCTCCGAGGCTGACCTCGCAGACGAAGTCCGCGAGCGCTTCCGCCGCTCCGTTGAGGCACAGATGATCAGCGACGTGCCCATTGGCGCATTCCTCAGTGCCGGGTTAGATTCGTCCAGCATCGTCGCTATGATGGCGCGCGCGACCAAGCAACCGGTACACACTTACACGATTACCTTCCCGCGAAAATATCGCGTCGGCGAGACCACGCTCGACGATCCAGAAGTCGCCACGCGGCTGGCTCGTCATCTCGGCTGCGAGAATCAGCGCATCGTCGTCGAACCCGATGTGACCGAACTGCTCCCTCGGCTCGTCTGGCACATGGACGAACCGACGGCGGACCCCGCCATCATAACTGCCTATCTGGTTTGCCGCGAAGCTCGCAAGCAAGCCACGGTTCTTCTCTCGGGTGTGGGAGGCGACGAGCTGTTTGCCGGATACCGCAAACACATCGCTCACTACTGGGCTCAGGCGTATGGCAAAGTACCTTCAGTCGCGCGCGGTATAACCGCGGCTGCTCTGGCTGCTCTGCCCAGCCTGCGAGGCACGCCGCTCAAGGGAAGCTTGCGCCTTGCGAAGAAGATGATCCGCAGCGCTTCGCTCAGTCCCGTCGATCGCTTCATTGCGAACTGCAGGTATCTCGACGCAGGCCAGAAGTCCGGAATCTACTCTTCGGAATTCGCCGCCGGAGCCTCGGATCCGACGCGCCGGCATCTTGACGCGTTTGACCGCGTCCGCGACTCCGACTTCCTGCACCAGATGCTCTACCTCGATACCAAGATTTTCATGACGAGCCTCAACCTCACCTACAACGACAAGATGAGCATGGCGTCGTCGGTCGAGGTGCGGGTTCCATTTCTTGACCGGGAACTGGCGGAATTCGCGGCATGGAACATCCCGCCCAACCTGAAGCTGAAGGGCCTGCTGCGCCCCACCACGAAATACATCTTCCGACGGGCCATGCGCGACATTTTGCCGCGCGAAGTGCTGCAACAACCGAAGGCTGGCTTCGCCGCTCCGGTAGACTATTGGTTGGCCCACGATCTCAAAGAAATGGTGGATGACTTGCTCTCGCCTGCACAACTGCGCAAGCGCGGAATGTTCCGTCCCGAAGCGGTCGATCGCTTCGTCGACGAGCAGCGCACCGGACGCCAGGATTGGTCCATGCAGGTTTGGCAATTCCTGACGCTCGAACTGTGGATGCAGACGTTCCTTGACGGCGGATCGCGCAAATTTGAGTCTGAGTTAGCTCCGCCTCCACAGGTAGCCACAGCATGAAACAGGTCCTTCAAGATGCGCGCACGGGCGTGACGACGGTGCAAGAAGTCCCGGCGCCTCAACTCCTCGCCGGCTGCGTGCTGGTGCGCATCGCGGCTTCGGTGGTTTCTGCCGGGACGGAACGGGCATCCGCCGATTTTGCGCGAAAGAGTCTGCTCCAAAAGGCGAAGTCCCGTCCCGACCTCGTGCGCGAGGTCATCGGCAAAGTCCAGCGCGACGGAGTTTTCTCCGCGATTCAAGCGGTGCGCAGCCGTCTCGACCAGCCACAAAGCCCGGGCTATAGCAGCGCTGGAACGATTATCGGCGTTGGTGAGGGCGTGACCGATCTTCAACCCGGCGACCGCGTTGCCTGTGCCGGAGCCGGTTTTGCCGTTCATGCCGAAATCGCATGCGTGCCCCGACTGTTGGTGGCGCGGATTCCCACGCGTGATCCAATCGCCGGCGACGAGGTGTCTTTTGACGAAGCTGCCTTCGCGACACTGGGAGCGGTCGCGCTTCACGGCATCAGAACGGCCGAGGCGAAGCTGGGAGATTTGGTTGCAGTCATCGGCTTGGGACTGCTGGGACAAATCACGGTTCAACTATTAAAGGCTGCAGGTTGTCGCGTTCTGGGGATGGACATTGACGCGTCTCGCGCCGACCTCGCCCGGCAGATGGGTGCCGAGGGAGTCGCCAGTTCATCCTCCGGCCTGCGAGTTCTCTGTGCCGAATTCTCTCGTGGTGTAGGGACCGACTCGGTCCTCATCACAGCCGAGACTTCCAGCAGCGATCCTGTGAACCTGGCCGGCGGCATCGCGCGTGATCGCGCGGTGATCGTTGCGGTAGGCACAGTTGGGATCGATATCGAGCGCAAAGCGTACTACGAAAAAGAACTAGATTTCCGCATCTCGCGTTCCTACGGCCCCGGCCGTTACGACACCGCTTATGAGCAGAAGGGCCGCGACTACCCCATCGGGTATGTGCGCTGGACCGAAACGCGAAACATGGAAGCGTTCGTGCAGTTGCTGTCCGATCAGAAGATCAGAGTTGCTCCGCTGATCACGCATCGTTTTCCCATCGAACGCGCTGAAGGCGCCTACGACTTGATCACCGGCAGATCGCGCGCACCATTTCTTGGCGTGGTAATCCAATATCCCGAGGCTGTCGATGATTCGCGCGCCCTCGCGCTCGTGCCCCAAGCGTCCGTCGCTCCAGAGCGGTTTCCGGTAGTCGCTGTTGGCGGGGTGTCTGTCGGACTCTTGGGCGCCGGGGTCTTCGCGACGGGCACGCTGCTCCCTGCGTTGCAAGCCTCCTCCGAGACCAAGCTCCTTGGAGTATGCGCGGCCACCGGATCACACGCCCAGCATGCCTCTCAGAAATTCGGCTTCAGCTATTGCACGACCGACGCAGCCAAACTCATTCACGACCCTGAGATCAACGCGGTCGTGATCGCAACTCGCCATCACCTGCACGCGAGCCAGGTACTCGCAGCGGTCGCGGCGCGGAAGCACGTCTTCTGCGAGAAGCCGCTCTGCCTCACCGAGGACGAATTACGGTCGATCGCTAGCGCGTATCTTGGAATCGCGTCAAACGAGCGTCCAGCGTTGATGGTCGGATTCAACCGCCGCTTCGCCCCCATGGTCGCGAGGATGAAGACATTCCTGGCACCGATCTCAAAGCCGCTGGCATTACACTATCGCGTCAATGCTGGATATCTTCCGCCTGATCATTGGGTCAACGATCGCGAGCAAGGAGGCGGCCGCATTCTCGGTGAGGTCTGCCATTTTGTCGATCTCGTAATGTTCCTGGCGGGTTCGCCGATTGTTGAGGTTGAAGCGCGGATGATTGGCAACGTGGGGCGCTACAGCGGCGACAATGTGCTGGTCTCGCTCCGTTTTGCCAATGGATCGCAAGGGACAATCAGTTACCTCGCAAGTGGCGATCGCTCTTATTCCAAGGAGCGGATCGAAGTTTTTGGCGGAGGAGCCGTCGCAGTCCTCGAAGATTTTCGGCGCCTCGAACTTGTTCGCGACGGTCGCACCGAGACTATCCATTCACGCTGGCGTCAGGACAAAGGCCATCGCAGCGAGTGGGCCGCGTTTGCTGAATATGTGCAGCGGCGAAGTGATGCTCCGATTGGTTTCGAAGAGATCGTGTGCACGACCCTGGCAACACTTCGCATCAATGAGTCGGCGGCTACAGGGAAGCCGCTTGCAGTGAATGCTTCTGCTTTCCTCGAAACGTCTCAGAGAACATCTCACCTGAACGAATGATCTGAAATACATCTAGACATCACAAGGAGTTAACCCCGGTTAATGCTCATTCTGGGCCTCAACATGTTTCACGCCGACGCCTCGGCCGCGATTGTACTCGACGGCGAGGTGAAGTTCGCTATCGCCGAAGAACGCCTTAACCGGCGTAAACACTTCGGCGGCTTCCCCGCGCTCGCCGTGAAAGCGTGCCTGGATGCGGTGGGAGCGAAGATTTCAGACATTGATCACGTCGCGGTTGGGCAAGACAGTGATGCGAATCTGACGAAGAAAGTCCAATACGCGCTGGCCAATCCCGCCAAGATTTTGAACTTCATTCGCCTGCGGAAGCGGAAAGAGGCCATGCGCAATGTGCGATCGTTGCTGGCGACGGCGCTCGAAGTCGATTCCGCGCAGCTGCGTTTTCAAGAGCACCATCTCGAGCACCACATTGCTCACATTGCGAGTGCTTACTATTGTTCTCCGTGGGAAAGGGCCGCAGGCTTCAGCTACGACGGCTCTGGCGACTTCGTTTCCACCATGATGGCGCGCTGCGAAGGCAACGAGATCGAGGTGCTCGAACGCGTATTTCTTCCACACTCATTGGGCAGCGTCTATACCATGATCTGCGAATTCATCGGATACACGCAGTACGGCGATGAAGGCAAAGTCATGGGGCTTGCTCCCTACGGCAAAGCAACGTATTGCGATGAAATCAGCAAGATCGTGGCACCCAAGAACGGCGGCTTCCAGCTTGACCTCAGTTATTTCAAACCCCTCGGTAGTAACCAGGGAATGCAGGTCTTGCCGGATGGCACGGTCCGGCTGGCGCGGCACTTCTCCGACCGCATGGAAAAACTGTTCGGCGAACCGCGACGCCACCACGCCGAGATCACACAGCGAGACATGGACTTGGCCTTCGCCCTCCAGCATCGCTTCGAAGAGATCTTCTTTCACCTGCTGAATCAATTGCACCGCCGAGTTCCTATCGAAGATCTTGCAATGGCGGGCGGTTGCGCTCTGAACAGTGTTGCCAACGGAAAGCTGTTTGATTGCACACGGTTCCGCTGCACATACATTCAACCCGCCGCGGGCGATGAAGGGCTGGCGATCGGCGCGGCTTTGCATACTTATCATTCGGTCCTCAAGCAGCCTCGCCGACATGAGTTGAAGAACTCGTATCTTGGGCCGGAGTTTTCAGATTCACAGGTTCAGACTGCCCTGCGGAGCGCCGGATTGGAGTATCGCAAGCTGGAGCGCCCCGCGTTGCTCGATGCGGTTGCAGAACAGATTGCTGCCGGGAATGTTATGGGTTGGTTTCAGGGCCGTATGGAATGGGGGCCACGAGCACTTGGCAATCGCTCAATCGTGGCTCATCCCGGCCTGCCCAACATGAAGGACGTTCTCAACGCTCGCATCAAACATCGCGAGTGGTTCCGTCCCTTTGCTCCCTCGATTTTGGCAGACCATCAGCACGAATACTTCGAGCACGATCATCCTTCGCCATTCATGCTGCACGTCTACAAAATTCGGCCGGAGAAGCGGAAGGAGTTGTGCGCAGTGAATCACGTCGACGACACCGGCCGTCTACAGACTGTCACTCGCGAAGAAAATCCCATGTATTACGATCTCATCTCGGCATTTCATCGGAAGACGGGAATTCCGGTGATCCTCAATACCAGCTTTAACGAGAACGAGCCCATCGTGTGCACTCCGGAAGAGGCCATCGACTGCTTCCAGCGCACTCGCATGGATGTGCTGGCGATTGGTTCATTCCTGGTCGTGAAGCCCAGTGCCGGAAGTGAAAGTGATGTGGCTGCGTCCTCTGTGCGGAAAGGCGGCGACGCTTAGCCGATCAATGCACGATAAACCCGGTAACTGCCACCACGATACCTAGCACTCCGAACACGAGCCCCAAGCCCCAGAAGATTCTTCGTCCTGAGAGCAGCGTGATCGAAGTGATCACCAATCCGATTTCGAGGAAGACCTCGGCTAGGTCAAATCGATCGGCCCGATTCCTCTCCAGGGCTACCTCAGACTCCAGCTCGTGAGCCTTGTCTTCGATTACCTTCTGATCGTCCTTGTAGCGCGTGGCTTCCCCCGAATACTTGTCGCGCAGTTTGGCCAAGGCAGAAGCATCCGTCGTCGCTTCGACCGAAGTGAGATCTGTAAAAAGCTCGTCCGTGTGGCGTCGAATGTTCTTTGCCTGATAGAAGGCCCATTGATCGGATGCCTTTGCCTGAAGCACGACTTCTTCCGTGTGGGCGCGGTGCCCTAGCAGCGAAACGACAGCAACCATAACTGCAAGCACAGCCATGGTCAGCGATACAGGAGCCAGGCTCGGGTCGTGCTTTGCATGCTCGGCATGCTCGTGCAATTCATGCAGCTCTTCCGAACTCATGGTTTTACTCTCCCATTACTTTCACGACGACTCGCTTGTCGCGTTGGCCGTCGAATTCGGCATAGAAGATTCGCTGCCACGTGCCCAGATCGAGCTTGCCGGAGGTGATGGGCACAATGACTTCATGATGGATCAGCAGAGCCTTGAGGTGGGAGTCACCGTTGTCTTCTCCGGTGTCGTGATGCTTGTAGTTCTTGCGAAAGGGAGCGAGGTGCTCCAGCCATTGGTCGATATCTTCGATGAGGCCGCTCTCGTTGTCGTTCACGTATACGCCAGCGGTGATGTGCATGGCCGACACGAGCACCATACCCTCCTGCACTCCGCTCTTGCGTACGATCTCTTCCACCTGCGGCGTGATGTGCACGTACGCGCGGTGAGTCTTAGTGTGGAACTTTAGATACTCGGTGAGTGTCTTCATCTAGGAATCTCGTGCCATCATGGGTTCAGACTACCGCATCGCTTCTGCCAACTTTCCACTCGCGAGCATTTCCGCGATCCGCGCAAAATCTTTGTACATCACTCGATCCTTTTCCATTGTGGGGCACACCGCGCGGATTGCAGCATGTGCCGCTTGCCCGCGTTTCGAAGTTTTGAGCGGAGCAAGGAAGTCGAGAGCCTGGGCCACGGCCATCGCTTCAATCGCCAACACGTTGCGCGAGTTCTCGACGATGCGCTTCAGTTTGGTGGCTGCAGTCATTCCCATGGAAACGTAGTCTTCCTTGTTTCCCGAGGTGGTGATCGAATCGACTGAGGCAGGATGTGCCAGTACCTTGTTTTCGCTGACCAGCGCCGCTGCGGTGACTTGAGGCATCATGAAGCCGGAGTTCAGTCCAGCGCCTGGCGCCAGAAATGGAGGCAAGCCCTCGCTGAGGGCTGGGTTGACCAGCCGTTCGATCCGTCGCTCGCTGATGCCGGCCAGTGCGCTCAAAGCGATGGCCAGGAAATCGAGGGCGAAGGCCAGCGGCTCGCCGTGAAAATTTCCGCCTGATATCACATCGCCTTGAGCGTTCTTCGCGTCGGTTATGAAGACCAGCGGATTGTCGACCGCGGAGTTGGCCTCCGTCTCAAACACCTCGCGGCAGTGGGCAAGCGTGTCGCGCACCGCACCATGCACTTGCGGAATGCAGCGCAGAGAATAGGCGTCTTGCACGCGGCCGCAATCGCGATGCGATTCTCGAATCTGGCTGCCTTCGAGCATGCGTCGCAGGTTCGCAGCGGTCTTTATTTGTCCACTATGCGGGCGCGTCTTGTGAATCCGCTCATCAAAGGCTGCATCGGTGCCTTTGAGTGCATCGCAACAGAGCCCGCCGAGCACGTCAGCCGAGTCGACAAGCGTTTCCGCGGCCAGGAGTGATAGCGTTCCGACCGCCAGCATGGCCTGTGTCCCATTGATCAGGGATATCGTCTCTTTTGATTGAAGGACAAGCGGTTTGATCTGCGCCCGCTTCAGACCCTCCGCGCTGGATAAGCGCGTGCCTTTGTCGTCGAAGCATTCACCTTCGCCAATCAGAGCCAGTGCTAAATGTGCTAGCGGAGCCAGGTCTCCACTCGCGCCGACGCTGCCTTGCGACGGAACGACCGGCGTGACGCCACGATTGAGCATTTCGCAAAGAGTATCAATGACGATTCCGCGCACTCCGGAGTGGCCCTTAGCGAGCGAGTTTGCGCGGAGCAGCATCATTGCTCGCGTCTCTGCGATGGATAGCGGTTCCCCTACCCCGACAGCGTGCGAACGTACCAAGTTGACCTGGAGTTCGAGGATCTGGTCGCCGGCAATGCGAACGTCGCTCAATTTTCCAACGCCCGTGGTTATGGCGTAGGCGAGCTTGTTGCTGGCCACAATGTCATCGACGATGGCGCGCGCCCGGTCGACTAACTCGCGGGCGTCGGGCGCGAGGAGCACGGCACGGCGCTCGGCCGCAACTTCGCGCACAGCTTCCAGGCTCAAATCGTTTCCGTTGATGTGCAGTGCGTTCAAAGATGCCTTCCTTTTTCGATGTGATGGCGTGCGCTAGAACGGCGACACGGGACTTGTGATTTTATTTTCCCACCGCTGCGCGGAAAGCCCGTAGATACTTCTCCGGCAGGGCTGCAACCTTCATGTTTGGATCGGTGACGATGTGCGTTGTTTCGCCCTCCGCCAGCAGGCCTCCACCTTCAGATCGCACCAGTTCGTAACTGAAAACGACAACTGATTCGCGCACGGTCTTCAGTCGGGTTCGTACCAGAACTTCTTCGTCGTAATACACGGGGGCGCGGTAACGGCAGGTCACCTCGGCGACGGCAATAAAGCGCCCATCTTCGCGCTCCATGTCGCGATAGGAAAATCCCATCTGGCGCATCAATTCGACGCGTCCAACTTCGAACCAGATCAGATGGTTGGAGTGATAAACCACTCCCATTTGGTCGGTTTCGGCGTAGCGCACGCGCAGCCGGGTTTCACTCCACGCAGGATGATGGCTCGAACTCATTTTCCGGTCCACACCGGTTTTCGCTTCTCCAGAAATGCCGAAATCCCTTCACGGAAGTCGGCGGTCGTACGGATCGCTGCATTTTCTCGAACCGCCGCTTCGATCTGCGCGTCCAGTTCTGCTCGCGCGTGATCGGTGAGCAATTGCTTGGTTGCACGCAGGGAGGCAGAGCTGTTTTCCATCAAGAGCGCGGCCAATTCGCGCGCCCGCTTCAGCAAGGTCTCCGGCGCGACAATTTCGCTAACCAACCCCATGCGGGTTGCCTCTTCGGCTCCGAAAATCCTTCCCGTCAGCAGCAGATCGATGGCCTGCTTCTCGCCCACCTGCCGCAGGAGAAATGTCGAAACAATCGCGGGCACGAATCCGATGCGCACTTCGGTGTAGCCAAACTTCGCTTCGGGCACCGCCAATGTGAAGTCGCACAGCAGAGCCAGTCCCGTCCCTCCGGCAATCGCGGCACCGTTGACCGCTGCGATCGTGACTTTCGGGAATTCGTAGAGAGAGCGGAACAGCCGCACCATCGTCTCTGAATCTTGCAGGTTCTGCTCCGGAGATCGGCCGAGCAGCGCTTTCAGATTGTCCAGATCCATGCCGGAACAAAAGGCTTTTCCCGCGCCGGTCAGGATGACGACGATTGCATCCGACTTCGCGACCTCGTCCAGCGCTCGCAATAGATCGTCAATCAACTCGAAGCTGATGGCGTTGCGCTTTTCCGGACGGTTCAGCGTGATGGTCGCGATGCCGCCGTCATACGCGAGTTGGATGGTGCTGTAGTTCATCTCAGAACCTGCCGCGCAGGCCTCCGTGCCTTGACGTATCCGTGATGATCCGTGTGATCCTTGGCGCTCTAATCTGCTGCAAGCGAAACGGCGAACTTCGCACCGATTCCAGCCGTCGCTTTCAGAAGCATGTCCAAAGGCTTGAGCTCGGGCAACTCCGCATCCTGCTGCCTGAGAGTCTCGATTACTTTCTCTGTCGGAATGTTACCAACCAAAGCGTCTTGCGCAAAGGGACACCCACCCAGCCCGCCTAAAGCAGAATCGAAGCGCCGGCAACCCGCGTTGTATGCCGCGAGAATTTTGTCGGCCGCGTCTTCGGGGCGGCTGTGTAAGTGAACGCCGATCTCGAGGTAGTCGTACTTCGCCATCACCGCACCCACGAGTTCGCTAACCTGCTGCGGGCTGGCCATGCCGACTGTATCGGCCAGCGAAATCATCCGCAGGCTGTCCACTTCCATCAGCGAGACGGCCTCGATCACCTCGTCGGGGTTCCAAAGATCGCCATACGGATTACCAAATGCCATCGAGATATAGACCACGACGTTGAGTCCGGCGTCGTCAGCCTTCTTCTGAATCTTGTCCAGCTCTTCGAGCGCCTCCTCGGGTGAATCGTTCTGATTCTTGCGGAGGAACGTCTCGGAAATCGAATAAGGAAATCCCAGCGTCGACACCGCCTGCGTTTCGATGGCCCGCTGCGCACCCTTTTCGTTCACCACGATACCAATGATCTCAACGTCGTCCGGCGGATCGAGTTCTTTCAGAACCTCCTCGGAATCCGCCATCTGCGGCACGGCTTTCGGTGATACGAACGACACTGCATCGATGTGCTTGAACCCTACGCTGATCAATGCCTTCAGGTAGTCGACCTTCAAGTCGGCGGGAATCATCCCCTTCAGCCCCTGCCAGGCATCGCGCGGACACTCGATCAGTTTGACCGGATCACTCATGCAAAATCATTGGCCACGGATTTGCACTGATTCACACGGATCAATTCTCAGAGTACTTCGCAATCGAGTTGTTCCGATCCGTGATAATCCGTGCAAATCCGTGGCGAAAGGCCCTTCTTACGTCTGTAGTACTCCCACCTTGAACTCCGCCACATCCGGGTTCAGCGATGCAGCTTCAAGCGCTTGCGTAATGGCTGAACGGGTCTCGATCGGATCGATGATCTTGTCGATCCACAGCCGTGCCGCACCGTAGCGCGGATCGGTCTGCTCGTCATAGGTGCGCTTCACCGATTCGTACAGTTCCTTTCTTTCGTCCTCGCTCAATTTCTTGCCGCCGCGTTCCAGTTGCTTCACTTTGATCTCAACCAGTGTGCCTGCCGCTGAATCGCCGCTCATGACGGCATACCGGGCGGTTGGCCACGCAAACACAAAGCGTGGGTCATAGGCCTTTCCGCACATGGCGTAGTGTCCCGCACCGAACGATCCGCCAACGATCACGGTAATCTTGGGGACGACCGAGTTCGAAACCGCGTTCACCATCTTCGCCCCCGCCTTGATGATGCCGCTCCACTCCGCGTCGCGCCCCACCATGAATCCGTTTACGTCGTGGAAGAAGATCAGAGGAATTAGGTTCTGATTGCAGTCCATGATGAAGCGTGCAGCCTTCTCGGCGGACTCGGTGTAGATGACGCCTCCGAACTCAATGCGCTTGTGGCCCTCATGATCCGTCTGCTGGGCGTGCAGTTTCTGGTTGGCTACGATGCCCACGGCAAAGCCGCCAATCCGCCCGTAGCCGCAGATTAGAGTCTTTCCATATTCCGGCTTGTACTCGTCGAAGCGGCTGGCGTCGAGCACGCGCGCCAGCACTTCCTTCATGTCGTACGGACGCGCCGGTGACGAATCGTAGATGCCGTAAATTTCTTCCGCGGTCAGGGCCGGCTCGACGGGCTTTTTTCGATCCCACGGAGAAAGCCGCCGGTATCCCCACTTCTCCACGATTGAGCGGATCCGTGCGATGCAAGCCTCATCGTTCGGTTCGCGGAAATCGACCGTGCCACTGATTGCGGAGTGCATGGCCGCGCCGCCCAGATCGTCAGCCGAAACTTTCTGTCCTATGGCCGCCTGCACCAGCGCAGGCCCTGCGAGAAACAGTCCGCTGCCATCAGTCATCAGAACGTGATCGCACATCACCGGCAGGTATCCGCCGCCGGCCACGCACATGCCCATGATGGCGGCGATTTGCGGAATTCCCATTGCCGACATGACCGCGTTATTGCGGAACACTCGCCCGAAATCATCGGTGTCAGGAAACACATCTTCCTGCAATGGCAAGAAGACTCCGGCAGAATCCACTAGATAAATCGTCGGAACGCGGTTCTCGATGGCAATGTTCTGGGCCCGAATGACTTTTTTCGAAGTCATCGGAAAAAACGCACCGGCCTTCACCGTTGCGTCATTAGCGATAATCATGACCATCCGCGTGTGAACCCGCGCCAAGCCCGTGATGACGCCCGCGGCCGGCGCCCCGCCCCACTCCTCGTACATGCCGTGCGCGGTGTATAAACCCAATTCGAAAAACGTTTCTGGGTCCGCCAGGAGTTTGATACGCTCACGTGCCGTCAGCCGTCCCTTGGCATGCTGGTTGTCAATCGCCTTGGCGCCGCCACCCTCGCAAATCTTCTCTTCCTCGTTGCGCACTTGTGACATCAGGTCGGCCAGAAATCGCATGTTGGCTTCGAAGCGTGCCGAGGTAGGGTCGATTTTGGATGGAAGGATGTTCGCCGGTGCAGACGAATTTGCTACGGGAGTGTCGTTGCGCTCAGCCATGGGTCGCTAATTATGGGTCGCTAGTTTAAGACGCGGACTGTTTACGGTATACCAGCCGGGTGGAAAGGCGCAACGCAGACTGGCCTGAGCCTTGCAAGATCACTCCAGGATGCGCCGTACGGCCTCGGCCACCGGATCGTCGACGACGGCGTCGACCAGTCCCATGTCCAACGCCTGCCGGGCACTGACTTTCTCCGCTGACACAAACATTTCGAGAGCTCGTCCTTTGCCGATCAACCGGGGCAGGCGTTGCGTGCCTCCCCATCCCGTGATGAGACCTAGGGCCGCGCCGCGGTGGCCTAAAACGGCATGCGGCGACGCAATCCGATGCCGGCAAGCCAGCGCCAGGTCAAGGCCTCCGCCCAGGCAAAATCCATAGATGCTCGCGTAAACCGGTGCAGGATAGTTCGCGAGCGTGTTCATCAGTTCCTGACCCATTTTCGCGAACACTAAGGCGTCAGGCCCACCGAGTTGAGATATCTCGCTCAAGTCCGCACCCGCCGAGAAGATGGGAGTCCCAGAGATGATCAATGGCGGAACGCGAGAGTCGAGTGCCACGTGGCCCTCGGTTTCTTTTTGAAGAGCGATGACTTTTCGACGGGTGAGGCGATTCATCCCGTCTCCGGATGCAAGAGTCAGGAAGAGAATGCCGTCCTCATGTCGCAGCGTGAACTCGTTTCCGATGTCGGCCGCAGTCATGAAGATAAGCAGGTCGTTCCGGGTCAGGAGCTCAAGGTGGTAATCCACTCCGCGAGGCGACAGCCATCCTCATCGAGTAGAAACGTACCTGCGCCAAAGCATTCGCCGACTATGCGGTGCGAATCAGGATCGCGGGCGGCACGCGTAATCCACTGTTGACCCACTCGATATTGCGCGGCGGTAAACCACTTCTGTGGCAGCACTTCTACGAGCCCCGCCTGCAAGTAGAAAACGAAAAGCGCGAACGCCGGATCATCATTCGACATTGCCTTGTAGCTGGTGGGGACGATGAGCTCATCCACGCTTTGCAGTTCCGCCGGAACATTGATCTTGTGCATGCCCGGGCCCAGCGTCAACGGAACCTCAAAATCCGCGACAGGAGCCGTCGTCGAGTAGATGCGATCGGAAGACTGCTTGAACCAGCCCGCAACCTCGGCCAGGTTGAACGCTTTTAGTTGATCAGGATCAAAGCAGGTAAGCCGAATATTTCGTCCTTCCGGGCACCAGATGCCGAGAGACTGCGGCGCCACCAGAAACGGGCGGCAGTAGGTGTTCAGTGCGAGACGAGCTTTGTCTGGTTCCTGCTCGAGGCCCAAGGTAACGAGGTGAGCGATCGGGCCTTGCTCTCCATGATGAGTCCACACGAAGCGCTGCCCGGCCAACGAGCGGAAGGCCGGAAAGGTTTGCCAGTACCACGGAACGGGTCCGACGGTTTTCGAGAGGATGTCCTTGACGCGGGACGCGTTGATCTCAGCCATCACCCCGCCGCCGGCACGCCGGGCCCCTTTACGTGCGTGCGAATGAACTGAACGATGTCGTCCATCGCGGTACCGGGCTGAAAAATAGCCGCTACGCCCGCCTGCTTGAGCCCATCAATATCCTGGTTTGGAATGATGCCGCCTACCACAACGATTACATCGTCCATTTTGTTCTGCTTGAGCAAGTCCATCACGCGGGGCACGATGGCGTTGTGCGCGCCGGAGAGAATCGACAGCCCAATCACCTGCACATCTTCCTGCAGCGCGGCGTTAACCACCAT
This sequence comes from Candidatus Sulfotelmatobacter sp., assembly GCA_035695545.1. Lineage (GTDB taxonomy): Bacteria > Acidobacteriota > Terriglobia > Terriglobales > Acidobacteriaceae > Sulfotelmatobacter. The sequence continues at coordinate 37,094 of DASRRV010000166.1, read as the reverse complement.
CTCCGGCGTCTGGCGCAGTCCGGTGTAGATGACTTCCATGCCAGCATCACGCAACGCGCGCGCAATGACTTTCGCGCCGCGATCGTGCCCGTCGAGCCCGGGCTTCGCCACTAATACGCGGATCTTCGCATCAGCCATCGAACACCATTTAAACACAGAGAGTGCGAAGGATCACAGCCTGTGTTCGCTGTGGTTAAATGGTCTTTATGTCCAGGCTCCTCCACAGATACCAGCAAGCGATGCTACGGTAAGGTGACCAAGGCTTGGCGATCCTCTCCATGACGTGAGGCTTGGGCAGTTTGCGTTTGTTGTAGTGCTTCTTGACCGCCATTTGCACTCCGTAATCCCCGGTGGGCAGCACATCGGGACGTCGCAAAGAAAAGATCAGAAACATATGCGCCGTCCATACCCCGATCCCTTTTACCTGCGTCAGATGTTTGATGACCTCGTCATCCGAGAGTTCTGGCAATCTTGAGAAGTCGAGCAGTCCTTCTCGCGTCTTCGCCGACAGATCTTTCAGATACGCCGACTTCTGCTTCGAGAGCCCGACGCTACGCAACTCTGCATCGCTTAGTTTCAGAATTCCATCAGGCATCAACGGTTCACCCGCGAGGGCAGCAAAGCGCTTAAAGATCGTTACCGCGGCCTTACCATTAAGTTGCTGGTAGACAATCGCCTCGGCCAGGCTATGGAACTCGGCTGGTCCAAACTCCATGCGGCACGGCCCCACGCGCTCGATGATCGCCCGCAAGACAGGGTCGGATTTCTTCAGGTGATTTACAGCCTTTCGCATGGCCTATACATTTACCATAAAAACATCAGAAGGCGAACAAAAAACGAATTCATCGGGCGAGCAGCAATCCCGCCAGTCCTCCTCCCAGCACAACCCAGGCCGGATTCACCTTCCACCGCAGCAGCGCCCCCAATGCGGCCGTGGCTATAACCCATGACGGCCAGCCGCGCAATGCATCAATGCCGAGCCGGAATGTGACTCCAATCATTAGCGCAACAGCGCACACATTCACAGAATCAAGAAAAGCAGCCATCCATTCGGACTGTCTGAGCCGGAAAAGAATCGGCGCCAACAGGGCGACGTAGAAGAACGAAGGCAGAAATATTGCCAGAGTTGCCACCACCGCTCCGGGCACGCCACCGAGAAGATAGCCGATGAACGTTGCGGTCGATAGTACCGGACCGGGGGTGAACTGGCCGATAGCCACCGCATCCAGTAGCTGCTGGTGCGTCAGCCACGCACGCTGCTGAACCAGGCCCTGCTCCAGGAAAGCCAAGAGCACATATCCGCCGCCATAGAGAAGCGCTCCTACTTTGAGGAAGAAAAGAGCGATCTTGCCAATCGATGGTCTGGTCGCAGCCGGTACGGCAGCGACGGCGACCGCGCCGAAAGAACCGATAAGTGCCGCCCGTCTCAAAATTCGTGCGCTTGAAACGACCGTTAATCCGCCCCGCTACGTCGAAAAATGGGGTTCGATCGTTTGACGACGATACCTAGAGCGCCGCCACCAAACAGGATCGCAATCGGGTTGAGGCCCACGAGAAACGCTACCAGCGTCCCAGCACCCAAAGCTGCCAACCCTGCATCGCGAACTGCCGTCTTTGCCAGACGCCAGATGGCGATTCCGATTACAGCGATCACAGCCGGTTTGATTCCGGCAACCACCGATGCCGCCTGGGGCAGCGTTCCAAACCGCGCATAGACCCACGCAAATGCACCCGTGACCAGCGCCGCCGGCAGAATGAAACACGCTCCCGCCACGCACAAACCCGTCCAGCCCGCATGCACGAAGCCGACATTAATTGCTAGTTCCGTGGAACTGGGCCCTGGGATTAGATTCGCGGCGCCCAGCATATCGAGAAACTGTTGGCGCGTGACCCACTGCCGCTTGCGGACGACCTCCGTCTCCATCATTGCGATGTGAGCCGCTGGTCCGCCAAAGCTGATGGCGCCGAGTTTTAGGAAGACAGCGGCCAGTTCGCGCAGCCGGGCCGGGCTCGCTCTGGTATGTGCCGGGAGTTCTCCGGTCCGCGTGAGTTCGGAGATCACGCGGCCTGGTGCTCACCCCGGCGGAAGTTCTCGATCAGATGTTCGGAAGTCCGCAGTGAGAACGCCAGAATGCTGATGGTCGTGGTCTTGTCGGTACAGTTCAGAAACACGCTCGCGTCGCAAACGTAGAGATTCGGCACGTCGTGCGTCTGCCCAAACCGATTTGTCACAAAATTCTTCGGATCATTCCCCATGCGGCACGTGCCCGTTTCATGCAGGCTCCATCCCGGGATTTCGGGTGCATCGCCCGCACCCTGAAATTCACCACCCGCCGCCCGCAGCACTTCTGCGCAGACCTGCTTCGAGTGTTCCCACATCTTCAGCACGTTCTCATCCCAATCGAAGTGGATGCGCGCCACAGAAATCCCGTAGGGATCTTTCACCGCAGGGTCAAGATCCACGAAATTGGTGTCGAGCCGCAACGACGGCGCCTGAATCCCAAAACTCACTGGTGTTGGATAGCGCCGCTTGATCTCGCGCTTGAACGATGACCCAAAGCCGTCCAGTTCGGTCGCGAAGCCCGGAAATTCTCCGCATCCACCATCGGGATAGATCGAGTATCCACGAATGAATTTTTCTTCGTGCGGATCCTTCAGGTTCTGCCAGCGCGGCATCCACGCAATCGTGCTGTCGGCCACGTGGTCTGGGAAGCTGGGCTGTCCGAGCAGTTGCGGCAGATATCCGCGCGCCGACTCGCCGTAGAGATGATCGCAAAGATTGCGGCCGAGTTGTCCGCTCGAATTCGCAATTCCGTGCGGCCAGTGCCGCGACTTCGAATTCAGCATGATGCGCGATGATTCAATACAAGACGCTGCTACGACCACGGCGCGCCCGTACACTTCGACTTCCTGCTTCGTCTTGCGGTCGATGTAAGCCACGCCGGTCGCCTGACCGTTTTCGTCCACCAGAATATTTTTGGCTAACGCGTCGGTGCGCAATTCCAGATTCTTCGTGGCCTCTGCTTCGGGAAGCAGGAAGTACGGCGTCGAGAAAAATGCGCCTACATCGCAACCCGTCGTGCACTCACCACAGAAATGGCATGCGGGATGTCCTGCGTGCGCCTGAGTGAGCTGCGCGCAGCGATCCGGAAGATACGGCACGCCGATCTTGTTGCACCCCGCCTCTAATATGCGATCGAGACAGCGGAAGTTGAACGGCGGCAAATACGAGCCATCAGGATTGCTCGGCCGGTTCTGCACCGTGCTGGCCACGCCAATCATGTTTTCTACGCGCGTGTAGAAGGGGCCGATCTCATCATGCGTAATCGGCCAATCCACGTCGTAACCGTCAAGCGAGGCCGCGCGAAAATCAATGTCGCCGAAGCGCGCCGAACTGCGTCCCCAGAAATTCGTCTTGCCGCCGACAGCGTTGCACCGCGGCCACATCCACTTCATGCCGGGCGGCGTCGTGAATGGAATTTCATGGTCCCATGCGGCCTTGGTGTACTCGTTGTCCATGTAGCCGAAGGATTCGGCACGCCGTTTGGGATCGTCCATACCTCGAAACTTCATATCCCACGGCATGCGATGGTAGCGGAAGTCCTTCTCAGGATCGAGCCGCCGTCCCGCATTGAGAGCGCACACCTTGAGTCCGGCCTCGCACAGCGTCTTGATCGCCATTCCGCCGCCGGCGCCGGTTCCAATCACGATCGCGTCGTAGATTTTCTTTGCCATGGCTCCTGGAGTAATTCGGGACTTGCGTCTGACTATTTCGCTGGGGAAAGATGCCGGTGCTCGGGATCGTCCTTGTGCGGACACTCCGGCGACTCGGAATAAAACTTCAGCGCCGGATTGTCCAGTTCCTTGAACCCGATCTCGCTCGTGTAGAAACCCATCACTGTGTATTCGCGCATCATCCCAAAGAATCGCCTCCCGGCTTCGCCGCCCGGACGCGCCTTATCTTTGAATCCAAGAGGTTCGAGCAGGGAAGTTTGCTGCGGCAGCGTTAACTCTCCAAATCGTTTTCCCGCCGTTTGCTCAGAGTGAGCGTCGAGCCAAGTAAGTCCGGTGCGAAACCCATACTGCGCATCAGGATCACTGGCCACCATGAAATCGATAAACTCCGCCACGCCCGCTTCCTTTGCGCCCGGTGTACCGTCGCTGGGAATAATGATTTCCGCCAGCCGCTCGACTACTGCATATTCTGCCGGCGTAAAGAATTGTGGCTTGTAAACGGCCGGCTTGATCTGCAGGGCAGCATTGCCAATATGTCCGCAGGCAAATCCCCATTTGCTAAATCCTGGGAATTGAGCCGCGGCGGCCGCCGTTCCCAAGATCCGCAACATTTGCCGACGCTGGATTCCTTGTCCCGCCATCGTTCCCTTAGCTTAAGAGAGAAATTTAACCGTCTGTTCCACGAGTTCCGTCGTCGGTTTGTACGGATCACCCGGAGCGTCGTACTCAATCGAGCAATATCCCTTATATCCGTGCTTCTTCAGAATGCCAAACGTTCGCGCCAGGTCGACGTGTGTCGGCTTGCCGTTCGCATCGGGTTCGCCATCCTTTACGTGGCAAATTCCATAGGCGTGCGCGAACATCACTTCCATTGCTCGGTTCGAGAACTCTTCGTCGTGCGCGGCCAGCGAGTTGCCAAAGTCGGGCAAGGCTCGCAGCCACGGACTGTTCACTTTCTCAATCACTTGTACGATGAAGAAGGGATCCTCACTCACAGGATTGTCGTTTTCGAGATGCACCACGACATTCTTCTTCGCCGCATATTCCGCAATGCGCATCAGAGTTCCGGCCGCGAGACCTACATCCGGCTTTACGCCCTTCGCGTCGTCAATATGAGTTCGAATGCTCGGCGAACCGAGGGCCACCCCGACGTCGATCCACTGGTTGCTGGAGGTCACGGCGCGGTCGCGCTCTGCCGCATCGGGCGAATACTGGCTGTGCCCTCCGTCGACTGCGATATCCACGACTGCCGAGCCCGCCTTCTCAACCGCGGTTCGGAACTGCTCGAGATATTTCGGATCGATTGAGGGAAAGATCGGACTCCAAGGCTCGATCCTGTGGACGTTGAACTTCTCGGCGACCTGTGCCGCAAAGTCTTTCAGTTCCATCTGTTGTGACAACGGGACGGTGCTTGGAGTTTTGCCGTCCCATCCCTTCCATCCGACGATGAATTCGCGAAAAGGATAGGCCGCCACCGCCACCCGATCCCGTGGCGCGGAAGGAAACTTCACCGAAGGTTGGGAATTCGCCGCTGCGCGTGCCAGTTCCGGCAAGAACCACGCTCCCGCCGCCGCACCGGCGCATTGTTCAAGGAAGGTTCTCCGTGTTGTAGCGTTCATGCGCGCCAGTGTAGCAGAGAAAATTACCTGTGGTGTGAACATGAGCATCGACGAACCGGCTCGGAATCGCCGTTCCCAAGCGTGGGCGTTGTTACTCCAGTACTCCTGTGGTCCCTTGCTTCAACCTGCCCTAATTTTGTATGGTTAGAAGAGCGAAGGTTGCAAACCTCCGAGATGCTGCAGCTAACAAATTTCAATTCGCGGCGTGGTCATTGGTGCGCGGTATTGGTGCTGCTGACGGTGTGTTCACTCACCGCGAGCGTCGCGACCCGGTACTGTTTCTCTCGAGGAGCGCCCAATAAGAACACAACCTCCGTGCGGAAACACTCGTCGCTGGACTCTGGCCGGCAGCGCCTGATGAAGGACGCAGTTAGCTGGATGCCCCCGGTAACTTGTTCCAGTGTCCTTCTGGCTCCGACGTTTTATCCGCGCATCGCGCCCGCTGGGCCTCCCATACCCAGGCTTACGGTTGAAGAAAACCTATACAACCGTCCTCCTCCCTTGTCTGAAGCCCTCTCTTAAAGTGCATGCGCAGCTAGGGCTGCACACGCGGTCATTCAATTTCATTGAGTGAATTCTTCCTCGCTCGTTCGGATCGTCCCAGCGAAGAAGAAGGCTCGAATAAGAGACAGGAATGCGATTTCCGTTCCTTGATTCGCAATCGAGCAGCATGCACCGCGTGTTCGTCTTTGTTCCCTGCGAGGTACGTGGATTCTGACTACGCGGTCGCGTAGTCAAATCCCTGAAAGGAAATATCCATGGCGGTTGCACCGCTGTTGACCGAAGGCGAGTTAGATGCCCTTCGCCAATTCGATACCTGCATGGTCGCGAACGCGGTCGAGACCTTCAACGTCAGGCTGCGCAATACGGGATTCACGAACGCTCGGATTCAATGCATGTTCAAGGACGCCACTCCGATGGTGGGCTATGCAATTACGGGCCGGCTTCGGAGCGGAGCTCCACCCATCGGGGGCGGAACCTACCATGACAGGACCGATCTCTGGGATCGCATTCTTGAGTCACCGCTGCCCCGCATCCTGGTGTTGGAAGACATGGACGATCCGCCGGGCCGCGGAGCTTTTGTCGGAGACATGCACGCCGCGATTCTGAAGGCGCTCGGCTGTGTCGGCTACGTAACCAGTGGCGCGGTACGGGAACTGCCATCGGTTCGCACAATGGGAATTCAGTTATTTGCGGGGAGCGTCGCGGTCTCCCATGCTTATGCCCACATCTTCGATATTGGGGCGCCGGTCTCGGTGGGTGGAATGGATGTTCGTCCCGGAGATCTCTTGCACGGAGATCGCCACGGAGTCCTCTCAATCCCTGCGGAAGTTGCCGCTGCGGTACCGGGCGTTGCCCTCGGACTACAAAACGCGGAACAGAAGGTAATCGATTTTTGCCAGTCGAGTTCATTTTCCGTGGCGAAGTTGAGCGAAGTTATGAAGCTGAGCTAGTAAGTACGGCGGCCCGCAATTTGTGGTTGAAGGTGGCTGACTGAGAAATCGCGGAGAAGGCTGGTCAACAGAAAAATGACTCAAACAGGTAGCAGGTTCAGCGTAAGGCAGTATTGCCGACGCAAGCAGTTGATTTCCTTTCCTAGCGCGGCCCTCGCGGTCGCGATGGCCGTTAATCTGTCCTCCTGTTCGGGAAGCGGCGAAAAGAAGGTGCAGGCCAGCGGACCCACCATTACCGTCGGCGTCACGAAGGTGGAGAAGAAATCACTCGGTCGGCACATCACACTCTCTTCCGAGTTAGTGCCATTCCAGGAGATTGAGGTGTACGCGAAGGAATCCGGCTACGTCAAGAAGCTACTCGTCGACTATGGAACGCACGTGAAGGCCGGCCAGATTATGGCCATCCTGGAGATTCCGGAACTGGAAGCGCAACTGCAAGAAGACCTGGCGGAAATCAAAAACGCGACGAACCAGGTGTCGCGCGCTCAACATGAGTTGACGCGTTACCAGGCACAGTACAAAGCACTCCATCTCCAATACACGCGCTTGAACGGCGTGTTCGAAAGCCAACCCGGCATCGTGGCGCAGCAGGAGGTGGATGACGCTCAAGGAAAAGACCTGGCGGCATCTTCCCAAGTAGACGCCGGCCAAGCCGCTCTGGAGGCTGCGCAGAGTCAGCTTTCCGGGGCGCGAGCCAAGCTCGTTCACGATCAGACCCTCTTTGACTACTCCAAGATCACTGCCCCTTTTCCCGGCATCGTCACCGAGCGCTATGCAAATCTTGGGACACTCGTGCAAGCCGGCACCGCGTCGAGCACGCAGGCAATGCCCATCGTGAAGCTATCCGAGGACGATCTGTTTCGGTTGGTGATACCGGTTCCGGAATCGTACGTTCAGTTCATTCACGTGGGCGATCCCGTGGACGTGCGCGTGCCCTCACTCGATCGAACCTTTCCCGGCAAGGTTGCCCGTTTTTCGGCAGGCGTACGGGAAGACACCCGAACTATGCACACGGAGGTGGATGTCCGCAACAAAGATGGCTCGCTGGTGCCGGGCATCTACGCGCAGGCTGATCTGACCCTTGAGCAAAGAGAGGGCGTCCCATCGGTGCCGTTGCAAGCCGTGAATCACAGTGCCGATAAAACCTCGGTGCTCGTGGTGAACGCCAATGGCGAAATCGAAGAGCGGCCGGTCAGTCTCGGAATTCAGACCGCGACTGACGCGGAAGTCGTCACGGGACTGCACGAAGGAGAGCAGGTGGTGGTCAGCGATCGCGGCGGACTGAAAGTAGGGGAGAAGGTCCGTCCCCAATTAGTTCAGGTCATGCAATATCACGAAGGCAATCAGGAATAGTCACCGTCGTTAACGGCGAGTTGGACAAAAGGTACCCATGTCACGTTTCTCAATTCGTAACCCGTACTTCATCATCGTGATCTGTCTGGTGTTGACCGTTATTGGCGTCACCAGCGTGGCGCGCATGCCGGTGGATCTGTTTCCGGCGATTAATCTGCCGGAAGTGGTGGTGGCGACTTTTTATTCCGGCATGCCTCCAGAAGACATCGAGGTCGACATCACGGACCCGCTGGAACGCTTCTTTACCTTGGCTAGTGGCATCGACCACATGGAATCGCGCTCACTGTTGGGTGTGAGCATCATCAAGATCTATTTCCAACCCGGCACCAACGCCGATGCCGACGTCACTGAGATTTCGAACCTCGCGCTCGCCGACTTGAAGCGCTTGCCGCCGGGCACCCTCCCGCCGGTGGTTCTGAAATTCGACGCGTCCAGTTTGCCGGTATGTCTGGTAACGCTCAAAGGCGAAGGACTAAACCAGACCGAACTCCACGACGTTGGACAATTCTCCATTCGCAACCAGATTGCTGTCGTAAAGGGCGCGGAGATCCCGCCACCATTTGGCGGCAAATACCGTCAGATCATGATCTACGTTGATCCCTTCAAACTAGCCTCGCGGCAATTGAGTCCAATGGACATCGTGGGCGCAGTCAACAACTCCAACCTCATCTTGCCAGCCGGTGACGTGAAGATGGGGCCATTCGACTATTACGTTTACTCCAACAGCCTGGTCGACAACATGGATCAATTGTCGAAGCTTCCCGTGAAAACGGTTGGGACCTCTTGGGTGACCGTGAACGATGTGGGCAAAGCCGAAGACGCCAACCAAATTCAGTACAACCTCGTGCGGGTTGATGGCCAGCGCTCCGTGTACCTTCCGATCATGAAGCAGGGAGGCGACACCAACACAATCGAAGTCGTCAATGGCATTCGCGATGCCATCCAGCATCTGTATGACATTCCCAAACAACTGCAGGCGAGCGTGGTGTTCGATCAGTCAGCCTTCGTGAAAGAAGCGATCAAAACCTTGCTTCATGAGGGCGCGCTGGGATTGGCCCTTACCAGCCTGATGATTCTGATTTTTCTTGGGAGTTTTCGCGCAACGTCCGCCGTTTTCTTGTCTATTCCGCTTTCGGCGCTGGCGACATTCGTTGTTTTGAACGTCGCGGGAAGCACTGTGAACACCATGATTCTAGGCGGCCTGGCGCTGGCATTTTCCCGCATCATCGACAATTCGGTGATCTCGCTGGAAAACATCTATCGCCACCTCGAAGCCGGAGCGAGTCCAGCCACCGCAGCGGAAGTGGGAGGAACGGAAGTAAGTCTTGCCGTATTGGCCGCCACTCTGACCACTCTGGTCGTATTCTTTCCCGTCACATTTCTCTATGGCGTCAGCAAATTTCTCTTCACCGCGCTCGCTCTCGCAGTCGCGATTTCTCTGTTTGCCTCTTACCTGGTGGCCATGACCGTGATCCCACTGTTCTGTTCGCGGTTTCTGAAGGCGGTGCCGCACACAGCGGGCCTGACAAACCACGAGTACGAAGTCGAGCCCACCGCTGCAATGGGCGGTTCGCGATGGGAGCGGTTTACAGCTAGCTTCAACCGCCATTTCAACAATCTGCTGGACTACTACGAATACTGGGTGAAACGCGCGGTCGCTCGTCCGGGCCTCACGGTCGCGGTCCTTAGCGGCGCGTTCGTTGTGAGCCTGGCCATCTATCCGCTGCTGGGCCTGGCGTTCTTCCCTCGCACTGACGCAGGCCAGTTCACAATCAATCTCAAGGTTCCGACGGGAACGCGGCTGGAAGTGACGGAACAGTATGTCGCCAAAGTCGAAGACCTGATCCACCATGAGGTCGGCTCCAAAGATCTGAAGATGGTCGTCTCCAACGTCGGCGTCGTTCCAGACTTTTCGTCGCTGTACACAACCAACGCCGGTCCCTACATGGCAACCATCCAGGTAGCGTTGCAGGACGACCATCAACGAACCAGCTTCGACTACATGGATCGCGTGCAGAAGGCAATGGCCGCACAATTTCCGGAGATCCGCACGTTTCTCTCCAGTGGTTCCATGGTCGACGCCATCCTGAATTCCGGGATGCAAGCCCCAATCGACATTCAGGTCAGCGGCCGGAACATGCATCAGATTTATTCCGTAGCGCAGGATTTGGCGAGTCGCATCAGGAGTCTGCCCGGCGTCGGCGAAGTTTATATTCCGCAAGATCTGAACTATCCCGGCTTGCGATTGAACGTCGACCGCGTGCACGCCGGCGAGCTGGGACTCACGCAGAAAGAAGTCGTCGACAATGTCATCACAGCGCTCAATTCCAACACCATGATCGCGCCCAACTACTGGGTCGACCACAAGACCGGCAACGATTACTTCCTGACGGTGCAGTACCCGGAGCGCGGACAGGCCGCCATTCACGACTTCACGGATCTGACGAATATACCCATCCGGGCTCCCAGCCTGAAGAAGCCCACAACTCTCGATGCTGTGGTAAAGCTGGAAAATATCCAGACTCCCACCGAAGTGGATCACTACCAGATCCAGCGTGTGGCCGATATCTACGTGACGCCGGCCTCAGAGAATCTGGGTAGGACTGCCGATGAAGTACAAACAGTCCTGAAGGGCACCAAGCTCCCCGAGAACGTGCGTGTGAATCTTCGTGGGATGGTTCAGGGAATGAACGCGTCGTTCCGCAGCTTTGCCATCGGGCTCTCGCTCTCGGTCGTTCTCCTCTATCTGATACTTGTCGCGCAGTTCAAATCGTTCATAGATCCCTTCCTCATCATGCTCGCCATTCCCATGGGTTTCATCGGAGTGCTGGTGATCCTGCCCTTGACTGGGACGACTCTCAATGTGATGTCTTTGATGGGAGTGCTGATGCTGGTCGGCATCTCGGCCTCCAACAGCATTTTGATTGTGGAATTCGCCCATCGTTTGGAGGACCAGGGGAACTCTGTCCAGGACGCCATCATCACTTCCTGCCGAGTCCGGTTGCGCCCGATTCTCATGACGTCGCTCGCCACCATCATCGGAATGGTGCCCATGGCGCTGAAACTTGGTACCGGTAGCGAACAGTACGCTCCCCTTGCGCGGGCCATCATCGGGGGGCTGACTTCTTCGGTGGCACTCACCATTTTCATCGTCCCTGCCGCCTACCTGTTGGTGTACGGGAAGCGGGGAGAGAAGAATCCGCCAGCCCTGGCTCAGGAGACGCAAGGATGAATCGGGAACACGACCCACACGAGACAACCTCTCGAGCGACGAAGGCCCTGCGGATCACGTGCCTTCTGCTTGCCGCGTCCAGTGGATGCTTCGCCCAGCAACTGAGTTCTATAACCATCTCCACCCTACCTTCGGCTCCCACGCCTCAAGTGCAGTCAAAGCCAAACTCAATGACTGCGTCGCCTGGTCCGAAGATGTCCGCGACGCAGAACAGCGCGGGCTCCCCGAAGCTCCTGTCGGTCGCAGACGCCCAGACACTTGCCTTGAAAAATAACCCGCAGATTTCGGTAGCTCGGTTGAGCGCCCTGGCCTCGCAACAAGTCGTTCGAGAAGCCCGATCGAGTTTGTGGCCGAGTGCAAGGATTGATCTCACGGCGGTGGATGCGAATCCCGGCTCGCGACTCACAGCCGGAGGGCTCAACAATCCTGCTCTTTATCAACGGGCCGCTGTCGGCGCCATGGTAAGTCAACTCCTAACCGATTTCGGACGAACGACGAACCTGGCGGCTAGCGCCAACCTCGCAGCCAAGGCGGAAAATCAGAACGCTCTGGCCACGAAGGAACAGATTCTTCTCGCCGTGGATCAAGCGTTTTACAGCACCTTGCAGGCACAGACGGTCCTAACCGTAGCTCAGCAAACCGTGAAAGATCGCCAGACAGTCTCCGACCAGGTAGGAGCGTTGTTCAAGAGCAAGCTGAAGTCGCAACTCGATTTCAGTTTTGCCAACGTGAATCTGGCACAGGCAAAGCTTTTGCTGCTTGATGCAGAGAACAACGTCAATGCCGCGCAAGCCTCGCTCTCCGCGGTTCTCGGCTTCCAGAGCCTCCAGAGCTTTCAGTTGGTCGAAGACACATCCCCTGCTGTTCCTCCGCCGGACAACGTTGACGATCTAATCTCCACCGCGTTTACATCGCGGCCAGAAATTCTCGCGCTCGAGTTCCAGTCGGAGTCCGCTCAACGTTTTCAAAAAGCGGAGCGCGATTTGCTCTTTCCTGACATACGGGCTCTGGGCGTCGTAGGAGATACTCCGGTGCGAAATCCGATCATCTCCAACTGGTATGGCGCCGTCGGAGTTAACGTTGGCATCCCGGTCTTCAACGGTTTTCTCTACACGGCGAGGGCAAAGGAGGCGTCGCTTCGGGCCCAGGCCACGCAAGAGAGGCTGCGGGACATTCGCGACCGAATCTCGCGCGACGTGCGCACCAGTTGGCTGAATGCCAACACGGCCTATGACCGACTCGCTGTAACTCAACAACTACTCGATCAAGCGAATCTGGCCCTCAATCTGGCGCAGTCACGCTACAACTTAGGCCTGAGCTCCATTGTCGAACTCAGCCAGGCCCAGTTGCAGCAAACCCAAGCGCAAATCTCCAACGTTGAAGCCGGATACGACTACCGGCTCTCCCTTGCAGTGTTGCAGTACCAAACGCGTGGCATTTAAAGAGGGACTTTCCGGGACAACCGCGCCAGAGGATTGGGCCCAACACGATTTGAAATCCCGACGGGAGAGGAGCGACAGGTGTCTCGGCGGCACCGGCGAGCGCATTTATGAACGGAGGCAAGCGAAAGAAGAGGCATTTGCCCCTTACGACGCGTCAAGGAATAATGCTCTCACTCACGATCGGATTACTTGTTGCGCTTGTTTTTGCGTTCGTATTCTACGTCTATGGGCGGTCGATGTGGTCGGAGTAGAGTGGCTCTGGCGGCTTGTATCGGAGTGCATCTGCTGTCCGTACCTCGACCTCGCCATGCTACGAAAAAGCCGGCGATGTTCTTCCTCCTGGAAGCAACAACGCCGGTCACAACTTCACTTCTGCGAAGACAAATTCAGTGACGTTTGATGAAGTCGCCACTTTGTAGTTCCGACATCGCCTGGCGCAATTCCTCCTGGCTATTCATCACGATCGGGCCGTACCACGCCACTGGTTCTTCGATCGGCTTACCCGATACAAGCAGGAACCGAATTCCCTCCGGTCCGGCCTGGACCGTCAACTCGTCTCCCCGATCGAATAGTACGAGAGAATGATTGCCGGCGTCGTACTTGGCCGGAGCATTAGGATCGGCAACCTGCTCGGTCAGAACTGCCCGTGGATCCGAGGCATCACGGAAGGTTCCTGACCCCGCGAACACGTAGGCAAACGCGTTGCGCGTAGTCTCGACCCTGAGCCGCTTCTTTTGACCCGGTGGAACGGAGATGTCGACATAGTTCGGATCGGCAGCCACTCCCTCCACCGGACCTTTCTTCCCCCAGAACTCGCCGCAGATCACGCGCGCCCGGGTACCATCGTCATCGGTAACCTCTGGGATCGCGCTCGACGGAACATCCTGGTAGCGCGGATCCGTCATCTTCAAGGCTGCGGGCAGGTTCGCCCACAACTGAAAGCCGTGCATGCGCCCGTGCTGATCACCTTTCGGCATCTCCTGATGCAGAATGCCGCTGCCGGCCGTCATCCATTGCACGTCGCCGGCGCCCATCTTTCCCTGATTACCGAGGCTGTCGCCATGCTCGACGGAACCGGCCAACACGTATGTGATCGTCTCGATGCCCCGGTGCGGATGCCACGGGAACCCAGCCAGATAGTCCTTCGGATTGTCGTTCCGAAAATCGTCCAGCAGCAGGAACGGATCGAAATCCTTGGTCTTGCCGAAGCCAAAGGCGCGTTGCAGCTTCACGCCCGCGCCCTCGATGGTCGGCTTCGGTTGAATGATTTGCTTTACCGGTCGGAGTGACATAAAACCTCCCTCTCTCCTGAGCCGCAACAGCATTATTGGCCGCTGTGCAGCAATCTGTTTACGCCTTGATGAATTCGACGTCCAAGGTGATCGTGACTTCATCGCCCACAAGAATGCCGCCGGTTTCCAGCGCTGCGTTCCAGGTCAACCCGTAATCCTTACGGTTGATCTTGGTGGATGCAGAAAGTCCAACTCGGGTATTGCCCCACGGATCCTTTGTCGCCGGAGTCGGTCCATCGACTGTGAATACAACCTTCCGCGTGACCCCTCGTATCGTCAGGTTCCCTTCGACCGCGAGTTCTCCGTTCCGCACCAGGCTGACGCGCGTTGAGGCGAAAGAGAGGGTAGGGAACTTCTCCACGTGCAGGAAATCAGCGCTCTTCAGGTGCGCATCCCGCTGAGCGTCGCGGGTTTCAATCGAACCTGCGTCAATGGAGGCCCTTACCTTCGACTGTGTCAGGTCGGCTTCGTCCAGAGTCAGCGATCCCGTAACCTTGGCGAACTGCCCCTTCACGTTGGAGATCATCATATGCTTGACCTTGAACTCGGCCACGGCGTGAGCCGAATCGATGTTCCAGGTTGTGGTGGACGTTTGCGGTGCAGTGAGTGTGCTCATAAGTATATGTCCTTTCCTCTCAATATAGATGCGTTAGAACGATAATCGTTGCAACAGATATATAACCCAAAAAAATCAAACAATTCCGGACCGGGCGGCGTCCAGGAGTTCGGCGAGCGCCCGAAGCCGTTCTTTCCCCAAGTGGCCCATCTGCCGGCGGTGGGTTTCCTCAACCGGCGCATCAAGGCGGCTCAGGACCTTGAGTCCTTCCGGCGTGATCCGCGCCATTACCATTCGCCGGTCCTCGGTTTCCCGGCAGCGCGAGATCAGACCGCGCTTTTCCAGACGGTCGAGCAGGCGCGTCACATCGGGATCCCGCGTGATCATGCGGGCGGCAATCTCGCCACAGGGCAGACCTTCCGGCGTCCCCCGCAGGATGCGGAGCACGTTGTACTGCGTCGGCGAGAGATCCTCAGTCTTGAGAATCCGAACCAGTCCGCGGGAGAGCAGATCCGTGGTTCGCGCAAGCTCCAGGAAAGCGACCTCCTCGAGGCAAGTTGCCCGCCGTCGCCGGTTCCGAGATCGCGTGTCTTCAGTCATCATGAACAATAATATTCGTTATAACGACTATTGTCAAGACACCGTTATCGGCAAGATTCGGGGTGTTTAGCTGAGGCCACCTGGATTGTCGACAAACCGAATCTCTTTACGAACTCTTTATGAACTATTGATCCCGTTCTTACGTGCTGAGTTGTCAAATCAAGTTCAGGACCTCTCAGGCAGGGCTTGCGGGTGATGT
The DNA here is from genome assembly GCA_035695545.1 of Candidatus Sulfotelmatobacter sp. Taxonomy (GTDB): domain Bacteria; phylum Acidobacteriota; class Terriglobia; order Terriglobales; family Acidobacteriaceae; genus Sulfotelmatobacter. The sequence continues at coordinate 21,612 of DASRRV010000166.1, read as the reverse complement.
CATGCGAGTTGCGATCGCAGCACTGTGTGTCGGCGCAGTAGCGTTCTTGTTGGGCGTCTTAGTGGCCTTTTTGAAGGAATGGATGAGTTCAACGAATCACACCGCGAAGTTCTACTTGTCGAAGTTCAATCCGTCACGGCCGCCTGGAGAAGTCATCGTGATGGATTCGAGAGATCGAAAACAGGAAGTACGAACAAAAACCGATGAGCGCATAGCCATCTGATTCTCGTGCAGTGGGCAGAAGAGCGTTGCCCTAGGAGATTTTCATGCAAGACGTTGTTTGGATTGCTGTCACCGTCATTTTCTTTGCCGCGTCCATCGCATACGTGCGTTTCTGCGATCGCCTGAAGTAGGAGGATTTTCGTGGATATTCAGTCTGTCCTCATGCTCATCATCAGCGCGCTAGTAACCGTCTACCTCTTTTACGCGCTCTTGCGCCCGGAGAAGTTCTGAAATGACGATCAATGGCTGGCTACAGATCTTCGTATTTCTCGGACTGATCCTTGCTGTTACCAAGCCGCTCGGGGTCTTCATGGCGCGCGTCTTTGCCGGAGAACGCACGTGGTTTGACCCAGTGCTGCGGCCCATCGAGCGCTTGCTCTATCGCGTAACTGGGGTCGATGAAAAGTACGAGATGCGTTGGACCGAGTACGCGACGGCGATGCTTTTGTTCAGTGCGGTCTCTATGCTCGTCCTTTATCTCATCCAGAGGATTCAGGGTGTGCTCCCGTTCAATCCTCAACACCTCGGGGCCGTTACGCCTGAGCACCTGGCTTTCAATACCGCCGCCTCATTCACCACCAACACCAACTGGCAGGCCTACTCCGGCGAGACCACCATGAGCTATTTCACGCAAATGGCTGGCCTCGCATTTCACAACTTCGCTTCGGCCGCGACGGGTATCGTGCTGGCCATCGCTTTCATCCGCGGGATCGCACGCCGTCAGGTGGCTACCCTCGGAAACTTCTGGGTCGACTTCGTGCGCTGCTGCTTGTGGGTGCTTTTGCCATTTTGCGTTGTCGGCTCCCTGGTGCTCGTTTCGCAGGGAGTGGTGCAGAATCTCAAGCCGTACGACACGGTGAAGTTGATCGAGCCGCAACAGGCCCAGCGCATGGGCGCGGACGGCAAACCAGCAGTGGATACCACCGGCAAACCGCTCATGGACACGGTCTCGACGCAGAACATTGCACAAGGCCCGGTGGCCTCGCAGGAGATCATTAAGGAATGGGGAACAAACGGCGGCGGCTTCTTCAACGCGAACAGCAGTCACCCGTTTGAAAATCCAACGCCGGTTACGAACCTCATTGAAATGTTCAGCATCTTCGCGATCGGCGCGGGCCTCACGTACACGCTCGGCCGCATGACCGGTTCGCCCGCTCATGGATGGGCGGTCTGGTCGGCGATGGCCATCCTCTTTCTGGCTGGCGTAACGGTGGCGTACTGGGCCGAGGCGCAGGGTAATCCGTTGTATCCGGCTACGATCACGCAACACGCCACCGCGCTCCAACCCGGCGGCAACATGGAGGGCAAGGAAGTTCGCTTCGGCATCGCCAACTCCGCTCTGTTTGCCACGGTGACCACCGATGCAAGTTGCGGCGCCATCAACGGCTGGCACGATTCGTTCACGCCTCTCGGCGGCATGGTTCCACTCGTGAACATCATGCTCAGCGAAGTGATCTTTGGCGGAGTCGGCTCGGGGATGTACGGCATTCTCGTCTACATTGTGTTAGCGGTATTCATCGCCGGTCTCATGGTCGGCCGCACGCCGGAATACTTGGGAAAAAAGATCGATGCCTTCGACGTCAAGATGGCCATGCTGGTCTCGCTGGTCTTTCCGCTCATCATTCTTTCACTTACTGGAATTTCGATGGTCAAAGGCTTTGGGACAGCCGGTATATCCAATCCAGGCCCGCACGGCCTGAGTCAGATTCTCTATGCGTTCACTTCCTCCGCTGGCAATAACGGCTCCGCCTTCGCAGGCCTCACCGTCAACACGCTTTGGTACGACGCCGCAACGGGCATGACCACTCTGCTGGGCCGTTTCTTCATGATCATTCCCATGTTGGCCATCGCCGGAAATCTCGCCCAGAAAAAATACGTGCCGCCGTCGCTCGGTACGTTTCCGGTCACCACCCCACTGTTCACGCTGTTGCTCATCAGCGTAATTCTCATTCTCGGCGCCCTGACATTTTTTCCAGCCCTAAGTCTCGGGCCGATTCTCGAACACCTGCTCATGCACGTTGGAAAGACTTTCTGAGAATCTATGGCCAGCCATCACAAATCAGTTTGGGATTTGAATCTCGTTCGCAGCGCCGCCTGGAGTTCGCTGCTCAAGCTCAATCCTCGGAATATGGCGGGGAATCCCGTCATGTTCGTCGTCGAAATCGGCAGCGTTATCACCAGCGTGCTGTTGATTCTCCATCCCCACGAGGCGTTCCGCTTCAATCTACAAATCACCTTGTGGCTGTGGTTCACCGTGCTATTTGCCAACTTCGCCGAAGCCATGGCCGAAGGCCGCGGAAAGGCGCAGGCCGAAACATTGCGCCGTGCCCGGTCAGAAACGATCGCGAAGCGCATCACCTCCAGCGGCAAGCTCGAAGAAATGCCGAGCGCCAAGCTGCGTGCCGGCGATCTTGTTTCCGTCTCCGCCGGAGAACTGATTCCCGGCGACGGAGAAATCGTAGAGGGCGTGGCCTCGGTCGATGAATCAGCTATCACCGGTGAGTCGGCTCCTGTAATTCGCGAAGCTGGTGGCGATCGCTCGGCGGTTACAGGCGGCACTCGTGTCTTGAGCGATTACATCAAGGTCAAAATCACCTCGAACCCCGGCGAGACTTTTCTTGATCGCATGATTGCGCTGGTGGAAGGAGCCTCTCGCCAGAAGACGCCGAATGAAATCGCGCTCAACATTCTGCTCGCAGGTTTGACGATCATCTTCTTGCTTGCCGTCGTCACGCTGCAGCCCTTCGCGATTTATTCCGGAGCACCCCAGACGGTTTTCGTCTTGGCCTCGCTGCTGGTGTGCCTCATCCCCACCACGATCGGTGGCTTGCTGTCGGCGATTGGCATCGCTGGCATGGACCGCCTGGTCCAGCACAATGTTCTCGCGATGTCCGGTCGCGCGGTCGAGGCGGCAGGAGACGTGAACACTCTGCTACTCGACAAGACGGGAACGATTACCTTCGGCAACCGCCAGGCCACTGAATTTCTGCCAGCTCCCGGCGTGACCGCGGCCGACATGGCCGACGCCGCGCAACTCTCTTCGCTAGCCGACGAGACTCCGGAGGGTCGCTCCATCGTTGTATTGGCGAAGGAGAAATACGAACTACGTGGCCGTGACTTCGGCCATCACGAAGCAGAATTCATTCCCTTCACTGCGCAGACCCGCATGTCAGGCGTCAATCTCGATGGGCGCCAGATCCGCAAAGGCGCTGCCGAGTCCATCGCGCGGTATCTCGAGCAGAACAACTCTGCCATGCCGCCGGAGGTGCGAGCCACGGTCGAATGCATCGCCTCTTCTGGAGGCACGCCCCTCGTGGTCTCAGAAAATCGCCGCGCCATGGGTGTGATTCACCTGAAGGATGTCGTCAAAGGAGGAATGCGCGATCGTTTTGCCCAGTTGCGGGCGATGGGCATTCGCACCGTCATGATCACGGGCGACAATCCGCTCACGGCCGCAGCCATTGCACGCGAAGCAGGGGTTGACGACTTCCTCGCTCAAGCCACACCAGAGGACAAGCTGAAGCTCATTCGCACTGAGCAGGCTGGCGGCAAACTCGTCGCCATGACTGGCGACGGTACCAACGATGCGCCTGCGCTCGCCCAGGCCGATGTGGGCGTCGCCATGAACACCGGCACGCAAGCTGCAAAAGAAGCTGGGAACATGGTTGATCTCGACTCCAATCCCACCAAGCTCATTGAGGTTGTCGAAATCGGAAAGCAATTGCTGATGACGCGGGGCGCCTTGACTACGTTTTCGATCGCCAACGACGTCGCGAAATATTTCGCCATCATCCCCGCGATGTTTGCGGGAACCTTCCCAGTACTCAACGCGCTGAACATCATGCGTCTGAAGACTCCGGAGTCGGCCATCCTCTCGGCCGTCATCTTCAATGCTCTGATTATCGTTGCCTTGATTCCGCTCGCGCTGCGGGGCGTGAAATACCGCGCTATGAACGCAGAGGCTCTATTGCGCCGCAACCTCTTGATCTACGGTGTCGGCGGGATCATCGCGCCCTTTGTCGGCATCAAGATCATCGACGTCCTCATCACGGCCGTCCATTTGGCCTAAGGATTTATATGAAAAAAAACCTCATCACTGCGGTTCTCATGACCATCGCCACCACGATCCTGCTGGGCATTCTTTACCCGCTCGTCATCACGGTCCTGGCGCAAGTCCTGTTCAAAGACAAGGCGAACGGCCAGATTCGTTATCGCAATGGAGAAGCCATTGGATCGCGCATCATTGGCCAGCCTTTCACATCCGCGAAATACTTCCATTCACGCCCGTCGAACGCGGGCAATGGATATGACGCCGCCAACTCCGGCGGCACAAACTTCGCTCCCACCAACCAGAAACTCATCGACCGCATTCAGGCTGACGCGAAGAACTTGCATGAAGAGAATCCCACCCAGCCGATTCCCGTGGATCTCCTCACCACATCTGCATCCGGCCTCGATCCCGAAATCTCTCCCGCAGCCGCCGAATTCCAGGTTCCCCGAATTGCTCGCGAGCGCGGCATTCCCGAAGCCACCATCCGCGACCTTGTTCAGAAGCACACCCGTCAACGCGATCTCGGCCTCCTCGGCGAACCCCGCGTGAACGTTCTCGAACTGAACCTCTCCCTTGATGACCTTGCCCCCAAGCCCTGATCGCGAATCCTAGGGGGGCCCAACCTCACGTTGCTTCCCCCGATCAATGGGGGTCTGCAGGAAGATCGTATCGCCGAGACACATGTAGAATGCTGCGAGCAGCAAGCAGACCACCAACTGACCAATGTCACAGGGTTCGCGTAGTCGTTGTAGGTTTCGGCGTTCGCCCATCACGCCGAGCTCTGCCCGAAAGATCTTCTTGTTATCAGCCTTCTGTTGCATCTTCTTTTCAGTCGTGTCTGCGCAGGATGCGCACACCGCTCCGATCCAGTTCACGAACGTGACTAGATCGTCCGGCATCACGTTTAAGCATTTCAAAGGGAACAACGGCATTTCGATAAATCGAGAAGAATTTGGTCCGGGAGTCTGTGTCGCCGATTTCGATGGCGACGGTTGGCAAGATATTTACTTTGTTAATGGCAAAGATCTCTACGGCCGCGGCACTTCGGCTGTGAACGCTCTTTACCGCAACAATCACGACGGTACGTTCACTGACGTGACGGAAAAAGCGGGCGTGCCCGGAACCGGCTATGGCCTCGGCTGTGTGTGGGGAGATTTTGATAACGACGGTTTTCCCGATCTGTTTGTGACTCAGTACGGCAAGAATGTTCTGTACCGCAATAATGGCAACGGAACCTTTACGGACATTACTGACAAGGCTCGTGTGGGTGGTCTGGAGTCAGGCGCCTTTCATTCTGGCGCGACATTCTTTGACTACGATCGTGACGGCTGGCTGGACCTCTATGTCGGCAGCTACGTTGATCTTGGCGACAAGCGGTACTGCAAGCTCGGGGAAGTGCTAAGCAGTTGTGCTCCCAGCGAATATCGGGGAAGTCCCGACGCGCTTTATCACAACAACCACGATGGCACTTTTACCAACGTAACTCAGGCGGCGGGAATTTTGCAGCCGAACGGCAAGAATCTTTCAGTGCAAGCTGCGGACTATGACAATGATGGCTGGCCGGACTTGTTCGTTGCCAATGACGGCCTGAACGCATATCTCTATCACAACGAACATAACGGTACATTCAAGGAAGTCGGGCTTCCTGCCGGGATGGCCGTCACGGCTCGCGGCACGGTCATGGCTGCGATGTGCATCTCTCTAGGGGACTACGACAACGATGGCCATCTCGACCTATATATTTCGGATTTCCAGCGCTCGTCCGATCATCTCTGGCATAACGATGCGAAAGGTTTCTTTGACGAAGTCAGTGATGAGGCGGGTATCACGCGGCCGACCCGCGATGTGCTCAGCTTCGGAGGTGGTTTTCTTGATTACGACAACGACGGCTGGCTTGATCTCTTTATAGCGAATGGCCACGTCTATCCGGAGGTGGAGCAGGCTACACCCGGAACGCATTACAAACAGATTAATTCGCTCTTCCACAATGAAGGAAATGGAAAGTTCGTGGAGGTGGGGAAGTCCAGCGGTTCAGGTTTCGAGAATCCCTACGTAGGTCGTGGAGCAGCTTTCGCCGATTTCGACAACGATGGGTTCGTGGATATCGTCATCGCGAACAATGGCGATGCCCCGCTGGTACTCCACAATAGCGGCGGCAATGGGAATCACTTTTTGAACTTGAAGTTGGTGGGCAAGAAGAGCAATCGCGACGCCATGGGAGCCCGCGTCCGCGTCGTGAGCGGCACGGCCTCGCAACTTCGCGAGATTGCCGGCGGAGGCAGTTATCTTTCCCAAAGCGACCTGCGCGCAAATTTCGGTCTGGGCAAGGCCAAACGTGCAGAAACAGTCGAGATTACTTGGCCGAGCGGTCAGCGGCAGACGTTTCGAGATGTTGAAGCCGACGAATTTTATCTGGTCGAGGAAGGGAAGGATCAGTTACAAACACAGCATCTTTCAGGGCGACAACCGTAACGCAGTGCGCATACAACTATCTGTCACGCCGCGCCTGTCTAGGTGCTGATTGCTTGCTGTAGAACTTCACGTAAACGCTTCGCGACCACCAGGTCTTCGCCGGGCTGCAACATCCAGACCCCGATTACGATCGTGTTCGATCCGCCTGGCAATCCCGCGCTCGCCGGAGCGCCCCCAGTAGATGGATTCAACTCAATCCGCGTCTTACCCTCCCGCATCTTCTGCATGACTTCTGCGCCCGTGATTTTGATGCGGTTCTGATCATAAGTGATGAGCAGGTGCGGAACGTGATTGGCGACTTCAGGAATAAAGATCTGCGTCTGCAAAGTTGGAAACGCGCTCAGCTGCTTGGCAATTCGATCAGCCCTGCCACGGTACTCCGCTTCCATTGCGGCATCGTCTTGCTTCAAGAACCAATCCACGGCGGCGACCAAGCCGACGATTTCCTCTTTTGCAACCTTCATTCCCCGCCCGATGGTGTTTGAGTTTGGTGAATTATTCTTCCGGGCGGCATCGATCAGGTCTTTTCTGCCTAACAGCAATCCGGTGCACTGTGGCGCGCGGAGGCCCTTGCCTCCAGAGAAAGTCACGAGATCAAATCCCATCTGCGTGTAGTTCCATAGATTGGAAATGGGCGGGACGTCGGCGGCAGCGTCGTTGAAACACGGCACTCCATGCCGATGTGCAACTCGCACCCAGTCTTCGCGGCCGACTTTTCCTACACCGGCGTTAAAGAAGTGGGCCATCACCGTACGTTCGTTGAAGGCGTGTTCGTATTGTTCGAGGGTTTCCACCTCGACGAAGCGAATTCCGCAATTCCGAAGAGCATGGTCATAGCCATACCGATGAGATTTCTGAACGATCACTTCGTTCTTGAGCCCGGCCATGTCGGTGGGAATGCCGAGAATGGACTGTTCATTTCCCAGCGTGACACAGGCTGCCGTTCCAACTACGAGCGCTGCGGCCGCGCCGGAAGTGACGAGTGCGGCCTCACATCGCAGTTGCTTGGCCAGATAGGCTCCTGATGCTTCGAGTAGCTCATTGAGGTTTACAGGTTGTTTTGCAGCCAGCGCGATTGCCTCCTGGACTTCGTCGGGCATCGTGGAAGCCGAAAGAACGGTATAGGTGCCGGCAGCGTTGATGAACGGAGTGACGCCCAGCTTTTGGTAATAGTCCACGCCTTTAGCCGCGGATCTGGTTGCCGCCCTGGATTCCAGAGTTGCGATTCCGGAGAGCGCTACGCCTCCCGCGACAACCGCCTGCGCTCCCTTACCTAAGAACTTTCGCCGGCTCATCTGTCGCATCGTCAGGCTCCTTTCGTTCGGAAGACTTCGCACTTCGAGAATTCAGTCTCGTGGGTAATCGTCCGCTCTCGCCGGCAGTGAATCGCCGCGTTCGGGACTCGTGAAATACTGGGGGCGAGCTTTTTCCCACTCAACCATGCTGAGGCCGGAGGGATCGTACAAAATGCGTCCCGCACGAATCGTCATGAGCGCCGTCAATTGCACACTAGCGTCCATCTTGGCAACGCCGCAGTCGATATAACCGAAGTGGCCCTTCATCAGTTGCAGGATGGCGATATCCGCGTCCTTGCCGACAGACAATGTACCTAAGTCAGGCCGATGAATCTCGTTTGCTGGATTGATCGTCGAGCGGCGAATGACATCATCCAGCGGCACACCCATCGCCAGGAACTTTGACATCACGTTGTTCATGCTCACGACGGTGTAGTTGCCAGTGTGCAAGTCTGTGGAGAAGGAATCTGGGATGAATCCCTGCTTCTCCGCGGGAACGGCACTGCGAAACCAGAAGCTGCCGCTACCGTGCCCCACATCAAAAATCACTCCCCTTGCGCGGGCCTGCGCCAGAGCAGGATTGAGCTTCCCATCAGGAAGAATGATGGGAAATTGCTGGGCAAACACGTGCGTGTGTATGTCGCCGGGCCGCATCTTCTTCAGGATCAAATCTTCGTAGGTTCTATCCGACCGCGGCCAGAAATCATACATGACCGGAACATTGGCGAGCGTGGCGCATTCAATCGCGCGGTCCACAGCGGCCCAGGGCACATGTTCGGCATCCCATGCTTCTTTGGTCCAGTAATGAGCTGTTTTCACGCCCACAATGAGGTCTGGGTATTTCTTGATGGTGGCGGCACAAAGCTTGGAATCCATCTGGTCGAGGCTGTCCTCGAGTCCTCCGCTCATGCCGTTGGCCACGATGTTCAGGAATGCAAGTACTCGAACTTTGGCGCGATCGATGACCTCCTCTTTTTCCTGGAGGAACGTCTCCGCGCCCGAAGTGCCAGCGTCTACGATCGTGGTTACTCCGGACTGCGCCGCCAGATCTGCCGGGATCCCCAGTGGGATCGCATGCGCTCGCGCCTCAGGAGCGAACCAGTTCAGAGGCGCCCCTCCGTGCCCGACGTGGTAGTGAATGTCGATCAGCCCCGGCGTAACGTAGAGCTTCGATGCGTCCACAACTTTGCCGGCTTGGTCCGCTGGAATATTTTTCTCGACGGCTGCGATTTTGCCCTGGAAAACCGCGACATCGCGCACTTCATCGATGTGATTGGCGGGATCAATCACGTGGCCGCCTTTCAACAGAAGGTCGTAACGAGGCGCTTGCGCAAGCGTCACGACTGGCGATCCAAGGGAGATTGCGATGAGTGCAATGACTGCGAGTGACATCTTGATCCAGTTCTGCATAATGAGTTCTTTCATGTCGGTCGAAGCGAAAGTGTATCCAGTCGGAACGAGATTGTCATCATCCGTGGACCATCGAATCAATGCGCGGTTGTAAAAAAGATCGCTGCTATCGTAATCTGATCGCTTGTTCGGGGTTCGAATCGAGATAAGAATCATGGATCGTCGTACTTTCGTTAAGGCCGGTTGCATCGGGAGCGCCTCGTTGCTGATGCAGGGTCTCGATCCGATGGTGCGAGCCGATGTTGCTCCAACTGTAGTGCCGCCCATCGAACTCCGCAGCCTGCCAAACTATAAACCTTCGCATCTAGGGATGCCCGGCCTGTTTCCAGGGCGGGTGATCGAACTCCACGACCCGAACGCGATCGTACGCAACCGTGTCTCACAGCCGATCGTCCACCGTCTGCTCGATCAGGGGATGAAAGAACTAACCGGAGAGAACTCTGCGGGGGAGGCGTGGAGGAAGTTTGTCGAACCCAAAGATATTGTGGGAATCAAGATCAATCCCTCGGGCGCGCCTGCATGTTGCTCCTCTCCGGAGATCGTACGGGAGATCATTAGCGCGGTGCAGTCGGTTGGTGTGCCTCCGCAGAATATCGTCGTGTATGACCGGTACGCGTACGAGATGGATATCGGAAGCTATCAAGCCCTGCTGCCTCCTGGGGTTCGGATTGTGGGCATTCAGGAAGCATTCGCGGCTGGTGGCGAGTACGAACTGAACGTATATTGTGACGCCAATTTGTTCGGCGAGTGGGAGACCCGCTCCTACATGGCAAACGTAGTGACCCACGAGGTTACGAAAATCATCAACGTGCCCACCATGAAGGACCACTCGGCAGCCGGTGTTACTGGAGCTCTCAAGAACCTGGCCTACGGTACCTTTAACAACGTTGCGCGCACACATCGCGCGCCCTATTCCTTTACCAACCCGCTGATTGGGTTGATGTGCACAGTCGAACCCTTACGTTCGAAGTCGGTGCTTCATATCATGGATGGCCTAAGGTTGGTTTGGCACGGTGGGCCGCTCACCCAAGTTCAGGATTTTATCGATCAGGCCGGCATTCTCATGGTGGCGACTGACCCCGTTGCCATGGACACCATCGAGTTGGAGGCGATTGAGAAGAAGCGCAGTGAACGCGGAGTGCCTTCCTTGTGGCAACACGATCCGAACTCGATCACAAGCAGCAACAACGACTTCTTTCACGACGCCACGAAGAACCTGTACTTCCGCCAACCGGGACACATCGCAGCCGCCGGGAAGCTCGGTCTTGGTGTCGCAGACCTGAAGCAGATCGATCACCGTCGTCTCTCAGCCTGAGTTCATTGATGACGGACAAACCCAATCCCGGCGCTTCTGCCGACTGGCCGACGATGCTCAAAGACAATGCCCGCACTGGAGGGCAGGGGCGTCATCCAGCGCACGGTCCAGAACGGGCCGTTTGGCAGTATCGCGCCGGCAGCTCTGTACGTTCCGCTCCCGTCTTGCGCGATGGCACTTTGTTGGTCACGTCGGTGAACGGGCTACTACACGCCATCGACGCCGTCACAGGTCTTGCGAAATGGAAATTTCAGGCAAGCGAAAAGGTTCACTCCACCCCTTCATTATGCGAAGACCGAATTCTATTTGGCTGCGATGACGGGAAAGTGTACGCAGTTGACCGCCGTTCCGGAACCAAGTTGTGGGATTTTGCTACTCGAGCGGAGGTGTGGGCCTCGCCCGTTGTACGCGCTGGAGTTGTGTTTTTTGGAAGCGCGGACGCGCGAGTTTACGCCATCGATGCAGCGAACGCGCACTTACGCTGGGCTCAGGATGTTGGTGGCAGAGTCTATTCCACAATTTATGCAGCCGAGCACCAGTTGTATCTCGGCTGTGGCGATGGCAAAGTGTACTGTCTCGATGCTTCTTCGGGGAAAGTGCTATGGAGTACGCCTACGGGCAATGGGATTGACTCGTCGCCAGCTCTCACTGGAGACCTCGTTCTCATCGGCTCCGAAGATTTCTTCTTTTATGCGATGAACGCTCGCACCGGGGAGATACGCTGGAAGTACGAAACGGGATTGGGCATCGCATCTTCACCCGCGCTGTCGGGTGACCTTACGGTCTTCGGTAGTAAGGACGGTTTCCTGTATGCCCTTGAGACTCAGACGGGCCAACTGCGATGGAAAGCCGCCATAGGAGAACCCATTACTGCTCCTCCGGTGATCAGCGATGACATTGTTTGCATTCAAGCAGGAGGTACGTTCGCGCTGGACGGCGCTTCCGGCAAGTTAGTATGGAGAGCCGGTCTCGCCGGCGCGATCCAGTCCGTTCCTGTGCTCGCCGGCGACACTATCTACGTGACCAGCCTGAATGGTGAGGTTTATGCGTTACGATAAGCGGCGCGCCGCGGCGCTGGTGGTCTTCTTCTCAATCACTGCAAGCGTCCAAAGCTCCGATAGCACTCCTCTCGTTTACAAGAAAAAGTACATCATGGGCACAATCTTCGAAATCGCTGCCTATGATCAGTCATCCGAACACGCCTCCATTGCGATCGAAAAGGCCTTTCAGGAGATCGTTCGCATCGATGACCTGCTGAGCAACTACAAAGCTGACAGTGCCTTAAGCAGGCTAAACCGATCCGCTCATTTTCATGCAGAACAGGTCCCGTATGACTTATATCGTGTGATCGATCAAGCCGTGCAGTTTTCCAGGCTCTCGGAAGGGAAGTTCGACATCTCCATCGCGCCCCTGGTGAACTTGTGGAAAGCTGCACTATCCGGCGACGCTGCGCCTTCACTGACACAGCAACAGGAAGTCAGGCGTTGTGTTGGCTACGACAAGATCGAGTTAGTTCCTCCGGACCAAGTCATTTTTCACTCTCCCTGCCTGCAATTAGATCTGGGGGCAATTGGCAAAGGCTATGCTGTCGACAGAGCCGCTGAAGTTCTACACTCTTCAGGAATTCGCAACGCGTTGATCAACGCTGGGGGAAGCACGATTCTCGCCATGGGTGCTCCTCCCGCTCGCGCCGCTTGGCTAATCCATCTCCGAGATCCCTCGAACAAGATTGATCCTAAGGTCATGCTCAAGGATGAAAGCGTGTCCACGTCTGAGCAAACACCATCTTTGCTGGGGAACGATTTAGCCGGGCATATTGTCGATCCGGATACGGGAACGCCACTGAAGACGGAATTCGCGGTCAGTGTGATTGCAAAAACCGGCACGATGTCCGATGGACTTTCAACCACCTTACTGCTGCTTGGCCCCGACAAGGGCAAGGCGTTGCTTGGCCGAATGCCCGATGTCTCGGCGATTTGGATTTCTCCCAAGGCACAAGTCGAAAAAGTGACGAGCGGGCCACGGATTTTGTTCGGCGGACAATCGTGATGACTCGGTGCTGGCGAACCAACGGCGCGGGATGCAATACGATTGTTCTATCCGTTTTTCTGCTGCTTTCCACATGCGCGTGGAGCAGCGTCTTCGTACGGTGGACCACGTCTGCATTGCCGCCAGCTCGCGAATTCGGGCTGAACGATATCGTGGTCTCCTGGAATGGCGGCGTCCCTCCCCTGCTGGCATTAGCTCGAGAGCGAGGATACCGAGTCTACGTCGACGGATCGCTCCAGCAGGCCACAGCAGCAGCAGAAAAGGGTGAGACGGACGGTTGGTCAGGAATTGTTTTGAATGTCCGGCAAGCGCAACGTGCAGAGATAGAGAGTACACTTGCCAGCTTACGATCGGCTCATCCCAAGCTTCGGTTCTTGGTGCTCAATCCGGATGGCAAACAGCCCGAAATGAGAGGCAGTCTGGTAATCAAGCGCGATTCGGTCCTCGAAGTTTCCAGTCCCACTGCGCAACCCTGGATTGATACCAACCTCGCTCTTGTGAGGATTGAAGAGCGATCTCATCATGGGCAGATTCCGCTGTACAGTTTCTCGTGGAACGTTGAGGAGTCCCGCCCACAGCAAAGAAGCGCGACGGATTACACGTTGGCCATAGCTGAGTCAGGGGCATTCCACGCCGATCTCATCCTGGATATGGACGAGCGTTTGCAGAAGGCTCTAACTCAGCATGATCCGGAAGCGTGGAAACTTTGGAATGAAGTGCGGCGCTACGCGAACTTCTACTCACAACCAACTCAACAAAAACTGGAAGCCGCTGCCAATGTCGCCGTTGTCGTCGATGCCTTCGATACAAGCGACGAAGTTATGAATTTGTTCGCCCGTCACAACATTCCATTCAGCGTTCTGCTTCCCGCAGACTTGAAAGGAGCGGACCTTGAAGGCTTCGACATCATCGTGGTCCTTGCAAAGGCCGACAGTGCAACGTGTGAGCGCCTTGCCAATTTTGCCACTCACGGCAAGACTGCCGTGCTGGTAGATGCGCATGGTTCCTACCCATGGCACAAGCAGGATGCAGTCCGGTTGAATGAACATGCGGTCTCCTATGCTATAGGAAGCGGGAACGTGCTCGAGCTTTCAGAACCGGTGACAGATCCTGAGACCTTTGCGCAAGATATCCGTCGCCTGATGGGGAAGCAAAATGCGCTGTTGAGTCTGTGGAACGGCCTGACCACGATCGCTGTACCGTATCGCGAGCGCGGCGGAACGTTGAAGGTGATCGAGTTTATCAACTACGCCGAAGAACCGGTTCGCGTTCAGGTGCGGGTCAAGGGATCGTTTTCTTCCGTTCGCTACGAAACACCAGAAAGCGCGTGCTGCAAGTCTCTCGCTCCAGAAATCCACGATGGCTTCACCGAATTCGTAATTCCAGATTTATTGATTACAGGACGCGTCCATCTCGAGGGCAGCCAGCCGGATACTTCTCAAGCAGATCGCAAGTGATCCCGCTGCTAGCGGAATCTGCGGATCATCAGCGTGTGCCGATCCGACCGGTAAAGACCTAACACGTATAGCGCAATCTTGCCCTTCGTGGAGTAAATCTCCTGGCGAATGCGAAGCACGGCGGAGCCTACGGGTATGCCTAAAAGCCGACCGGTTTGAGGGTCGGCGGTTGTTGCATCGACCTCTTCGTCCGCGTGCGCGATCCGAAGTCCATAATCGTGCTCCAGGACTGAAAAAAGTGAGATCCGGTCCAGCCGCGCCCGATTCAGACCCGCGAATTCGTCGGCTGACAAATAGCAGGTCTCAATCGCAAACGGTTCATCGCCACCAAGTCTGAGTCTCTCCAGCTTAATCAGGCGGGCCGACGCCGGCAGAGCGAGACGCGCCGCAACTTCATGCTCCGCATCGCTGATGGTCAACGAGAGCAATCTGGAAGAAACGGCGAGCCCACGGCCAGACATCTGCTCGGTATAGCTCATCAGTTTGTTGAAGTGGATTTTGGGGGGCGCAACGAATGTGCCCGAGCCTCGGCGGCGCACGACCATACCCTCGCGCTCCAGCCCCGCCAATGCATGACGGGCGGTCATGAGGCTAACGCCATGTATCCGCGCCAGTTCCCGTTCCGAGTCGACGACATCGCCGGGTTTCAACTGTCCCAATTCAAGACGCTTTACGATCGTGCCCTGAATTCGCTTGTACGCGGGCAGTCCGTTCTTGCGGACTTGTGCCATGCAAACGCTCTCCTGTGCAGGTGCACCATACTACAAAGTGCTCTAGTGCTCCAATAGCAAATTACAGAGGCTCATAACTACTGGGTCACACAGGGGGCGTATAACCTGAACCTCTACCAGTCATGCCGGGTACGCCGGTAAGGCAAATCTTAACGGAATGACGATCGCTGTAAGTTGCTGTTATCATACTGTTTATCGGCCTAAAACCGCGAGTTCCAAAGGCCTCGGCTTCGATTTCCGCGGTTCAACCTTGTGCTGCGCACTCGGAAGAGTGCGTGTTCGGCTAATACAATCATATTAAGAATTTTAGGTCTCTCAGCATTTTTCTCTTGACGACGGTTGTCGTTCCGCTATATAGCATATCACCATCTTGAGTTGCTCGCTTCGACGGAGGGCTGTGATGAGACGACGGTCTGTGTTTTTCTGCTCGCTCCTTATGCTGGTGGTAGTAATTGGGGCATTCCAATTCGCTTGGAGCCAAGAAGTAACCGCCGCTATTGTCGGAACTGTGGTCGACCAAAGCGGAGCGCCTATCAAGAGCGCGAAGGTCATTGCCACGGATAAGGACCGGGGCACAGTGTATCAAGGTGAAACCAACGAAGCCGGCGCTTATAACATCAATCGCATTCCCGTCGGCAGTTATGAGCTCAGGGTGACGGCTACGGGATTTCAAACGTCTTTGCATCCCGTATTTACTCTCGTGCTCAACCAGACGGCGCGTATTGACGTGCAGATGAAAGTAGGACAGGTTTCGGAGACCGTGGAAGTCACGGGCTCCGCCCCGATCCTCAAGACGGAGAGCACCACAGTCGATACCGTCATCGATGCCAATACCAACGACCGGCTGCCGCTCGCAACTCGTAACTATGTTCAATTGACCTTGCTTGCGCCAGGATCTGTCACCCCAAACCCTGACAGCTTTAACAACGGCGACAATACCGCGAATGGCGGACGCCCATATATCAACGGAAACCGTGAGCAAGCCAACAATTTCGTGCTCGATGGCGTGGATAACAATCAGGTCTCGGACAACCTTCTGGGCTACACTCCGGCTCCGGATGCCATTGAAGAATTTAATCTCATCACCCAGAATGCGCCAGCCGAGTTCGGCAACTACCAGGGTGGCATCGTCAATGCCACGATCAAGTCAGGGACCAATGGCTTTCATGGCGACTTGTGGGAGTACTTCCGCAACGACCATCTAAATGCGAACAAGTGGGAGAACGGATTCGCGGGTCCGGGAGCAGCGCTCCCTAAGGACAAACTTCGCTGGAACATGTTCGGCGGCTCGGTCGGAGGACCGATCGTCAAGAACAAGCTGTTCTTCTTCTTCGATTGGCAGTCCCAGCGTTTCGATCACCCTTCATCGACGGGGAAGCTGGGGGTCTTTACCACGGCGGAGCGCGGTGGAGACTTCGGCGATACTTGTCCGGAGGGGTTTACTGCAGGTCTCTGCAACAATCCTAGCGAGCAGCTCCATGACCCGTTTAATGGGAACGCCCCGTTCGCGAATAATGTTATCACCGAGCCGATTGATCCCGTGGCTGCAAACCTGTTTGCTTCCTCTCTGTATCCGCAGGCGACCGGTGTGGGAACGCAGAACAACGCGACCTACACAACCGCAGGCCAAGTCAACACGAATCAATACGACATCAGGATCGACTACAATGCTACGTTGAAAGATCACATCTTCGGGCGCTATTCCCATGCCAAGCAGCACAATCCAACGACCAATTCATTCGTAATGCTCGGCAATGGATTTTCTGATGCGCCCATTGAAAACATTGCGGTTGACTGGAGTCATACTTTCAGTCCGACCCTGCTCAACGACGTGCGTTTCGGCATCAATCACGTAAGATTGCACAACGGGCCCTCATTCGACAGTTCCGCCGCGACCCTCGGAACCGATCTTGGCATTTCTGGTGCCAACGACAACCGGCCGGGCCTCCTGTTCCTGGATTTCAATCCCGGAAGCGGACCGCTCACCAACGTCGGTAGCAGCTGGATCGAACAGAAATTTCAAGATGCAGTGATTCAGGTGTCAGACGCCGCGGTGTTTACGCATAACCGCCATGTCTTCCACGCCGGTTTCGAGTTTTGGCGGGATCGGATCAACACCTTCTATACCGGCAACAATGGAGCCTTGGGGCAGATTCAGTTCAATGGCCAGTTCACGTCCAACGATCCTGCGGGGGCGTCGCATACTGGAGGATATGGAGGCGCTGACTTCTATCTTGGCGTCCCCGATGAATATCAACGAGGAATTCCAGGTGGCGAATGGGGACAGCGGGCAAGCATTTTCGGAGTGTACCTCCAGGATGACTGGAGAGCCACGGATCGCCTGACCGTCAATCTGGGCCTGCGCTATGAGGCGCACACTCCCTGGGTAGAAGAAGACAATCGCCAGGATAACTTTGACTTGATCACCGGACAAGTCATCGCTCCCAACTGCTCGCTCGTGAATCTAGGAACTGCACCAACGACCTGCAGGCAAGGCAGTGCCGGTCTCTACAACGGCACTTATGGCGGAAGGGATTTTCAGCCCCGCATTGGCTTGGCCTGGACTCCGGGCGCGCTCGGCGGAAAATCTGTCATTCGGTCGGCCTTCAGTATCTCCTCATATTTGGAAGGCACCGGCACAAACTTGCGGCTTCCCATCAACCCTCCGTTTACGCCGGCGGAAACCAGAGTGGCGTACAGCGGCGTCAACCTGCCTCCTACCACAACCGGAGACGGAATCGTTCCGGTCGGCTCAGCTAGCGACCCATTTGCCGCCGCCCTGGTTCGCGTCTGGGATCCTCACGTGCAACCCGCCATCACCTATCAATGGAATTTCACTTGGCAGCAAATGCTTTCCAACTCTCTGACGATCCAGGCAGGCTACGTGGGACAGCACGGCATCCATGAAATGGTTCCCACACCCTACTTGCAGGGACGTTTGAGCGGTGAAGCTGGATGTGCTCCTGTAGCGCCGGCAACCACCTGCCCAAGCATCTACTTCTCCGGAAACCCGGCGTTCCAGTCCGATATCTCTCAGATCTCGGGCACGGCTTCCACGGGAAGCTCCAACTATCATGCTCTTCAGACAGTGCTTCAGAAGCGCTACAACAACGGGTTGCAATACCAGGTTGCGTACACCTTCTCGCGCTGCAGGACCGACAATAGCGGCTACTACGGCAACTGGGGTGCGCAGGCGGCTCCGGCCAATCCGTACTATCAGAACCTCTATGACCCCAGAGCGGACTGGGCCAATTGCTTCTTCGATTCAAAGAACGTGTTGTCCGCGTATGCGGTTTATGAGATTCCATTCGGTCGCGGAAAACGCTGGGGTGGCGGATCCAACGCAGTCGTGAACGCTGTGGCTGGCGGATGGTCCGTCAATCCAATCATTTCCTTGCACTCCGGATTCCCGGTCGCGTTGTATGACTTCAACTTCGCGAACGGCGATTCCGCCGGTACCGGTAGCCGCGGGTTGCGCCCAGATTGTGGTGCTGGAGCGGGAAAAACCTTTGGCAGGCAGAAGTACTTTGATCCGACCAGCGGTGCGTTCGCTGGCTATCGCTGGTTCGACCCAACCCCATACACCGATCCTGCCAATGTATTCGGAACCTGCCCGGCGCAGGGACCGGTGGTCGGACCTGGTTATGCGGATTTGGACCTCAGTCTGCAAAAGAACTTCCCAATCACCGAGAGCGTGAGGTTGCAGTTCCGAGGCGACTTCCTGAACGCATTTAACCACGTGAATCTGAATTCTCCCAGCTCTTCGCTTGGCAGCACGATGGGTGTAACCAGTACGTCATCCAGTCCGCGAGTCATTCAGTTTGCGCTCAAGCTTTACTATTGACCCCGCTGACGCTGATATGATGTGGGGCAGATGTTCTCAACATCTGCCCCTTTTTCTTATGTTTAGACCCCGGTTTTTCATTTTGCCGTTGGCTTTTTTGACGGCGGCTTTTGGTCAAGCGACCAAACCTGCGCCCATAGGTCCGCAACAGGCTATCAAGCTTGCTCAGAGCGGTCACTGTGAGGAAGCGGTGCCGGCTCTGAAGAGAGCGTCGCAAACGGCGGAGAAATCCACAAAACGCACGGTGGCATTCGCCGGCGTGCGCTGCGCCATGTTGATCAATCAAACGGGGGCAGCGATCGATTTCATGCAGATGCTGAACCGCGAGTTCCCGGGAGATCCTGAAGTTCTTTATCTTTCCGTTCATACCTATTCGGATCTCTCTACCAGAGCCGCACAGCAACTGGCGATAACGGCGCCGAACTCGATCGAAGGCCACAAGCTCGATGCAGAAGCGCTCGAAGCCCAAGGAAAATGGGATGCGGCAGAAAAAGAGTACAAAGCCGTCTTAGCTCAGAATCCAGAACTGCCCGGAATCCATTTTCTTCTTGGGCGACTGCTGCTCTCCAACCCTGAAGCAGGCCCAACTGCTGGCGAACAGGCAAAGAAAGAATTTCAGGCTGAACTAAAAATCGATCCTTCCAATGCTGGTGCCGAGTATGTGCTCGGCGAGATGGCACGCCAGGACAGTCAGTGGGATGATGCGATTCACCATTTCTCTCGCGCTACTCAACTCGACGCTGGATTCGGAGATGCATTTCTCGGCCTCGGAAGCGCCTTGTTGTCAGCAAAGAAATTCTCCGATGCGATCCCTCCATTGCAGACCGCGGTCAAGCTGGAACCACGGAATCCGGGCGCGCACTATAACCTGGCAACTGCGCTAACCCGAGCGGGACGCAAAGAAGAGGCCGACAAAGAATTCGCGATTCACCGTCAGATGACGCAAAAAGGCGATGCCGGACAAGGACAACAATCCGCCGAGCCGCAAAACCCTAACTAACCAAGTGGACTCTTCTCCTACCCGAGACGCAGTGAACAGGCCTTCGAACCAGCGAAACGGCATCCAGCGTCGACTGTCCCGCCGCCAGTTCTTTCGGAATATCGCAGGAGTTTTCGCGATCAGCGGATTGTCGCGTATTCTCCAAGCCCTGCCCGATCCGGTTTATCCGTTTGAAGAAATTCCGCCAGAGAAGAGCGGAATCCGTTGGGTGCACACTTCTGGCAAATCCGCGGCAAGATTTCTTCCTGAAACCACGGGTCCGGGCTGCGCCTTCCTTGACTACGACAACGACGGCTGGATGGACATTTATCTGGTCAACAGCGGGAAGTGCGATTTCTACAATCCCAATCCACCGCTGCGGAACGCTCTCTACCGAAACAATCGTGACGGCACATTTACAGATGTGACGGAAAAAGCGCGCGTGCCCGGAGGCGGTTACGGTCAAGGCGTTGCCGCGGGCGACTACGACGGCGATGGCTTTCCTGACATCTATGTCGCGCAATACGGCAGAAGTATTCTCTATCACAACAACGGGGACGGAACATTCACCGATGTCACTGAAAAAGCCGGTGTTGCAGCCCCGGGGTGGTCATCCAGCGCGGTGTGGTTCGACTACGACAATGACGGCAAGCTCGATTTATTTGTGTGCCAATTTGTCGAGTTCTCGAAGACGATAAACAAATCGTGCGGGCCTGGTGAGGAGGGCAAGCACGGCTACTGCATTCCGCGCCTCTACAACTCGATGCCGAGTTGGCTTTTTCACAATAATGGCGACGGAACCTTCACCGATGTCAGCAAGAGTTCGGGGATCGCAAATTCGCTCGGCAAAGCATGGGGCGTCGTCGCAACCGATCTCAATAACGACGGCCTCATGGATCTATTCGTCAGCAACGACACCGCTCCGAACTTTGTGTTTATGAATCGCGGCAAGGGACGATTCGAAGAGAACGCCACTTATGCTGGAGTTGCTTACAGCAGCGATGGCAGGGCTCGCTCCGGCATGGGACTCGATTCCGCCGACTTCAACCAGGACGGATGGATGGATCTGTTCGTCGCCAATATCGATATGGAGCGGTTCTCGATTTACCAGAACAATCACGATGAAACATTCGATGATCAGGCCGGTCCCACAGGAATCGGAATGGCGACTCGGCTTTTGAGCGGATGGGGCCTTAAGTTCTTTGACTATGACAATGACGGCTACCTTGATCTGTTTCTCGCCAATGGCAATCCTGACGACATCATCGAAACGATACACAGCCAGGTAAAGTACCAGGAACCCCTCATGCTGTTTCACAACACGGGCAAGAACTTTCAAAATGTGAGCGCACAGAGCGGACCCGTATTTGCGAAGCCCCTATCAGCTCGTGGAATGGCGATCGGCGACTTCGACAATGACGGAGCGGTCGATGTACTGGTTGCGATCAATGACGGTGCGCCAGTTCTCTTGCGCAACGCCGTAGGCAGTCAGAACCACTGGCTCGGAATCAACCTTGTTGGAACAAAATCCAATCCCGACGCGATTGGCGCCCGCATCTCGTACCAGTCTGGAGATCTGAAGCAACAAAGGATGAAGGTCGGTGGCGGCAGCTTTCTGTCTTCTCACGATCCGCGAATGGTGCTGGGCATCGGCAAACGGACGAAGCTCGATTGGCTGGAGATACGCTGGCCGCAACCCAGCGGCAAGGTCGAGCGCATTACCGATCTCCCTATCGACCGCTACGTCACGATTGCAGAAGGCACTGGCAAATGGAGGTGAGGATTGA
>DASRRV010000165.1:0-10909 GCA_035695545.1 Candidatus Sulfotelmatobacter sp. | reverse complement strand
TTCTCCGCGCGAGCAGCGTGCCGGATTTTGACCTAAACCCTCTGCACTCCACCAAGCCCGGTCAACGCCGCCACAATCTTCCCCGACCACTGCGCCACCTCGTCCTCGCGCAGCGTCCGGTCCGGGGACTGAAATTTTGCTCGCAGAAGAACAGAGTACTTGCCTGGTTCGATGGCACCGCCGCGGAAGACTTCTGCCGGAAGAAATTCCTTCAGCTCTCGGATATCCAAGTTGTATGCCGTCTTCTTCATCTCGATGAACGGAATATCATCCGGGAATACAAAGGAGAAATCCCTTTCTAGGGCGGGATATTTACCCAGCGGACGAAAACGCACTTGCCTCAGACCGAGCACGTAGAGCTGCTCGAGATCAAATTCCGCCAGGTAAACGGGCTGCCGCAGTTTGCGCGCCGCCGCGATTTCCGGATGAATCTGGCCAAACTGCCCAACTACAACCGCGTCGATTTTCACGCGAGCCGAGCGTCCAGGATGAAAGTAGTCGGCCGCTTTCCGGTCATAGCCAAGATGGTCGCGGAAAGGTGAGAGCAGATTCTCCACGTCACCTTTGAACCCACGAAAAGCTTCGGCGGCAGCGGCCATCTCGCCCTTGCTTACATCGAGCGTGCCCCCAACCGGCAGAGCCGATTTTACGGAGGAGAGGGTCGCACCCAGGCACGCTCGCCTCGGCTCCACCCGCTCGCCACCCGACAACTCATACACGCCGCCGATCTCAAACAGCCGCGCCTCCGCCGAATCCCGATTCAGATTCCATGCCAGCATGTCGAGCATCCCCGGCGCCAGCGATGTCCGCATCACCGAAGCCTCTTCGCTCAACGGATTCTCCAACTCCAATACCTTTGCTCCCGTGGAAGAAAACCTCTCCGCATCCGCATGCGAAATGAACGTTAGCGACAATGCCTCGTTATATCCCAACGCCAGCGCCCGCTTGCGCAACGTCGCATCCATCGCCTCATGCGGCAACTCCACCACCGCGCCGCTGTAAGCCGGCAGCGTGTTCTCGAACTTGTCGTATCCGTGCAGCCGCGCGATCTCTTCAATCACGTCGATCTCGCGCTCCACATCCAGACGCCAGCTCGGAATATGTACCTGGAACTGCGCTTGTCCCTGACCCTCGGGAATGAGCGTGAACCCCAAGCGCTTGAGCAATCCAAAAACATGTCGCGAGCCCAAATTCCCGCCGAGAATGCGCGACACCTCGCTCACCCGCAGCACCACCGGAGCTTGGTCCATCGGCTTCGACACAACATCCACCACGTCGCCAACCAACTCTCCGCCTCCCGACTCCAGAATCATCTTCGCCACCAGATCGCACGACAGAACGGTCGATTCAAAATCCGCTCCGCGCTCGAACCGGTGTGAAGCGTCGGTATGCAGCCCATGCCGACGCGACATCTTCCGCACGATCCCCGGATCCCACCACGCCGACTCGATCACGATGTTCCGTGTCTTCTCCGTAATCATCGTGTCGTACCCGCCCATCACACCGGCCAACCCCACGGGCTTCTTGGCGTCGCAGACGACGAGGTCCTCGGAGGTAAGCTTGCGCTCCACGCCATCCAGGGTCTTGAGCGTCTCGCCATCCCGCGCCTTGCGTACAACAATCTTCCCGCCCTCCAGCAGGTCCATGTCGAAGACGTGCGTAGGCTTCCCGATCTCCCACAAAACATAATTCGTAGCGTCGACCGCATTGGAGATCGGCCGCTGATCGAGCAACTGCAACCGGTGAGCAACCTTAGCCGCCGAAGCCTCAATAGAAGTACCGCGAATCACCAGAGCCGAAAAACGCGGACAAAGCGAAGGCTCTTCGACAGTGATGGGGAAAGCCGCACCCTGCGAGGGTTTTGCTGAGAACTGAGAACCGAGAACTGAGAACTGCTTCAGCGGCAAATCATAAATCGCCGCCGCCTCCCGCGCGACGCCATAATGATTCATCGCGTCCGGACGATTCGTTCCAATCTCCATCTCAAACACGGTATCCGCCCCGGTTCCGCCGATCCCCTCAACCGAAATCCCAACATTGGTCAAGTCCTCAGCCAGCCGGCGATCGTCCACCGCCAGATCAACAAACTCACGAATCCATTGTGGAGAAAGTTTCATGAAAAGCTTCTAGCTTCTAGCTCCTAGCTACTAGCTGCCCAACTCCCGAAAGAGCTAGAAGCTAGCAGCTAGAAGCTAGGAGCTTCTTCCTACCCAAATTGCTCCAGAAACCGCACATCCCCCTGAAAAAAGTACTGCAAATCATCCACGCCATACTTCAGCAGAGCCAGCCGATCCACGCCCATGCCAAAGGCGAATCCCGAAACCTTCTCCGGGTCATACCCGTTGTCCGTCACAAACTCGAACACATTCGGATCGACCATCCCGCAACCAAGCACTTCAATCCATCCCGTCTGCTTGCAAGGACGGCAAGGATCAGACCCGCGCTTCCCGCACCCGCCGCAAATGAAGCAGGTCACATACAACTCCGCGCTAGGCTCCGTGAAAGGGAAGAATGACGGCCGGAAATGTGTTTTCACCGACGATCCGAACAGCGCTTTCATGGCGTGATCAAGCGTCCCCTTCAAATCGCAAAACGTAATGTTGGTGTCCACCGCAAGCCCTTCAATCTGATGGAACATCGGCGAGTGGCTCGCATCCGGAGGATCGTTGCGATGCACCGTCCCCGGAATCACAATCCGGATCGGAGGCCGCATCTTCTCCATCGTCCGAATCTGCACCGGAGAAGTATGCGTGCGCAGCAGCAACCGCTCGCGCTGCGGCTTCGCCTGCTGTCCCGCAATAAACAAAGTGTCCTGCGTATCCCGCGCCGGATGGTTCGGAGGAAAATTCAAGGCCTCGAAGTTGTAGTAGTCCGTCTCAACCACAGGACCCTCAGCCACGGAATATCCCAGCTTCTGAAATACGCCGACGATCTCATGTATCGTCCGCATCACGGGATGCTCCGCCCCAATCACCCGCCGCACTCCCGGCAGAGTAATGTCCACGCGCTCTGCCGCCAGCGAATCTCCACCACCGCCAACGTGTGCGGCTTCGACAAGTTCCGTAATCCGCGCCTTCAGCTCGTTGACGCGAATCCCCGCCTCGCGCTTCGCCTCTTTCGGCGCGCCCTTCAGCCACAGCTCATTGATCTGTGTGAGAATCCCGCTCTTCCGCCCCAGCCACCGGTCGCGAAACGCCTTCAGTTCCGCATCGCTGCGAACCTCCGCCACCTCACCCGAACACGCAGCAACGCAATCGCCGGCAGCCTTCTCCAGCGCCGCCGCCGAATAGTCCGTAAGTTTGGGAACGGTATATGCCACGATGTTGTTAAGAATGCCTTGTCATGCTGAGCGCGTTCTTTGCGCGAAGGACCCATGCAACTCCCAGGGGAATGCACAGGTTCTTCGCTCCCCTCAGAATGACAAAGTTGCGTGAAGAAAGTACTGGGCGACACGGCTGAAGCCGTGCCCTTCCCGGTGTTTGGCGGAAACCGGAAGCCGAGCGCCGAAAGCCGCCCCTACGCCAGCGCCGTCTTAGCCTGCGAAGCCAGACTCGCAAATCCCGCCGGATCCTTCACTGCCAGGTCCGCCAGAATCTTGCGGTCCAGTTCGACCCCGGCCACCTTCAATCCGTGGATGAACTGGTTGTAGCTCATTCCGTTCAGCTTGGCGGCCGCGCCGATGCGCACGATCCACAGCGAGCGATACTGCCGCTTGCGCTGCTTGCGTCCGGAGTAGGCAAACTTCAGCCCGCGCTCCACTGCTTCTTTTGCGGAACGGTAAAGTTTTGACTTGGTTAGGAAGTATCCGCTGGCGCGGTCTAATATTTTTTTGCGTTTCGCGCGACGTTTCGTCCCGCGTTTTACACGAGGCATTTGTGTTCTCCTTTTTTCTTTCGTCGTGATGGCGGCTGGAGGTAAGGAGGATCACCATGGCGGCAATCCCAAGCCTCTTCACACGCCGGGGCCCGATTCGATCAGGCCCGCAGTTCCTTCGTGACACTTCGTGTCCTTCGTGGTTATCGCACTTCCCAAACCACAACAGACACTAAGCGCCACGAAGGCAAACTCACTGATACGGAATCATGCGCTTGACTTTGCGCAGGTCTCCATCGCTCACCAGGGTGGATTTCCCCAATTTGCGTTTCGTCTTTTTGTCTTTCGACGTCAGGATGTGACGCAGTTTTGCGTGTCCGCGCTTCACCTTCCCCGTCCCGGTTAGTTTGAAGCGCTTGGCAGCGCCCTTGTGCGTTTTCAATTTCGGCATAAATCCTCAAAAGAAGCTGTCAGCATTCCGCCGCCAGCTCAAAGTGTAAAACCCCTATTCTCGCTTCCGATGCCAGATAGCACTCAGAAAAGGCCAACCCTTCCGAGCGCAGCGAGGAATTTCTACGAAGCAGGCTTGGCCACTTGCGCCGGAGGAGCGACAGGCGCACTCTGCGCCGCAGCCTTCTCCGCCTTCTGCTTCTCTTTCTCCCGTTCCTTTTCCGTCTTCTTAGGCGCCAATATCGCATGCAAAGTGTTGCCCTCTTGGCGGGGGCGGAATTCTACTATGCTGTGCGGTTCGACGTCTTTAATCAGCCTTTCAAGGATCTGGCGGCCGAGGCCGGTGCGGGTCATTTCTCTTCCGCGGAAAAAGATTGTGGCTTTGACCTTGTCGCCTTCGTCCAGAAAACGGAGCACGTGATTCTTTTTGGTTTCGTAATCGTGGTCGTCCACGTTGATGCGGAACTTGACCTCTTTTACGGTGATCGTCTTCTGGTGCTTCTTGGCTTCGCGCTCTTTCTTTTCCTGCTGGTAGAGATACTTCCCGTAGTCCATGATGCGGCAGACGGGAGGCTGCGCGGTGGGCGAAATCTCAACCAGGTCCAGATTCTTTTCGCGGGCTTTCTTGATGGCTTCGTAGGGAGCCATGATGCCAAGCTGCTGCCCTTCGTCGTCAATCACGCGGATTTCGCGCGCCCGGATACGATCGTTCGTGCGGATAAAACGTTTATCGATACAGTCCTCCGTGCTCTAAGCGACTGAGAATAAAGAATTATAGCACGAGGATTTTCGGAGTGGGCTGGCTGTCAAGCTCGAGCGGCGGTTTTGCAGCCCAAATAAAAACACCGGCGGATGGCATGCCATCCACTGGTGAAGTCCAGATTGCATGTTGGCTCATTTCGCACTTCTTGCTCGGCGTTGTTATGCGGCTTGCCTATTCTCTGATCCGGGAGACGTAGCGGAGCTACGTCTCCACGAATGCCGAAGTGCGGGTGGAGCGGGTCAGGAGCGGATTTTTACCGTACCGCCGCCGGTCACGCCCTTGGGACCGTCCAAGGTGTAGGAGGAATTGAGGATCTGGTTTCCAGTTTGTGACTTGGCCGGCGTGGTCATGCCCTGCGGGAAGGTCCCCGATGGAAAGACGCCAGAAGGGGTCCAGGTGATCGTGTAGGCACCATCCTGGAGATTGAATTGGAGCCAGCCATTGATGGGGACTGAGACATTCTTTTCAGCAGACGCAGGTTGGCCGCCGCTGACGGGGACAAGCATGGGAGCTGGCACGGTCTGGGGATTAATGCCGACCTCAATCGCGTAGGGTCCCTGAGGCACGCCGGTATTGATGTTCGTGATCGTGTAGTCCGTAGTGATTTGGGACTTCTGTGGAGTTTGGGGCGAACTGGTGGAGTTGGAGTTGATGCGGGCGATGTCGCTGAACACGGGGCCATTGGCGCAGATGAACTGGATGGAAACGGGAAACGGAGCTCCGTTGAAAAACTCGACGCTGTCGGTGGGCCCGATGACAATGCCGGGCAAAGTCGGTTGGCCGTTGATGTCGATGGGGATTCTCTGAAGGGCGCCGAGAGGGGCTTTTACGGTTGCCATAGTCTTAATCTCCTTTTCAAACTTTCAAAGTGAAGTTCATTTGGGACTGGGCCGGAAATTCGGATCAGACAGCAAACCATGGAAGAAGGGATCGCTCTTCAGGCTCTGCAGGGAATATCCCTTTTGCAGAGCCTTTTCGATGTATTGCAGAGCATGGGTGCGATCTCCGAGGCGCTCATAGGTTTCGCCGGCGGTGGCTAAGACATAAGAGTCATCCGGAGAAAGAGTGAGGGCGGTCTGCACACGAGCCAGAGCTTTCTCGGGTTGCTTTTTTCGAGCGTAAATCGCGCCCAGGCGGATTTGCACGACGGCATCGCGTGGGCTGGATCGAGCGGCCTCTTCGAGGAGGGGGATCTCCTTGTCCAGAGCGGCATTTACCTTCGCATCATCCTTCAGACCGTCGTAGGCAGCCACCAGATTGCCCCAAACAATGAAGTCCTTGTCATTGAGCTGCAAGGCTTTTTCGGTGGCGGCGGCCGCTTCGGCAAACCGGTTCTGCAGAAGATAAAGATCGCCCAGGTTGCCGTAGGCGCCATAACTGGGAGCGAGTTCAATGGACTTCTTCAGGGCGGCCTCTGCCGGCGCGTAGTTTTTCGCGTCGCCGGAATCGACGTAGGCGGCACCGAGATTGGAGTACGCGGTGGAGTTGTCGGGAGTCAGTTCGATGGCGTGCTGCAACTGCTTGAACGCATCTTCGTACCTTCCCTGGTCGTCGTAGAAAAGCCCAAGGCTGTTGTAGCCGTCCCAGTAGTCGGGACGGAGAGCGATGGCTTTCTTGTAGGCAGCTTCGGCGTCGGGCAAACGTCCGGCGTGCTCGTAGGAGTGGGCTTCGCCGGTGAGGGCGTCGGCGTTGCGCGAATCGAGTTGCAGGGCGCGCTGGAATTCCGACAGGGCGAGATCGTTCTTGCCGAGCGTGTCATGGATGCGGCCGAGCGTCACATAGGCGGAAGGCAGGGCATCGTTCAATGACGTGGCCTTGGTGCCGTTGGTCAGAGCCCGTTCCGTCCATTTCGGATTCTTGTCGACCTGATATTTCAAGCGGTAGGCTTCGCCGAGCCCGGCATAGCCCAGGGCGAATTGCGGATCAGATTCAACGCCGGTCGAGAGAGCGGCGATCGCCAGATCGAGATTGCCCGGTTTGTCGTAGCGCTGCATGTAGCCGAGAGCTTTCAGGTAGGACTCGTAAGCTGCGGGCGCCACCCGGCCCTCGGCTGTGTGCAAGGCGGCAGCGGGCACTTCGACGTGCAGGAGGCGCGCAAGGCCGGAGACGGCCTGATCCTGTAGGGCGGCGAAGTCGCCGGAGCGGTCTTGCAGGGAGAGGGAGCCTTCCTGCCGGATATCTTTGGTGCGAATCAGGTTCACCGTGAGATGCACGCCGGAGTTGTCGCGCATGACGCTGCCTTTGACGACGAGCGTGGCGCCAAATTCGCGGAGCGCGGTTTCGGGATCGGTGACTTTGCGGCGGCGCACCTCGCTGGCGGGGACGACCCAAAGAGACTGCTGAGCTTCCTGGCCTTGACCCGCATCGAGGTTCGACAGCTTGCTGGTGAGGCTGTCCATGAGGCCTTCGGAGATGGCTTCATTGGTGGGATCGTTGCCGATGTTGTCGAAGGGCAGTACGGCGATGTGCTTTTCCGGTCCAGTGCTGGGAGAAAGAAGAGCGGCAACGCGCTGGCGCACGGAGGGGATGAGGAGCGAACCGGCAATCAGCAGTAGAACGACCGCGGTGAGTTCAACGGCCCACCGGCGGACGCGGTCGAACGGCGTGGTGATGGCGCGGGTCGATGAAGCGTGTTCGAGGGCCTTGCGGAGATTCAGCGACGAGGCTCTGACGTCGCGGGCGGAGGGAGCGCTGGGCTGCGCGTCGAAGGCGGGCTTGCAGGCTTCGAGGTCGGCGAGCAACTCGCGGCAGTCGGCGTAGCGATGGACGCGATCTTTGGCCAGCATGCGGCAGACGATGGCGGCGATTGTGGGATCGAGGCGCTCGACCGGCGGAGGCTGCTCGAGGATGGCGAGCAGGACGGCCGACATGTTGTCGCGCTCGAAGGGATGTTTGCCGGTGAGCATCTCTTCGAAGACGACGCCGAGCGACCAGATATCGGTGCGGCGGTCGAGGGGTTCGTTGCGCACCTGCTCGGGCGACATGTAGGCGAGGGTTCCGACCGGCCCTGCGGTAAGCGTGGTGGCGGCGCTGCTGGCAACGCGGGCGAGGCCGAAGTCGACGATCTTGGCGACGCCTTGTCGCGTGAGGATCACGTTGGAAGGCTTGACGTCGCGGTGAATGATGCTGTGCTCGTGGGCCTCCGTGAGGCCGTGAGCGAGTTGCACCATGATGTTCAGGGCTTCCTTGGGCAGGATGGGGCCGCGGCGAATCTTTTCCGCCAGCGTCAGGCCCTCGTAGTAGGCCATCACGATGAAGGTGTGGCCGTCCGCGGTCTCTTCCAGACCGTGAATTACTCCAATGTTGTTGTGGTCGAGTCCGGAAGCGGTGCGGGCTTCCTGCAGGAAGCGTTCCTTGTCTTTGGAGGCGAGATTGAGTTCGCTGGGGAGAAACTTGAGAGCGACGGTGCGGTTGAGTTTGAGGTCAAGGGCTTTGTAAACGATGCCCATGCCGCCGACACCGGCAGTGCCCAGAATCTTGTAGCCACCGACCTGTTCGTCCACGGCCAGGGGACGCACGGAAGAAGTCACTGCAAGCTCCGAGTGATGGATCCGCGTCGAAAAGTCCGGCGCTCCGCTGGGGAGTGGGAGAGAGTGAATTCTTCGGCGCTAGATTAGAGGCGAATGATACCCCCGGGGAGGAGGGGTTGCAAGGGAAGGGGAGGAGGTTCAGTTTGGCTTATGTGCGGCGGCATTCAAAATGTCGGTAGCAGCAATGGTTTGACTACAGGACAGATTCCGACAGTCATCTGCGCTTCGTGCCGATTCTCACCGATAGTTGTGGCGATGCCCGCGATCCGGGAAGGCGAAAGTAAGGTCAGGAATGTGGTTGTGCTCTTCGCACTTGCGCCGGACGCGTTGGCTGGTATTGTCCTGAGATTGTGCCTGCTGGGGTAAGCCTGCACTGGTGCAAAAATTGCGATTACACTCATCATCCGGGTCAAAACGCGCAATGGCCTGATAACAGAAGTTGGCCACCGGTCTGCCCGTGTTGCGAGAAACGTATGGGTATGGCACCGGCGATGGCCAGCCGAGAAACTTCGGCGCGGCCTTCGCTGCCGTATCCTCGTCCGAGGAAGCAAGAACTCCGCCCCGCTTGAAATGTGAAGATGGAGAGCAAATCGTCGCCAGGGGCATAGGATTGACTCCGAGACTCGGTGCTGAATGCAGAAGCACACGGTGCCTAGTGAGTGCATGGATACTCTCCCTCGAACCCGAGCGTCGCAGAACCGATGGGCCACCACCGAGGCATGAAAACCTGGGAGATCACCTGTTCTATGCAACCCTCAAGCGGCTTGCGTTTTCAAATGTTCGGCGTCGAAGCCTTCCTCCTTTTTCCAAAGTGTCAGAGCAATGGCCGCGATCTTGCGTGCTAAGGTGAGCCGCGCCATCTCGGGCTTCATGCCTTTGTCCAGCAAAGCCACATAGAAGTCGCGCAATGGCCCCACCCCACAGCTGGCCCGGATTGCTGCTCCTTTGAAGATGTCTTTCATCTCGTGGTTGTGGTTCCGATTCAGACCACGGATCTGTTGCGGTTTTTTCGCACGTTGCAGTTCGCCGCGGACAAAGCGGTATGGCGCACTATCATGCGTTTCAATGCCCAGGCCACTGTAGGTCCACAGTTGGCGCTTGCTCCGGAACCGGTGCGGGGTTTGCATCAACGCCAGCAAGCGGGCTGCCCGAATTGGACCGATGCAAGGAATCTGCCGCAGCAGTTTCGCGGCTTTATGTTTCCGGCTCTCCGCTAATAACTCCGAGCGCAACGTTCGCCGCAAGGCCTGCAATCGCCGAGTGGCCAGGGGCCATTACTGGCCCCCAGCCCTCTAAGAACCGGACGTGAAAGTTTCCCTTCATGCGGCTCGAGCACTCTGTAACGCCCCCATAAGAAACGAGGACGCAGTCGTATTCAAATCTCAACGCGACCTACGCGATACTGATTAGCGGCCGATTTGCACTGCCACGGAAAAATCCAGGAGAGTGTATGAAGCCGCACCAGTGGCTGGCGCCACCATCATTTGCGATTGCTTCATTCATCGGTTCCACCAATGGTCTCGCGTTCCAGTACCACCGAGAAGTGGGCTCCGTTTCCGGCGAGGTAATGTTGTCGCCAAAAACAAAAACAGACAACGCAACCTCTATCTGCCCGATTACAGGGCAGCATTCGCTTTTTCTCAGTTCCGCTACCCGCATCGCCATTGTCCACCTTACGGCTTTCTACCTCTTGCGAGGAGCGATGCGGGCTTACCCTGTTCCACTGGACTGACATGACAGTTTAGGCGTTCTCTGCACACCGGCAGCGTTAAACCAATACCCATGACAGAGGATGGATGAGCCTCGGTACCCGCTGCAAAAAGAGCCTATCAGCATCTTTGGCTCCCTCAACATTACGATGCTTATGAGAATTTGCATGTGCTCGCCATGCTATCCAACCCTAGCCCCTTCACCGCCTCGATGCTGGCAGGTACACCCTCTCCTCACGGTTCTGGTGCCACTCCGAACGAGTGTGGGTACATTGTCCGAGGGTTCCAGAACGGTCTGTTGCCTTGCCGCTCTGCCTCGTGGGGTACGTTTGATGGGACAAACGGTCTGCCTCCTTTCCGCAGACAATCATAACCAGCAGCTTTCAGGTCACAGCATCCAACCGTTGATAGAGCAGCTCGGCTCGCCGGCGCACTCCCACCTGCTCGATCTTGCCTAACCATTCGTCGCGATAACGTGGCGCATAAACCTGCGTACCCCCACCGGCAATGCCCCAACCACGATATAGCGCCTTCACTCGATTCATCACCCGGTTTAGATCTTGACTGAGAGTCTGATACGTGCGGGCCAGCTCGCGCAGCGTCCGCAGGCCATGTTCCCCGTGATAGACCGGCCGCAGCATTCC
>DASRRV010000164.1:0-12355 GCA_035695545.1 Candidatus Sulfotelmatobacter sp. | reverse complement strand
AATCAGGTACCCAGAGGACCTCCGCTTCAATGACGCTTTTGGCCATATGCACATGAACTCCGCGGCTTCTCAGCACCCCGGCACGCAGTTCCTGCATGGCTTGGTTGGAATCGATGTCGAGCACGTTTTTCGTGCCTGTTGGAAAGGAAATCGACGATTGCCAGGGCACAAAACACCTCCAAGCTATTCTGGACGCGGACGTTTCGGAAAGTATCCTTACCTTTGAGAAGCGGACGTCACCAGAACGATCTAGCCCTCGATTCTTCTTGGTAGTCGGCTCTTTCTCGTAAGGGAGAGGGCGGGCTCGGCCGCCCCCAACCGCACAGGAAACCTTCCAGCTTCAGGCCGCTACAAGCGCAGAAATCTTTTGGAAGGTAGAGTTGGCGACCTCGAAGTCTCGAACCTCAGGAGTCCCCTCAACCACTTTCGACAAGGTCTTCAGCACTTCTGGATACGCCGTGCGCTGATACGCTTCCGCATCCTCCTGTTTGTCCCACAGACTGATTGCGACGACTAGTGTTCCGCCCCCTGCTGCGACGAATGCGATTTCGTCGTGGAAGCCGTTCTGCTTCCGAAGGAGGGGAATAATCTCTTTCTCCAGGGTCTGGGCAAACTCTGCGCGGGTATTGGGCTTCAGGTGCATGGAAACGTGACGAGCAAACATGTCAACCTCCGGAGCTTTCACGGCTAAGAGGAGGGAACTTCAGATGGACTGCCTTAGTTCAGAGGATCTGAAAGAGGAGAGTACGGAATTCACTCTACCTAACAGCATATGCGCAATACTGGCGTTGTCAAGCAGAAGGCCGGGAGTCTAGCTGCAGCGGACAGTCCTGCTGTCGAGTACGCGGTGCTGTGTCTGACCACAACCGCAGTTTGGACGGGTGAACTGAAGGCGATTGACCACGAAAATGCCATGGCTCTTTTACTGAGACTGAAGACGTAACCAGTGGGGCGGTGTCGGCCGACGGCTCCTGTTTGGCTGGCAACGATGCTGCGTCGAGGGAGCAATTTTTTCAAGACACACTGGGACACGAAACGAGTTGGCGTACAGGGCTGTTATCCGGTAACGTAACGACAAGTGAGCGACCAGTTAGCGTGCATGCCCCGACACCCTGGCCGAGATATCTTGCGATACTGACGTTGCGGAAGCTGCACGACTCCGCTGGTCAGTTTCGCCTTCATGTACCTCTATGAAATCTGTGCTCCTTCTCTTTCTCTTTTGCCTCCTGTTGATCTTAGCTGGCGAGCCTGTTCAGGCTCAGGTCAGCGCTGGCGAACCTGATGGGTTCGTGGGATCAACGCAGCTGATCGTGGTCACCACGTCAGATTGGAATAGTGTCGAAGGACGGCTGCAGCGATTTGAGCGCGCCGCTCCGCATGACGCATGGTTGCCCGTTGGTGAACCGACATCCATTGTGGTCGGCAAGAATGGTTTGGCCTGGGGAATAGGCGTGATTGCGACCGATGACCCGAACCTTCGCGGCACATCCGACCCGGTCAAAAAGGAAGGAGACGGCAAAGCACCAGCGGGCGTCTTCGCTCTCGGCACCGCATTCGGCGACGCGGCCCAGCCACTCCCGGGATCAAAGATGGCCTATCTGAATCTGACCGCATCGATCGAATGCGTGGACGACCCTGGATCGAAATACTACAACCGCGTGGTTGATCGATCGGCAGTGACTCCCGACTGGAACAGTTCGGAGCATATGCGGGCCATCGAGTTGTACCGTTGGGGCATCGTCGTGGGTCTCAACGGAATTGTTACCGATGTCAAAACTAATCCGCCTGTGCCCGGGGGCGGCTCGTGCGTCTTTCTTCACATTTGGCGGAATTCAACCCAGGGTACGGCGGGATGCACGGCCATGCCGCAAATCGAACTGGAAACTCTGCTCATCTGGCTCGATCCGACGCGCAAGCCTCTGCTAGTACAACTACCGGAGCCGGAATATGGGCGGCTAATCAATCGCTGGAAGCTTCCCAAATTAATCGCCGCTAGTCCGCGCTGAGCGGCATGGAAATCTACTGTTTGAGATCTTCAAACTTCACATTCAGGATTGGATACTCTTTCCAATCCTTATAGTCGAAGTGCCACCACTCCGTGGGGTTGACGGTAAAACCCTGGGTTTCCATGTCTTCGCGCAGCAGGGCGCGCCGAGCGCGCTCGTCAGCCGTACCGCCAGCGTAGTCGGCATAGGCGAGATCGGTCATTTCGTCATATCCACTGGGCATCTTCACTTCTTCGCCCGTCTGCAAATCGTATAAGGATAGGTCCACGGCGCATCCGCGGTTATGCTTGGAGCCCTCTGCTGGATTGGCGACAAAAATCTTTTTGTCGTCAGGCGTAGCATCCCAGAAAATTTTGGTGACGTACCAAGGGCGGTAGCCATCGTGGATGATTAGGCCGTAGCCATGAGCCCTGAGCTCGCGATGGGCGCGGAGCAGCGCCTCTGCTGCCGGTCGCTGCAGGAAGGCCCGCGCCTGCGTGTATACGGGAGTACCCAGAAAATCGTTAGTGGTAGCATAACGGATGCCGAGCTTGATCGTGGGATCGAGCTTGACCAATTCCTCCAACTCAGGTTCGCGAAAGGCGCCCTGCTCGCGTGGCGGCTGCGCCTTGAGCGCCTCGGCACGCAACTCCTCCACCGGGCGCAGAGGTGTGATCCGGAAGCTGGCCTCTTGCGCGAAGCCGAGTTGCAGCAGCAGGAGAAGACAACAAAAGTGAATGTGGTGTTTTAGCCAGGATTTCATGGGTCACACTATGACTACAACCGTCACGGCGAATCTTCAATTGAAAAACACGACCTCGAAAACCAGTCCGGCTTATGGCACGCTTACATTTGTGGATGCTCGGTTGCACGCGCTTCGAATGCTTCCACTTGTGATGAGTTCCTCGGCGAATATACGAGAGGATGACTTTCCCCTTTTATTCGCCTATGATTGCCCTATGACTGGTCTGAATTTAGGGCTGCCCACGGCCTGGGTCGTCAAGTGCAAGAAGTGCGGCTGCACGATCAATTGCCGCGCCATTGACCCTCAGATCGAGCACTCTGGGCCAGACAAAGCCGAACCACTGCCCCATGACGGTGTCATTGTGACCTGCTCATGCTGTTGGGCCGCGTACCGCTGCAGTCCGGCTGAGGTATTCAAAGGCGCACCCGGTCCGAGCAGCAATTGTTGTGACCGCATCAGACCCAATAATAAGGACGAGAGAAAGCCGAACGCCGTCCTCCTCATAGCGGCTTCTCTTATCGCAGCGGTGCGCCTCAACCGAGAAGAGATCAAATCATCTCCAGCCGTTCATTCGAAAATCGCAGACAGCATCCGCCTGGCTGAGATGATTCAGGCGAGGTTGAAAGGATAGGGCATGCTCGTCGGCCGCGGCAGATACGCATCCCTTCTCCGGCAGGAATTAATTGCCCGAAACAACTCATATGCGGCCCTGAACTCTTTGACACACGTCACCAGCTATGGCGAACTGCCGGTTGTGGTCTACCAGCCATCGGAGTGAGGCCGCCACCATGGGAACTTCATCCCCGCCAGCTACCGAGCGATTCTCAGAAGGCCGCAGTGGCAAAAACGATTGCAGAAAGTGCACACTCAGGGTCGGCACTCGCTCCCCGCGAAGGATGGAGTGTGGCACGAACTCGATTCTCCCTTGAGTTCAGACCCTCTGCTGATGAACATTTTCTGCTATCCAGGCCTGACAAGGAGACTCGAAGTCTGCAGAATTCTGGGGCTCGAATCTGGGAGCATCCCCGAATTTGGATTCATGCCGCGCGTCCCGTTGCTCAACCAAGCGACGGAACGGACCGAAATCGATATGAAGCTCGGAAACATGCTTTTTGAGGCGAAACTCACGGAGGGAGATTTTCAGATCGAGCGTGCGGAACTGGTCGAGGGATATCGAGATTTCAGGGAGGTATTCGAATCTCGCCGGCTGCCTAGACTAGAGCCACGAAGAAATACGTCTCGTATCAGCTCATACGCAACGTTCTAGCGGCTCATGCGCTGAATCTCGACTTCTGCACGTTGCTTGACGCTCGGCGGCTTGACTTGGCCGAGGACTGGTACGGCGTTGTGCGCTGCATACGATCCGCGACTCTCCGCGCTAGATGCAAGGTGTTGACCTGGCAGGAACTGACTCCGTGCTTGCCCGCCGCGTTGCAGAGATTTCTGAACGTGAAATACGGAATCGTGCCCGTTAGCTGAAACGTAGCAGAAGCAGCGCGGTTACGATTACGCTTGCGGCGGAATTAATATTGTGGTCGGAGAATTGTGCGCAAAATCCTCCATATCGACGCCGGCAGGGAGTGAGAAGATCTTCACAAATTCATCGGCCTTGAGCTTCTTGCCCTGCGCCAGCAGCTTTTCAAGCTGCTCGATTTTATCGGCATCCACCTTCTTCGATTCCGCAAGCTTCTTAAGAAACTTGTTTGCTATCTGCTGCTGAAGCGTAGCCATCTGAACTCCATTTGATCGACCTTCCCTAGGATTTCACCGACTATATTCCATTTCAGATTCTGAATCGAATCGAGAGAGACTGCAGCCTTTGCCTCGGATCCCCTCTTACGAACTCTTCGGCACTTCGGGCAACGGCCCGCCCGCCAGCCTTTTCTCGACGAGGCCGGCAATGAAATCAGCAAAGGGCCGGATGTCCTCGCCCACGCTTGCCTTTTCGAGCGCGGCCATGTACGCGTTGCGCTCCGCGACTGGTATCACCGTCCACGGATAGCCGCCCGACGCCATCATCAGGTTCATCAGGAAGCGTCCCATGCGGCCGTTCCCGTCCATGTAGGGATGGATGTAGACGAACACGAAATGCCCGAGCACGACGCGGACGGCGGGATGCTGTTCTTCCGTGAGCAGGCTGAAGAACGCCGGCATGGCGTCCCGCACGGCATCGCGGTTCAGCGGCACGTGCATCGATTGCCGGATGTAGACCTGCCCGTTGCGGTAGCCTGCAAGATCGGAAGGTTTTAGGATGCCCGCCGTCACGCTCGGCGCGAACATCTCTCTGTACCATGCGCGATGATTGTCCTCGGCAACCGTGCCGGGATTTTCGCCCGCCAGAACGCGGGCGATGCTCTTTTCGACGACCTGAAAAGCCTGGAAGTATCCGCGCGCCGCCATGGCGTTGGGTTCGTTGCGATCCCGGTCATCCTTCTCCGGGTTCCGCGCGCCGCTGCGCACGCGCTCAATCATCTCGGTGCTGACGCGGTAGCCTTCGATGGACAGTGAATGGTAGGCATCCGTGACATAAGCCTTCTCGACGCCCTTCATGTAGGCGTCCGCTTTGCGCGGCAGGCCCGGCGCTTTCGGGAAGCGCTCGATCACGGGCTCGCGCATTTTCTGCCAGAGCAGGCGAATGCGATTGACGTAAGGAGACATTTCGCGCGCGGATAATGCGAGCGCGGGACGATCATTGAACGGATCGGTTTCACGGACGGTGTAGCCTGCGGCGGACATCGTCTTGACGACCTCATCCGCCATGCGGTCGCGGCCGCTGTTGCGGAAAGCGCCGGCCAGGCGCCCGGCAATCGTGCTGTGTCCGCCATCCAGCAGCTTGGCCAGCAGGCCGGAGGCATCGCGGACCATGGCCATGGCCGCGCGCGCGTCTGTCGCATGGCTCGCGAAATACTGCGGCGAGCATTCGATCAGGGCCGCTTCAAGCGAATAGAGGCGCAGCCCGTCCTTTTCTTCCCGCTCCGCCGGCGGTGGAATAGCGGCATTGAGGTCGAGCAGCGAAGTGCCATGCGGGAGCTTGGTGACGTTGTTCTTTCCCTTGGGCGAGCGGACGGCCAGCTGCCGCGGGACCGTCCAGTTGCCGCCATGCAGGGAAAGGGACTGTTCCGGAGAGAGGGACCAGCTTTTGCCGAAACGGGTTTCCAGATAGACAGCAGCAAAGCGCCAGAAAGAGGCGTACCAGGCCGTGCTCTCGCCTTTCTTTTCATCGGGGCGGCTCGGTATGTACCAGCCCTTGATGACTTCCTGCAGGAAGCCATTGGCCAGAAGGCGCTCCCTATGGACACGCGTCATGTCCCGCGCCCGGATGGCTGCGGCGCCCTGGGCGTTCTGCAGGCCATGCAGGATCTCCAGGGACTGGGCCAGTTTTTCCGAAGGTGAAGCCATAAAGGATTTTCAAAACTCGTTTCTTGTGTTGCGCGTAAACTAGTCTGTTGTGCGTTATTAATACTAGTTTATTATGTTGTATCATATATAGTTTATTGTGTCGAGCGTTATCTAGTTTTTCGTGCACGGCGCAAGGCTTCCCGCTATACACCCACCCCTCCTCCTTTATATGTTCTGTCAGAGGCATAGTGCTGGCCTGACAGCTGACCTGCATGCTGCCATGCGCGTGCCCGTAATCGCCATGGTGATGCTCATGATGATCATCATCATGATGGTCATCGTCATAATCATGGTGCTGGTGCTGCTGGTGTGGCTGCCGTTGCAGTAGTTGTCGCTGTTGTTGTTGCCGTTGTCGTCGTTGTCTTCGCCGTTCTCGTCACTGACGATGCCCTCTCGGGCGTGTCCGGCTGCGCCGGCCGGGCTCTACTCGCCCGCTTTGCGGGATTCACCGCGCTGCTGCGCATCTCGGCCCGACGGGTGACGATCCCTCACGCAGGCGTTGGATAAAGCTGATGATGATCTCGCTGACGACCTGAAACGATCGCAGCGCCCAGTTGTGCAGTTCGGTGGTGCTGCCATGCGCATAGTCGTTGCGGACCATCGGCAGGAGTTCGGGCAGCATCTTCACGTAATCCCAGTCGAGATCTTCTGCCGTGATCTGTATGTCCGATTCGCCCCATGTAATTTCGTCGAGACCTTTTTCCGATGCCTCGCGAATTTTTTCCATCTCGACACGGGCGCGGCTTCTGATCACGCCACGGTTCTGCCATTGCGAGAAGCCCTCGTTCCTGACCAGCCCCTGCGCGACCGCGTAGTCCAGCAAAGGTCGCAGCGTCGGTCTTTTCCTCTTGATCTTGTTCTTTCGGGCGGGGCATGGGTACTGGGTGGTCATGGTTGCGGGTGCGGTATTGCAGGCAACTCACGTCTTGCGACATAGCGCTATACGCTGCCCTGCAGCGCGTTGTGGGCACGGTTATGGGTGTGTTTGTCTTCGGCTTGATTCGATTCGCTCATCCGCGAGGTGCCTGGTTGATCGTAGTCCTCGTCATGCTGCAGTTCGCGATCGAAGTCGTGGTAGCACGACACTACGCACTCGCGCTGGCCTTCATCACTCCAACGGCATTGACCATCGCGGCGGCAGGGACGAGTCCTCCCGGTCCGCTGGTTCACGAGCGGACCGTTGATACCGTGTTAGGGGCGGTAATCGCCATGATGGTTTTGTGGACCACGGACTGGATCTGGAAACGAGACCACCCATAAGATCTACGGCACGAATTACTCCCGCAGCCGACTCGAGGCCCGCGATGTTTTCGAAACCTTTCGGACGACGCCTTCGGATCTTCCACAACATACGTATCGCTGCACATCTCGCGGGCTGACCATTCGATAATTTCCCATCGGATCATCGTCAACGAGCCTTCGCCAGCCACCGCACTGGTTTCCTTCCGGTCAGACGAAACCTTGTTAAAGTTTAAAAAGTGAAACTGATTATTCTGATAGGAGAATCCGATCCTTGATCTTGAAGGTCCTGCTGACCGACGGGACGTCGGTGCCGGGCTGCCCCCCGCCAATATCTCGCTGGTTTTCGACTAAGAGGAAGCAACCCGCACACAGGAGTTCGTGTTGCAATGGTCTTCAGACAGTATGGGACCCTTTCGCGAGATTGTACGGCAGCAGTGGAATTTCAGCCCTCCAAACACGATGCGCGAGGTCGAGGAATACAACGTCGCCCTTTCGGATGTTAGCCGTACTCGAGCGGATTATCATTCCTGACATCGGCGGTGGTTCAGCGCGGGCATTGCTCCGGAGCATGTGTCTGTTGGAAAGAGCCGCATCTACCCTTGATCAGGTCGCTTCAGACACAACTTGATGTACACCTGTCTGCTCGGATAGTAAGTGATTGCCGCAATCTATCGCCCCGTTTTCGGGGTTGTCTCAGAAACGTCGGACCGCTGCTTTCTTCAAGAAGAAAGTTCAGCAGAGTTCCGTTCCACCGGAAGCAGAGCTAGGACCACGGTGCCTCTGCCATCGGGCAGAGAGCCAATCTCTAAGTTCCCGCCCAATTGCCGGATTCTTTCCCGCATTCCGCGCAGTCCCACCCCGGTTTTTCCGGACAACTCCATTTCCGACCGTCTCAGGGGCGATATGCCTTTGCCTTCGTCCTCGACTTCCACGCGCAGGCCGTAATCGGACCGCGAAATCAGAACCCGCGCAACCGTGCTTCCGGAATGTCGGTGGATGTTTGTCAGACATTCCTGCACAATCCGGAAAACAGCGGTCTCCAAGTCACGGGAGAGGCGCCCGAAGTTTGCCGGAATCTCCAAGTTCACTTTGATCTTGCTGCGTTCAGCGAATCCTTCCAGATACAGACGAAGGGCGGAAGAAAGACCGACCTCGTCCAACAGAGGAGGATGAAGCAAATGAGAAATGGTCCGAATCTCGGTCGATAGCTCGTCGAGAAGCTCCAAACTCTCCGCAATCGGTTTGGCATCAGGGCTCTTGTTGCCATTGTTCACAAGAGGAACTAATTTCATGTTCATGGCGGCGATGATCTGCCCCGCGCTGTCGTGTAGTTCGCGAGCGATCCGCCTTCGCTCTTCATCCTGCAGGTGTAGAAGTCGCCCGGATAACTCTCGAAGGCTTAGTTCCGCCTGCTTGCGTTGCGTGATGTCGCGGATCGCGCTCGTGACTAGCACTCCTTCAGCTGTCTGCAGTGGGCTCAGGCTAATCTCAACCGGAAACTCATGGCCGTCCCTATGCAAGCCATACAGCTCCAGACCAGCTCCCATCGGGCGAACCCGGGGATCATGGAAAAAGCGACTTCGATGGTCTGGATGTTTTTCCCGGAACCGTTCCGGTACAAGCATTTCGAGCGTTTGGCCTAGGAGTTCTTCACGCTCGTAACCGAACAGCTTTTCAGTCTGTGCATTTGCTAAGGCGATCTTGCCTTCCTGATTCACAACCAAGATCGCGTCGGGGGCCGCCTCCAGCAAACCTCGAAACCGCCTTTCACTTGCGTTGAGCTCCAACCGCTGAGCGGAAAAACGGCGATCAATAGCGGAGGTGACGAGCGCCACGCCCAAGACCAGCAGAGTGACAGCACTGACTCCGGCAAAGCCGAGCGTGGACGTGCTGACGGCGTGAGAAGTATCCGGCGCAATGGGCGATGGAGTAAAACGTGCGGCCGCCATTCCCATGTAGTGCATGACCGGTATGGCCGCGCCCATTACGACTGCGCTGCCTGTTTTTAGAAAGGGCGAGTTTTTTTCGTCCTCTCGAAACCGAAAAGTTAGCAATAGTGCGACCAGAGAAATTCCGATCGCAAACACGACAGACAGGGTTAAGAGCAGTGGATCGTAGGAACACATGGCACGCAAGCGCATTGCAGCCATGCCGATGTAGTGCATAGCAGAAATGCCGCCACCCATGATTGCGCTTCCAATGAGAGCCCTGATCCATCCCATCTTCTGGCGGGTTACGACATATAGGGCGACAGCGGAAGCAAGAACGGCAGCCATGAGCGAGAGCACTACAGTGGGCCAATCGTACTCGACTGAAACGGGTAGGCTAAACGCCAGCATTCCGACATAGTGCATGGACCAAATACCCAAGCCCATTGCTGTCGCACCGCCAGCCAACCAGGCGACGCGGATTCGGCCGTTGGCCGCCCTGATTTGACCCGCCAAGTCGAGGGCGACGTAAGAGGCGCAAATTGCGATAACCACTGAAAGCGCAACCAGACGGTAGTCGTAATGTCCAATCATGATTTTGGTGGGTCCGAACACAGCTTCGCCGGGAAGGCACTATCGTCAGAAAAAGCACGCCTACGATAAACAATCGTGTCATACTGGCGCACTTCTTAGCAAAAAGAAATTCGCCAGTACCCGTATATTTTCAGTGGTTCTCGAAACCCGGCTGGGCAGATGGAACTGTCGTGGCACCAGTCCAGGCCGCGCTACTACGCCTACGCACCTATCATCGGCATGGGAGCTGTCGGTGGGACCATCATCGGTGTCATCATAACGCGATTCGGGCACTAGCTTTTCACGGCATCTCGGTCAAACGGGAGCAGCAAAGGTGTTTCCGCCGGGTCGATCACTGTTGGGCTGCATCCGAAGCATGGAACGCAACCACGCGCCATTTCCCCGCCTCCCGTACATACAGTTTGGTGAAGCGCCAGTCGTCGGCGGTTTCTTGACCATTCATACTGCGAGTTCGCTGCAGACGCCCGGTGACGACCGCAGCATTGTCATACACACGGACACGGATGTCAGAGCTCCGGTAACTCAAAAACTTCACACGACCTGAACGCGCAAATCTCAGGGCATCAGCCTTGGTTAACACGGGCATTTTCGGCACCGCGACCTCAATGTCGGCCGCCCATATTGCATCCAGCGCATCTGCGTCTCCGTGCTCGTGAGCTTCGTTCCAAACTGATTCGAGTCTCTCAAGCTCTTGAATGTCGGCCTCTTGTGTTGACTGGGCACCACTCCTCTCGGTTTTTACGAGTGAAAAAAGCGACGAGAAATGAAAACATGCAAAGAGACAAAGATTTCATTTGAGGTGCCTCCAATGCGAAAGCCTATCACTGGGTATGTGAAACGCAATCTGAAGACAAAACAGTCTCCGGGCTGTTGCGCGGATTCGGTCCCAGTT
The DNA here is from genome assembly GCA_035695545.1 of Candidatus Sulfotelmatobacter sp. GTDB lineage: Bacteria > Acidobacteriota > Terriglobia > Terriglobales > Acidobacteriaceae > Sulfotelmatobacter. Next base: position 1,570 of record DASRRV010000164.1, on the reverse strand, counting down.
GACACTAATGGGCCGTTTTTTCTGGGTCCTCCCGGTTTTTCCGCGATAACTGGGGATGACATGTGCGCCGGTTACAACTAGCGTGAGCTAGCATAACCATTCGAACGACGCCTTAGATCAATGAGGTGTGGGGGCGCCTGCAGCGGTTCTCTACCACAGAATACTCATCGTGCAGAATCGGCAGTTATGTCTGGAGATGTTTATACTCAGCTCCCTCATCGCCAGTGAAGTACTAAAAGGAGAAACCGTGAGTTCCCGGACCGAAGAATTGAAAGAAAACGCCGAAGCGCATTTTGATCGCGCTGCAAACAATGGCATGCGAGGCTTGCCACTGCTGAACGATTACGCCCGAAACCATGATACCGCTTTCACTGCTGACGAGCGTCGCCGTAAGGGGCTCGAAGGCCTTCTGCCTCACGCTGTCGAGAGCTTGCAACGGCGGGCCGAACGTGTGCTGCAGCACCCGATTCTCCTAACGTGTTGTTCAGCATTCGCAGGGATAGCCCTACGGTAACGACTGTATGCCGGTTAAACATTCTTTATGCTATGTTCGCGTTTTAAGCAACTAAATATTCAGAGCCGTCTCACCTACTCTTCTGCTGTCAAGCGGCAGCTTTTCTCCGGATTAAAAGGCAGAGTTCTTTTAAACGTTTCCGGATTTCAGCCAAGCTGGCGCGAACACATGCACCATAGTCGCTCGCCTGTGACGCGATCAGCTCTCTAAATACTTCGTCGGGGTGTTCCATGAAAGTGCGAGAGGTTATGACGCGGCAGCCGACTTGCTGCCTTTTTCATAATACCGCCACTGCTGTCGCAAAGATTCTGCGCGACGAAGACATTGGTTGCGTGCCGGTCATCTCCGACGCGAGCTCGGCGCATTTGGAGGGTATCATCACTGACCGTGACCTTGTGTGCCGCATTATCTCTGAGGGCCTAGATCCAAGGATCACGATCATCGAGGCATTTATCACGCGAAATCCGATCACTTGTCGGCCGGAGCAGAGCCTGGAATCATGCGAGAACCTCATGCAAACGCATCGAATTCGCCGGATTCCCGTCGTGGACGAGAGTGGGCGTTGTGTGGGCATTCTTTCTCAGGCAGATCTGGCTCGTTCTCAGTCGGCTGAGAAAGTGCATAAGACTCTGGCAGAAATTTCGCGGCCTTCGCAAACCATTGTTGCCCCCGTGGCCGCTGCTTAAGACACAGCGGCCCGTTGCATTTGGTTGCGTGCGTCCGCGATGGTGAACCAGGAATTTTGCGAACGGAGGATATATGTCCACTCCTGTATGGCTCTTCGGTCTTGAAGAACTCCGTCAGAAATGGGATGGCTGATGGCATTGGGGATTTCGCTGATCGTTCTCGCCATTGTGGCTCTTGCCATTATTCCGGCGACCTCTCTGGCTACAGCATTTGTGCTCGGCTGGCTGCTCGTATTCAGCGCATCTTCGAGGCGAAACACGGATTTCAGGTCCGCGGATCGCGCAGCCTGTTCCTTCACCTAATCGGTGGAGTCCTCGGAGTGCTGGTCGGCCTGATGGTCGTCACCCATCCGGTTGCCGGTGCTCTTGC
>DASRRV010000163.1:0-65299 GCA_035695545.1 Candidatus Sulfotelmatobacter sp. | reverse complement strand
CCGGTCACGGCCGGATGCATTCCCAGCGCGACCCAATTTTGCTTGCCCATCGATCCGACAACTGGCCAACCCTTCCAGGGCAACATTATTCCGTCGACGCGGTTCTCGCGACTCGCCACGGTGGCTTTGGGCGCCAATCTCTTCCCGGCGCCAAACTGTACAAACTGTGGCGGCAACAACTATCGACTGGTGACGAATCTGAAAAATACGACGAACCAGCAAACTTACAAATTAGATCAACAACTAGGGCATTACGGTTCGCTGTTCTTCCGGTACACAACCGCAACCTACGACAATCAAAACATCAACGGCTCCGTCTCCGTTCCCTTTGGTGTAGGTGTATTCAGTGAGAAGTCGGAAAGCTGGATGATCTCGCACACCGTAAACCTGGGCTCCAAATACGTCAACAATTTCCGCTTTGGCCGTCTGGAGCCAAGCGCGATTCAGGGCGGCAACCCGGCACCTGACTCCGACGTGACCGCGCTGGGTTTGACGGGGGTCTTCTCCAATCTTCCGGGATACGCGCGTCTGTATCCGACCATCTCCTTTCAAGGCATCAACAGCGCCAGCTTCGGAAGCCAGGGTAACGACACCACAACCAGCGATATTCCTACTTGGGAATTCGGCGATTCGCTTGCCATGATTCGAGGCAAGCACACCGTGACCGTCGGTTTTGACTACCGCCGGTGGCTGCAAAAAAGAAATCTTTCGGCGGATTTTCTTGGCAACTTTACTTTCAACAACGACACAATCGTCAGCAACACCGTCAACTGCCCGAACCCCAACAGTTATTGTGGAACTGGAAATTCCATTGCCGACTTTCTGCTCGGCTACTACAACAATGCCACGACATTTCAACCTGGGCCATTTAGCCCGACGGGAACTGCCGGCAACTTGAATCAGTATCGTTTCAATTATTTTGCTCCATTCGTCGAAGACGACTGGAAGGTAAACAATCGACTCACGTTGAATCTCGGTCTGCGATGGGACTATCGGGCTGTGCCCTTTGAGCAGAGCAGCAACAAGATGTTCTGGTTCGACCGTGCGAACGCCGGCGGCGGGTTGTGCTTTGCGGATAAAGCTCTGCAGACTCAGACTGTCACAGGACTCGGTGGACCGATAGCTCCTGAGGGCAACGGATTTTACCGCTACTGTGGACGCAACAATCCGGCCCCGGGATCGAAGAAGCCTTTTGCTCCTCGCATTGGTTTCGCCTACCGTCTGACCGATAAGACCGTGGTTCGCGGCGGGTATGGCATCTTCTTTGACTCCGCCGAGACTCGTGAGATCGACGACTCCGGTGATATATACCCGTTCGTGGTGCGCGCTTCCCCTAATCCCACCGCGGATTCGCCAACTTGCGGCACAGCAGGCAATCCTCCGTGCAACCCCAAGCTGACGGACCAAATGTTTCCGGCGGTTCCTCTGCATCAAGTATCGCCGGCAGCAGATGGCGGCCAGTTTTTCGCAGTTATCATTTCGGAGCTTCCTCACAACCCATACGTACAGCAGTGGTCCCTGTCAGTACAACGTGAGTTGGCCCGGAACACGACTCTTGAGGTCAACTACGTGGGGAACAAAGGAACTCACCTGTTGAACCGCTTCAACATAGGGCAGGGCCTGCCCCCGGCCGATCCCGCAGCTTGCGATCCTTCCACCGGAGGTGATCCGAAATCAGGGGATTGCCCAGCGTCGGTGAGAAGGCCTTATGTGAACATTACATCTCCTTTGGGTTTCCTCGACAGTCAATGGAACGGTTATTCCAACTACCATGCCGGCAATGTGAAACTCGAACGTCGTTCGAGTTCATTGGCACTCGTTGCGGTCTACACCTACTCGAAGAGTTTGGACGACAAGTCCGCTGCGGCAGGCGTGGGCGGCACAAATGCCTTTGCTGGACACATGGACGAACACAATACTCATCTGGATTACGGCCGCTCGGATTTTGACGTGCCTCACCGGTTCGTGACCAGTGCTGTGTACCAGTTGCCGTTCGGTCGCGGCAAGAAATACGGCAATACCATGAATAAGGCCGCTGATCTGGCGCTTGGCGGTTGGCAAGTCACTGGGATCTCGACTTTCCAGAAGGGATTCGCGTTTTCAGTGCTTGCCAATGACAACTTTGGCCTGCTCACGACGTTTACCCAGCGCGCCAATCTGGTTTCGGGTTGCAATCCAAACGGCGGCTTCCACAAGAGCATCTCCGAATGGTTCAACACCGCATGCTTTGTGCAGCCCCTCGCTGGCCAATTCGGCGACAGCGGACGCAATATCATCCGTGGGCCAGGCATCAACAACTGGGACATGGGTCTCGGGAAGGACTTTAAATTCACCGAGCGGGTCGCATTCCAGTTCCGCGTGGAGGCCTTCAACCTTTTCAACCACGCGCAGTACGGGTTTGATCCCTTCACGGCTACCGGCATAGGCGCTCCGGTCAGCAACAATCCTAACAACGGAGATTTTGGCAAGGTCATTGCGGCGCACCCAGGCCGCATCGTTCAATTCGGAGGCAAGTTCGTTTTCTGATGGCACTGCAACGATTGTCTACAGAGCCGCCGGGTTATTGCCAGCCAGGCGGCTCTGTTTGTGCCCGACGCATCCATTTGTTTGAGGTAGCATGGCAGTGATGCCCCTGCCCGCCCGCATCGCCTGGTTGACCTGTCTGTCGTTGTATTGCGTCGCCGTTTGCCTTCACGCGCCCAGTGTAGTTGCCCAATCATCACCTTCTACCGAGATAGAACGGTACTCTGAGAATGCGCAGCGCGCATTGGCCCAAGGAAACTACTCCGAGGCCGAACAATCATTCCTCAGGCTGAGTGAACTTGAGCCTGGAGTTGCAGAAGTACACGCGAATCTGGGCCTTATTTATTTTCAGGAGGGAAGATTCGAGCAAGCGATTCCAGCCCTGCGCCGAGCGCTGAAGCTCAAACCCAGCTTGGCCAAGTCCAGCAATCTACTAGCGATGTCGCTGTCAGAAATCGGCCGCTATGGCGACGCCTTGCCCGGACTCGAGAAATGCTTTCCTCGGTCTCCCGATGCCGAAATCAAACGCATGTGCGGACTCGAACTGCAGCGCGCTTACACGGGACAGAAACGAGACAACAAAGCCGTCGAAGTGGCGATGGAGTTGAACCGACTTTATCCAGACGATCCCGAAATCCTCTATCAGACAGGCAAGATATATGGAAATTTTGCCTTCCTGACAATGGCAAAACTCGCGCAAGTGGCGCCCACTTCGGTCTGGCGGCATCTCGCGGCGGCTGAGGCTCACGAAAGCCAGGGTTCTTACGATCAGGCGATCGCAGAATATCGAGAAGTTCTTAAGCTCGAACCGAGCCGTCCGGGCATCCACTATCGAATGGGACGAACGCTGATGGGCCGTTTCTGGCAACGTCATTCGGCGGACGATCCGCCCGCGGCTCAGAAAGAGTTTGAGCAGGAATTGCAAATCGATCCGGGTAACGCCAGCTCGGCGTATGAATTAGGAGAAATGCGTCGCAAGGCCCGCCAATTTGACGACGCCCAACGTTACTTCGAGCAGGCTTTGCAGCATTATCCAGATTTTGCCGAGGCCCAGCTCGGACTGGGCGCGGTGCTGCTGGAAAAGAAGCTGTCCGATCAAGCGCTGGTCCACGTGCAGCGTGCAGTCGCGATCGATCCAGAGAATGAGGTCGCGTGGTATCGTTTGGCCCAAACTGAGAAGGCGTTGGGCCATGCCGCCGAGCAACAAAAGGCCCTAACCGAATACCGGCGATTGCATGACAGAACGAACCAGCAGCATGAAATCGAACCCGTGTTCTCACCTCGCGAGGTCACGAAGCAGGAAGTTGATCCAAACGCAGCGCAGTGAATCGACTCCCACCTACGGAAGGGTCACAACTGCAACTGAAAATCCTGCCAGCTTCAAACTATCGCTGCTTAATTTCGCTGTCGCCGGCGGCTGAAACCCTGTGGTCTGGTCCACGTAATCAACTTGGCCTCCTGTGGCACCTGCAATCGAGACGTCAAAGGTACGATCTCGCTTGTTGACCAGCAATACGCGTCGCCTACCGTCATGTGTTGCGCAGGCCAGGGTGTAGACGTAAGGATTGTCGGGCTTGAACGGGCCGATTTCGACCAGCTTATCTCCTGGGCCAAAGTTGTCATGAAGTAGCTTCAGCACCCAGAACCGCGCGTTCGGCTTGCCGTCGTTCCAGTCGACCATCGAAACGCTAGGGAATTGGGTCGGGAATCCTACGAGCTGTGACTCGCCCGCAACATCAATGCCGATATTCATCATCTCGCCGAAAAGATAGGCGTACATTGCACCGGCAAGATTCCAGTATGAGTTTTCGATCGGCTCAGCAATGTGGCCGGGTTCTCCCTGTGCAGTGTCGTCCGCCGAGATCACGCCCAGTTCGTCGATGGTTGTCTTGGTTCCAGGGGAAAGCCGCTTGCGAATCGACTCCACGTAGCGCACTGTTTTCAGGAACCCCTCGGCTTGATCGAAATATGTGAACTGCTCGACCTCAGGAGTCTGATCCGGAGTCGGCACCGCATAAAAGTGATAGGAAATGAAATCGAGCGGAACACCGGGCTTGTGGTTCTTGTGCTCGAGGAAGTATTCGAAGTAGTGCGGGTCTGTGGGCATAGCAAGCGCCAGCCCGACAAATTTCATGGCGGGCTGTTCTTTCTGGATGGCCGTGACGACTGCGTCGTAAAGGCGCGTGTAGGTTTCGGGATCAATATGGTGCTCGAAGTCGATTTCGTTCAGTACCTCCCAGTGCGAGATCGAGTAGTGGTATCCCGACTCGTGCCGTTTTCCAAACTCGTCGGTAAAGCCGCCGTTCGTGTACCACCCCATCAGACGCCCGTAATAGTCGCCTACTTCCTTCATGGTGGCATCTCGCAATTCGGTGCCGCTTTCGTAGTCCCACGTTACCTGATTAGGGTCTGCCGGGTACGACCACGGTTTGTTGGATTTGTACATCCATTGGGGAATCGTGCTGAAGTTCAGAATGACTGAATGGCCCTTGGTCGCATCGAGAAAGTCGAGCGTCATCGGATCGATGGCCGCGAAGTCCCACGACGTCTTGCCGTCTTTGGGAGGCTCTAGCTCTGCGACGCCCAGCTTCGGATATGGCAGCCAGGGAACGTAGCGCACGTAGTCGGCCTGCAGATCCTGCAGCGACTTGAATGCATTGTCGTGTACAGGCGTGCCACGCCGTAACGGAGGATTCACAACGACCTGCAAAGTCGGAGTCGTCTGGGAAACACGTATCACCTTGTCCCAGTGAACGGCAACCTTCACGGGTTGATCTTGTGCGACTGAAGGCCAGGCAAACACGACGATAACGAACAGGATCGCTGATGTCCTCTGCCATGACTTACCGTTCATACGTTCCTCCGAACGCTTCTCGCACGAAATTTGGCTTATGACCAACCAGATCGTTCATGGAGCCGAATCTTCGCACCGGTCGGCAGAGGCGTCAATTGACGACTGCAAAGATTGCGCCTTTTCGCATTGCAGAATGTAGTTATCACTGTGGAGGACGCTTGCAGCTTGAAGTCTCGGGAACTATGCTGGCCAACGACTCTGTCTCGTTGGACGACAAGCACATTCCTTCGGACAACTACTCATGAATACTCCAAGCATTCAGCTGAAGCTCGGCCTGTTCGGGATCGGCCTCGACACCTACTGGCCCCAGTTTCCCGGACTGAAGGATCGCCTGCTCGGCTATACCGAGCAGGTCGCTCGGAACCTTGCTGGTTTTCAGACTGAGGTTGTCAACTTGGGATTGATCGACACTCCAGAGAAGTCCCTCGCTGCTGGGCACGCATTCCGCAGGGCCGACGTTGACCTCATCTTCTTATATGTAACGACCTACGCTCTCTCCGCGACGGTGCTACCTGCGGTACGCCGGGCCAAGGTGCCAGTCATCATTCTCAATTTGGCTCCCGCCGCAGCCATCGACTACGACAGTTTCAACCGCATGGGGGATCGTACTCGGATGACTGGAGAGTGGCTCGCCTACTGCCAGGCCTGTCCGGTTCCGGAAATTGCGAATGTCTTCAAGCGCTGCCGCATTCCATTTTTCCAGGTGAGCGGCATGCTGGAGAACGACTCCGTGGCCTGGGGCGAGATCGCTGAATGGATCGAAGCTGCCCGGGTTGCCCAGGTCATGGAACACAATCGCCTCGGAGTGATGGGCAATTACTACGGAGGGATGCTCGACATCTATTCGGATTTCACCCAACAGTGTGCTCACTTCGGGGGTCACATAGAAATCCTTGAAGTGGAGGAACTAGCCGCTCTGCGACGAGACGTGAATGACGCCGATCTCGAGCGCAAGGTCGCAGAATTTAAGGCAGTCATGGATGTGCAGCCAGATTGCTCCGCAGACGAAGTTTCGCGCGCGGCCCGTACTTCAGTCGCTCTGGATCGCCTGGTCGATGTTCATGCGCTCGGTTCCCTTGCGTACTACCACAAGGGTGTTGGAAGCGCCGAAAACGAAGATGCCATCAGTTCCATCATTCTGGGAACGAGTCTGCTCACCGCCCGCGGTATTCCGGTGGCTGGCGAATACGAAATCAAGAACGCCCAAGCTATGAAGATCTTGGATTCGTTCGGTGCCGGAGGCTCCTTCACCGAGCACTACGCGGTTGACTACAACGATGACGTAATTCTCATGGGACACGACGGCCCAGGCCATATCGCAATCGCCGAAGGCAAGACTAAGGTACGTCCGCTGCAGGTCTACCACGGAAAGGTGGGACGCGGGCTCTCAGTGGAGATGTCCGTGAAACACGGTCCCGTAACGCTGCTCTCGATCGTGCAGACTGCGGACGGCAAACTTCTGTTGCTGATGGCAGAAGGAGAATCTGTAGCAGGTCCAATCCTCGAAATTGGCAATACCAATAGCCGATATCGGTTTTCGCTGGGCGCCCGGCGTTTCATGAATGAGTGGAACTGGCATGGCCCGGCACACCATTGTGCCGTCGGAATTGGACACATAGCGGGCAAGCTGAAAAAACTGGGCGCTCTGCTGGACATGGAATGCATACAGGTTTGTTAACGACACATCGTTACGAGTTCTGCAGTGCGAAACGGATGAAGGTCTGCGTGCGTCCTCTTCGAGATCCTCCGCAGCGTCAAGATTCTTGGCGACAAAGCGCCGATCAACGCAGTCTTCAAATCTCATTTCCCTTCCCCGATCCAGTTGTCTTTGACATAGCGAAACAAAGGGGCCCGGACGTTCTCCGATTGACACTCGTACCGGCAGAATGAAACCATCCCCGCCGACGAGGTTACCGGTACCCTAGGTGGCTGGGTACACCACCGCATCGCAGGAGAGAGAACCCGTGAAGAGGATCGTGACGTTTCGCCTACTAATCGTGACTGTTTTCCTGACAACAGTCGCTTCGGCTACCCCTGTTCGTCTGCGATGTGAGTACCTCGTGAACCCTCTTGGAGTCGACCAGCCGCGGCCGCGCCTGTCCTGGCAGAGTGACAACTCAGAGCGCAATTGGAAACAGGCCTCCTACCAGATTCTTGTGGCCAGCAGTCCGCAACTTCTCAGCGCCGGAAGCGCCGATGCTTGGGACAGCGGTCGAAAGGATTCGAGCGATTCGGTGGATATCGCCTACGCCGGACCTGAGTTGACATCTCGTCGCAGATACTACTGGAAGGTACGAGTGTGGGACGCGTCCGGCCAGGTTTCCGAGTCTTCGGAATCCGCCTGGTGGGAAATGGGAATTCTCCATCCGTCAGATTGGAAAGCAAAGTGGATCGCCTGGAAAAATCCCGAAGATCAGGCTGACCGCCAAGGAATTCGGTGGATTTGGGTCAAGGGACAAGATGCTTTGGCCGCAGTCCCAAAGACATCAGCGATATTTCGAGTTACCGTGCCAGTTGCGCAGAAGCCACGGGACGCAGCGCTCCTGCTGGCCGTTCGTGGCGATTACTCTGCGAAGGTCAATGGCCACGAGGTGGGAAGCAAGAGCAGGTGGGGCAGCTTCGACAGGCGCGACATCGCCGATCAACTTGTCGGCGGCGGCAACCTGATTGAGATTCGTCTTTCGGCTCCGGATGTGCCGGAGTTCGGTCCGGGAGCGGGAGGGAAAACCAGCGCGGCCGCCCTGGCAGCGTTGGTGAAGATCACACTCTCCGATGGTTCGGTGATGCGCACGCCGACGGGAGCGGGGTGGGAAGGGAGTCTCGAAAACACGAATCATTGGGAGCCGGTTGCCGTCGTCGCCGATCTGGCGGACCAGCGCCTCGGCGATCCGGGGCCGCTGCCGCAACCCGCCGCCTATCTGCGCCGCTCTCTTGAGCTATCTAAGAGTGTGCAAAGCGCCCGACTCTACGTCACCGCTCTCGGAAGCTACCGGGTATATCTCAACGGGAACAGCATGGGAACCGACGTTCTGACTCCCGACTTCACGGACTATCGCAAGCGCGTTCTGTATCAGGCATACGACGTTACTCATCTGCTGACCAGTGGCAAGAACGTGATAAGCGCCCTGCTGGGGGACGGTTGGTATGGCAGCGGTTTGACGTGGGTCGGAATGCACTTCTTTGCGCCCCCAGACCGCTTCATGGCTCAGCTCGAACTCGACTACTCCGACGGCACTCACGAAACGGTTGTCTCCGACGAGTCCTGGAAGGCAGCAGCTTCGCCGATCGTTCGATCCGATATTTACGCGGGAGAAATTTACGACGCCCGATTGGAGAAATCTGGATGGGAAAAAGTCGGCTTCGACGACTCTAAATGGAGTTCGGCGGTTGTGGCGGAGCCGCCGCCTTCCATTGCCATTTCGAGCCAGATTACTGCGCCTGCGAAAGTGATTGAGACGCTCGACCCGAAGAAGGTCACCCCACTCGCGAATGGAACCTACATCTTCGACATGGGACAGAACATGGTGGGATGGGTAACCATGAAAGTGAAAGGTCAGGCTGGCACAAAGGTCAGGTTGCGTTTTGCCGAAATTCTGAATCCTGACGGGACGATCTACACCGCCAATCTCAGGAACGCCGATGCCACCGATATCTACATCTTAAGGGGCGGCGAAGAAGAAACCTTCGCGCCGCATTTCACTTTTCACGGCTTCCGTTATGTCGAAGTGACCGGCTATCCAGGAACGCCCGCTCTTAGTGCACTCAAGGGAGACGTCGTGAGCAGTGTGAGCGGTGATCCGGTCGCAAAACTCGCCACCTCCAGCGAATTGGTCAACCACATGTGGTCGATCGGTATCTGGGGGCAGCGCGGAAATTTCCTGAGCATACCCACCGATTGCCCGCAACGCGACGAGCGGCTCGGCTGGATGGGCGATGCTGGCGTCTTCTGGCGCACAGGAAGCTACAACTTCGATATCGCCGCCTTCTCGCAGAAATTCGTTCAAGACATCGTCGACGCGCAAACCAGCCAGGGCGCGTTTACCAACGTTTCTCCCAACACACTTCCGTTCGGCGGAGGCGGGACAGAAGGTACGTCGGCTTGGAACGAGGGCATGGTGGGTGCCCCCGGATGGGGAGACGCGGGAGTCATTGTTCCCTGGACGACTTGGATGCAGTACGGCAACAAGGTCATCATCGAACAGAACTGGGATGCAATGCAGCGCTGGATGGAGTTCATTCAAACCCGCAATCCCGATTTTCTGCGCAAGAAGGGTGTTGGTCCCAATTTCGCCGACTGGCTTGCCCCGGATGAGCACACAAACAAAGATCTGCTTGCCACTGCCTACTGGGCTCTGATCGCCAATATGATGTCGCAGATGGCGCACGCAGTCGGCAAAGAAAAAGATGCCAAGCGCTATGACGATGTTGTGCAGAGCATTCGCACCGCATTCCAGAAGGCCTATATCAAGGACAATGGAGAGGTTGGGACGGGGACGCAAACCTCGTACGTGGTAGCCCTCTATACCAAGATGGCCCCCGCTGCGCTCGAACCCGCGTTGGTCGACCGGCTGGTCAAGGACATCGAGTCGCGCAACTGGCATCTCTCAACGGGATTCCTGGGTACTCCCTTCCTGCTCTTCACCCTTGCAGATCACGGGCGCACTGACGTTGCCTATCGTCTGCTACTGAACGACACCTATCCATCGTGGGGCTACATGCTCTCAAAAGGCGCGACCACGTGGTGGGAGCGATGGAACGGCGACACCGGCGATCCCGCGATGAACTCCTACAATCACTACGCCTTCGGATCGGTCATCGCCTGGGTGTACCGCTATGCCGCAGGTATCGATACAACGCAGGATGCGCCCGGCTTCAAGGAAATCGTCATCCATCCGCATCTCGACTCGCGAATGACGTCCGCGCGCGCGGAATATGACTCGGTCTACGGCAAGATCGTCAGCGATTGGAACGGCACGCCAACTGGTCCGTTTTCTCTGAAGGTCACAATACCCGCGAATACTTCAGCGAGGGTCTTCATACCTGCAATCGCCGGAGCGCATGTTACCCAGGACGGATCCGCCGTCGCCCCCCAGCAGGAGAGCGGATCGTATGTCGTCCGAATCGGGTCAGGATCATACAACTTTGAAGTGAAGTAATGAATTGTGCACAAACTAAATGCAATTCGAAGTTGAGGAGCCGCCCTTGAGCCACCCTCGTGTTCACGTTATCCGAAAGCTTGTTGCCTTGGCGTTTGTCCTTAGCCTCACCGTATCGACCTTCGGGCAGAGTGCCCAACCTTCGGTCGAAGCCGGCTTCGAGACTCCTCCGAATTCGGCGAAGCCACGTGTGTGGTGGCACTGGATGAATGGCAACATCACCAAGGAGGGTATCAAGCTCGATCTGGAGTGGATGAACCGGGTCGGAATCGGTGGCTTCCAGAACTTCGATGCCTCGCTCGGCACTCCCAAGTTGGTCGAGAACCGTTTGACCTATATGACGCCCGAGTGGAAAGACGCATTCTTGTTCACTACGAAGCTCGCGGATCAACTGGGACTGGAAGAGGCAATCGCTGGTTCGCCCGGCTGGAGTGAATCCGGCGGCCCCTGGGTGAAGCCGAGTCAGGGGATGAAGAAAGTGGTTTGGAGCGAAACCAGGGTCGAGGGAGGAAAGCCGTTCATTGGCGCGTTGCCCCACCCACCAACCGAAAGCGGCCCGATTCAGAATATTCCTCTCTTCGACTTCCTCGCGATGATCAGTGGCCAGCCTCCCGCAACGCCGACCTATTACGCTGACAGCGTCGTTATCGCATATCGCGCGCCCGAGAACGATGTTCCCGTCTCCTCGTTGCATCCAACCATCACTTCCAGTGGAGGCAAGCTCGATTTGGCCTTGCTGGCTGACGGTGATTTGGTGAAGACGACCCAGTTACCGAAAGCCGAAGCGGAGCAACAATCGTGGGTCCAATATGAATTTGCCACTCCACAGACCATCCGCGCGGTAACACTGGTGCTCAACGATCCAGGCGCAGCAGCGGCTAATATGTTTGGCGCAGCGTCATCCATCGCTGCGGTGCAGGTTAGCGATGACGGCCAAACCTTCCGCAAGCTCATCGACATTCCCAACGATGGGGGCCAGGAACATACCGTGGCATTCCCAGCGACCACTGCGCGATTCTTTCGCGTTGCGTTCACCGACAAGGCGACCTCGGGATTTGCTGGGTCGAACTTTGATGTCGAGAATCCCTTTGGCGACTTCAGTGGTGTGAAGTCTGATCCGAACTTTGAGATTTCGGAATTAGTGCTTCACCCCGGTGCCCGTATCAGCCGCTTCGAAGAGAAAGCCGGCTTCGCGAACCTTCTGAGCTTTGACAATTTCACAACCCCGCCCGTAGCCGCGGCCGATGCGATCCGCAAGAGCGACATCGTCGATCTCACTGCCAAGATGCATCCCGACGGAACTCTTGACTGGACGCCGCCATCGGGCCACTGGGTCGTCCTGCGCTTCGGCTACTCGCTGACGGGAGTCACGAACCACCCCGCATCCCCGGAAGGTACGGGCCTTGAGGTAGACAAGCTCAGCCGCGAAGACGTTCGGGAATACATGAACAGTTATCTCGACAATTACAAGAACGCGGTCGGCCCACTCATGGGCAAGATAGGCTTGCAGTACGTGATCAGCGACAGTTGGGAAGCGGGCACCGCAAACTGGACCGACAACATGATTGCCGAGTTCACCAAGCGACGCGGCTACGACCCGCGTCCGTGGATGCCTGTGCTAACGGGCAAGGTGATCGAAAGCTCGCAAGAGAGTGAGCATTTTCTCTGGGACTTTCGCAAGACTCTCGGCGACCTGCTCGCTGAGTATCACTACGACCAGATCACGGCGATGCTCCACCAACGTGGGATGGGTCACTACGGCGAGTCTCACGAAGAGGGACGCGCATTCATTGGGGATGGCATGGAGGTGAAGCGCAGCAACGACGTTCCCATGGCCGCCATGTGGACCCAGAAACCAGGAGTTAACAAGGACCTGCCGGGCTACAACGCAGACATTCGCGAGTCCGCTTCCGTGGCACACATTTACGGCCAGAATTTGGTCGCAGCCGAATCCATGACCGCGTCTTCCGGTGCATGGGCCTGGTCCCCGGCAACCTTGAAGCCGACGGCTGACAAGGAAATGGCGATGGGGCTAAATCGATTCGTTATCCACACGTCGGTTCATCAACCGTTGCTCGACAAGAAGCCGGGTCTGGCTCTCGGGCCTTTCGGACAATGGTTCACCCGTAACGAAACCTGGGCTGAGCAGGCAACACCGTGGATTCGATACCTCGCACGCAGTTGCTACCTGCTGCAGCAAGGCCACTTCGCAGCAGATATCGCGTACTTCTACGGCGAGGATTCCAACCTGACAGCCTTGTTCGGGAAACAAGGTCCCGAGCTTCCGGCCGGCTACAACTGGGACTATGTGAATGCTGATGCTCTGGTGCACGTTCTCACTTTCAATAACAGCCAGCTTGCCACCCCCAGTGGAATGAGGTACCGCGTGCTGGTTCTCGATCCACACAGTCAACATATGTCACTGCCCGTGTTGCGCAAGATTCGCGACCTTGTTCAGGCTGGAGCAATAGTCTCGGGTCCAAAACCTACCGATACCCCAAGCCTGAGCGATGATCCCAAAGAATTCCAGAGCATTGCCGACCAGCTCTGGGGTTCCGGCGCGGGCAATTCCGCGGGCAAAGGCAGAGTTTACGGCGACCAGAAGCTGGCAGATGTACTTGCCGCCATGCACATCGACCCCGACTTCGACTATTCGAAACCGGAACTAGACGCAAATCTGCTCTTTGTCCATCGCACGCTGGCCGACGGCGATCTCTATTATGTCGACAATCGCAATGACCGCAACGAAACGCTGGAGGCAACCTTCCGCATAGAAGGGAAAGAAGCCGAATTGTGGCACGCCGATACCGGAGCAATGGAACCGGCTTCGTACCGGACTGCCAGCGGCCGCACAACGGTGCCGTTACAGCTCGAGCCATGGGGCACGGTGTTCGTCGTATTCCGTAAACCTGCTAGGACTGCGTCGCGTACCCTGCCGGCAATTGCCGACGAGGACATCGCAACGGTAGAAGGCCCATGGGACCTTAGCTTCGAACCGGATCGCGGAGCTCCTGCCAAGATCACCCTCGACAAGCTGGCGTCCTGGAGCGAGAGCCCCGACGAAGGAGTCAAATACTTCTCAGGCGCAGGAACCTACACCAAAACCATTCAAGCTCCGCAGGAGTGGTTCAAGGGCGGCGCTCATCTCATCATCGATTTAGGCGAGGTCAAGAATCTCGCTGAGGTCTCCGTGAATGGCAAAGCTCTCGGGATTGTTTGGAAGCCGCCCTACCGCGTCGACGTAACCAGCACTCTGAAACCAGGGGCGAATACGGTCGAGATCAAGGTGACGAACCCGTGGGTGAACCGCATCATCGGCGATCGTCAATCCAAGGCAACGAAAACGTACACTTTTACCTCGCCAAAGTTCTACAAAGCAGGTTCCCAGCTCGTGCCATCTGGGTTGCTGGGGCCCGTGAGGATTATTCGTTCTACGGAACAGGCGAGGTAAGGGCCTCGGCGTAAATCGTCTCACTGAGCCCTTTCTTTTCTCTTGTTCCTCCCTACTAATATGGGGTTATGCTGGACGGCATGACGTTCCATCGCCGATGGTCGATCATAACCCTGGTTGCGGTCGTCCTGTTGGTTGGCGGGCTGGCAGCTTGGCGATGGACTGGTTCGTTCGGTTCCTGGGGAGTCGGTCGTGAGGTGCGCTTCAGCCGTGACATCCGGCCCATCTTGAATCAGAACTGCGTACCATGTCACGGTGGAGTGCGGCAGAAGAATGGTGTGTCGTTCATCTTCCGTGAGGAAGCACTCGGTGTAGGGAAATCCGGACGACGAACGATCGTACCGGGCAAGCCCGATGAATCGGAACTGATCGCACGTGTGACCTCAGCCGATCCCGAAGCGCGCATGCCGTATCATGCGCCGCCTCTGCCTCCTCAACAGAGCGCGCTACTTCGCCGGTGGATTAAGGAAGGAGCCAAGTGGGAAGACCACTGGGCTTTCGTTGCACCCAAGCCACAACCCGTGCCGGCGGTAAAGAGGTCGGGCTGGACACGGCAACCGCTTGATCAGTTCATTCTCGCGCGACTTGAGAAGGAGGGGCTGGCACCCTCGTCCGAGGCCGACAAGGCTTCCCTGCTCCGCCGCGTTTCTTTGGACCTCACCGGACTTCCACCAACGCCGGAAGAGCAAGCAGCTTATCTGGCTGATTCGTCGCCGGACGCGTACGAGAAGCAGGTCGACCGACTCTTGGCGTCGCCGCGCTATGGGGAGCGTTGGGCAGCGCTGTGGCTGGACTTGGCACGCTATGCGGACAGCAAAGGATACGAAGCCGATAGAGCACGGCCTGGCGTCTGGCCCTATCGCGATTGGGTGATTGATGCGTTCAATCGGAATCTTCCATACGATCAGTTCGTGATCAAACAACTCGCGGGTGATCTGCTGCCTGCCGCAACCTTTGAGGATCATCTCGCGACCTCATTTCACCGTCAGACTCCCAACAATGATGAGGGCGGCACCGACGATGAGGAGTTCCGGTTAGTGGCGGCGATGGATCGCTCGGCGACCACGTGGTCGGTTTTGAACGGAGTGACCATGAATTGCGTGCAATGTCACTCGCATCCTTACGATCCTATTCGACACGCGGACTACTATAAATCTCTCGCCTTCTTCAATACTTCGCTGGATGCCGACCTTCCGGAAGACACGCCGGTCCTTCGAGTTCCAAAAGACAAGACGAAATATCCAGAGGCTTCGCGGCTTCAAAAGGAAATTGCGCAGCTGACGCATTCCGTTGTGGAGTCGGGCCGGCAGCTGGAAGCCCGGGCTCATTGGATACCGTTGCCCATTACTGCTGCGTCGGCTAACGAGTCACTCGCCCTTCGCTGGGAGGCGAATGAAGTGGAGCGAGACCTTGCGGGTCTGAAAGACGAGAAGTTATCCGCGAAGAAAAAGGAGACCAAGCGTAAGGATCTTGTCAAGGAGATTGCTGAAACCAGAGAACTGGCTCGCTCGAAAGCAGCGAATCCGCCGCTTCCCTTCCAGGTTCAAGATGGAGAGATGCGGGCGGCGGCCAACACTCCCGGAAAATCTGTATATGAGCTGATTGCGACCGTTGAAGTGCCGACGATTTCGGCTGTGCGCATCGAGGTTTTGCCGATGAACGCGGACGTTGCGCGGCATACGCCCGAAGACGGATTCATGGTCGACCAGATCGAGGCTTGGGTCATTCGACCGAATGGGCGCGAGGAGAAGATTCCTTTTCGCTATTTCGTTCCAGATTCCGAAGAGAATCTGAGAGCAGCAGTGGGGCGCACCCTCGCGTTTGGGTCTAAGTCGAATGGAGAGAGGCGACAGGGTGGCTTCGCTGCAAATCCGAATCTGTTCCGGGCGCGCTGGGCGATAGCACTTCCCGCTTCGACTCTGCAACTCACTCGAGGCAGCCGCCTCAAAGTTCAACTTACGCAGACAGAAAATATCACCGACAAGCCTGCCCACGTGAAACGAGCGCGCATCGCGGCGAGTTCCGACGCGTGCTGGTCCGCGCTGGGGCAAGACCACACCTTTCGTGCCAGCCTCGAGCAACTCACGAATCTGACTCGCCGATTGTCGAAGATTCCCAGCGTTGAGACTCCCGTGATGGTTGAGGAGCAGGACTATGAAAAGCGAGAGACTCGTGAGTTCGATCGCGGCAACTTTCTCACTAAGATTGGCCCCCCGCTCGCACCGGATGTTCCTGGATTGTTTCCTAAACTACCCGAGGGCGCACCCCGCAACCGTTTGACGCTGGCAAAATGGTTCTTCTTTCCAGGGCAACCACTCACGGCGCGCACGGCTGTGAATCGCTACTGGGAGCAACTCTTCGGAACAGGAATTGTCGAGACACCGGAAAATTTCGGGAGTGTGGGTGAAGAGCCAAGCCATCCCGAATTGCTCGACTGGCTGGCCCTACATTTTCAAAACGAACTTCACTGGGACATGAAGGCGTTGTTGCGTGAACTTGTCACCAGCGCCACATATCGCCAGAGCGCGAAATCGAACCCGATGCTCACTGAAAAGGATCCTCGCAATCGGTTGCTCGCACACGGCCCGCAGCAGCGGCTTACCGCAGAAATGGTGCGAGATCAGGCTCTGATGGCGAGTGGACTGTTGACCGACACGATGGGAGGGCCTCCAGTGATGCCGCCTCAGCCCGAGGGTGTGTGGAACTCGGTTTATAACGACAGCAAGTGGGTGGACGCGACTGGTCCGGATCGTTACCGGCGGGCGATTTACACTTACATAAAACGCACCAGCGGCTATCCCAGCTTTCTAACCTTCGATGCTTCGGACCACGATGTGAGTCTGGCGCGACGCATCGCAACCAACACGCCTCTACAGGCACTGGTAACTCTCAATGACCCGGTGTATCAGGAAGCTTCGGAAGCGCTTGCCCATCGCATGATGAAAGCGACGGGCGATCTTGACGGGCGTCTGCGATACGGCGCCCGCTTAGTCTTGTCGCGGGATCCAACTGATGGTGAACTGGCTGCCTTGCGCGCACTGTATGAAAAGGCCCTCGCCACGCCGGTTGCACCTAGGATTGTGAAAGTGTCCTCGAATGTAAGGCGAGAACCTGGAAAGGATCTTGCAGCATTTACAGCCGTGGCCAGTGTTCTATTTAACCTTGATGCAGCTCTGACCAGGTAACGAGTTATGTCACATTCCAAAATCTCGCAGAATGATCTGAGACGAACGGAGAGTCGCGCCGGAACCCATCCCCAGCTGCGAATGGCATTGCTGCAGGCGCAAACCCGCCGTCATTTCCTGCGGACACTAGGCAGCGGGTTGGGAACGATCTTCGTCGGAACATCATTGGCGAAGTATGCCAGCGCTGCCAATGACCCAGGGCTTGATTTTTCGCGCGACGCTTCCAACCCTCTTTCAGCGCTGCCGCCTCAGTTTGCTGCGAAAGTGCGGCGGGTGATCTATCTACACATGGCAGGAGCGCCCAGCCAACTGGAACTCTTCGAACACAAGCCTGAGTTGAAGCGACTCGATGGCCAGGATTGTCCGGCGTCCTTTTTGGCGGGCAAGCGATTCGCATTCATCAGCGGCGTTCCCAAGCTTCTGGCTTCGCAGTACCCATACCACCAGGTCGGAAAAAGCGGCCATTGGATTTCCGATCGACTGCCTCACCTCGAAGAGCATATCGACGAACTGTGCTTCATCAAGTCGATGCGCACCGAGCAATTCAATCATGCGCCGGCCCAGCTATTGGTGCATACGGGGAATGCACGCCTCGGATATCCTTCTCTCGGCTCCTGGGTGCTCTACGGATTGGGAACGGAAAATCAGAATTTGCCCGGGTTCATCGTATTGCTGTCGGGCGGCAAGTCGCCTGACGGCGGAAAACAGTTGTGGAGCTCTGGCTTCCTGCCGAGTGTTTACCAAGGCGTGCAGTGCCGCTCCCATGGCGAACCAGTGCTGTACCTGGATAACCCGGCGGGAGTCAGTCGTCCTCTACGCCGCACGATGTTAGACGCGATTGACCAAATCAATCAGCAGACATATGCCGCGTTCGGGAATCCTGAGACCGTCACCCGCATCGCCCAATACGAATTGGCGTTCCGCATGCAAATGGATGCCACCGATGCCATGGATATCCGCAAGGAGCCTGCATCAATTCTCGCAAAGTACGGATCGAAACCAGGCGAGTCCAGTTTTGCCAACAATTGCGTGGTGGCGCGGCGACTGGCCGAGCGCGGTGTGCGATTCATTCAGCTCTATCACTGGGGATGGGACTCTCACGGCGCCGACGCAAAGGAAGCGCTGAATCTGGGCTTCGCCGATCGTTGCCGTGAAGTGGATCAGCCGACCGCGGCCCTGTTAGCCGATCTGAAAGAGCGCGGCATGCTCGAGGATACGCTCGTCGTCTGGGGAGGCGAATTCGGCCGCACACCCATGCGCGAAAACCGAAACGGTCAGGAGATGAAGTATGTCGGCAGGGACCATAACCCAGGCGCGTTCACGATCTGGATGGCCGGGGGCGGCGTGAAAGCCGGATTGACTCACGGCCAAACCGACGAGATGGGATACGAGATTGTGAAAGATCCAGTCGAGATTCGCGACCTGCATGCGACCATGCTTTACTTGCTGGGCTTCGACCACCGCAAGCTCAACTATTCCTTCCAGGGTCTGGAGCAAAAATTGACTACCGTGAAACCGGCGCGCGTGGTGGCTGAGATTCTGGCATGAGCCTCCGCCCGAGTGGCTTTCGAGGTGCTTCGCGCCCATGACGGTGTGGGGCCACCACATCTCGGCGCGGTTTCGTCCAGTTTGGTGCGTGCTGCCATTTATTTTAACCGTGCTGGTTCTCGTCGTATTTGTTCCTCCTGACGGGAACGAGCGTGCGGAGTGGGCGCAATTCATCGGGCGCTACCATCCTCTGGCAGTCCACTTCCCCATCGCACTGATTCTGCTTGTGCCCATCTTAGAGTTGGCAGGGCTAAGCAACAGCTTTCCCTATCTTCGCTTCTCCGCTGGATTTGTTCTCGCTCTCGCGACGTTCAGCGCCACCACAGCTGCAATGCTTGGATGGTGCCTGGCACGAAGCGGAGGTTACTCGGGACCGTTGTTGCAACAGCACATGTGGGGCGGGATTTTGCTCGCGGCCGCGTGCTGGCTGTGCTGGCTGTTACACACTCGTGCGAACGAATGGGCGTCGGGGCTCGCATATGCCGTCGCGCTCACGATCAGCGTTGGTCTTGTAGCGTGGACGGGTTATCGAGGCGGTCAATTATCCTTGGGTGAGAATCATCTCACTGAACACATGCCCGCCGGGTTGCGCCAAGTGTTAGGTGTATCGAATCGTCCATCGTCGTTGTCGAGTCTCGACATGCACACTTTTTATGGTGCGCGGATTCAGCCGATATTCGCTGCACGCTGCGTCAGCTGCCACGGCCCAGCCAAGCACAAAGGAAGCCTCCGGCTGGATACGTACGACTCGCTGATGCGAGGTGGTAAGGATGGACTCGTCGTTCGGGCCGGAAACATTCAGGGCAGCGATCTTTTCCGTCGAATTACGCTTCCTCCCGATCACGACGACTTCATGCCTAAGGAAGGTAAGCGGCCGCTGTCGCCGGGCCAAGTGAAGACGATCGAACTGTGGATTGGCGCTGGAGCATCCAGCACGCTCGCTGTGGATAGCATAAATAATGCGCCCGGCGGCTCTGCATCCGCGACTGTTGCGGCAGAAGTAACTTTCGAAGAGATAAACCCCGCCGCGGTTGCAAAACTGCGAGCGGGGATTGCGCCTGTGGTTGCTCAGCTGCAAAAGCAATTTCCAAACATTCTGGAATACGAGTCGCGCGGCTCTGCCAACTTGCATCTGAATGCCTCGATCCTCGGTCCTAAGTTTGGGGACAGCGATTTAGCGGCCCTTGCTCCGCTCGCGGAACACATTACGGTGGCCGACTTCTCTCGCACGGCAATCACTGATCGATCCGCTGCTGCGATCGGAGCCA
Organism: Candidatus Sulfotelmatobacter sp.; assembly: GCA_035695545.1. Taxonomy (GTDB): domain Bacteria; phylum Acidobacteriota; class Terriglobia; order Terriglobales; family Acidobacteriaceae; genus Sulfotelmatobacter. Next base: position 45,314 of record DASRRV010000163.1, on the reverse strand, counting down.
TGAAACGGCTCCGCGTCTTGCGACTCACGAATACTGGGATAACTGACACTACATTGGAAGGGATGGGCGCTCTGGATCAACTCGAATCGTTGGGCGTTTACGGAACTCGGATCACGCCGACAGTATTGCCGACCTTGGCAAGATTGCCGAAATTGGCACATGTTTATGTCGGGGGAACGGAGATTCCAGCTGGGGTCTCCGTACCGAGTACTTTGACCGGCAAGCTGATATTTTGAGATACATCGAAAAAGCGCGACGCCCTTTGCGAATGATTCAGCGAGCCTCAAATAGATAAAGCCGCTTCAATCCTGGTTTGGTCTGCAGCGCCGCGACTCCGGCGTTCGTGACTTTTGTCCCAGTCAAGTTGAGGGACTCCAACTTGTCGAGCTTGATGAGTTCTTTCATCCCATCTGAAGTCACCGTGGTGCCAGACAGATCAAGGAATTGAAGGTTGGAAAATTCAGCGACGGTCTGCAAGCCTTTATCTGTAACCTTCGTGCGTGCGAGTTCTGCATCCACGATCAGATTGGCAACCGGCGCGAGTTGCGCCAAAGTCTCGTCGGTGCAACGGGCCGATGCGCTCGCCGTGCGAAGGATCAGGCCGTCGGTCGGATTCTGCGAGCGCGGCACAAGGCGCACGCCCAGCGAGGATTCGAGTGCAGCCATCGTCTTTAATTGCGGACGGTAATCGGCCGTCACCGGCGGTGAGACTGGTTTCTCTTCAGACGATGGCAGTCCCTGAATTACTGCGTCCGCAATATGCGTCGTGGCGCCCGCGGCAATCCAGATCTCAATGACTTTGATTTCTGCCGCGCTGAGCGCTGGCTTCTGCTCGGCCGGCATGAAGTCTTTGCTGTCTGGGGGCAATGTTACCCGACGATAAAGTTCGCTCTTGCCTGGGTCGCCGGGATGGATCACCGGGCCATCTTTGCCTCCGCGCATTACAAGGGCGAATCGGTCCAGACGGAGCTTGCCCTTGAACTTCCCCGCATTGTGGCAGAGAACGCATTTCTCCTCGAAAATTGGCTGCACTCGCATCGCATAAAAACTGGCCGGGTCAACCTCGGTATGACGCTCACCGCCGAGCCAGCGACGAAACGGCTCTGGCGAATGCTCGGTCAGGAAGCTCTCTCCATGCGTCAACTTGCCGCCCTGATCACTCGTCCACGCCAGCAAAGCGACGGTGCCCAGCAAAGCGACCGCATAGGCGCTTCGTTTCCAATCATAAAGTCCCCAGCAGATGAGACACGCGCCCGCAAGGCATACGCCTCCCCACATGTGGCGGGTTACTAAAGCGCCCTCAAATCCTCCGCTCCAGGCCAGCAGCCACCCGAGCCAAGCGGAACCGATCGCCGCCACCGCCGCAAGGCCCAACACAAACCCCGCGGCTTGACGCAGATGAGACCGGTCTCCTGCGAAGGCGGCACATTCGAGTAGCGGCACCAGCAGGAACAGCGCGATGGGGATGTGCACTGCTAGCGGATGGAAGCGACCGAGGAACTGCGCGAATTCGGCCCGCTCACGGCCATCCGGCGCGGCATTGAGCAGGAGAATGAATAACGGAAGAATCGCGGCTGTACCGAAGCCCAGGATCCACGCACGGACTCGAAGTGGCATGTGTTGTCCGTTACGTCCTGCGCAGAAGTGTGATTCGACCGATGGGCAACCACTCGGCTACCAGGATGTCGCCGTTATGAAGAAAGATGGCGTCATGCGGCGTGATGAACTTTCCCGGCGTGAATTGATCACGCGACTGGCTTCTACGTGATCCCACGTCGCCATTCTCCGTTTTTCCGTCTCCCAGCTGCGCCACCACGTTGTACTCGCGATCGAGAATACACACCTGACTATCCAGATCGGGGCAGACCATCCACTCACCCTGAGTATGGAAGTTGCAGGGCATCCGCATGTGAGCTTCGTCTTTGATCGTCTTAAGATGAGCGCCGTCGAGCGTAAACGTCTGAATGCGGCGGTTTCCGCGGTCCGCAACGACCAGCAGCGGCTTCTCTCCTCGTGGATCCACCCACTGACCATGCGGATTGTCCAACTCCGCGTCGCTGTGACCCGGCTTAGCGATCTCACCCAAGAATTTCCCAGCGAGAGAATAGCGCAGCATGTGGCTCGAGCCGTATCCGTCGCCTACGTAAAAATCGCCATTTGGAACGAACGCGACATTTGTAGGGACGAAGTCAATGGGATGCTCCGAGTAATTCACGTCCTCCCGGGGATAGCCATGCACCCAAATTTCCTCACCGGTCAGCGTGGTTTTCACGACTCGGCAACGATTGATGTCGCAGTGATAGAGAAATTCATCCTTGCCCTCGCGGCGCAGCTTCAGTCCGTGCGCGCCGCCGCGGAAGCCTTCGCCAAAAGCACGAATGAAGCGGCCCTTGTCATCGAACACAACGATCGCTTCGCCGCGCATACTCGATTTGTGCACCGTGTGTCCAACGTAGATATTTCCCTGCTCGTCCTGGCAAAGCCCGTGGGTATCTCCCCACACCAGACCTTCCGGCGGCACCAGCCAGTCGTGGACACACTCATATGTGTGTGCGCCGGAGCCAAGCACCGGCGGCCGCAACCCTGATTTGTCAGAGGTCTGAAGACCGAAGGACGGGATAGTCGCTGCCAATCCAGCAGCCGAACATGTCGCCAGAAAGGATCGCCGAGTTTGCAGGTTCATAGCAGACCTCGTTTAAGTCAAGAGACCAGTCACTACCTTCGCCGGAATCACTCCGGTGAATTTCTGGTCCAGGCCTTGAAATTTGAATGTAAGTTTCTCGTGGTCAATTCCCAACAGGTGAAGCAACGTGGCGTTGAAGTCACGCACGTGTACTGGATCACGAACGGTGTTGTAACTGTACTCGTCCGTCTCGCCATAAGCGATTCCGGTCTTCACGCCGCCGCCCGCCAGCCAAACCGTAAAACATCGCGGATGATGGTCTCGCCCGTAGTTGTCCTTTGACAGTCCGCCCTGACTGTAAACCGTGCGGCCGAACTCGCCTCCCCAAATGACGAGCGTGTCGTCGAGCATCCCACGGCGCTTCAGATCGGTAACGAGTGCGAAGGAGCCAAGATCAGTAGCCATGCAGAGTTTAGGCAGCATGCCGACGCAGTCGCCATGCACGTCCCAACCACGCTGGTAAATCTGCGTGAAGCGCACACCCCTCTCTGCCATCCGGCGAGACAGGAGGCAGTTATAGGCAAATGTGCCTGGCTTCTTTGCTTCTTCACCGTAGAGTGTCCACGTGCTCGCGGGTTCGTCTCGCATGTCGGTCAACTCGGGCACCGACGTTTGCATGCGGAAGGCCATCTCATACTCCTGAATCCGCGCGTGTGTTTCCGGATCTCCGAGATCTTCATACGTAAGCTGGTTGATTGCGTTGACGCTGTCAACCAGTGTGCGCCGCGTTCCGCTGCTCATGCCTTGCGGGTTATCGAGATACAGTACGGGCGCGCCTTCCGAACGAAAGGCCACGCCGGAGTACTCGTTCGAGAGGAACCCGCTGCCCCACAACTTCGGAGAAATTGGTTGCTGATTGGAATGCGGAATCAGAGCGGAATTGAGAACCACGAAAGTTGGAAGGTTCTCGTTCATGCTACCCAGACCATAGGACAGCCATGCTCCCAGAGAAGGCTTTCCGGGAACCATGTTGCCGGTATTCATCAGCAGGATCGCAGGCTCGTGATTGATAGCGTCCGTGTGCATCGAGTAGACGAGGGTGAGGTCGTCCACCATTTTCCCAGTGTAGGGGAGCAGATCGCCCACCCAACGCCCAGACTTGCCTTGCTGCGTGAACTTCCAATGCGACGGAGCCACGGGAAAGCGAGCCTGGCCTGCCGTCATGCCCGTCAGAGGCTGGTTGCCGCGAACGGAATCAGGAAGATCTTTATCGTAGAGCGATGCGAGTCCAGGCTTGTAGTCCCACATATCCATTTGCGGAGGCGCACCAGACATGAAGAGATAGATGCAGCGCTTCGCAGCAGGAGGAAAATTCGGCAAGCGCAAGTATTCTGGACCGGGCACCGACGGCTCAGCCGCATGTGCAACGCGGGAAGTTAGCTTGTCGCCCAAGAGGACCGCTAATCCGGCCCATCCCAGGGTCTTGCCCATGCGGCCAAGAAAATGGCGGCGGCTCGCGAGACGCAGCCATTCATCGCGCAGCGCTCTGGGGATCGGCAGATCGTAAACCGATGGGCCTTCGCCATGGTTATCGCAACAAGCATTCTCGAAAGCAGCGTTGTTGCCACTCAGATGGCTTGTCTCAGGTTTTGAAGAATTCATTTGTTCACCACCGCATCCAGATTCAGCGCCGCGCTCGAGACCAGCATCCAGACCGCCAGTTCCGGCGCAGGAATGGTCGCATCAATCTTACTTTCACCCACCTTCACCAACTGCCCGGCTGCCCTGGGGTCCTTCGAATAGGTAGATTCGAATTTCGTGAGCGCGCTTTCGAGAACCGCCTTCTCTCGGGAGTTCCATTCCCGTGAGAGCAGTACCCTGCCCAGATAATCCAACCGTGCATTTGCGTTTGAGGATTGATGAATCAACCGTTCCGCCAGTTTACGCGACGCCTCCAGACGCAACGGTTCGTTCATTGCCACCAGTGCCTGCAGCGGAGTGTCGGTGCGCTGCCGGCGAGTGCATGCCGCGTCGCGCATGGGAGAATCGAAAGTGTCCATGTCGGGCATTGGGGCCATGCGCTTCCAGAAGGTGTAAAGGCTCCTTCGGTAGAGCGCCTCTCCGTGGTCCTGCACATATTTTCGCGTGTTGCTGGCGTCATGGCTTCCGTCCCAGATTCCGGGTGGCTGATAGGGTTTCACACTGGGACCGCCGACCTTCTCCACCAGCAGACCGCTCGCTGACAACGCGGTGTCTCGCAACATTTCGCTGTCCATACGAAAACGAGGGCCACGAGCAAGAAGACGGTTTTTCGGATCCTTTTCCGCAAGTTGCGGCGTTACGCGAGCCGACTGCCGATAGGTGGCAGACAGCACCATCTGCTTATAAAAGCGTTTCACGTCCCAGCCACTGTCGCGAAAATCTACCGCCAACCAGTCGAGCAGTTCCGCATGACTTGGTCGCGCACCCATCACGCCAAAATCCTCGGTAGTCTCCACGATGCCGGTACCAAATATTTCCTGCCACATGCGGTTGACTGTGACCCGCGCGGTCAGCGGATTGGTCGGGCTTACCGTCCACTCTGCTAGCCCGCGCCGGTCTGGAGACCCACCAGCCGGCAGCGGCGGTAGGAAATGCGGCACCGCCGGCCGCACTCGCTCGGTGCGCGCGTTGTACACTCCGCGGGTCAACATATCCGCATACGCGATTCCCGGCCCCTCCTCGCTGACGATCGAAATGTCCCCGTCTTTTGAGAGCGCGTCGAGTTCGCTGTCGAGCGCCGGCAGCTGTGCGGTCAACGACCGCGTCACCTCGTCGCGTTGCGCAAAATAGAAGTCGCCCACAACCTTGAATTCGTCGTCTGACCATGCAGATAGCGGCTTTTGGACGATCTCCGACACATAGTCCTCGATAGGAACCCGAGACGCCTCGTCGGGGTTGAACTCTCGGGCGTAGAAGCGGAAATCTTGAAACGCGGACTGGCGGAGGGGGTCAACGTCAGGGAATATCCGCCCGAAGGTCATGGCCGCTGATGTACGCACCGTCCCGTCGAGTTTGTCTTTGACGACCTTCAAGTCTTGCGGCTGGCCGTCGACGTAGAGCTTCATCCCGTCGGCTTTGCCTGAACCGGAATAGGTAGCGGTGATATGGTTCCAGCGACCCTCAATCAGGACGGCCTCTTTCGTCTCGACCATTGCCGCGTTATTCGGGCCATCGTGCGCAAGCGTGAATGCCAGTTTGCGTTCATTGATGCGGATCTGCCAACCGCGTGAACCCTGTTTGGCGTCGGCGCGTGCCAGAATCACTCCGCTCGGCTGCTTCGCATCCTTGGATTCGAGCGGCCGCAGGTCGGGACGCAGCCAGAAAGCTACCGTGAATGGCTGGTTTCCCTCAACGTCACCGGCATCTGGTAAATCGAGCCGGGTGGTTGTGTCCATTCTCATATAGGGCCACAGCCAAATCCCTTCGCCCCAGATCAGAGGGCTTTCCGTCGCAGAAACACTTTGCCCTTTGGCACCAGGCGCCGAGTTCGCGAAGGTAACACCATTTTGTTCGTCGAAGCGAAGTCGTACCTGCAAGCCAGCTGTGCTTATGGGCTGTGGTTTTGACTTGGGATCCTTAAGCCATGCGGCCACCAGCTCGCTAGCCCGAGCGCGCCTCTGATGGATCTGGTACTCCAGCGCGGAACGCTTTGCCAGAGCCTGTTCGTAGGCTGCGCGATTGTTTTCCTTTGGCACGCGGATGAACGGCGGCCAGTCCTGCCGATCATCATTCGATGGATTCTCCGTCAGGTTGTTGAAGAACGCTGTGAGCTGGTAGAAATCCTTGCGCGTGATGGGATCAAATTTGTGATCGTGGCAAACGGCACAGCCAGTGGTCAGCCCAAGAAACGCCGCACCGAATGCCTCTGCGCGTTCGCGCTTGTTGTTCACCCGAAGCTCTTCAATGAGGGCTCCGCCTTCACCCGAACTGATGCCGGCCCTTAGAAACGCCGAGGCAACGAGCGTGTCCAGATTCTTCGCTGGAAGCATGTCGCCCGCGATTTGTTCCTCGATAAACCGGTTGAACGGCTTGTTCTGGTTGTAAGACTTGATCACGTAGTCGCGATAGGGCCAGATGCTACGGAAGTTGTCCAGGTGCAGTCCATGAGTGTCGCCGTAGCGCGCGACATCCAGCCAGTAGTGCGCACGATGTTCACCGTACCGTGGACTCGCGAGCAACCGGTCCACCACTTTTTCGTATGCGTTGGCGGATTCGTCCGCGATGAATGCCTGCACTTCTTCTGGCGTGGGAGGCAGGCCGGTGAGGTCGTACGTGACACGCCGAATCAACGTCGGGCGATCCGCCTCTTCCGAAGGTGTCAGCCCTTCCTTCTCCAGGCGGCTCAGAATAAATCCATCAATCGGATTTCGCGCCCACTGGCGATTTTTCGTCTCCGGAGTCGCGGGGCGCTTGGGCGCAATAAACGACCAGTGTTCCTCGTACGCCGCACCTTCCTTCACCCATTGACGCAACAAAGCGATTTGCTCTGGCCTCAGAGTTCGATGAGCTTCTGAAGGGGGCATCCGTTCCTTCGGATCGCTTGACTCGATGCGCCGCACCAGCGGACTCTCGTCAGGGTTCCCCCGAAGGATCGCTGGTCCGAATTTCTCGTGCGAAGCAAAGGCGAATTCCCCGCGGTCCAGGCGTAATCCTGCCTTGCGCGCGCCAGGATCAGGGCCGTGGCAGGCATAACAGTTTTCCGAGAGAATTGGCTGGATCGTCTGGTTGAACGACAAATGCGCTCGATCTCTGGCTGTACGCGCGTAGTGCGTGGCCCACCAAACGATCACGATTCCAACCAGCACAGCTGCTACAACCAAAACGAAACGATAGCGGTCCTTCGGGTCTTCTTTCGTCGAAACCTGTTGACTCTCCATGTCCACGGGGCGCTGCTCTTCCATTTCGTGACAGCCTAGGAATTCAAAGTATCCAAGAAATAGTATGCCCGCCGACCGCCCTGCGGGAAGATAGAAAAGCCATCGTGCTCGCGCGGCCTCAAGCTACCAGCCCGGACAATGGGCTAGCGCGCTCGACGCTTCGCCTTGATCAGCACATCCACAGAATCGGGGCGTCCGTTCCAGAAATCGAGCCGGATGCGCCCGTCCTCCATCCGTGTAACCGTAGCTGGAATCGAACTGGCCGTCAGGTACCATCCGTCCGGCAGCACGACGGCGTTGCGCGGACGTCCCAGACTACGATCGAAGACCAGTTCGTCTCCGTCCAAGCGGTAGCTTGCCGGCGCAGCGTACGTCTCTGAAATTCGTATACGCACATTCTGCCCCACTTTCACCGGAGAAAATGGAATCACAACCACCTGCGCGGCAGCAGCCACGGGCTCTCCTGGATCGACTTTCGCGGCGGCCAGATCTGCTCCGGTCATTATTTTCGTCCCGAGTTTTTCGCCCGTGTCGAGAATATCGGCCGATGGATCTGACACTTCACTGCCTGTGCGAACAACGTTAAAGTACTTGTCCACGCCCGGGCGGGACTCCGTATAGTCGTGATACAGACGGAAAGCGTGCGTCTCTGGCTGCTGCAGGAAGTAAACAATTTCGCGGTCTTGGTGCGCTCGCTCCGCAAGACGCTCCTGCTCAGTCTCCCCTTCGATTGGCGACTCCCAACTCTTCGCCGACCCCGCAGGCTTGGGTGCAGCGGCGGCACCTGTCTGCGCGCCCAACCGCCCTTTCACGACTAAGGGCGCCTCTGCCCGACTGCCGTTCATAAAGCTGATCGCGATGCGTCCGTCCGGCTCGGCCAGCACCTGCGAGGGCACGTTGCACCCAACCAGTTCATAGCCCGCGGGCAACACAACACTGTTTCTCGGTATGCTTAACGACCGGTTAAAGACGATTGCATCGCCCTCGCGGAAGTAACTCTTGGCGTCCTTGTATGTTTTCAGGATCAGCAGCCGCGCTTGCCCCTCAGTCGGTACCGGATGTGCCAAGTAGACCTTGATGTAATCAACCGAGCGGTCTTCGCCCTTCATGACCGGATCCTTCACCGCCTCTTCGCCGCTTACGACTTCGAACCGCAGCGCCTGACCGGTCATCACATCCACCACCGATTCTCCGCTCGCCACGCTGCCCTTGCGAATCGGATTGAAGTAATATTTCGCCCCCGCGGTTGTCGCCGTCACCTCATAGCGGATCGCGAAGCTTGCGCTCTCCGGTGACAGCAGTTCGTAACGCGTGTACTCGTCCGTTTCCCCTTGTACGAGCGCCGCCCCAGGAGTCCCCTGCCCATAAGCCATCCCTCCCACCAACACAACCAGCAACCGCACCATTGCCTTTAGCACGCCACCCCTCCAATTCATCGCAAGCACTCTATACCTTTTGGACTGGCCTAGGTGGCCCCACTAATCCTCACAATAGATATTTTGAGTTGGACGCTCCCGGCGGTTGTACTGCAGGATACCTGTACATCTTTTGCCGAGCCCGCAGAAGACAAAGCAAGACTCAGCAGTTTGGTCTGCCCCCACGAATGGGATCTCCAACTGTTCGGTGACCTCGTCGTGCTATCGAAGGCCGGAAAGAAACCGGGTCAGTTGTGGAGGCCCGAACGAAAAGGATGGAGGGGGAAACTTTGTCAGACAAGAAAAATGTAGTTAGCTTGCGCACCGTGGCCGAACGGGTGGGGCTGGCTCCGTGTTCGGTATCCGCCGTGCTGAACAACACACCGGCATCCAGGTCGATTCCTCAGCGCACCAAGGATCGGGTTCTGCGCGCCGCGGCTCAGCTAAACTATCGCCCTAACTATTCGGCGCGATCGCTTCGGACCAAACGAACCCACATGGTTGCCGTGGTCAGCGCCGATTTCGGCCACTCTCCAGTTGCGCGCGTCGTGGCTGCCGCGGAGCGGAGTTTGCGGCGCCGGGGGTACCTGCTGGTTCTTGGTGCCTTCAGCAGCCCTTCCGCATGGGACAGCGTTTCCAGAGATTTGCAGCAAAGGGGAATAGAAGCAGTGATCGCGATCGACGCAAGCCTGCCGCGTGAACTCGAATTGCCCAATGTCTCAATCGATCTCGCATACCTGACCCCCGGTGAGCCGTTTGTAGAGGGCGTCGGCGCATGGCTTACGGAATTGGGTGAGTCCGCCGTGAAAGCAGTCCTGGAGCAGATCGAGACCAAGGCCGCCGCTCGGCAAACCAAGACCGCGATCGCTCCAAGGCTGCCGCAGCAGGCTTATTTCAACCTGCCGAGCACGGGTCTTCAGGCTCAATCCACGGCAGGAGCGGACTAACACAGCTCCAGCACGGGTTGCAACCTTGCTGCCAGCCCCTCCTCAGGTTAAGCCTTGCGAACAAGTCCTTTCCGGGTTACCTTTCTAGGACTTTCGCGTTTGCGAGGCGCCACTTGCTCCGTTCCGTTTTGCAGTTGGTTCTACGCTTTGTCATTGTCCTGGCCATCACAATTGTCGCTGCCGCCAGCCCACAGGAGGCGCCCCATTTTTCCGAGGACGCCGCCGCCCTGTATCGCACCGCGTCCCAAATCCAACCTCCCGCAGGCGCTGATGTCCTTGTCCTCGAGGATCAGGAATCGGTCGTTTTCGACGCCGAAGGCAAAGCGGTTCGCTCGCGCTACCTGCTCTACAAGGTTCTTACTCAGAAGGGCGCGGATGAATGGGACGACTTTTCCTATGCTTGGGAGCCCTGGCGCGAAGAACACCCAAGCCTAAGAGCACGGGTGATCACTCCAGACAACGCGGTCCATCCGCTCGATCCCAAGACCATCACCGACTCTCCGGCAAAAGAGAACGAAGACAAAGTTTTCAGCGACCGCCGCGAATTGCGCGCGCCGCTTCCTGCCATCGCCCCAGGATCTCTAGTTGAAGAAGAGCAGACCACGAAAGAAACCGCTCCGTTCCCCGGATCGGGGATGCTGGAGCGCATCTATTTCGGATTTTCCGCTCCCGTGCAGCACACCCGTTTGACACTGGATGCTCCCTCTACCCTGCCTCTTCGCTACAATCTCCAACTGCTTCCGGGCGTCAAGCCACAGCGCACCGAGTCCGGTGGCCGTGTTCAAATCGTTTTCGATTCCTTCCCTCTCGATCCTTTCGAAGAAGCGGAGCCTCAACTCCCCAGCGACAGCCCTGCCTACGCCAACGTCACTTTCTCGACGGGAAGCTCGTGGCAGCATTTGGCGGAGGAGTACTCGAAGATTGTCGACAAGCAGATCGCGTCCGCCGATCTCAAGCCCCTAGTCACCAAGCTGATTGCCGGCAAGAATTCGCGCGACGAGAAAGCCGCCGCCATCGTTCAGTACCTCGACCGCGAAGTGCGATATACGGGCGTCGAGTTCGGTGATGCCGCTGTTGTCCCTCGCTCACCCACTGAAGCGCTCACCCGCAAGTACGGCGATTGCAAAGACAAAGCCGCGCTGCTGGTCGCGATGTTCCGTGCTGCAAATATTCCGGCGTATGTGGCGCTGCTCAACGGCGGCAGCCGACAGGATGTTTCTCCTGACCTCCCCGGGATGGGGATGTTCGATCACGCGATCGTCTATGTCCCCGGCACTCAAGACGCTGCTTCGCCTGTTCTTTGGATCGACGCCACCGACGAATACTCCCGGTTGGGACAGATTCCAGTTGCTGACCAGGAGCGCCTCGCCCTCATCGCCCGTCCGGAGACCACCGCTCTATCGCGCACTCCGGCAACTTCCTCCGCGGACAACGCACTCATCGAGAAGCGTGAAATCTTCCTCGCGGAAAACGGCCCGGCCCGTGTGGTTGAGACGTCGCTGCCGCACGGCAGTATCGAGTCGTCGTATCGCCGCTCCTATGCCGACAAACAAAACAAAGATGCCAAGGACGAACTCACCGACTACGTGAAGTCGCAATATCTCGCCGAGAAACTCGATCGCATGGATCGCTCCGATCCCGCCGACCTCTCCAAACAATTTGAACTGGTTCTTGAGACGAACAAAGCGAACCGTGGATTCACGGAACTCACCAGCGCCGTGGCCGCCATCCGCCTTGAAGGTCTGTTCACGCGGCTTCCTCCTGGGTTGCAGCAGCGTGAAAAGGACGACGATCCCAAGGCCGATGCCGACGGCGGAAAACCGCCGAAGAAACAGCGCGTGATTGACTTCCAGCTACCGGACGCGTATGTCACAGAATGGCAATACACTATCGTTCCGCCTGCGGGCTTCAAAGCTAAACCACTCCCCAAGAATGCCAAGCTCTATCTAGGCCCGGCGGCTCTCACCGAAGATTTTTCCGCCGACGAGAAAACCGGAGTGGTTCACGTCACAATTCGCTTTGACACCGTCAAGCGCCGCATGTCCGTATCTGAAGCTACAGAGATGAGTAACAAGGTCGCGGAGCTGCGCGCAGCGGAAGCAATCCTGCTCTATTTCGAGCCGGTCGGAGCCGCTCTGCTCAGTGAAGGCAAGGTCCGTGAAGCACTTCAGTCGTATCATGATCTGGTCGCGCTTCATCCCAAGGAAGCCGTCCATCACCTGCAGATCGCCGAGACTCTGCTAGCCGCCGGAATGGGTGAGGCGGCTCGCTCCGAAGCCCGCGCGGCGGTCAAACTCGAACCGACCTCTGCGCTCGCTCAGAAAACTCTTGGCGATATCCTCCAGTACGACTTGGTCGGCCGCAAGCTTTACCCGGGAAGTGACTTCGACGGCGCTGTCGAAGCCATGAGAACTGCGGTCAAGCTTGATCCAGACGACAAGGCGACAGTTGGGAACCTCGCCATTCTCCTCGAACACAACCGCGAGGGCATGCGCTACGGCACGGGAGCCAAGCTCACGGAGGCGATTAGCACCTATCGCACCCTGACCACCGAAAAGATCGCGGGCCTAGGACTCCAGAACAATCTTGCCTTCGCCCTGTTCTACGCCGGCGAGTTCGCCGAGGCCCGTAAGAACGCGGAAACCCTGAATCCTCAACCCAACTCTCTGATCGTGGCCTGCGAAGCCGCTCTGCATGGGTCGCAAGCGGGTCTCGCCGAAGCCAAACGCCGATCCGAAGGCGAAGATCGCTTCCGCGAAACCGTAAAGAGCGCCGGCGAAATGCTGATGAACCTCCGCAAGTATCTTGTCGCAGCTGACCTGCTCGAAGCAGGGGCCAATGGCAACAATGCTTCGCAGACAGTTGCCCTGGCGGCAATGCTTCGTAAGGCGCGCCCTCATGAAGAACTGAACTATGACAACGACCCTGCGGGCGCAGTGATGCAGGTTTTCCTCACCACGGCTGATCCCAACCTCACCATCGACCGCATGATGAGTCTCTCCAGCCACAACGCTCAGACCGTAATCAAAGCAACCGATGCCGACGAACTCGATCGGGCGCTGAAAACGGGACGCCAACTGCGCCGTTCCTTCGCCCGCACTGGCTCTGCCCCCGACGTTATGCTCGACATCATGATGGAGTTCATGCAGCCCAAAGTAGAAGGTAACGATGCCTCCGGCTATCGCGCCACGCTGCAGATTCCCGGCGGCAAGACGATGACGATGTTCGTTGTCAAAGAGGACGGAAAGTACAAGATGCTCGACGACACCGACAAACCCAATGCCGTCGGACTCGAGATCCTCGATCGCATTGCCGCAGGCAATCTCGATGGCGCCCGCATGTTCCTCGACTGGCTCCGCGAAACCCAACATCTCGAAGGTGGCGACGACCCTCTCGCCGGACAGGCTTTCCCTCGCTTCTGGACGAAAGGCAAGGACGCGGACACGACGCAAATGAAGCTGGCTGCCGCGGCGATCCTCGTGCAAACCAAGCCCACCGCGGCTCGCGGCGTCTCCATCCTGGAAGCCGCGAAAGATTCCGCGCACGACGAAACCGCGCGCCTCAACATCGGCCTCGCCCTGATCATCGGCTACGGCAAGGTTGATGAATACCAGAAGTCCCTCGCGCTGGCCTCCGACCTGGCAAAGCAATACTCGGAATCGAAGAGCCTGTTCTTCTCACAACTATTTGATCTGATCGCCCTGCAACGCTTTGACGATGCCGACAAGCTGGCCGAAGATCGCCTTCGACGTATTTCCGGCGACATCGATGCCATGCGCGCGCAAGTGCGCGTTGAGGTGGCGCGCGAGGACTATGCCAAAGCGCACGAACTGGACCAAAAGATTGTCGACGCCGGCAAAGCCGAAGCCGGTGATTTCAACAACATCGCTTGGCACTCGCTTTACATCGGCAAGGTCGCGTCTTCCGACATCGAAGATGCCCTCAAATCCAGCCAGTTGAATCAGAACAACGCGTCCACGCTGCACACACTGGGTTGCGTCTACGCCGAAGTCGGAAAAACGAAAGAGGCTCGGGAGGTTCTCATCCAGGCGATGGACCTGCTGGACCTGGACGAACCCGATGACAATTATTGGTACGCCTTCGGCCGGATCGCCGAGCAATTTGGCGAACGCAACGCAGCCATCGCCGACTATAACCGTGTCAACAAACCCAAGAAACCAATCCAGATCCCCGACTCTTCCTATCGATTGGCGCAGCTTCGTTTGCAAGCTCTGCACTCCACTACCGAAGCCGCGACGGCGAAAAAACAATAGCCCTGCTCGATTGTCTGGCATCCGTTGCTCGGTGTTTTGGTGGTGATTCCCAATCTCCGAGTCCGCTTCACCAAGTCGCCCTCCGCCGCGTGGGCCGCGATGATGTGGCAAACCGCGTCAGGTACTCCACACTCCAGCGCCAATGCGACCCCGGCAAAGGGATGCCACAGAGCCTCCCCACGCTCGCTCTGCCGGCTCTTCCCGTCTGGCCCGATCTCGTATTCCAGCAACTTGCCTAGGTCGGCCAGAATCGCACCGGCAATCACGGTATCGACATCAACGGGCAGCGCCCGCCCCATAAACGACTGCATGGCGTTAGCGCTGTCGCGCGCAATATGCAGGACACATCGCTTGTGCTCCATACAAGGTGATGGGGCAGTTCGGGACTAGCAAAGTGAAGGGGATCTGGTTCAGGTCGTCGGCCTTGAGCGGGCTGCGCTCCAGCGCCCGCATCCAGGTCTGCGTAACTTGTTCACGTAGTTGGAGATCCTCGATCCAATCGATCTCCGGCCACAACCGCTTGATGGTCTCCCGCATGGCCTCGTTCCGGTGCAAACAATTGAGGCTAGCTCGGGGTAAACTCTGGCACGACGATTAGGATCACAGTGGCCTGTGATTGGAACACGCGTAAGCCGGGATGTCAGCGGCTCTGCAGGAGTTTCTGGATGTCCCGTTCGAGAACGGCCATATCGGTGGCGCCTATCTTCTTCGAGTAGATCAGCCCATCGCGACCGATCAGGAATGCGATCGGTAGTCCCAGCACGCCTCCATATAGCTCACCTATCTTCGCGTTTCCCATCACCACTGGGTAGTTAATGTGGAACTGTGTGTAAAACGACTGCACGGGCTCCGGAGTGTCGTCCATGGAAACGCCGATGATCTGCAGCCCCTGGTCGCCATACTTCTGTTGCAGTTTGACCAACTGCGGCGTCTCTTCCCGGCAAGGATCGCACCACGTCGCCCAGAAATCGAGGAGCACGACCTTGCCCCGGCAGGACGACAAACGGAGGTCTTGCCCGTTCAATTGAGGGAGACTGAAGTCCGGAGCGGGATGATGCACTTGACTGCGGGTCGTCTTCAGATAGAAGCCCGCAATGACGAACATCGCCAGGATTCCCGTCCATAGCAATTTCCGGGCTCCTGAGCGCACGACCTACTCTCCCTTCGCGACCGGATAACCCTTGTCCACCCAGTCAGCGCCGAAATTATTGGAGATGTACAAGACCTTCACGTTGGTGAATCCCATCGCGGCCAACGCATCGTCCGCCGGCTTTACGTTCGGGCAGTGCCCCCAGGGGCAGCATCCGCAGTACAGGACAATGAACTGCTTCCGCGGCAAGGACTCGACCCGTCTACGCAACTGCTGCAATCCGCTCTCGCTCGACGCCGGCCCAATGTACTCCGATCCGGGAATGTGTGCCTGGGAAAAGAGCACATGCGATCCCACTTGAATCATGAACGGCTTTTGTTTTCCAGTTTGCAGAATCTTGACCAGATCCTCGGCATTGATCAGTCGCGCAGTTGGAATCGCGGCTGCCTGGCAAGACCCCAGGGAGGCCAAAGGCATGGCTACAAGGACCGCTACGATGAAGATCCTTACGGAGTACTTCAACAAGAATTTCATATGATTTCTCTCTTTCCGGAATGACCGCCTGATTAAGTGACCTGCAAGAATACCCTCCGCCACAGCTGCTGCTCAATTGGGTAAAGTCGCTTGAAGGACAGACGCCCTCAGCTGTTCGTCGTGCGAAGCACTACTGCCATGTTTGGAATGAACTGCACTTTCGCAGAACGAAATCCCGAAAGAAACTTCTTGCAGAAACTAGTATTGAAACGATTTACTATTGCCGTCGTCCGCGCAATCCGTGAGGCCCTTATGCATCCAGGAATCCGAGCCGCGGAATCAATTCCGCGATTAGCTGACCAGCTCAGCGTGCCAGCCACTCTTCTTCTCGTCGCGCTCTTCACCGCGACGCCCTTCTCTCCTCGTTCGCTCGCTCAATCCCAGCAACCAAGCACACAGGCGTCCGTAGTCCAGGTGGACACAACCTCAAGCCACATTCTGAACTCCTTTGATCCCGACCGCTCCCTCGGCAGTTCGGTAGATGTTCTCTCTCGCTCCGGCATTGACCAGGTCTACACCCCACACATCGTTCAGGAATCTCTCTCCGCCGGATGGGGCCCCATCACCTACCGCAACAACACCGAACTGCGGATGGCCGCCTGGCATTGGACCGAAAACGGCACCTGGAGCGACCCTGCGCACAAGAGCGGATACTTCACCGGCAACACCGATCTGAAAGACCCGACCCGCTATATCCTGGCCTACGCGCTGCCGCATCGCGGATTCTCCACCAGCGGCGACCGCCCCATTCAAGGCCCGAATCTCACCTACTGGAAGAGCAATCCATATCTCACCAGCAAGTTCACAGGAGAGAGCGATGCGTTACACCCGCAGTGGGTCGTTGTGGACCTGCGCTCCCCGCAGCCAGTCAGCGCAATACAAATCGCCTGGGCAGCCCCCTACGCCATCACGTACCAGATCGAGTACTGGGATGGAAAATACGCTCTCGACTTTGATCGCGGACCCTCAGGTAGTTGGAAAATCTTCCCCAACGGAGCGCTCAAAAACGCAAAGGGGGGCAGGGTCACCCTGAAGCTCTCCGACTCTCCCGTGACCACACAATACATTAGGGTGCTCATGAGCGAGTCCTCGAACACCTGCGATCTGCACGGCGCGAGCGACGTCCGCAACTGCGTCGGATATGCTATCCAGGAAATCCACGCTGGCAGCGTTGATGCCGGCGGAGCATTCTCCGATCTCGCGAAAGATGCCACAGGCAAGAATCAGCCGGAATACTGCTCCTCCTCTATCGACCCCTGGCACTCCGAGACCGATGTGAACGCCACGGGGGCCTACCAGCACACCGGCTTCGATCTCTTCTTCACCAGCGGCATCACCAACAATCTCCCCGCGATGATTCCCGTCACCATGCTCTACGGCACGCCAGACGATGCCGCTGCGCAAATCGCATACATCGAAAAGCGCGGCTATCCGATAGCCTACATCGAAATGGGCGAGGAACCTGACGGCAAACATGCCATGCCTGAAGACTACGGAGCCTTATACGTTCAATGGGCAGATGCACTACACAAAATCGATCCCAAGCTCAAACTAGGAGGGCCTATCTTCGAAGGCGTGAACGAAGACATACGGGTCTGGCCCGACGGCCAGGGACGCACCTCGTGGATGGGCCGCTTCGTCGACTATCTGAAGACGCACCGCCATCTCAAAGATCTGGCGTTCGTCTCGTTCGAGCACTATCCCTTCGAACCCTGTGAGGTCAGTTGGAAGTCGCTTTACGCCGAGCCTCAACTGATGATGCACATCCTCCAGGTCTGGCGCGATGACGGAGTTCCCAAAGATGTTCCTCTCATGGTCACTGAAAGCCATCTTGCGGCAAACCTTACAGGCCCCATGAGCACGATCTTCGCGGGTCTTTGGCTGGCTGACAACATCGGATCATTCTTCGAAGGCGGGGGCGCAGCCTTCTATCACTCCCCCATCCAGCCCCAAGGATTGCAGAACAGCTGCGAAGGTTGGGCGTCGTGGTCGAACTTCGTGGCGCCGCACGAATACGACATCATCGGGTACACCTCGCTCTACTACGCCGCCCACATGATCAACCGGGAATGGGTGCAGCACCGCTCCGGCTTTCACCAGATGTTCCCGTCCTCAATCGACATCAAGGACGGTGATGGCAATGCGTTGGTCACTTCCTACGCCGTTCATCGCCCCGACGGAAACTGGTCTCTTATGCTGGTCAATCGAGATGAGTCAAACCCGCACGCAGTGCAAGTTAAGTTCGAAGAGACCAAACGGCATGGATTCTTCTCAGGTCCAGTCGAAGTCGTGACCTTCGGTAGCGAACAGTATGTTTGGATCAACGATGGCCTAAACAGTCACGCCGACCCCGACCATCCGCCGGTCGGCGCAACTGTGGAAGGAGACTCGCAGACCCTCTACACTCTGCCGAAAGCTTCCGTCACTGTCCTTCGTGGGAAAGTAAAGGGCCTTGGAGAATGAACGCTTTCTCGTCGCAATGAAGAATCTTAAACAGAGAGCACACTGAGGAACAAAGAGGGACTTGCATTTACTCTGTGTTGCTCTGTGTCCCCGGTGTTCGGCTTTGGAACTTCGGCATTCACGTCCCAGGCCTAATCTCCGCTGCCTTCCCATCGTGATACACAATCACCAGCGGGTTCCCTCCGTTCGGATACCGCACAGTTTTCTGATAAGAAGTATCCCCGGCATCCGGTACGCCCATCCCAATGGCAAAATCCGCCTGCAACTCATTCATCCCGGGCGTAACATCGTGGCGTTCCACCGCCTGCCACACGTCAGGCGACCAATGCTTGTACAACACGCGCGGATCCTCAACAAAAAACATCTCATCTGAATAAATTTTGTACTGCTCGTCTGCCTCAAACCCGATCGGCACCGCGTAGCTTTTTCCATCCCTTTGAAACACAGCCATCACCTGATGCCGCTGTCCGACCCCTGAAGGCGTCGCCATCACTACGTCTTTGATCGCGAGTTGCTCGATTGGCAGCAATAGCCCCGCCTCATGATCGAAGTCCACCCGCTTCGTCGCCGGTTCGTACGGATAATAAGTGTACCGATATCCTTCCTTCACCCATACCGGTTGCAAGGTCAGCTGCCGCGCGGTCTTCAGATCGTAGGGATACAACTTTTTGGCCGTAACGTAGTAGTCCGGATTCGAATACCCAACCTCCCGCGCCTTCTTTTGCCTCTCGGCCTCGACTCGATCTTCGTGGCGCTGGTAAAGGATGTACCCCGCCCGTAATCCTGCGACCACCATCGCCAACAACAGCGCCCACTGGATCCGTTGCTTCGCCTCTGGACTCATCATGCGGACAAACTTTACCAGATTGCGTCTTGAAACTCCCCCTTGATCGAAACCCCGCAGTACGATCGACTGACACCATGGCGAATGTTTGTTCCAAATGCCAGGGCAGCGGTCAATGCTCCGAATGCTTCGGAAGTGGAACCAACGTTCATCTCAATGAAGATGAGCCCAAGTGCAGGAACTGTGCCGGAAGTGGCATTTGTCCTGCCTGCGCAGGGTCCGGCCGTTGGACAAGCGGTGGCCTCACGCCGGACCTCTAGAGAGGCAGCCGCGCCTCGGTTTCTGCCGTAGCTTTTGGGATAAACTTAGACGGAGGGGAATCGGCGCGAGCCATGATGCCGGAAGCCCTGGAAGGAACCGCGATGCCAGCCATTACCGAACAAGACGTCATGAGCGCTCTGAAAAGCTGCTATGACCCCGAGATTCCCGTCAACATCGTCGACCTCGGTCTGATCTACAACGTGAATTTCGCACCCGCACCCGCCGACAATCCTGAGGAAGCGAAACAGGACGTCACCGTCGACATGACCCTCACTGCGCAAGGCTGCCCCGAGCACGTCAACATTAGCGCCCAGGTGAAGTCGCGCGTCGAACAGTTGCCCGGCGTCCACAACTGCACAGTGAACGTAGTCTGGACGCCAGCTTGGACTCCCGAGCGTCTCAGCCCAGACGCCAAGAAACAACTCGGCATCGAATGAGCCGGGGCGTCCGCTGATCGGCTTTCGGCTCTCGAAAATCGATCCCCCGGAAGCCCAACGCCGGGCGCCGGAAGCCGACCCTCATCCACCAATCTCTTCCCAAGCCTCCACCGCGCTCTGTCCCGCCGCATCCGTAATCCGTTTACCGGCTCGCCCAGCCATCTCCATCACTCGCATGCCGCGATCGAAATAGTCCGGCAGAGCCTGTCGCACTTTCTCAAATTTTTCCGGATACGCCGACGCCACGACCGCTAAACCGACGCCCGTCGCGAGCACCCCGGCCGGATACCGTTTCTTCATGAACAAAAGCGCCGCCGCACCGATCGAACCCAGCACCACTGCCTTTTTCCAGCTTTCCATGCTTCCCCCAATGGGTCTCGTACTTGGTCCGATTGTACCCCACACACTACCTCACCAAGCTGCACCAAACAGCGTACCCCTACTGCCGCGGCATCCCTGTATACTGCCTCCTTTGCTGGAGGGGTCCCATGTCCCGAGTGAGTGCTCGCAGGTTGATCTTCGTCGCAGCCGTCATAGCTTTCGCCGCAAGTCTCGCGGCCCAGACTAAACCCCGCGCCCGCGATCTCGGCGTCCCCCTTGACGGAACTCCCGGCACGAACAACGCCATCACAGACGTGAAAGGCGTCGAGGTCGGCCACACGACACTCATCTCTGGCGAGGGCAAACTCGAAATCGGCAAGGGGCCTGTACGCACAGGTGTGACCGCTATTCATCCCCGCGGCAAGAACAGCAACGACGCAGTCTTCGCCGCGTGGTTCACCCTCAACGGCAATGGCGAAATGACCGGCACTACATGGGTCGACGACTCCGGATTTCTTAACGGCCCCGTCATGATCACCAACACCCATAGCGTTGGCGTAGTCCGTGACGCCGTCATCGCGTGGAAGGTCAAACACGGCTCACCCGATATGGAAGGATACTGGTGGTCCTTGCCCGTCGTTGCCGAGACTTGGGACGGCTATCTCAACGACATAAACGGATTCCACGTTAAACCGGTGGACGCCTTCCACGCCCTTGATGTCGCCCACACCGGCCCAGTCGAAGAAGGCAATGTTGGTGGCGGCACCGGCATGATCTGCAACGAATTCAAAGGCGGTATCGGCACGAGTTCCCGTGTGCTCGACGCCAAGGCTGGAGGCTATACCATCGGCGTGCTGGTGCAGTGCAACTACGGGTCGCGCGAGCAACTCCGCATCGCGGGCATCAACGTCGGACGGGAGATTCCCGAGCACACCGTCTGGCAGAAAGACGTCGGCTCCATCATCGTGGTTGTCGCGACCGATGCTCCGCTGATCCCCACGCAACTGAAACGTATCGCAAAGAAGGTCTCCCTGGGACTGGGCCGTGACGGCAGCTACTCGGGCGACGGCTCCGGAGACATATTCATCGCCTTCTCCACCGCCAATCCCGGCGCCGTGGGCACCACCGGACTGCGCCAGCTCACCATGCTCCCCAACGATTCGCTCGACCCAATTTTCCTCGCGACAGTGCAAGCCACCGAAGAAGCTGTGGTCAACGCCATGGTCGCCGCCGATACCATGACCGGCATCAACAACCACACAGTCATAGCTCTCCCGCACGACCGCCTGCGCGAAGCCCTGAAAAAATACAACCGCTTGGCGAAATAATGGGGGAGGAACAGGCTCGGTGGAGCAGACGGCGTTAGGTCCGGGGTCCACCGGTTTTAGGCATTAGGCACTAAGTCTTAGGTTATCGACAATGAACCCAAGACCCTAACAACGAACACCCACCGACGTATTGGGGCCGCGAAAACGCTTCCCTCCACGGAGTTATTGTGGCCGAACGTCCCAGTCCCCCGCCGGTACTCGCGCAAATCGATGTTAAACCGCTTTAGCATCGACTGTAGAGTGGTCCGCTTAAGCCCCAGTCGGCTGCCGCCCCATCGTCTCCCGAAAGCACTCCATTCGTCTCCCGCAACACGCGGATGATGTGCTCCCGCTCCATTTCCGTGAGATTATCTTCCGCAAATTCCTGTGCTGTATTCAGTTCCGCGGGCGGCGCAGCCGGCACCCTCCCCTTGCTCAAAATGACCATGCGTTCGATCATGTTCTCCAGTTCGCGGATATTCCCCGGCCAGTTCCAGTTCTGCAGCACCTTCATCGTTTCGTCGGGAATCACCTCAATGTGCTTCCCCATGCGTGCCGAATGCTTGCGCACAAAGTGATGCACCAACACCGCGATATCCGATCTCCGCTCCCGCAACGGTGGCAATTCGATCGGGAAGAAATTGAGACGGTAGAACAAGTCCTCGCGAAACACAATGTCCGCAATATCCTGACGTAGATCGCGATTCGTGGCAGCAGCCAGTAGACTGAGATTCCAATAGGTCCCTGGATCGGCAGAACTCATAGCCAACCTTTCACTTCATGGGATTCCCGGGGTTAAAACCCTGCGTGCTTGTGATTCCTGCTCTACGATGGCCCCTGCCGCTAACGAAGATTCTTTTCTTAGCAGAATACAGCGCACGCGGAACTAAGCTCCATGGTGCAGTCCAGCTCGGGCGACCGGGACGTCCGAGCCAGTGCCCAGCCTTCGGGACTGTCCCATTCTGGTCTGTGATTGAAATCACAATCCGTCAAATATGTCCAAAATGGGAAGAAATTCTCAGAGTGCCCCACCCTTCTCGCTGCGAGAGGGCGGGGACTTTGAATTTCGCTGCATAGAGTTTGTCGAGGCTAAGGCTAGTCCTTCACCGCTTTATCGGTAATGTCTAGCCCCTTATCGATGATGGCGAACGCATCGCGTAGTTGCTGCTCGTTAATGCAGAGCGGAGGATTCGTGTAGAACGAGTTCCACCGCACGATCGTATATAACCCCTGTTCCCGGAAGTAGCGCCCAAGCGCAGCCATCTCTTCCGACGTGCCGTTAAAGGGGGCCATCGGCTGCCGGGTCTTGCGGCTGCGAATCAGTTCCATGATTCCGAATAACCCAATCGACCGCACTTCCCCGACGGACGGATGTTTGGCCTGCAACTCCCTGCCGAACTCTTTCATGATCGCACCCATCTTCTTCGCGTTATCGATCAGGTGGTCTTCTTCATAGACGCGAATGGTCGCCAGGGCCGCAGCGCATCCCATGGGATGAGAGTTGTAGGTCAGCCCTCCATAGAACACCTTGTCCTGGAAGTGCTGCGCAATGTGATGCCGCATACCCACCGCTCCAAGTGGCAGGTAGCTCGCCGTCAAACCCTTCGCCATGCAGATCAGATCGGGCACAACCTTCCAGTGATCGATAGCGAACCACTCTCCAGTCCGTCCAAAACCAGCCATGACCTCGTCAGCGATCATCAGGATGCCGTACTTGTCGCATAACTTGCGGACGCCCTGCATATAGCCGTCGGGCGGGATGAGAATGCCATTGGTGCCGACCACCGTTTCGAGGATGAAGGCCGCAATCGTTTGCGGCCCTTCAAGCTGCATAGTCTCTTCAATCATCGCCAGCGAAGTTTCCGCCGACTCCCATCCGCGCTCAATACCGTGATAAGGATCGAGCACGCGCACCACGCCAGGCATGCCTGGTTCGGCTGCCCAACGCCGCGGATCTCCAGTCAGCGAGATGGCACCGGCAGTCGCGCCGTGATACGAGCGGTAGCGCGCCATAATCTTGTGCCGGCCCGTGAAGAAGCGCGCAAGCTTGATCGCGTTCTCGTTGGCCTCGGCGCCGCCGTTAGTGAAAAAGAATGTATCAATGTCCCCGGGCGTGATCTCCGCGAGTTTTGCGCCTAGGCGCGCGCGCGGTTCCGTCGCCATGAACGGATTCGCGTAGGCCAACGTTTGCGCCTGCTCGTGAATGGCTTCGATCACGCGCTCGTCGCCGTGCCCGATGTTGACCGACATCAATTGACTGTTGAAGTCGATGAAGCGCTTGCCCTCGGGCGTCCAAAAATAAATCCCGTTAGCCTTCGCCACCGGGATGGGATCGACTTTCGATTGCGCCGACCACTCGAACAGCGTGTGCTTTTTCGTAAGGTCAACGATTTCCTGCCCGGACATAGATGTTTCAGTCGCTGTGGGTGCCATAAGTGCCTCAGATATTGGCCGAGGATTTTCAGGGATCAACACGGATGTTTCTCGATTCATCCGTGGATATCCCTGTAATCCGTGGCTCAGATTTTAGAACTTGCGCGAGTGCTCCCTGGCCCAGCGCTCGACGACGACTTTCTTGTCGGTATAGAACTCGACCGAGTCGCGGCCCTGGCCATGGAGATCGCCGAAGAAGCTGTTCTTCCATCCACTGAACGGGAAGTAGGCCATGGGCGCGGCAACTCCGATGTTGATACCGATATTGCCAGCGGGCGCTTCGTAGCGGAACCGTCGCGCCGCCGATCCGCTCGACGTAAATAACGATGCCTGGTTCCCGTAAGCGCTGCGTTCCAGGAAAGCCAGAGCTTCGTCCATGTTGTCGGCGTGCACGAGGCTCAGTACCGGCCCGAAGATCTCGGTGTCGGCCAGATCGCTCGTCGTAGGCACGTAGTCAAGAATCGTCGGCTTCACGAAGTTACCGGACTCATGCTTGGGAACTTTCGCGTTGCGCCCATCGATCAGCACCTTCGCGCCCTGCTTTTCGCCGAGACTAATCAGCGATTCGACGCGCTCTTTGCTTTGTGGCGTAATCACAGGCCCCATCTGCACGCCGTCTTCTAGTCCGTTGCCGACGCGCAGCTTCGATGCAGCATCCGCGATTGAATCGCGGAACGTCTTCTGCGCTTCGCCGATGGTGACGGCGACCGAGACGGCAAGACAACGCTGCCCGGCGCAGCCGAACGCGCTATCGCTGATGATCTGCGTCGCCATAGGCATGTCGGCATCGGGAAGGACGATGACGTGATTCTTGGCTCCGCCCTGACACTGGCAGCGTTTCCCTTGCTCGCCAGAACGCGCATAGATGTAGCGCGCAACGGGAGTCGATCCAACAAAGCTGATCGCTCGAACTTTCGGGTGGTCGATGAGTGCATCAACCACGCCCTTGCCCCCGTTGACGAGATTCACTACACCTTTGGGCAGCCCGCTCTTCTCAAGAAGTTCGTATACGTAGCGCATCGTGAGCGGCACGCGCTCGCTCGGTTTGAGAATGAATGTATTGCCCGTGGCGATCGCGTAAGGCAGATACCAGAACGCAATCATGCCAGGAAAGTTGAAGGGCACGATCGCAGCCGTGACTCCGAGCGGCTGGCGGATCATCATCTCGTCAATGCCACGGGCGACGTCCTCCAGATTGTAGCCCTGCATCATCATGGGGATGCCGCAAGCGACCTCAACGTTTTCAATTGCCCGGCGCATCTCGGCCTTCGCCTCGGTGAAGGTCTTACCGTTTTCCATCGTGATAATGCGCGCGATGTCGTCGATGTGATCTTCGAGCAGCACCTTCAGCTTAAACAGAGGTTGAATGCGGTCCTCGGGCGGCGTACGGCGCCACTCGGGAAACGCTGCGGCTGCGGCTTCGACTGCGGTGTTCACTTCGGCGGCATCGGCGAGAGGAACGCTGGCCAAAACTTCGCCGGTGGCGGGATTCACGACATCGCGCCACTCGGATGCGTGCGAGTCGGTCCATTGGCCGTTGATGTAGTTCGTCAGTTTGGCGGTGGGAGGTGCTGCTACGCTCATGATTGTGATGCCTCGGCGATCGCGAAGAATGAATTGCCGGTACCAGGTTGCCGGTACGAGCCTCGGTAATTCTTAAGTATATAGCGGCAAGCACTGGGTACTGGCCGCTGGGTACTGCTTTTTAAACTAACTGCGCTACCGCACCCTTCTGGTCACAGACTGTGGCAATCGCGGACTCGAGCACGTCGAGCGCCTCATCCATCTGTTCATTCGTGATGACAAGGGGCACCAGCACTCGAATTACGTTCGAGTACGAACCGGCAGTGATCGTGATCAGGCCATGCTCGTAGCAGTGTTGCGCGATTTTCTTCGTCTCGTCGGCCGCCGGAGTCTTGGTTTCCTGCGACTTCACCAGTTCGATGGCCTGCATGCCGCCCAGACCCCGCACGTCGCCGACCAGAGGCCAGCGCCGCTGCCACTCCCGAGCCCGGCGCTGGAAGCGATCGCCCACTTCGTTGGCGCGAGCCAGCAAATTCTCGCGCTCGAACAGATCGAGCACAGCCAATGCCGCGGCGCACGAAAGCGGATTTCCGGCGAATGTTCCACCGAGGCCGCCGGGGCCAGGAGCATCCATAATTTCAGCGCGGCCAGTAACCGCAGCCAGCGGCAATCCGCCGCCGAGAGATTTCGCGGTAACGAGAAGGTCCGGCTCAATCCCGTAACGCTCACAGGCAAAAAGCGCACCGGTACGTCCGAAGCCCGACTGAACTTCATCGGCAATAAAGAGGATGCCGTGCTTGTGGCAGAGCTCGATCAGAACCTTGAAGTAATCCGGCGGAGGCGCGATGAAGCCGCCTTCTCCGAGCACGGGCTCGGCAATGACTGCCGCCACTTCCTCGTTCGCAACCACGCGTTTGAATGTGTCTTCAAGGTGGCGCGCGCAGTACAAATCGCACGACGGATATTTCATCGAATACGAACAGCGGTAGCAATAAGCGAATGGGACGCGGTACACCTCGCTCGGGAACGGCGCAAATCCAGCCTTATAAGGATGCGTCTTGCTGGTGAGGGCCAGCGTCATCATGGTGCGCCCGTGGAAGGCATCTTCAAAAGCGATGATGCCGGAGCGCTTGGTGTAAGCGCGGGCGATCTTCACCGCGTTCTCAACGGCCTCGGCGCCGCTGTTCACGAAGATCGTTTTCTTCGAAAATTTGCCCGGCGTGATGTCGTTCATGCGCTCGGCGAGGCGCACGTAACTCTCATACGGCGTGACCTGCACGCAGGTGTGCAGGAAATGGTCGAGCTGGTCTTTCACTGCGTCGACCACAGCTTCCTGGCGATGGCCAACATTGAGGCACCCGATGCCCCCGGCAAAATCGAGGTAGCGATTGCCGTCGACATCTTCGAGCCAGGCGTCTTCCGCCTTGGCCACGTAGATGGGCGTGCCATGAGAAAGGCCGCGTGGCACAGCTTTCGCGCGGCGCTCGGAGAGGGCCTCGGACTTCGGCCCAGGAATAGTTGTGCGAAGTTGAATAGTCGACATCGTAAATTCCAGTTCTCGGTTCTCAGTTCTCAGTCAAAGGCAGTTCGTTCACGATTTGGTTTCTGCTGGCAACGGGGTACTGACTACCGGCAACTCCTTCTCAGTACCACCCGATCGGCGCCTCGTTCAGATTGATGTACACCTGCTTCGTTTCCAGATATTCCTCAATACCCCAAGGGCCGAGTTCGCGACCGAAGCCCGACTGTTTGTAGCCTCCCCACGGCGCTTCGACATACGTGGGCTGCATGTGGTTGACCCAAACAATTCCCGCACGAAGTGCCTTCACGGTGCGCATCGCTCGGAAAATGTCACGTGTCCAGACGGCGGCCGCCAACCCGTAAGGAGAATCGTTGGCGATCTTCATCGCATCTTTTTCGTCGTCGAAAGGAATCACAGCTGCAACCGGACCGAAGATTTCCTCGCGTGCAATGCGGGCGCTATTATCCACGTCGTAGAAAATTGTCGGTTGCACGTAGTAGCCCTTTGCGAACTTCTCTGGCCGTCCACCCCCAGACGCAATCTTGGCTTCTTTCTTTCCGATTTCGAGATACGAGTTCACGCGATCGTATTGCTCTTTGCTGACCAGGGGCCCCATCTTCGTCTCGCGTTCCAGCGGCGGACCGAGCTTGATCTTTTTCGCTTTCTCGGTCATGGCATCGACGAAATTCTTGTAAATCGACTTCTGCACCAGAATCCGGCTGCCAGCTGAGCACACCTCTCCTTGATTGATGAACACACCAAAGAGAGCGCCGTCGATGGCGGCCTCGAAGTCGGCGTCAGCAAAAAAGATATTCGGAGATTTGCCTCCCAGTTCCAGCGTGACGCGCTTTACCGTGTCGGCAGCCTGCTTCACGATGATTTTTCCCACCGCGGCGCTACCTGTGAACGCGATCTTGTTGACATCGGGATGTTGCACCAGAGGAGCACCACAGGATTCGCCGAAGCCAGTGATGACATTGACGACGCCCGGAGGCAAGCCGCACTCGGTGAAATGTTTTGCGAATTCCAAAGCCGTGAGCGGCGTCTGTTCGGCGGGCTTCAGTACGCAGGTGCAGCCGGCGGCCAACGCGGGCGCCAGTTTCCACGCGGCCATGAGCAGCGGGTAATTCCACGGGATGATTTGACCAGCCACCCCGACCGGCTCTTTGAGCGTTAGGCTCATGGCGTTGTCCGGCACAGGGTTCACGTAACCGACAACTTTCGTGGCGAGGCCGCCATAATATTCAAAGCAGGTGGCGACATCGGTCAGATCGTATTCGGCCTCAACAATGGGTTTGCCGGTGTTACGGCACTCGAGTTCCGCCAGGGCGGGCAGGTTCTGCCGCACTTTGTCGGCGAGGCGGAATAACACGCGTCCACGCTCCTGCGCAGTGGTACTAGCCCACGGGCCGTCTTCGAAAGCAGCTTTCGCAGCGGCGACCGCGCGGTCTACGTCGTCGGCCGAGGCATCAGGAACCTGTGCGATGACCTCTTCCGTCGAGGGATCGTAGACTGGGAATGTCTTCGCGGACTTGCTCGCGACCCATTCACCGTTGATGAACATCTGGTAGGTTTTGACTTCCGTCTGGACTCCGCCGGGCATGACCTTCGAGCCTCCTAATCATCGGCGAGTTTGACTCGCCTGGACAGCCGAGGGCGGCCGTCCCTGCATAAACTTTGTTTCGAACGGACGACGCGTCCGTTCTTAAGTGAGCCGGGCAACTTCCACCGCCGCCAGACTGGCTGCCTTCGGCGCTTTGCGGCGCCCATAAACGAAAAAGAAAAACGCCGCCAAGCCAATGAAGAACAGCGTACCGCCGAACATCCACAGCTCATACGACCACAGCGACGTGATCTGCTGCGTTGGGAAGAATACTAGCGCGATCCCCAGGATGGTGGTCAGAAATCCGCTTAGGCCCGCCAGTAGCAGCGTGGTCCTGCCGTACTGGCCCTGCGGTTTCGATTCCGTGACAGCAAATTTCACCAGGGCGCCGAACATGTACACAAAGGGCACAAGCTGAAGCACCACAGCCAGCGACAGTAACTTCGAGAAAACCTCGGTTGCTCCCGAAGGAGTCAGAAACAAGCTGCTGCGCAAGCCGAACAGCTGAACGAACTTATTCCAGAACCACCATCCGGAAAAATTACCGATCACCAGAATGCCAGAGACAATGCCTTGCACAATTAAAGCCGCATATGGCGTTGTATAACGAGGATGCACCTTGCCGAGCCAGGACGGCATGTAGGAATCGAGACCGGCCACAAAAGGGATGCGGGCCGAACCGCCCATCCACGCCGAACCAATGCCGGCGATGGAAAGGCTGAGCATCAGCGCAAATGGAATCGAAATCCATCCAACTCCAACTTGCCCGGCCATGTGCGTCACTGCCTGCACGATGCCCTGCAGCACGTTGACGTTCTTGCCAACTGCAATGAGAAGCGTAAGCGTGACGCCGACGTAGAGGGCGCCTGAAAGTATTCCACCCCAGGCGACTGCGCCAGGCAGAGTGCGACGCGGATCCTGAATTTCGTCCCCCATGACGGAGGCGAGTTCGAGACCGACCAGGCCGAAGCAGATCACACCAAAGGAATTCAAAACAAATTTCGGGTCGGCGGGAACCTTGAAGTCCGCAGCGGTGATGGGAGTTCCGAAACGCGACCAGACAACGACACCTAAGCCAATCAGCACCGCGGCGGCAATGAATGTTCCTACAGCGCCCAGATTGTTGATCCACTTGCCGACGCCCAAGCCGAGAATATTCAGCACGGTGAGCACGATGAGTAATGTGATGGAAGCAATTGGCGGAAACGCGCCGCCTTCGGCGAGCTTCTGATGTCCTGGCCCGAGCACGTAGACTGACACGCCAACGAAGTACAGCATGACCGTCGGCACGTAGAGCATGTTGTTGGTCCAGTAGCACCAGCCGGAGAGGAATCCGTGGAAGTCGCCGAAGACTTCCTTGGCCCACAGGTAGACGCCGCCTTCACCGGGATAACGGTGCGCGAGTTCGATGACCGCGATGCCCTGGGGCCAGAAAAAGAGGACAAGCGAGATGATCCAGAGCCAGATAGTGACGCCGCCGTTCGCAGCGATCGACGGCACGACGTTCAGGTTGAACACGGCTACTACGAAGAGCAGAACCAGATCGCGCCGGCCGAGTGCGCGGATCAGGTGTGGCTGAGCTTCGAGTTGAGTTGAATCGGACAAGACTGTTAGTCGTCGTAAGACGTATTAGATTCCACAGTCTATTTTGCCCTTGTCATCTTGAGGCCGCGCTTTTTGCCGCCGAAGGACCTATGCACTACCGCCGGATTCCACAGGTCCTTCGCGGCCCAGAACGCCGCTCAGGATGACAGGGCACAGACTGCAGCAACATCCAACCACCGCAGGACTTAGTGCGCTACCGCTACTGGCTCAGCGCGTTCCGACTGCGCTTTCGCCAGCGACGCAGCAATGTCATCAAACGCCGCAAGGTGCTTGTCGATATCCGCGTCCGTGTGTTGAACAGAGATGGTCCACTGCTCATCCCACCAGTACGGCTGCGCCATCACGCCGCGGTTCACCATGCCGAACCAGTAGTGACGCCACAGATCGATGTCGATCGCCTCCCAATCGCGATAGTTGCGAATCTCTTTCGAGTAGAGCATCAACGCGCCGTTGGCTCCCGCTTGCGCGATGTAAGCCTGCAGCCCTACTTTCGCGATGGTCTTGCGATAGCCGTCCGCAAGCCTCTTGCTGAGCTTGTCGACCTGCGTGTAGTTGTCACGCGTCAGCACATGGCGGAACGTCGCCAGACCCGCCGCCATCGAAACGGGATTCGTGTTGTACGTGCCACCGTGAAAGACCTTGTGCTGCGTGATCAGGTCCATCACAGACTTGTGCGTGCCGAAAGCGGCAAGCGGAAGCCCTCCGCCGATCGACTTCGCCAGGCAGATCATATCGGGCGTGACGCCGAAGTATTCGCTAGCGCCGCCCCAGCAGAGTTTCGCGCCAGTCTTGACTTCGTCGAAAATCAGCAGCGCGCCATTCTTGTCGCAGATCTCGCGCAGGCCGTTCAGGAAGCCGGGCTCCGGCATGCAAAGGCCAACGTTCATCAGGATGGGCTCAAGAATGATCGCTGCAATCTGTCCGGGATTCTCTTTGAAACGGCGCTCTACGGTGGCGAGATCGTTGAACGTAGCGATAACCACGTTCGCAATCGCCGACTTAGGAACGCCGAGACCCCCAGTCACCGACGTCGGAGCATGGATATCGCCGTAGTCAGGAGCGTGTGGCTTCACGCTGACCAGGGCGCTGTCGTGCAGGCCGTGATAAGCGCCTTCGAACTTCACGATCTTGTCGCGTCCGGTAGCGGCGCGGGCTAGACGAATGGCGTGCATTGTGGCTTCGGTACCGCTGTTGCCGAAGCGGCACATCTCAACTGGGAAGCGGTTACAGATTTCTTCGGCCAACTCCCATTCCATGTCGTGGGGCATGCCGAACATGGTTCCGGTAGAAAGACGCTTCTCCACGGCCTTCATAACGTCGGGATGGCAGTGTCCCGCCATCAGCGCGCCGAACGTCAGGTTGTGGTCAATGTATTCGTTGCCATCAAGGTCGCGGAACTTGCTGCCGCTGGCCTCCTTCACGAAGATGGGCCACGGATCATAGGCGCGATAGTTGCTCGCGACCCCAAGAGGAATGCGTTTGAGATTTTTCTTATGGGCTTCGGCGGACTTGGGCGTTCGCCGCTCGAAAGTGGCGAGTTCTTTCTGCAGATCGGGATACATCGAATTACTCCGGAGAAACTCAGGCCGGCTGCACTCCCGGTAGACAATCTCCAGAAGACCAGCGGGCCATTAGATTGCCCGGGCGGTAAGAGCCGCCCGGGGTAGTGCTGACTCCAATGTACTCTAGAAGAAGAACTTCAACGCAAACTGCATCAACCGCGGATCGCGCGCCTGGGTGATCTGCCCAAATTGCGAACCGTCGGAAAAATTGCCATCTGGGTTAAAGAACTGTGAGTGGTTGAAGAGATTGAAGAATTCTCCACGAAAATCGACGTGCTTGGTCTCCGATATCGCGAAGGTTTTCAAGACAGCGAAATCGGTGCTGCTGATGTGCGGTCCGCAGCAAATTGTCCTAGGCGAGTTACCAATCCGGCCGAAGGTATTGTCCTCACTGAACGAACTCGGGTCAAAGAAGTAGTTCCCATTGCTCTGCGGCTTGAAGGTGCGGAAGGGAGCGACAAGATCGGGCTCGCCCGGCAACTCGAAGTCGAAACTGTACATCAACTCCTGGTCGTCCAGCGTGCTAATGCGGATGGGAAATCCGGTTTGGAACGTGGTAATTCCAGACAGAGCCCACCCGTTGACAATTTGCCCTTTCGCGCCGCTGTACTTGTGGACTGGCGGCTCCCAGTAATAGCTGAACACGATGCGATGCCTGGCGTCGAACGACGACAGGGACCGACTGCGACGTGGGTCGATGGGGTTCAAAATTCCTTCGAAGCTTGATGCCTCATCGAAAGACTTGCTGAAGGTGTAAGCGGCCGTGAACTGCAGTCCGTGAGCAAATCGCTTGTCAAGTGATGCCTGAAGGGAGTTGTACGCCGAGTTCGCAATCGTGTCCTGCGCGAAAATGCTACTGAAGACAGGAATACCATCCGGCGGGCAGCCGTTGGTCCACACGCCATTGACTTCGTCGTAACCACCGACCGGATTACACAGCGGGGAGGAGTACTTACGCAAACCCACCAGTCCGATTGCCTGGGCGTTAGGACCAGTGACCACGTCGCCGTTCGGTAAATGAATTGACATTCCGCTGGGCACGGTGTTTGCGGGCAGCCCAAAAGCTGAATCCGCATAGTACGGCCCACACGCGTAGGCGTTCACGTTGGGATCATTCGGATTGCCGGTCAGGGTAAGGTAATGGTCCGAGATTGCCTGGAGATCGAGACAAGTCTGCGGGTTTCCATAGTTCAGATCGTGTGTTGCGAGGAGGCGGTGGCCTTGCGATCCAACGTACCCGACCTGAAACTTCAGGTCTTTTGTAAGTTCGCGCTGGATCGTGAGGTTGTATTGCGCGGAGTACTGCGAGCGCATCTTCGGCTGGAATTGACCGAAGAGCAAGATGGGTCGGAATGTGGACCAGTCGACCGGCTGCCCACGCGGCGGATTAAGAATCCCATTGAAGGGATTGGGATAAGTAGTACCGCCGTCCTGACTCAAGAACGGCTGGTTGAAGAGGGTGTCCACCGGGAAGGTGCTTCCACCGAACGGAGGCTCAGCGCTGAACTGTTCGAGCACAAGCTGCTCAATGGGGTTATAGAACAGGCCCCATCCCGCACGGATGCTGGTTTTGCCCGAATTTCCCGGACTCCAGGCGATGCCAATTCGGGGAGCAAACGCTTTGTAATAGCTCTGCGTCAACCCCGGCGGGATACCTTGGTCTCCCGGAACGACCAAGCCGGTAGGAACGGTACCTGTATTGTTACAATCCGGGTTTGCGACCCCATAGGATTGGAACGTCGCAATGCTATCAGCACTGAGCTGACAGGGATAAACCGTCGACACTGCGCC
The DNA here is from genome assembly GCA_035695545.1 of Candidatus Sulfotelmatobacter sp. Classification (GTDB taxonomy): domain Bacteria; phylum Acidobacteriota; class Terriglobia; order Terriglobales; family Acidobacteriaceae; genus Sulfotelmatobacter. The sequence continues at coordinate 11,839 of DASRRV010000163.1, read as the reverse complement.
TGGACGAAAAGTCTGGACGTGCTTGCTGATGTCGGTAATCGGGGTGGTGAATTCCCAGCGTAGACCGTAGTTCAGTGTCAGATTGGGTTTGAGCTTCCAACTGTCCTGCGCAAACAGGTAGAGGGCGGTGCTACGGACGTTCTCGACTTGTGCTGAGCCTTGCCCGTAAGAACCGGGAAACCCCAGCAGGTAGTCGGAGAAAACTGTATCGCCGCCCGTTGTGTTACTCGAACTGCCATCCACGAAGTACTCACCGCTGACGTCGAAGTACAACGTCTGATCAAAGCGCTGGCGTCGCACATCGCCGCCAAACTTGAAAGAGTGGGTCCCAACCACCTTACTAATGCTGTCAGACCACTGGAATGAGTTGCCGACCTGCGGCAGTTCTCCTTCACCATTGTTGCCGATCGTGAATCCTCCGCTCAACTGAATAAAGGGAAGGCCCTCGCGGTCCGGGCCGAGTCCTGGGTGTATCCCTGTCGGATTACCGGGTTGGCCGTCGTTGAAACAAGGGACCGAACCAAGCGCGTCTGTCAGCCAGGAAGGTGCAGGTGGACAAGAATCCTGTACGAGCGATGTACGCTGCGGGTGCTGGAATGTCCGCTGCGCTTCGCGGTTGTAGTTGAAGCGGAATTCGTTCACTGTGCTGTTGTTAATCGTCCAGGTGTGGCTGATGTTCCACTGCTGGAAGCGCTCCGCCGTGATGGATGCGAATCCAGGAACATTTGCTCCTGCTGCCTGGAACTGGGCGAATGGCGAAACGAGGCGATGGTCGTCAAAGTAGTAGTAAATGCTGAGGTTCTGTCGATCGTTGATACGGTGGTCCACCTTGACTGTGAACTGATCACCACGCTCAGGCTGCACGGGAACGGTTACGAGGGTATTCCCATTGGCCGGAGTAGGAACAAACTGAAGCAAATCAACGGCGGTAGCGTCCATGCAGGCAAGAGGAATGATGTTCCCAGGAAAAAGGTCTGAGTAGGCAACACCATCCTGAATCTGTCCACCGACCACGAGGAACTCGCCGTTGGCATTCGTAGTGGGTACTGCGTTCGCACATCCAGGCCGCTGATTGAGGGCAAAAGCGCTGCTCAAGGTTCCCGGAAAGATTGACTCCGAGGAAAAATCACCAAAGGGTTGTGACTCGCTGGGCCGCTCTGCCGCTGTGGGCACTGTCACTGCTGGTGACTGGACTCCCTGGCGAATTCGGCGCCCCTCATACGACGTAAAGAAGAACGTGCGATCCTTCACGATTGGTCCACCGAAGGTTCCACCGAACTGGTTCTGATTGAACTGGGGTTTCGGACACCCGTCCGCGGAAAAGCAATATGCGTTAGCGTTGAGCACTTTGTTACGGAAGAACTCGTATACATTTCCGTGCAACTGGTTCGTGCCAGACTTGGTCACCACGTTTACCACTGAACCGGAGTTCCTGCCGTATTCCGCGTCGAACGTGTTGGTAAGAACTCGAAACTCTTGAATGCTGTCCGGTGACGGCTGCACGGTCGGCAAGTTCACGAACTGATCATTCGCGTCACCCCCGTTGACACTGAAGTTATTCGAACGTCCGCGCCCGCCATTGACCGAGACAGCACCGGCGTTGTTGCTGCCATAAACAATCGAGTTGCTCGAACCGACCGTGGACATGACCCCAGGCTGCAATTGCAGGAACTGATAGGTGTCGCGTGAATTGAGCGGAAGCTGGCTCACGGCGCGATCGCCAACTACGGCTCCGAGCTGTGTGCTGGTCGTCTCGACGAGTGGAGCTTCGGAAGTAACGTCCACGACCTCCTGGGTCGCACCCAGCTGCATCGTCATGTTGAGCGTGATTACCTGGTTGATATCGAGCGCCACGCCACGCCGGATATTTTTCTTGAATCCTGTAAAGTCAAACTCCACGCGGTAGGTCCCAACCGGCACCTCAACAAAATCGTAATCACCGTTTTGGTTGGTGGTCGTATCTCGGCTTACATTGGTCGCTTCGTTCACCAATGTCACCTTCACCCCCGCCAGAATTGCCCCGCTCGGATCGGCAACTTTGCCGAGTACGCGGCCAGTGGTGCCTTGGGCAGACAGCAGGATGGGGATCGAGAGAGAAATCGCAACGGCCAGGCAAACCACGGACCAACCGGCTCGCAGTGACGGCATGGAACCTCCAGGCATCTTCGGGAGAATTGTTTTTCCTTGAAAGCGACGGCTTGTAACCACCCGCAACCTTGCTATAATCCCGCAAGGTTAGAGAAGCATGTGGTGCACTGTCAAGGGGAAAAAAACGAGTTCCTCCCATAGAAATTTCTTATGCAAGTAGTGTGCATGCGATGAAGCCGACCCATCCTGAGCCTTATTTGAAGATCGGAGATGTTGCCAGAAAGGTCGGGGTCTCACCTTCGGTGATCCGTTCGTGGGAAAGCCTGGGGCTGGCTCGCCCGCGAAGAACCGAAAGTAAGTACCGGCTCTACACCCCTGAAGACGTGAAACTGCTGAAGCGCGCGCGGTTCCTGCGCAAGGTGCGCGGACTGAACGCGGCTGCGATCGTGCAATTGCTGAAACGCGAGGGCAAGGTGCGGCCCGCAGCCGACGGCAATGCCGGGGCCATTGGAGCGCATCTTCGGCAGTTACGCGCGCGGCGACAACTTTCGCTCGCGCAAGTTGCTGAGGCTGTCGGCATCTCCGTGGGATTTCTCAGCGCACTCGAGCGTTCGCAGATGAGTGGATCGGTGGGGACTCTGCGCAAGCTGGCGCGGTTCTACAAGACGAACATTCTGGATTTCTTTGATGCCAGCGGAGCCAGCGGCCGTCAAGTGCGTCCAGCAGAGCGCAAGGTGCTCGAGGCAGGCACCGGCGTGCGAATGGAACTATTGGCGTGGGGCAACACGGTGATGGAACCGCACCTCTTCCGCATTGCACCCGAAGCGGGCAGTGGAGACCCTTATACGCATGAGGGCGAGGAATTCATTTACGTATTGCGCGGCGACCTGGAGATCATGCTGGACGGTGAGGAATACCGCCTCAAGCCGGGCGACAGTTTTTATTTCGAGAGCGCCACGCCGCACCGCTGGAAGAATCCCGGTCGCAAGGAAACCTGGGTTCTGTGGGTGAACACGCCGCCGACATTCTAGTGGGACGATCCATAACGAAGGTCCGCACATCAGGCGCAGTACATGAAGGACGCAGTCGTCTCGGAGGAACCATGAACTGGCAACGCGTTGTTCGATTCTTGCCGCTGGTGTTAGCCCTTGTCTTGCTGGGCTCATGCTCCAAGAAAACGCCAACGCTAAACCTGCTGGTGTGGGAGGGCTATGCCGACCCCAGTTTCATTGGGGCGTTCGAAGAGCAGAATCACTGCAAGGTCTCGGCGTCCTACATGGGATCGAGCGACGAACTGGTCGCGAAGCTGCGTGGGGGCAGCGCCGGAAACTATGACGTGATTTCGCCGTCGAGCGACGTGGCATCGTCGATCGCGACCGCGGGATTGGCCGCGCCGGTTGATCTGACGAAGATTCCAAGTTACGCCCAGCTCTCTCCGCAGCTCACTTCGCTGCCGCTGGTGCGGGCGAACGGACACGTGTACGGCGTGCCGTTCACCTGGGGACCGGACCCGATTATCTACGACACAACTGCGTTCGCGCAGCCTCCGGATTCTTGGAATGTCCTGTGGGACCCAAAATACAAAGGTAAGGTTTCCGTCTGGGACGATCTTTCGACTGTCTACATGGCCGCACAGGTGCTGGGTTTCGACAAGCCGGAACCTTCGCAGCTGTACAACTTGAGCGACGAGCAACTCGAGGCGGTCAAGAAAAAGCTCCTGGAGTTGAAGCCGAATATCCGAAAGATGTGGGCGACTGGTGGCGAGCTGACAAATCTATTCGTAAGCCATGAGGTTGTCATCGCGATGGGTTGGCCGCTGAACACTGCCGATCTGAAGAAGGCGAACTTCCCGGTCGGCGAGACGATTCCGAAGGAAAACACCACGGGCTGGATCGATCACCTCATGATCACCGCCGGCAGCGAGAACAAAGAACTGGCGCACAAGTTCTTGGAATACATGGTCGAGGCCAAGACGCAGAAACTGGTCACAGACAAGACACACTACGTTCCCGCGAATCCCCAGGCGGGGCAGTTCATGACCCCCGAAGAAGTGAAGACTCTGCACCTCGATGACGTGGAGAATTATCAGAAGCACCTGTATTTCTGGCAGAACGTGCCGCGCCGTCCGAAGTACAACGAAATCTGGAATGAAGTGAAGGCAGCGCAGTAGCGTCATAGTCTGCTGCCAGGCGCCAGTTGCGCGTTGGGCAAGAAACGCACGGAAACGACTCATGGCTCCCACGACCACTCCGGCCACTGCAGCATTGGCAATCACGCAGCCTGCCGCGAAAACAACCCTGCTCAGCATCCGGAATATTGCTAAGACCTTTGGCCGCAATGTGGTGCTGAAGAATGTTTCGCTGGAAATCGCCGAGGGCGAATTTCTCACCATTCTGGGCGAAAGCGGTTCGGGCAAGACCACTCTGCTGCGGATCATCGCCGGCTTTGAGACCGCGACTTCCGGCGAGCTCTGGATGGGGGAGGAGCGCCTCGACCACCAACCTCCGTACCGGCGGCGCGTGAATACTGTATTTCAGAGCTACGCACTGTTTCCTCACCTCACCGTCGAACAGAACGTGGCCTATGGATTGCGCGTAGCGAAACGCCCAGAAGCCGAGATCGCTCAACGGGCGGCGGAGGCGTTAAACAAAGTAAAGATGTCGGCGCACGCCAAAGCGAAGCCGTCGAAAATCAGCGGAGGACAACAGCAGCGAGTTGCCTTAGCGCGCGCTCTAGTGAACCGGCCACGCTTGCTCTTACTCGATGAGCCGCTTTCGGCACTGGATGCAAACCTGCGCCGGCAAATGCAGGTCGAATTGAAATCGCTGCAACGCGAGGTTGGCATCGCCTTCGTATTCGTCACGCACGATCAGGAAGAAGCGATGGTCATGTCCGATCGGATCGCGCTGCTGCGTTCGGGCGAACTGGAGCAGGTAGCCACGCCGCGCGAGATTTACGGCCATCCAGCCACGGCGTATGTCGCCCAGTTCATTGGCCACACGAATTTGCTGAAGGGCGAAGTACGAGGAGGCATTGCGCGCTGCGGACCTCTGTCGTGGCCCAGTTCCCTTCCCGACGGGCCGGTCCTATTTTCTTTGCGACCCGAGCATGTTCGCCTGGCAGGAGATGGCGGATCTAGCGGTGTAGTAAGCACTCGCGGCCGAGTACTGCATCAGGCGTTTCACGGCGCAACCGAATTAATTCGCGTCGGATGCGCAGACGGGCTTGTCTTGGTCGCACGAACTCCAAGCGGTACCGGAACCCAAAGCGAAGTTGCTCTCGAGTTTTCTCCCGGCGATGCCGTCGCGATCCGTGAGTCTCCTGAACGAAACTAATGTTCTCCCGCGCCTATAAGACGGCTGTAACGGTTCCGCCGCTCGCCTGGGTCGCGGTATTCCTGCTCGTGCCGTATCTGCTGATGTTCTGTTACAGCTTCTGGTCTGTCTCTCCTTCGCAGACCATTGTGCACGAGTGGAATCTGGAGAACTATAGAGAGTTGCTCCAGAAAACGGTCTACTGGCAAACGCTCTTGCGCTCAATGTGGATCGCCGCGCGCGTCATGCTGTTCTCCCTCTTGCTGGGATATCCTCTGGCATATTTCCTTTCGTTCTATGCAGGCAAGCGAAAGGATCTGCTTTATCAGATGGTGATCATTCCGCTGTGGGTCAGCTATTTGGTACGAGCCTACGCGTGGAAAACTATTCTCGGGTCCGATGGAGTGCTCAATACGCTGCTGCAATACGCGCACCTCACCAGCCACCCTCTCGACTTCCTTTTATATAGTCCGTTTGCCGTGGTCCTGACGCTCACGCATATCTACACGCCGTTCACCTTCCTCCCGATTTATGCCGCTCTGGAGCACATTCCCCGCAATCTGGTGGAAGCCTCGCACGATCTGGGCGCAACACCGGCACAAACATTTTGGAAGGTGATATTCCCGTTATCAATCCCCGGCGTTCTGGCGGGAGCGACCTTTGCCTTTGTTCTAAGCCTCGGAGACTTTCTGGCGCCCCTGCTGCTCGGTGGACCAAGTGGCATCATGATTTCCAACATCGTGGTCAGCTTGTTCGGCGCAGCCTACAACTGGCCGCTCGGCGCAGCGATTTCCCTGGGCATGCTGGTTCTCGTGGTGAGCCTGCTGTTCCTCTCCGAGCGCATCGAGAAGAAATGGAGCTTCTCGTGAGGACCGGCATGGCGAATGTCCCACGCTCGCGATGGCTGTTCGTTCACACCGCTGCAGTGTTTGCGTTTCTCTACCTTCCGATTGCAGTCCTCGTCCTCTATTCCTTCAACGGCCAAGGCGTTGGCGGATTCCCGCCGCATCACCTCACGTTTAACTGGTATCGCATTCTGTTTGCCGATGGGCCCATCTGGGATTCTGTTCTAAATAGCCTCCAAGTCGCGCTGGCCGCGATGGTCATTGCGCTGGCATTCGGCATCCCTGCCGCGCTAGCTCTGGACCGCGTCCAGTTCCCCGGCAAAGCGCTCTTCCGCCGACTAGTGCTGCTCCCGCTCATTTTGCCCGGCATCATCACCGGCCTCTCCTTGTTAATGCTGTTCAACGTAACCGGCACCAAGCTCAGCCTGGTCACAATCATGCTAGGTCACGGAACGGCGCTCATATCGGTCGCAACCACCGAAGTCTTCGCAGGACTGCAGAAACTCGACCGCGCACAAGAAGAAGCATCACTCGACCTGGGAGCGAACTACTGGCAGACCTTCTGGCGCGTGACCGTGCCGAACCTGAAGCTACCGATCATCGGCGCAGCCCTGCTGATCTTCACCCTTTCGATGGATGAGATCGCGGTCAGCTTTTTCCTAATCGGCCGCGACAACACGCTGCCGCTGGAAATCTGGGGACGCCTGCGCCGCGGCATCACTCCGGAAATCAACGCGGTCTCAACCATCATCTTTGTGTTCTCGCTTGTCACCATCGTCTTCTGGTACCGCCTGCGCATAAGGGCTGAAGGCAGCGCCGAGCTAGGAACGGAACTTATCGAAGGCGCCGCACTGCCGGAACGATAGCAAGCTCCAGGTCGCCCAGCAACACTCCTGCCCGTCTTTCATGGTGGTTTCATTCCCCGCATAGTAAAGTGGTAGTAGACAATAATTTCGGGAAGGATCCTTTTTGAGTTCAAGCATTCGCAACATCGCTATCATCGCGCACGTCGACCACGGCAAGACCACGCTGGTTGACGCCATGCTGCAGCAGAGCGGCACCTTTCGCTCCAACGAACACCATGTCGAACGGGTCATGGACTCGAACGAACTGGAGCGCGAGCGCGGCATCACGATCCTCGCCAAGAACACTGCCATCTTCTACCACGACGTAAAGATCAACATCGTCGACACCCCCGGCCATAGCGATTTTGGCGGCGAGGTCGAGCGCGCCCTCAAAATGGTCGACGGCGTGATGCTCCTGGTGGACGCCAGTGAAGGCCCCCTACCCCAGACACGCTACGTTCTGAGCAAAGCACTCGAGGCAAAGCTGCCCCCGATCGTCGTCATCAACAAGATTGACCGCGCAGACGCGCGCCCGCAGGAAGTGCTCAACGAAATCTACGATCTGTTTATCGATCTCGACGCAAAGGAAGAACAGATCGATTTCCCAGTTCTTTACACGAACGCCAAGACGGGCACCGCGACCACCGACATCAAGGGTGGCGGCCAGGACTTACGCCCGCTGTTCGACGCGATCCTGAAGACTATCCCTCACCCCAAAGGTGACGCCTCGGGTCCGCTGCAGATCCTCGTGGCCAACCTCGACTACAGCGATTACCTCGGACGCCTGGCCATCGCGCGGGTATTCAATGGCAAGATGTTCACGGGCGAAGAAGTCGCCATTGCCAAACTCGACGGCTCTCTGCATAAAACTAAGATCACGAAACTGTTTTCCTTCTCCGGCCTGAAACGCACGGACATCACTGAAACCGAGCTAGGAGACATCGTCGCAGTCGCCGGAGTCGAAGGCATCACCATCGGCGAAACCATCACCGAAGTTGAGAACCCCGCTCCGCTGCCGCACATTGCCATCGATGAACCGACCATCGCCATGCTGTTCACGGTGAACACGTCGCCCTTCGCAGGAAAAGACGGCACCTATGTCACGTCCCGTAATCTGCGAGAGCGTCTGGAAAAGGAGCTGCTGACCAACGTTTCGCTGCGCGTCGAAGACACGGGCACCACCGATTCCTTCAAGGTGCTGGGCCGTGGTGAACTCCAGCTTTCCATCCTGATCGAAATGATGCGGCGCGAAGGCTACGAACTCATGGTGGGCAAGCCGGAGATCGTCACCAAGCGCATCGACGGCAAGCTGATGGAACCAGTGGAGCACTTGACGGTCGATGTTCCCGAAGATTTTGTTGGCGTCGTCATGGAGCAACTCGGCTCCCGCAAGGGCGAAGTCACCAACATGCACAACCACGGTTACGGACGCGTGCGCATCGAGTTCCGCGTCCCCAGCCGAGGGCTGATCGGACTGCGCAGCCAACTGCTCACCGACACGCGTGGAACCATCGTCATGAACGCGCTCTTCGACGGCTACACCGAATGGCAGGGCGACATTCCTCACCGCCTGACCGGCGCACTGATTGCCGATCGTCCCGGCGTCTCGACCGCGTACGCTCTGTGGGGCCTGCAGGAGCGCGGAGAGCTTTTCGTCGGCCCGGGCATCGATCTCTACGAAGGCATGATCATCGGCGAGAACGCCAAGGACACCGACTTGGACGTGAACGCAGTTCGCGAAAAGAAGCTGACGAACATGCGTGCGTCAACGGCCGATGAAGCCATCCGCCTGGTGCCGTTCCGTCCGCTGAATCTCGAGCAGGCTATCGAATTCATCGCCGACGATGAGTTCGTCGAAATCACACCCAAGTCGCTGCGCCTTCGCAAGAAAACACTGCAGTCGAATAAGCGCAAGAAGAGTTCCTTCGCAACCGTTGCAGAGTCGTGAAGACCGTCCGCAAGTCCGGAAAGAAGTCAAAGGACAAAGCGCCGTTCCGCATGTTCCTCGTCCCCTGCAGTTGCGGGACGACGTTTGCCGTAGCCGAAAACTATGATCACCAGGGCACGGCGTGGAGCCGCTATCTCGTCTGTCCCGGCTGCGGCAAAAGGCACGATCCCAAGAACCGCCTGCTGCAAATGGGATTTCACCCCGAAGGCTATTGGAAAGTAGACGAGTGTTAGAGTAACGGCCACCCTGATCTAAACCCTTTCGCAATCTCTGACCGACCCAAATGATGCCCGAGCGAATGCCAGAGCCAACCTCAACCCAGGAATCGCGTCCGGTTCGCGTGGCGGTTGTCGGTGCGGGCAACGTTGGCTCGACATTCGCATATGCACTGCTCCTGAGCGGACTCGCAGCAGAAATCGTCCTCGTCGACGCCAACCGAGCCCGCGCCGAGGGCGAGGCGATGGACCTAAACCATACCGTACCTTTCGCACATCCCACGCGCGTTTGGGCCGGAGACTACTCAGACTGCGCCGGAGCCACCGTCACGGTATTGGCCGCAGGCGTCGGGCAAAAACCCGGACAATCCCGTCTCGATTGCATCCGCACCAACGCCGGCGTCTGGCGCGAAATCGTCCCTGCAATCGCGCAGCACAATCCCCACGGCATCCTGCTGGTGGCAACGAATCCAGTCGACGTTCTCACTTACGCGGCGTGGAAGCTCTCAGGCCTTCCGCCCGCGCGAGTGCTCGGTTCCGGGACAATCCTCGACACTGCGCGCTTCCGCTTTCTGCTCAGCCAGCATTTCGGCGTGGACGCACGCAGCGTGCATGCCCACATCATTGGGGAGCACGGCGACAGTGAAGTCCCTGTGTGGTCCCTGGCCAACATCGGCGGGATGCGCCTCGCGGACTACTGCCGCGCGCAGGGGCTAGCGTACGACTCCGCACAGATGCTGACGATCTTCGAGTCGACCCGGGACGCCGCGTACCGCATCATCGAGCGCAAAGGCGCAACTTACTTTGCGGTGGCCGCCGGACTGATGCGCATCACGCAGGCTATCCTTCGTCATCAGAACACCGTGCTGTCGGTCTCGAGTTTGATCGACAACTACTACGGGATCGATGACGTCTGCTTCAGCCTGCCCACAGTGGTCGATCGCGGCGGCATCCAGAAGGTCCTGCGACTGGAGCTGAATGAAACGGAAGTCACAAGTCTGCGCCAGTCTGCCGCGATGCTGAAGCAAACGATTACCGCACTGGGCGTGTTGTAGCGCCCACCGATTTGCTCTGAGCTGCTTTACCCGAACTGCGTCATTTGACAGCACGTACACACAAACCTGCTATACTGCTGCCCGCAATTGACTGTTCGCCAGCTCCGGTATCGATTTTCAGGAACGGCCCACCCGACCTGCCAAGTCCGCCGAACTGAGCTCGCACTTCGACAGCTCAATGCAGAGGCAGACTCGTGAAGAATATCTTTGTGGGGAATCTGAGCTTCAACACCAACGAAGACGAACTGCGGCAGATTTTCGAGCCTCACGGACAAGTGGACCGCGTGAGCATCATGACGGACCGCGACACCGGACGCTCCCGCGGCTTCGGTTTCGTGGAGATGGCCAGCAACGAAGATGGAGAAAAGGCCATCGCCGCTTTGAACGGCACACAAGTCGGCGGACGCACCATCAACGTCAATGAAGCCCGCCCCAAGACTGAGCGCTCCGGAGGCGGTGGTGGATACGGCGGCGGTGGCGGTGGTGGCCGCGATCGTGGCGATCGCGGTGGCCGCGGCGGCGGTGGCGGACGGCGCGACCGGTACTAAGCGCAACCTTCCCGATAGATTCGGATCGAACCGCGTCAGGCGCCCGCGCTCTTGACGCGGCCTGCACTTCTGTTGTCCGCACTTTTCGCGCTAAAGTCGATGCTCGTTCGGCTGCTTTGATAGCGACCTTCATGCTGCCACAGAGGTGTCTTGGCAGATGTTGAGGCCCGCCTCCGCCCGTTTAAGCCTCGAGCATCTCGCCAAGAGGTAGCTAACGACTCATCACTAACTCGTCATCGCACACGTGGGTCTTGAGTGTAAATGGCCTGTCTTCGGCGGTCATCAACCCGCCCGTCATTTAGAGCATTTGGGTGGATGGTTTCCGCAGCTGCACCCAACAGTCAGGTTAGTGAAACCCGCCCTCTCGGAGGTCATCGTTCTGTGCAACGCCCTTTTCAACCTCATTGCGGTTTCCGAGGGTGTCTTCCCAAACACCACAGCGAATCTCACTCAATCGGCGACTCCTTGGTCGGTACTTGATCCCTTCTGTCATCTCCGACGGGAAACACAATGTAGCGCTTCCCGGGAAACAAATGCTCTGCTGACTCTGCTCTTCCTCGATAAGGATATGCGAGAACAACCGCTCCCATTGTCCAAGGGGCAAGACCCTTTAGCGGTGTCAAAACCTTGACTCGGGCCTCTTCTTTGTCGAGGTCCGGCCCACTCGTTATTGTGTTGGTTGTTCCAACAAAATAGAATCCGCACCTTCACGTTCCTCCTTGAGAGGCCTTCAACAATCAGAGCGTGGCGGGTGTCCCTGGCGATAACCCATAACGGAATGTCGCACGGTCTGGACGGAGGAGTCGTCTCTTGCGTGGGGGAATCGTATTCGTGATAAAGGTGCCATTCTTTCGCGGCAGGCAACAGCTGTTCCAATTCCGTGCAGGAAGAGAACCGAGTTAAGCAGGAAAGATTGAACGAGGTAAGGCGGTCAATCTCGGCTGACGGAGTGCGGGGGGAGTAGGTTACGACGGCCTGTTC
>DASRRV010000162.1:0-38336 GCA_035695545.1 Candidatus Sulfotelmatobacter sp. | reverse complement strand
GACCCGGAGTCGGCCGACCGCACTTATATCGAGCCGCTCACGCTGGAGTACCTGGAAGAGATCATCCGCATCGAGCGGGAAATGTCCCCGGGCGCGGGGTTTGCTGTGCTGCCGACTGTGGGCGGGCAGACTGCATTGAACCTGGCGATTGAGCTTTCCGACGGAGGTGTGCTGGAAAAGTACAACGCCACTCTCATCGGCGCAAATGTTGCCGCCATCAAGAAGGCGGAAGATCGCCTCTTCTTCAAAGATGCCATGCAGCGCATCGGGCTCGATGTGCCCAAGTCGGCGCTGGTCAACAACACGAAAGACGGCATCGAGTTCGCCGGCAAGATCGGCTTCCCGGTAATCATCCGGCCCTCGTTCACGCTGGGCGGATCAGGCGGTGGCATCGCATATAACCGCGAAGAAATGCTCGAAGCCCTAAGCCGCGGCCTCGATTTCTCTCCCGTGCACGAAGCGCTGATTGAAGAGTCTGTGCTGGGTTGGAAGGAATTCGAACTCGAGGTGATGCGCGACACCAAAGACAACGTCATCATCATCTGCTCGATCGAGAACTTCGATCCCATGGGCGTGCACACCGGCGACTCGATCACGGTCGCTCCGGCGCAGACCCTCACCGACCGCGAATACCAGGCTATGCGCGATGCCTCGATCGCCGTGATCCGCGAAATCGGCGTCGACACTGGCGGATCAAACATTCAGTTCGGCGTGAATCCCGAAACCGGACGCATGGTGGTGATCGAGATGAACCCACGCGTCTCGCGCTCCTCCGCCCTCGCCTCAAAGGCCACGGGATTCCCCATCGCAAAGATCGCTGCAAAACTCGCCGTCGGCTACACACTCGACGAAATTCCCAACGACATCACCCGCAAGACTCCAGCGTGTTTCGAGCCGACCCTCGACTACGTGGTAGTCAAGATTCCGAAGTGGCAATTCGAAAAATTCCCAGGCGCCGACGACACGCTCGGCCCGCAGATGAAATCCGTCGGCGAAGTGATGGCCATTGGCCGCACCTTCAAAGAAGCGTTGATGAAAGGCATCCGTTCGCTCGACACAGGCAAGAAAGTGGGAGCCGACAAGATCGAGCCAAAGATTCTGACGCAACGGCTTGTCACGCCGCATCCCGAGCGCCTTGCCTACGTGCGCTATGCGCTGCGTCAAGGCCACACGGTGAAGCAGCTTGCGAAGATGACCTCGATGGATCCCTGGTTTCTCTATCAGCTGAAGGAAATCAACGACCAGCAGATGGAGCTGGAAAAGCATCCCATTGAATCGATTCCTACAGAGGTGCTGCGCGAATCAAAGCGCATGGGCCTATCCGACGGGCGCCTCGCGCAAGTCTGGCGCCTCGACGGTCAGGAGAAAGTCCGCCACCTCCGCAAGAAGCACGGTGTGATGCCGGTCTACAAGCGAGTCGACACATGCGCCGCCGAATTCGAGAGCTATACGCCATACCTGTACTCGACCTATGAAGACGAAGACGAGGCTGAGCCCACCGACAAGAAGAAAGTGATCATTCTCGGCAGCGGCCCAAACCGCATCGGGCAGGGAATTGAGTTCGATTACTGCTGTTGCCACGCTTCGTTCGCCCTGCGCGACGACGGTTACGAGACGATCATGATCAACTGCAATCCTGAGACCGTCTCCACCGACTACGACACCAGCGACCGCCTCTACTTCGAGCCGCTGACGTTTGAAGACGTCTGGGCGATCTACCAGCATGAAACTTCGAAAGGCGCGCCAGTTGGGGTGATTGTGCAGTTCGGCGGGCAGACGCCGCTCAACCTCGCTCTCCCTCTCAAGGCCGCTGGAGTGAAGATCATCGGTACTTCGCCCGAGTCGATCGACCTGGCCGAAGACCGCAAACACTTCAACAAGTTGCTCGAAGAATTGCAGATTCCGCAGGCCCCCGGTGTCATGGCTACTTCGATCGACGAGGCCGTCGAAGGCGCGAAGAGAATCGGATATCCGGTACTGGTGCGGCCTTCCTACGTGCTCGGCGGACGCGCCATGGTTATCGCCTACGACGAACAGTCGATTATTCGCTACATGAACGAGGCCGTCGAATATTCGCACGATCGTCCGGTGTTAATCGATCATTTCCTCGAAGACGCCATCGAAGTCGATGTCGACGCCCTCTCCGACGGAGAAGACGTAGTCATCGGCGGAATCATGCAGCACATCGAAGAAGCCGGTATTCACTCGGGTGATTCGTCATGTGTGCTGCCAGCGGTCGACATACCGCAGCCACTGCTCGACCGCATGCGCGACTACACGTTCAAGCTGGCCCGCGCGCTGAAGGTGATAGGGCTAATGAACATCCAGTTTGCCATTCCCCGTGGGCACAACGGCACCGGCGCCGAAGACGGCAAGGTTTACGTGCTCGAAGTCAATCCGCGCGCGTCGCGAACCGTGCCCTACGTTTCCAAGGCCACCGGCGTTCCGATGGCAAAGATTGCCGCGCGTCTCATGACCGGCCGCAAGCTGCGCGAGTTCCTGCCGGAATTTATTGAACGGCGCGCCGATCTCGACACCGGAAGTTGTTACTACGTGAAGTCCCCGGTCTTCCCGTGGAATAAGTTCCCCGGGGTCGATACCGTGCTCGGGCCGGAGATGAAGTCGACCGGAGAGGTCATGGGCGTAGCCGACAACTTCGGCGAAGCGTTTGCCAAAGCTCAATTGGCGGCCGGGCAGAAGCTGCCCACGCAGGGAGCCATCTTCATCAGCGTGACCGATCACGACAAGCGCCTCGTCGCGCCGGTTGCCCGCAAGTTCGTCGATATGGGATTCAAGCTCGTGGCCACCGCTGGCACCGCCGATGTAATCGAAGCCGCTGGCATGAACGTGGAGCGCGTCTACAAAGTGAAAGAAGGACGCCCCAACGTAGTCGACTTCATCAAAGGCCAGCGCATTCAACTCATCATCAACACCCCTACGGGGCTCGAGCCCTGGTTCGACGAAAAAGCGATCCGCCGGGCGGCAGTCACGGCGCGCATTCCCACAATTACGACTCTGGCTGCCGCTCGTGCCGCAGCCGAAGGCATCGCCGCCCTGCAGCGTGGAGAAGTGAATGTGCAGGCGTTGCAGCATCTGCATGCAGACCGCGCGGCAACGTTCAAGCGCTAGCCGCTTTCCGCGCCTGCAATTGTAATTTCCTGAAGACTGTTTTCCGTGCTAGCATTCCCCGGACTTCGGGTCGCGCGGCCAATTCCGCTTGGGGAGGCGCTCAATGGCGCATGCTACGATCTCCGCTCCCACTGGAGCGCGCTCGGGAAACAGCAAGGCACGACAGGCCACAACAATCCTGGCTTGGACCGGCATCGTGACTCTGGCCGTTGGCTTCGTCATCAAGTACGTACTTTTCAACTACCGCCACTATGATGCCGCATCCTTCGACGCCTACTGGCCGCGCCGCGGCTGGCTCTTCTTGCACATCAATGGCGGATCACTCGCCTTGCTGATGGGACCCTGGCAGTTCTGGGCCGGCCTTCGCCAGCGCAATCTCAACATCCACCGCTGGACCGGCCGCCTGTTTCCCCTGGGAGTCGCCCTGGGCATCACTGGGGCGGTTGGACTCTCCGTGACTACCACTACGGGTGGGCCTTTGCCGTGGGAATCATGAGACTGGCTGCTGCATGACTGGTCACGACGTTGATGGCGTATGTTTCTATTCGTAAGGACTCGTAGAGCTGCACAAGGAATGGATGATCCGCGCCTACGTCGTCACCTTCGCCTTCGTCACGTTTCGCGTGTTGAGCGACTATGGTCCGACTTCTCGCCTGCAACCGGAGAACGACCGCAGCATTACCATTGCGTGGGCATGCTGGGTCGTGCCCTTGGCCGTAACGGAGATGGTCTTTCAGCTGAAGCGCATCTGGAAAGCGAGCGCCGCGCGAGGATAACCGCAAACTGGTAAGCTAAAACCATGCTGCTTTCCGGCATTTTTCCTCCCATCACCACGCCGTTCTATCCCGACGGCAACGTCTATTACAAGAAGCTTGAAGCCAATGTCGAGCGCTACTCGCGCACGCCCATCGCGGGAATCGTTGTCCTCGGTTCGACCGGCGAAGCAATCATGCTTTCCGATGAGGAGCGGCGCAACGTTCTAAAGACCGCGCGCGCTGCGGCTGCGCCCAACAAAGTGCTGATCGCGGGCACGGGCATTGAGTCGGCTATCGAGACTCTGCGGCTCACCGAAGACGCCGCCGAGCTCGGCTACGACGTGGCGATGGTGCGCACGCCGCACTACTACAAAAAGCAGATGCACTCCGCCAACATCCTCGCGTTCTACCGCACCGTGGCTGACCGTTCGCCGCTGCCGGTCATCATCTACAACTTCCCGCAGGCCACCGGGTACGACATTCCTGCCGAGTTGGTCATTGAACTAGCTGGACATCCAAATCTGGTTGGCATCAAGGAATCGAGCGGCGATGTAGAAAAGGTCCGCAAGATGGTTGAGGGCACGCACCACGTCAAGCGCAGTGCGACCGTGACCGAGACCTTTGAGGCCGTCACGCCTCGTATGCTGGCCGCAGCGGCCTCCGGCGGCGAAGGTGGGGAACTGGTGCCGGTCGGAGTTCTCTCGGGCGCGTCCGAGGCGAAGCCCTCGTCATCTGCCGTAAGCATCGTGGGCAAGATGAAGACGCGCCAGAAAGAAGTTGGATTTCAAGTCCTCGTGGGCGCCGCTCACAGGCTGCATCCCTCGCTCGATGCCGGTGCGGTTGGCGCGATCCTGGCCTTCGCCGGTCCGGCTCCCACTGCGTGTTACGAAATCTACGCCGCCTGGAAAGAGGGCGACGCCGACCTCGCTCGCCTGAAGCAGCAGCGAATCGCCAAGGCCGCCGTCGTAGTCGGCGATCTCGGGGTTCCGGCATTCAAACATGGGATGGACCTCAACGGCTACTACGGCGGCCCATCGCGTCTGCCGTTCCTGCCGCTCACGGCAGACCTGAAGTCTGAGATTGAACGAAGTCTGGCGGACATCCGGAACTGACGCCTGACGCATCAGGCGGCGCGTTGCACAACATTCGGCACGGTGTTGAAAACCGCATTAAATGAAGAAGAATCCTCAGCGGCTCCGTCTTCCCGCCGCTTCCGAACAGATGAAGGCCTGGTCGGCCGCCCTAGCCGCCGAGATCAGTGACTGGCCGCAGGTCAGCGCTCGTGTCTTCTTCGGATTCACCGCACTCTATCGCAAAGACAAGATCTTCGCGGCCCTGCCGCGGACGCGTGCCATGTGGACCGCGAACTCGCTCGGGTTCAAACTGGAGGGCGCAGACCCCAATCTCCGAGCGCGTCTTGAGCAAGGGCCTCGCGTCGGCTCGACGCAAATGCAGAAGGCGCGGTGGTTCATCCTCGAACTCTCCTCCGACGCCGACCTTCACGATGCCCTCGAGTGGCTATCACTGGCTTACGAGGCGGCTCGCAACAAAAAGAGATCCGGCTAGTTATCACTGACTTGTGATCGAAATCACAAGGGCATATACTAGATTCGAACGAACGTTCGAATTATCCGATCGCGCACAGACCATGGGGACTCCTAGCATAGCCACGCGGGTTTCCAGGCGGCAGAGAAGTGCAGCGGCCGAGCCCGCAACGCGCTACGACCGCCGCCTCTCGGAAATTCTTGCTCATGCCACCGACGTCTTCTGCAAAAAGGGATACGAAGGGGCTTCGATGCGCGACCTGTCCCGTGCCAGCGGCATGTCGCTGGCGGGCCTGTATTACTACTTCGAGTCCAAAGAACGCCTGTTATTCCTGATCCAGAAGCACACGTTCACGACTATCGTGCAGCGGCTGAAGACGCGGCTTGAGGGCGTCGAGAATCCCGAAGAACGCATCCGGATTTTCATCCTGAACCACCTGGAATACTTTTTGGCCAATCAGGCGGCGATGAAGGTGCTCTCCCACGAGGCGGAGGTGCTGAAGAACGGCTTCGCCGCGGAAGTGGCCGCCATCAAGCGGGAGTACTACCGCATCTGCGTGGGTCTGCTCGATGAGCTGAAACGCGATCGCGGCCTGCAATTCTCCACGCGCATTGCGGTGCTCAGTCTGTTCGGCATGATGAACTGGATTTATACCTGGCACAATCCGCGCGTGGACGCGGATGCGACGTCGATTGCGCGTGAGATGGGCGACGTTTTCTTGCGAGGCGTGATGGCCGGAGGGAAGACGCGCGACGAACGGTAAGAGTTTTGTGTTGGGCGCCCGTCGGGGCTTTCGACTCGGAAAAGGTTTTGGGAAGGGCACGGCTTGTGCCGTAATCGCGAGAAGATTTGGACTTCAGCCCCTGAGGGCTGTTGGCCTCGCAATCTGATATTCAAAGTTCAAGGAGTCATCCACATGGCGACCACAATGCAGCCCACAGCCAACGAATCCACGAAACAACTCGTGAACTACCGCACTGACGGTGGCGTCGCGGTGATCGAGATGTGCGATCCCCCCGCCAATACCTACACCTACGAAATGAACCGCCAGCTCGACATAGCGATCCTCAAGGCGCGCATGGACAACGGCGTCTACGTGATTGTCATGACCGGCGCCGGCGACAAGTTCTTCTCCGCGGGCGCGAACATCAAGATGCTCGCCAGCGTCGACCCCACTTTTAAGTATTACTTCTGCCTGCACGCCAACGAGATGCTCCTGCGTTTGGAGCACACGCCCAAACTGGTGATTGCGGCCATCAACGGCCACTGCGTGGGAGGCGGGCTCGAAATCGCCATGGCCGCCGATCTTCGCATCGCGCGCAAAGACGCGGGCAAGATTGGTCTGCCGGAAGTAAACCTGGGCGTGCTCCCGGGCACAGGTGGTACGCAACGGCTCTCGCGCATGGTAGGGAAGAGCAAAGCCATCGAGCTGATGGTTACCGGCAACACTTTCTCATTCGAAGAAGCGCAGGAATTTGGAATCATCAACGACATCTTCGAGCGGGACGGTTTTATGGAAAGCATCATGGAATACGCCAAGCAATTCTGCCCGCCCAACAAAGCTTCGAAGGCCGTCGGGCGTATCAAGCGCGCAGTACAGACCGGCTGGGAAATTCCGATGGAGTCAGCACTGGCGGTCGAGCGCGAGAACCAGCAGTTGCTCTTTCAGAGCGAAGACGCGAAAGAAGGCCTGGCGGCGTACGTAGAAAAGCGCCCTGCGGAGTTCAAAGCGAAATAAGCACGAGAGCAGGCAAAGAATAAAGATTTCCTTCGTGAACCTTCGTGTCCTTCGTGGTTATAAGGGGTTGATGCTATGCCGGGAAAAGTAGCAAAAATCGGAACCTTCAGCGACTGGATCGGTCTCTTCAACGACTGGCGCAACGAAATCGGCGTCAACACCGAAGACATCGAAGCCTTCCACTTCGACACGCTCTATGGCGCCATCGACACCGAAGAGATCGAGTTCGGTTCCTACAAAGGCCGCCGCAAGTGGGAGAACCTGCGCCAGATTCCCACGCAGCAAATGCGCGATGCCCTGATGAACATGATCGTCTACCAGGGCGACACGGAGTTCGCCAGCGTAGAGCAGCAGCGCAACTTGCTGGAGAACGCGCCCACCGAGTGGGACCGCCGCGCCATCACCCGCGTCATGATTGAAGAAATGCGCCACGGTTGGCAGATGTGCGCTCTCCTGGTTGACCACTTCGGTTATTCAGGGAAGGTCGAAGCGCAGAAAATGCTGGAACGCCGCGCCTTTGAGAACAAGCGTTTGCTGGGTGCGTTCAACGTCGACGTCGACAACTGGATGGATTTCTTCACCTATACCGATTTCGTCGACCGCGACGGCAAGTTCCAACTGCAGATGCTGAAGTATTCCGCTTTCGCGCCGCTCGGGCGCTCGATGTCCTACATGCTTCGCGAAGAGGCCTTCCACATGGGCACAGGCAACGACGGTCTCCGGCGCATCGTGGAGGCGGGAGTGATCCCGGCCTGGCTGATCCAGAAATACCTCAACAAGTGGCTCTCCAGTTCCTATGATCTCTTTGGCACCGACCACTCTTCCTCGGCGCATTGGGCGTACGTTTGGGGCGTGAAGGGGCGTTATGATGAACCGAAAAACGAAAAGGCTCCCAATCTTGACGATCTGAACGACTACAACCGGAATCTCTATCGTGACGAGGTTGCGGGCCTCATAGAACGCTTCAACAGCGCGCTGAAGCCGGGCGAACCCAAACTGTATGCGCCCGACATCAAGTTCAACCGCGCCATCGGACGCTATGCCGGACAGAAATTTCACGCGCAAACCGGCGAACCGCTCGATGATCGCGCCTATGAAGAGCACATGAAAGAGTACATGCCGTCGGCGCAAGACAAGAAGCTGCTGCTCGACATCATCGCCAACGAGAAGAAATGGATCGCCGAGAAGACCGGCGCCCGTGATCCGCTCTCAACCATCGGAGAAGTGCGGAAGTCTGCGATCAACCTGTAGCCCCATGACGACTACGCTCACCGACGCCCGCCTCGCGCGAACCACTCTGAAGATCGACGGTTCCGTTGCGTACATCGGGCTGCGTCATGCGCCGCTGAATGTCATTGATATTCCGATGATGGAAGAATTGGCCAGATCCCTGGTGGAGATCG
Organism: Candidatus Sulfotelmatobacter sp.; assembly: GCA_035695545.1. Classification (GTDB taxonomy): domain Bacteria; phylum Acidobacteriota; class Terriglobia; order Terriglobales; family Acidobacteriaceae; genus Sulfotelmatobacter. The sequence goes on along the minus strand of DASRRV010000162.1, from coordinate 29,766 downwards.
AGGCGCAACCAAGCGTCGCTGCGATCGTCCTCACTGGCGAGGGCAAGGGGTTCTCAGCCGGCGTCGATGTTGCGGCCCATACTCCTGAGAACGTTGAAGACATGCTGGCAAAGTTTCACGCGGTCATCCGTGCGCTGGTAGCGACGAACAAGGTCACGATCGCCGCCGTCCATGGCCACTGTCTGGGCGGCGGCGCAGAGCTGGCCATGGTTTGCGACATGGCGTACACGGCCGACTCGGCACAGTGGGGATTCCCAGAGATCAAGCTGGGTTGCTATCCGCCTGTAGCGTGCACCGCCTTGGCTGCGCTCGTAGGCCAGAAGCCCGCAGCAGAGCTGATTCTGACGGGACGAACAATCGACGGCAAAGAGGCCGCCGAGATTGGTCTCGCCAATCGTGCCGTGCCCGATGTTCAACTCAAGGCAGTTGTCGATGAATGTCTGGCACATCTGCGCAACCTAAGCCCAGCCGCGCTGTCCGTGGCCAAGAAAGCCTCGTACGCCTGGGACTCCATGCACTTCGACAAAGGTCTGGCGCGAGTCGAGAAAATCTATTTCGAGGATCTGATGAAGACACATGATGCCCAAGAGGGCGTCCGAGCGTTCATGGAAAAGCGAGCAGCAAAGTGGACGGGAAAGTAGCAGTCCCCGAGAACCAATGGATTACGAAATCACTCCCGAAGAAGTGAAGGGCAAGCTCGAAGCCGGAGAGCCCTTCACGCTCCTCGATGTCCGCGAGCCTTGGGAATTCGAAGCCGCCCGAATCGAAGGCGCCAAGCTGATGCCCATGGGCGATGTCCCGTCGCGAGCCCATCAGGAGCTCGATCCCGAAGATCACGTCGTGGTCGTTTGCCATCACGGGGTCCGTTCGATGAACGTCACCGTCTGGCTCCGGCAGCAGGGATTCGAGAAAGTGCAGTCTCTGCGGGGCGGCATCGATGCCTGGTCGCGGCGCGTGGATGACAGAGTGCCGACATACTGAGGAGATCGTCGTAAGCCGTTGCTCACGGCACCTCGGGTGACAAGACCCAGTACCTAACTGCACCATGAAGAGAATCGTCAGCCGCAAGAAAATCGACATCGAGTGGGGCGACTGCGATCCCGCCCAGATCGTTCATTTTCCCCGGTACTTCTTCTTCTTCGATGCTTGCACCGCCGCCTTGTTCAAAAAGGCTGGCTTGTTCAAGCGCAAGATGCTCCAGACCTACCAGATCGTTGGCATCCCGTTGGTTGACGTGCGCGCGTCCTTCATGGCGCCATCACGCTTTGGCGATGTCGTCGTCGTAGACTCTGAGATTGTCGAGTGGGGTCGCAGCAGCTTTTGTGTCCGCCATCGGCTCTTTAATGGCAAAGTGTTGTCCGTGGAATGCCTGGAAACTCGGGTCTGGGCAACGCACTCAGCCGCGGACCCCGAAAAACTTGAGGGCAAACCTGTGCCGCGGGAAGTGATCGCGATGTTTTCCGGAGAGAAGAGGGCCCGTCGGGTCCGCACGCATTCGCGGCGAAAGAAATCATGAAGCTGCGCACGCAGGTTGGGATTGTTGGCGCAGGTCCCGCAGGCCTTGTGCTCTCGCAGTTGCTTCACTTGCAAGGCATTCAGGCGGTCGTCCTCGAAGCTCGAACTCGGGAGCACTGCGAACATCGCGTGCGAGCCGGCGTTCTCGAGCAGGGTACCGTCGAACTTCTGCGAGAGATGGGCGTTGGCGATCGAATGGACCGGGAGAGTCTGCTTCACGAGGGCGTGGAACTGCGCTTCAATGGCCGCGGTCATCGCATCGATTTCAGAGAGCTTACCGGCCGCTCGATTACCATCTACGCTCAGCAGGAAGTGGTAAAGGATCTTATCGCCGCGCGGCTCGCGGCAGGAGCCGAAATCTTCTTCGAGGCTCAGGACGTGAGCGTCCATGACTTCGACTCCGCCGCGCCGAAGATTCGCTTTCGCAATCATGGCGAACCCTCCGAAATTCTGTGTGACTTTATCGCCGGCTGCGATGGATTTCACGGCGTCTGCCGCCCCGGCATCGCCAGCGCGTTGACGGTGTACGAGCGGATCTTTCCGTTTGCGTGGCTCGGCATTCTGGCAGCGGCGCGTCCCTCGTCGGAGGAACTAATCTACTGCTACCATGAACACGGGTTTGCGCTTCACAGTATGCGCACTCCAGAAATCACGCGCTTGTACCTCCAATGCACCCCCGACGAAGACTTGGCCCGTTGGCCAGACGAAAAAATATGGGAGGAATTGCAGCGTCGCCTGGCCACTCGCGACGGACGCCAGCTCACCGAAGGACCAATCCTGCAGAAAGGCATTACCGGCATGCGCAGCTTCGTCGCCGAGCCCATGCAGTACGGCCGTCTGTTTCTGGCCGGCGACGCAGCCCACATTGTGCCTCCAACGGGAGCCAAAGGGCTGAATCTCGCCGTGGCAGACGTGCGCGTCCTGGCCAATGCGCTCGCGGAATTCTATGCCTCAGGATCCACTCAACTCCTCGACGGCTATTCCGAGCGCTGCCTGCGGAGAGTCTGGTTGGTTCAGCGCTTCTCGCTGTGGATGACCAGCCTGCTGCACAAATTTCCGGGCGGCGATCAGTTTGAGGAACACAGGCAGCTGGCCGACCTGGATTACCTGACGACTTCGCGTGCTGCTGCACAGACATTTGCGGAGAACTACGTGGGCTTGCCTATGAATTTGGGGAGCGATTCGAACTAACGCAATGATCACCGATTGCCACATCCACATCCAGCCGATGGAAATGTTCAAGCCTCACGCGCTGGAACTCATGAAACAAAAGCGGCCAAACTTCGAGCAGATCTGCGAATTCTGCCGCTCGCCAAAATCGTTTCTGAGGTTCATGGACACAAGCGGCATCGACCGTGCCATGCTGATCAACTATGTGGCGCCGGAGGTGATCGGATTCACAGCCGGGGTGAACCAGTTCGTGGCCGACTATGTGAAGGAGGACCCGAAGCGTCTTCTCTCGTGTGGCAGCTTGCACCCGCGCCATACCACCAACGTCCTCGCCGATGTGGAGCAGATTCTGCGGCTGGGACTGAAGATGATCAAGATTCACCCGCCGCACCAGTTGCTGTTTCCCAACGACTACCTGAGCGGCGTGAAGGAGCTCGAAATCATCTACCGCGCCGCCGAGGCGAATGGCATCCCGGTAATGTTTCACACGGGGACTTCCATCTTCCCCGGCGCTCGCAACAAATACGGCGATCCCATCTACGTCGATGACGTTGCCGTCGACTTTCCCAAGCTGAAAATCCTGCTGGCGCACGGCGGCCGCCCGCTTTGGATGCAGACAGCGTTCTTCCTGGTGCGGCGACATCAAAACGTCTATCTCGACATCAGCGGCATTCCGCCCAAGACTCTGCTGAAGTATTTTCCGCGTCTGGAGGAAATCGCCCACAAGACGCTCTTCGGTACAGATTGGCCCGGGCCGGGAGTCCCTGACATCAAGAAAAATCTCGATGAATTCCGCGCTCTTGCGCTCAGTAGTGCAGTTCAGCAGCAGATTCTGAGCAAGACCGCACTCACAATCTGGCCCGCCTGATTGACCTCGCAAAGAAAAAGGCCCGCCACCTCGGCGGGCCCATCTTTCTAGAGCAGTGTTTACTTGCCGGTCTTGGCGGCTTCGGCTTTCTTGCCAAGCAGTTCATCCGCCAGAGCGGTGGCTCCGTAGATTGTGCGCAGGGCCTCTTGAATGCCGCGTGCATCTACCGATACAGCCCGTCCCTGCACATCGCTGAAGGCAAAGTTCCAGGGAAGCGACTCAATGTTGCCGTCGAAGATAATCCCCACCACTTCGCCCTTCTTATTCACGGTCGGCGATCCAGAGTTGCCTCCGATAATGTCGGCTGTGGATACGAAGTTCAACGGAGTCTTCAGGTTGAGTTTCGCTTTCGACTTCATCCAACTCTCCGGCAGATTGTAAGGCTTCTCGTTGTTGTGCGCGGCGGCGTGCTCGAAGGCTCCGCCCATGACGGTATCAAAGGGAATCGCCTTGCCGTTCTCCTGGTAGCCCTTCACTGCACCGTAGCTTAGGCGAAGGGTAAAACCGGCGTCCGGCGGCTGCGTAAATCCGCTTTGTGTAAACCGAGCTTTCGCGACGATAGTGCCGTTACGCCGAACGACCGAGTCGATTGTATCCTCGAACTCCTTACGGGCCGCACGCGCCGTCCCATCGATCGCGCGCATTACCACGATCAGCGGATCGGTGCTGGCGTCAATGGCCGCCTGTCCGCCTTCATAAAGCTGTTTGCGCACGGCCACGTCGTCGAGTTTTGTGTTGGCGATCAAATCCTTCGCAGCGTCTGCCGGAGATTTCCCCTGCAGAACCTTTTGCACGTCAGCGTTGCTCTTGCCGAGCACATCCTGCATCTCGCCGAGAGAGTCGGTGAGGAGCGCAACTTCAAGGTTCTTGTAAACCGGCTCGGTCGAGAACAAACCTTGTTCAAGCGACGCCAGGTTGGAGTCACGGAACTCGCGCATGCGCTCCTGATTCGGCTTTGGCTTTTCCGCACCCGCACGCACCAGGACCCGCGCCAGTTGCGCCAGATGCGACGAGAATCCGCGCATTCGCTCCAGGTAAGTCAGGTCCGGATAGATGGATTGCTGCAGCTTGATTGCCTGCGCAATCTCCTCCCACGGATCGGCAGCCCCGGTATTCTTCGGGTCAGCCTTGAAAGCCGCACGCAGCTTGGCTTCGTCCGCGGCCTTGGCATCCATAATGGATTTGTCGAGCAAGCCTGACTGGTAACCGGTAATGGCTTTTTGCGAGTTCTGCAGGCCGAAAAGATCCCGATTCGCAATGCGGTCATTTTCTTCCGATTGCTTGCTGAACTCCTGCAGCAGGGCAATTCGCCGCTTGTAGAGCTGCAGAGCCGACGGGTACTGAACGTCGCGCAGGAACTCAAGCTGAGCCATCGTCAGCAGGCGTCCAGTGCTGCCGGGATGGCCGGACACGAAAATCAAATCGCCATCCTGCACGCCTGTACGCGACCACTGAAGGTAGTTGTCCAGGTGCGCCGGTTTGTCATTCTCATAGACGCGGAAGAACGTGATGTCCAGATCGTAACGTGGGTAGGTGAAATTATCTGGATCGCCTCCAAAGAACGCGATGTCGAACTCTGGCGCGAACACCAGTCGCACGTCCGTGTACTTCTTGTACTTGTAAAGGTTATAGACCTGGCCCGAATAGAAAAGAACCACGTCGCAACGCAGCCCCGTTGACGTATTGCAATCTTTTTCGATCTGCGACATGGCGGCCCGCTGGGCCTGGCTTGCATCCGCCGCAGACATTTCCGGCTTCACCCCCGCGTTGACCTTATCCGTTACGTCCTCAATGCCCACCAGTTGGTTGAGCTCGAGGTTGGGGCACTTTGCTTCGTCGGCCTGCGTTTTCGCATAGAAGCCGCTCTTGATGTAGTCGTGGCCCTCGGTCGAAAGCTGCTGCACACAGGCGGCCCCCACGTGATGATTGGTGAACGTCAGGCCATCCGGCGATACAAAAGAACCTGAGCCCCCGTTATTAAATCGCACCGAAGACAAACGGACGTGGTCGAGCCACTCCTGCGTCAGTTCGAAGCCATATTTGGCCTTAATCCGGGCCTTCGGGGGAGCGTTGTAAAGCCACATGCCTTCATCGGCAGTAGCCATGGTCGAAAAGACGAACGCAAGGGCGAGCAACATCGAAAGAGAACGTTTCATTGCGGGTGGATCCTCCGTGAGGAATATGAAGAGCACATACAGGACTGAGGGGCGAGCTGTAGGCGAACCTTTTAATATACGCTAGGGCAAAGGCGAGTGGCAAAAGAGATATGAGCCGCGATACCGGCGAAAACCGGCGTAAAAAGCCCCATTTGGCATCAATTGCGCCAGGGTAACCCCGCGCCTCGATTACTGTGGGTGGTTGGAAAGTTCTCCTTCTTTCAGGTATAAAAAAAGGTTGCCTCCCTCGCGTCCCTCCTCGCGTGGTCCCGCAACGAAAAATTCAGCGATCTCTATTAGAGAAGATCGAAGCGAGCGACTAATGTCCAGTGTGTCTACAACTCATGCTCCCAAGGGACTTGAGGGTGTCGTTGCCACCACTTCCAAGATCTGCTACATCGACGGAGATCGCGGCGTCCTCGCCTATCGCGGCATCGATATTCACGAACTGGCCCACCAGTCGAATTTCGAGGAAACCTGCTACCTGCTGTGGTTCGGAAAGCTGCCCAATCAGCGCGAACTGCGCGAGTTGCACGAACGTCTGGCGGAAGAGCGCAAGCTCGATGCCTCCATCATTACCATGCTCCGAAATGCGCCCCGCCACGCCTTGCCCATGGACGTGCTGCGCACCGCTGTCTCCGCCCTCTCGTTTTACGACCCGCAGGAGAAGATGAACGACGGCAAGGCCAACGTCGACAAGGCGATTCGCATCACCTCGCAGATCGCCATGATCGTCGCAGCCTACGATCGCATCCGCAAGGGAAAGCCCGTCATCGAGCCCGACGGCGTGCTCTCCCATGCCGCCAATTTTCTGCTCATGCTCAACGGCAAGAATCCTTCTTCTACAGCAGAGCGTGCATTGGACATCGCGCTAATTCTCCACGCGGATCACGAACTCAACGCCTCAACCTTCGCCGCCCGCGTCACCGCCGCGACTCTCTCTGACATGCATTCCGCGATTACATCGGCAATTGGCGCGCTGAAAGGACCCCTGCACGGCGGCGCCAACGAAGCGGTCTTCGTCATTCTGGAGGCCATCGATTCCTCCGGTGCCGATCCCATCGAGTACATCAAGGGCATGCTGGCTCAAAAGAAGAAGATCCCCGGTTTCGGCCATCGCGTCTATCACACTGAAGATCCCCGCGCCACGCACCTGCGCGCCATGTCTCGCGACTTGGGCAATTCGAGCGGGCAGGCTAAGTGGTTCGAGATCTCGCACAAGATCGAAGAGTTCGTGAAGGCCGACAAGAAACTGAACGCCAACGTCGATTTCTACTCGGCTTCCACCTATCACACGCTAGGCATCGACGTAGATCTCTTCACGCCGATCTTCGCGGTCTCGCGCGTCAGCGGATGGGCCGCCCACGTCATCGAGCAACTCAACGATAACCGCCTAATCCGCCCCCGCGCCGACTACCTGGGCCCGGAATATCCAGCCCAATACGTCCCAATCGATCAACGCTAAGTCTTGTGCACGCAAAGAATGTGTGGGGACAGCCGCCCCGGGCTGTCCGTCGAGCGAAGCTCGACTGCCTTTCCATCGGGTCTGAGCCGCTCCCTCGCGTAGAATAGGACTGGGTTCTGTATGCGCCGAATTTACCTCGACAACAACGCCACCACCCCGGTTCTGCCCGAGGTGTTCGAGGCCATGCGCCCACATTTCAGCGATCAGTTCGGCAACGCCTCGTCCATCCACCATCACGGGCAGCAGACTCGTGCCGCCGTTGAAGACGCACGAGAGTCGGTAGCCGTATTGCTTGGCTGTCGCGCTTCGGAAATCATCTTCACCAGCGGAGGCACCGAGGCCGACAATCTTGCCATTGCGGGCCTGGTCAACGCCGGCGACCACGTCATCACCTCGAGCGTCGAGCACCATGCCGTCCTGCATGCAGCCAAACATCTGAAGGATATCGGCTGTGAAGTGACAGTTCTTCCTGTAGATGGCCGCAGCCTGGTCGATCCTGCTGATGTTCGCCGCGCCCTGCGCCCGAATACGAAGCTGATCTCCGTCATGATGGCCAACAACGAGACCGGAGTTCTTCAGCCCGTCGGAGAGATTGGAAAGATTGCAGCCGAGGCGGGCGTATATTTTCACACCGATGCCGTTCAGGCCGCAGCCAAGGTCGCGATCGATGTGAAGCGAATCGGTTGCACGGCTCTCTCGATCTCCGGCCACAAGATTCACGCCCCGCAGGGCATCGGGGCGCTGTATGTGAAGAAGGGAACTCTCCTCCAGCCACTGTTCTACGGAGGACGCCACGAGCGCTCGCGTCGCGCCGGCACAGAGAATGTCCCGGGAATTGTGGGCTTAGGCAAGGCCGCGCAACTGGCGAAAGAAGCGCTCGAGCGCGGGGACGACCGGAAGATGTCCGTCATGCGCGACCGCCTGCAGCAGGGAATCCTCGCCCAAGTCGACGAAGCCGGCGTAAACGGTGACGGAGCCGCGCGAGTTCCCAACACGAGCAACATTCACTTCGATCACATCGACGGTGAAGCGCTAGTGATTGCCCTGGATCTGAAAGGCGTAGCAGTCTCAACAGGTGCAGCCTGCTCCTCCGGCGCAATCGAACCGTCGCATGTTCTGGTCGCGATGGGCCTTCGCGCAGATCAAGCTCGCGCCAGCATCCGCTTCAGCCTCGGCAAGCAGACCGTCGCAGAAGATATCGACTACGCTCTCGCGTTAGTGCCCGAAACCGTAGCCCGCCTGCGAGAGCTGTCGCCGGTCTACAAGAGGCAACCAATCAGCACCTAGCACCATGGTGTTGGTGGAAGAGCGGCGCTTTAGCGCCGCGTTACAAGCAAGAAACCTGACGGGCTTTAGCCCCTGAGGGACTGGGGTAGCTAGAAGCTAAGAGCTAAGAGCTAAGAGCTAGGAGCTAGAAGCTGAAGTCACAAACCATCGCGGTCGCCATGTCGGGCGGTGTGGACTCTTCCACCGTGGCGGCCATGCTCCGCGCCGACGGGCACAACGTCATCGGCCTGACCATGCAGCTCTGGAACCAGCGCCGCATGGCCGGACGCGAGGGCATGCCCGAGTCCGTCCAGGGACGCTGCTGCTCCCTCGATGACGTCTACGACGCCCGCCGCGTGGCCCAGCAGATAGGCATACCGTACTACGTCGTCAATCACGAGGAGCGCTTCGAGCGCGATGTCGTCCGCCCGTTCGTGGAGGAGTACCTCTCCGGGCGCACGCCCATCCCCTGCAGTCTCTGCAACAATCACTTGAAGTTTGACCAGCTACTGATTGTCGCTCAACAGATTGGCGCCGAGCGCGTGGCCACCGGTCACTATGCTCGCGTCGCCTTTGACGAGGGCTGCCAGCGCTGGCTCCTCAACCGTCCTGCCGACTTGAGCAAGGACCAGACTTATTTTCTCTTCGGCCTGACGCAGGATCAGCTGAGCCGCACTCTATTCCCCCTCGGCGACATGAAGAAGCCCGAAGTCCGCGACCTCGCCCGCCAGCATGGCCTGGCGCTTGCTGAGAAGCCTGACTCGCAGGAGATCTGCTTCGTCCCCGGCGGCGACTACAAGCGTTTCATCGACGCCTACCTTGCCGAGCAGGGCGAGTCGCTTCCCGACACCGCCGGAGACCTCGTCACCACAAGCGGCGAAGTCCTCGGAGAGCACGGCGGCATACACAATTTCACCGTAGGCCAGCGCAAGGGACTGGGCGTAGCCACGGGCTCCCCTCTCTACGTAATCCAGATCAGCGGCGCCGACAAGCAAGTCGTCGTGGGAGGCGAAGAGCATCTCTACTCACGCACCCTGCGAGCCCGCCGCGTGAACCTGATCGCCGTCGAAGACCTGCACGAGCCTATGCGCGTAACGGTGAAGATTCGCCATCGCCACGAGCCCGCCGCTGCTTTGATTGAAACAGTGAAGACCGAACGCGCCGGAGGCGACGAAATCCTCGTCACCTTCGATGAGCCCCAGCGCGCCATCACCCCAGGCCAGGCTGCAGTGTTCTACGACGGCGAAATCGTAGTCGGCGGCGGCTGGATCGCTTAGAACGGCCACTCAGCAATGAGCAGGATGCGTGGATAGTCGTCCCGCAATCTACGGCAACTCAACAGCGAAGTCAAAGTGTCATCCTGAGCGAAGCGAAGGACCTCTGCACTTTGCCGGCAGAGCCTCGACAGCAGTCAAGTTGCACAGGTCCTTCGCGGCCAATGACGCCGCTCAGGATGACGAGGCGAGCGCCGGTTTGCCCGTCAGCTGACGCACAATATAATTCCCGCATGGCATCTGCAAATCCTCCGCTGCCCCTGCCTGAAAGCTTTCCCGAACCACGCCCCTCGTTCTGGTCTCGCGAATCCGCCGCATTGAAGCAGGGAATCAAGACGGGCCTCGCCGGCGCCATCACCTACGCCATCTATGCCGGATGGGATCTCCACCAGGGCTACTGGGCGGTGTTCGCTGCGCTGGTCGTAACCCAGGCCAATCTTGGCGCGTCCTGGAAAGCGGCGCTCTACCGCTCGATCGGATCGGCCTGCGGCGCAGTCGCTGCCGCGCTCCTCATTCCGACTCTCGGCAAAGGACAGGTCGGCGCGGGCATTGTTCTGTTTCTGTTGGCGAGTATCTTCGCCTATCTGACGGCGCTGCATGCCGCGTTTACGGCGGCCGGAATCACCGCCGCCATCATTCTGGTCTTCGGAGGCCAGGGCGAGCCGTGGCACATGGCCTGGCTCCGCGTGATCTACACGATGGAAGGTGCGTTCATCGCTTTCGCAGTGGGTGCATTGCTGTGGCCGGTGCGAGCGCGTGAGGCGTTACGCCTGAAGATCGCGAACATTCTCGAAGGCGCGGGCGCGCTCTACCACGCGGTCACATCCGCCGCGTTGCAGGGAATCGACAACGAGGAGCAAGTCCGCCACCTCGACCATCAGTTACACGACATACGGCGCGGCATCACCCAAGAAATGGACGAAGCGAAGAGCGAGCTTGCATTCTCCAGGTTCAACCAAAGCGGTTATCAAGCAGTCGTCGATCTAGCCGATCAAGTGCGGCGGCGCCTGACCGCGATGGCGGAAGATAGTTCGCTTTTTGTGCATGCACACTTGACGCCCGAACTGGTGCCGTCTCTTCCCGCGCTCGCCGAGAGGACTGAGCAGAATTTCGTATTCCTCGCGGAAGCCATTCGCAATCCTGGAAGCCTGAGGAACGCTCCCGATCTCCAAGATGCTCTCAACGACCTCGACGCAGACTTGGCAAAGCTGCGCGAGCAGCGCATGACATCCCCCTTCGCGCTCGATCGCATGCTGCCTTTCTGGGCGCTAGTCTTCAATCTGAGGGAGCTCGCGCAGGATCTGAAGCATCTCGAAGCCTCCCTGCCGCAGTTGGGCTGATGTCGACCTGCGGCCTTTCGGGGCAGCGTCGCATCGTGGAAGAAATTCGGCTCCGAGTCGAAACACTTGGATGCAGGTCGCGGACAACACTCTTCCTCACCTCTCCGCCGACAACCGCCCGCGTTGAATGAGCGCAAATTGGATTGTGTTACGAGCCCTTCTTAAGCTCGAGCGTCGGCGTGCGCCATGTTTGCGGGTCGTTCAATACCTCACGGCTGTAGTTCAGCACGTCCATGCGCTCGGGGATCACTTTGATCAGCACCAGGTTCTTAAACCCAGGAAACGCCTGATCCCAATAGGCTCGCTTGCGCTTGATCATCTCAGCCCTGTCGTCCACCAGTTCCGCCCTTCCGGTGATCGCAACGTAACCGGTGGCCTGGCTATGGTTCGAATAATAGAGGGTCACATTCGGATTGCTGTGAATGTGCTGCACTTTTCGCGTTAAGGTACTGGTCGCGATCCACACGGTCATATCCTCTTCAGGCGGAAAGGGATTCATCGTTCTTATTTGCGGACGACCCTCCTTGTCTTGCGTGATGAGCGCACAATAGGTCTGGCCCGCCATGATTTCTCGCGCTGCCGCGATCAATTCCGGGCGACCGAGCGCTGCATGCGGTTCTTTCGTTCGTCTGCCCGAATCAAAGTAGAAAAATAAGGAATGACGAGCCCAGCCACTATGCTTTTGAGTGTGTCTTTTAGCAATTCTTTACGGTTCATGATCTGCTGCTTAGTGATGATGAAGACTAATTTTCTCGGCCGCCCCAATTGCGGGGCTTCACAGGAGCACTCTACGCCGGTTTCAGAAGCCTCTCAAGGCTGCCTCGTCAGGGGACTTGCTGTAGTCAGATGAGGAGTCAAAAGCCTCGGACCGATCTTGTGACCAGGAATATTTTGGGGCAGTCTGGAACTAGCCTCGTCGCTTGCGTGAACAGACAGAAGCCACATTGCTTTGCAGGACGTCGAGAAAAGGTGTTCCCGACGCTTTCAATTTATCTTCCAACCGCGCCGTGCAATCGCAATCGCCGCAGGCCCAGGGCTCAGTGCCATTCTCGTCACGGCACTTGCGACGGTCGTGCGCATCCTGTACGCGCGTCAGGTCGAAATACTCTTCCCAGTAGGGACGTTCTTCCTGCAAAGGCGTCGGACAGTAACAGACCTCAACCCATCGCGCGGTCTCATCCGCGCACAGCCGGGCCTCCTGCATGTTGCGCAAATACTCGCCCTCGGCAACGGAGCCTTGCCCGAGAGTCTGCTGTTCGATGGCATCGAGCAGATCAGCCTCACGGCCAGGCTTCACACGGGCTCGAACTAGATATCGCATCGGAACCTCTACTTCAGACCAGCTTGCCCCAGCATTTCCAGAAACTGATTTCTGGTGCGCATGTCGATCGACTGCGCCACCATCTTGCCGTCGCGGTCGTAGACAAAGCTCTTCGGAATGCCTTCCACGACGAAATGGTCATTCGCCTTTCGTCCCGGATCGAGCACCACCGGGTAGCTGATTTTTCGCTCCGCGATGAACGGAGAGACCTTCGCTGCCTCTTCATCAGAAATCGCCACGACTACGAAGCCCTGGTCCTTGAAGCGGCTGTACAAGGCTTCCAGGTCGGGCATTTCCTTGCGGCAGGGCGGGCGCCATGTGGCCCAGAAATTCACCAGCACGACTTTGCCGTGCAGATCTTTCAAGTGCCACGCCTTGCCCTGCAGATCGGTCAGCGTGAAGTCTGCGTTCTGGCGTTTCGCGTCATCGGCTTCCAGCCTGGCCATGGCGGCGGCAAATTGAGGATTGTCCGACGTGGCCTGCATGTGCTCATAGCGCACCAGAGAAGCCAGTTCCAGATACATGGAGCTCGGCTCGCCCTTCTCTTGGGCAGGAGGCCGTTCGCTTAATGCGGTGGCCAAAGTCGTGGTCACTTCCTGCAGCGTATCGCGCCCAAAATCGCCTTCGGTCGATAGATTGGCCAGCCCTTCCGCCAGTCGCAATTTGTTGGGCACAACGGGAAGTCGCCGGATTTGCAGCGCGAGATCTTTGGTGGTCTGCACGCGTACGTTGTCGTCCAGCTTGCGAAGGCCGCGAATCTGCTCGACGATCGGTTTCTCCTGATCGCTCCAGACAACTTTGTCCTGGGCAGCGAGCGACAGAGAAAACAGAATCAGCGAGCTGATCCAGAGAATATTTGCGACAGTGTGTCGACGAGGAAGAAAAGGAAAGAGTAGTTTGCGAAGCATGAAAAGAAGCCTGTCCCCAAAGAAAGACGCAGAAAAGGAAAAAACCTCAACAGTTAGAAGCTAAGAGCTGAGAGCTGAGAGCTTTTTCAAATAAACATCTCGTCCTGCGGAACCGGACGCCGTTCCTCGCGCCGGTCGCCATTTCTGCGGCCGCGGCCTCCAAACAGGAACTCCAGGCCAACCGTAATCCCCTGCATCAGCCCTGAGATCTGGCGGACCGGAGAGATGACGGTCTTATGTACCATGTCGGAAGTCTGTTCAGCGCGGTCCAGCGTGCGAGTGAGCAGTTCGTCGGCGCGAATGACTTGCAAACGGGCGCGATCGACCACGTCGTTTACCGTCGCATCCACGCGCTGCACCTGCGCTCGCATTGTAGTCGTGGCTTCCTGCAGGTTTTCGGCAATGATCAACAATCTGGGCTGGACTTCCGTCAGCATCTCCTGCGCTCGCTCGACCGTCGGCAGGACTTTCGTCTTTACTTCTGCGGCAAGCGCTTCCATCCGCTCGCCGCTCTTGCGCATGGCCAAGTACATGGCCAATAGAACACAGGCCTGCAGCAGGACTGCAATTCCAGTCAGCGCGATAAACACCGTGATCTTGTCCATATGCATTCCTCCGCAAGCGTTCATCCGGCGCCCGCCCGGGAGGGGAAGCTGGCGCCGCAAGGACTAGAGGTTCTTGGGCGCGCCCGTCTCGGTCGTGGCTTCGTGATAAGCCTGGCGACCCGCTTCATAGGCGGCGCGGAACTGCTCTTTTTGCGTGTTGACCGCGTCGCGGCCACGATCGGCCCATTGCGAGGCCTGCTCGCGAGCTTCACGGGCGCGGCTGCGAACATAGTCGCGGCCTTCTTCGGCGCGCGCGCGCAGCACTTCTCGCGTCTCGCTGCCCGAGCGTGGGGCATACAGCACGCCTGCCAGCGCTCCTAGACCCAGTCCTGCCAGGAACCAAACGAAACTATTGCCGTCACGATCAGACATCTCGCTACCTCCTGATGATAAATACCTTAAGGGGGATGGTAGCACCCCCCGTCAGGGAAATCCATACAGCGAAACTCGACATCCCGAGAGATCGACCTGTAGAGACGTACCTCTGCTACGGTTCTCTACTGACAGCATTCGTGACTCTGTGGTAGACCAGTGAGCCCCGTGTCGCCCGGGAAAGACGTAACGGAGCTACGTCTCGACGAGGGCGGCAGCGATGTATCTCGGTCCTTTTCCACAGGTTTATTTTTCGGATTGTGACATCCGTCCTTGTGCGGAGATTTTCAGATTCTCTATTGTGGGGAGCGTAGGGCCCGGATGCAACGACGCGCAAGTCCTAGGAAACTCGCGACCCCCGCAACCTCCCCATGTGAGTGAGGGACGGCCAGGGACATCCGAACGCCAGGGCGCTTCAGATAAGCTACTCCGAATAGCTCGGAGCTGGCGCCTGTAGTGGGCGTGATCACTTCCAGATCTAAAAATGAAAGGAAGAAAGGCAACCACAAGAGAAATCAGGAATCCAGGAACCCACAGAAGCAAGAAACAAAGAAAGGCCGCAAGAATCAGCAGTTGAAGGGGTAGAAGTAGAAACAAAGGTAGAAACGAGCCCAACGCGTTCGACGCGAAGAATCCAATCGTCAAACGCCAGAGAAACTCCTGCCTGTCGACTCCCCGGCGAACACCTGCCCGTGGGACCACCCGCGCATCGATTCTCGATGAGACGTGCTACTCGGGACTCGCGACTCAGTGCTATTTCTGCGTTGGCGGGGTTGCCGGCGTCGGCGCTGGCGCCTGCGCAGGCGCGGGTTGCGTCTTGACTGGTTGCGACTTGAGTCCTTGCAATACCGACGCTGGTCCGCCGCGTTTGCTGGCGTAAACCGATAGCGTGATGGAAGTGATCATGAACGCGACCGCCGACCAGGTGGTGGCTTTCGAGAGAGCGCTGGCGGCGCCGCGAGGGCCGAACGCCGTCTGGCTGCCTTGCCCGCCGAATGCGGCCGAAATGTCGCCGCTCTTACCGCTCTGCAGCAACACGACGATGATGATGAAAATGCAAACCAGAATGTGGATGGTAGTCACTAAGTAAATCATAAGTTTCTAGTAATCCTAAGCGCGCTCAGGCGACGTTCTGCGTTTCAACCTGCTGTTCCGCGATGCGGTCGACGCGGAGAGAAATCATGGTGCGGAAGGGGGGATTTGAACCCCCACGCCTTTCGGCGCCACCCCCTCAAGATGGTGTGTCTGCCAGTTCCACCACTTCCGCACTTGTCGGAACTTGAAGTACCGAACGGCTCAAATTATATCAAAGTCGCACGTTGCCTCTTGGAGGGGCAGCGCCTCGTTGCTGGCATGCGGCGGCATTCGGCATAATGAGCGATCTCATGTCATCCTTTCGCGACCTCCGGCAAGAATTCCGTCCTACGCTCCGCCTGGCCCTGCCGCTGGTGCTGGCGGAAATCGGATGGATGAGCATGGGCGTGGTCGACACGATCATGGTCGGCCGCCTTCCGAACAGCGCCGTGGCGATTGGCGCGACCGGACTGGGGCAGAGCCTTTACCACATTGTCGGTATCTTTGGCGCGGGGCTTTTGCTCGGCCTCGACACTTTTGTCGCGCAGGCGCATGGCCGCGACGACATTCGAGACGCGCGTCATTCACTGGTCAACGGATTCTTTCTTGCGCTCGGGCTGACGCCCATTCTCATGATTCTGGTTTCGTTCTGGCCGGCGCTCATGTACCGCTTTGGAGTGAGCCGGGAACTGATAGAGCCGATGCGTCCCTTCCTGAGGGCGTTGAATTGGGGCACTCTGCCCCTGCTGTGCTACTTCACGTTGCGGCGATATCTGCAGGCCGTGAACGTGGTGCATCCCATCATGTTCGCGCTGATCTCCGCCAACCTCATTAATTTTGTGGGCGACTGGGCACTTATCTATGGGCACCTTGGGCTGCCGGCGATGGGCATCACGGGATCCGGTTGGTCCACCTGTTTCGCGCGCATCTACATGGCGCTTGTCATGCTCGGCACGATTCTCTATGTGGAATCAAAGCGCGGGCTATCGGAGTGGATCGACGAGATCGCGTTCGATGCGAAACGCATGTGGGCGCTGCTGGCCTTGGGCGCGCCCGCGGCCGCGCAGATTCTGCTGGAGGTGGGTGCGTTTTCCGGAGCCACGGCGCTTTGCGCCAAGCTTGGACCGGTACAACTTTCGGGGCATGAGATCGCGCTGAACTGCGCATCCTTCACGTTTATGGTGCCGCTCGGAATCAGTTCGGCCGCTGCTGTGCGAGTGGGCCAGCAGCTCGGGAGGGGTGATCCCGCAAGGGCGCATCTGGCCGGCTGGTCTGCCATCCTGCTCGGCGCGGGTTTCATGACCTGCATGGGCGTGTTGTTTGTGACTCTGCCCGCAGCGATTGCCCACATCTTCAGCCCGGATCCAGCGGTGATCGAGGTCGGCAAGAAGCTGTTGCTGGTCGCGGCCGCTTTCCAATTGTTTGATGGATTGCAAACGGTCGCGACGGGAGCGCTTCGCGGCAGCGGAGACACACGCACTCCCATGCTCGCCAATCTCGTGGCGTACTGGTTTATCGGACTGCCTGCGGGTGCATTCCTCTGCTTCCATTTCGGTTGGGGAGCGCTCGGGATCTGGATCGGGCTGTCGGTGGGACTGGTGATCATTGGCAGCGCTCTGCTGCGCACCTGGCATCGACGGCTGAGGTCTGAAAAGTTTTCAGTCGTCGACACGGGCCTCAGGCAGCTCTAGTCTTGCCGAATTAAAATACCGCTCAGCCCCACCCACGGATCAGTTTCTTAAATTCAAGCCGCCCCAAGCAATTGGCGCGTGAGCACAAGTTGGCCGAGGTGATAGGAGTTGTGATCGGCGAGCACCAGCGCTTCCCGCAGGAGCGTTTTACCGTCTGCGTGTGGGATGGGAGCGAGCAGGTCGACCGATGCGTCCGCTACAAGGTTAGCCATCGCCTTAAGATCCTTGTGAAAGGCGGCGACTGAATCGTCCCAAGCCTTTTCGTTGGCAGGACCTGGCTGCTTCGGCCAATAGCCCTCAGGAAATTCCGGTGAGACATGTTTGGGATCGCGGCTAAACTCCAGTATGTCCCACTGCGCGATTCGCAGGTGCTCCAGCAATTCCCATGGCGAATGCGCTGCGCCCTTCGGGCGTTTGCCTCGAAGTTCGTGCGGAAGCTTGTCGACCGCCGCATCGAACTTCAGGTGAGCGTCGCCTTCGGTGAGCAGAGCCAGGACATGTTTGCGAAGTGCTTGATCGTTCTTCATTCTGATCTCCTTTTGCTACTGATGATTTCCAGACTTCATCGGATTCGGCGGGCCAGAAATTCGCCTTGCAGTTTCCATGTGGCGCCATCTTCCTCGAGGGCTTCACCGATCCAGTGAAAAGAATCGGAGGTGATTTCGGTGAAGCGCCAGCGGATGACGGCGCCATTGGCCAGGGCGCCGATTTGCACGATTTCCTTGCCGATACGCCGTCCGATCATGTCGCAGCGCTGGTTGGAAACCGGATTGATCCACGTAATCCGCCACGCTCTGATCGCCGGATTCCAGACTCGCAGCGTCGTGCCATACATATTGCAAGCGTGAGCGATTTCGGAGGTGCGTTCCGATTGGCGAGGCATGATCCAAGTGTCTTGTACGGCGCGGCCTTCGAGCACCCAGCCGAAGTGGGCCTCGCCTTTCAGTTTGAGCGCGGAAACGTCGACGAAATAGTGGAGGACATCGAGTTCCCAGCTGCCGACCAGCCATCCGTAGAGATCCTCCGCCTCAGGAATCTCTGACGAGCGGCATTGAGCCGCAAGCGTGGCGGGGAAATCGACGATTCCGCGGAGAGTGATTGTTGTCATCGTTTAACCTCCTTGATGCATCGAAAATTGCAGCGAAAAGAGTTACCCGTAATGGCGCAACCGTTTCGTTCGAGCTAGTCGAACCGTTATAGGGCGATAGAGGCAGGAGTTTCTTGGCAAAAATTGCGGCAGAATTCGAGAAGGCCGTTGCCCGCCGGGCGGCGCACGGTGGGCCGGGGCGGGCTTCGGCGCGCCTGCTTGCCGACGGACCAGGTTGGCGCGTCAGCGATATAGTATGCGACCACGGGCCGCAGGATCATCCGTTTGAAGAGCAGCACTCGCAA
Source organism: Candidatus Sulfotelmatobacter sp. (assembly GCA_035695545.1). Taxonomy (GTDB): domain Bacteria; phylum Acidobacteriota; class Terriglobia; order Terriglobales; family Acidobacteriaceae; genus Sulfotelmatobacter. The sequence continues at coordinate 11,349 of DASRRV010000162.1, read as the reverse complement.
GTCGCGATCGCCGTGGTTGCTGCCGGTAGCTTTCAGTATCGCTCTGAAGGCAGTTGCGACCTGATGACTCCTGGCTCTCTCTTGCTGGGCAACCCAGGACAGTGTTTTGAGTGCAGCCACCATCACTGTGCTGGTGATCGCTGCATCTCCTTCCAATACGCCGTTGCGTATTTTGAACAGGTTGCGGCAGATGCTGGTGCATCTGCTCGCGAATTCCCCGTGCCCCGTTTGTCTCCTGTGCGAGAACTCTCGGTGTTGATCTCGCGGGCGTGCGCAGGGCTTGCGGGCAGCGAGGTTTCGTGGGAAGAACTGAGCCTCCAACTTGCCGCCCGCACTCTAACCCTGGTGGTCGGCCACGGCCGTAAGGCCCTCGCGGCCCCATCGTCGACGGCTGCCCGAATCACGCGCGTTGTAAGGCGCATCGAACGGAATCCGAACTCCAGGCTGGCGCTCGCCGACCTTGCCCAGGAGGCGCGCCTGAGTCCGTATCACTTCCTGCGGGCTTTTCAGCAATTGACGGGTATGACGCCTCATCAATACGTCGTGCGCAGTCGATTGCGCGAGGCTGCTCTGCAGCTGACGGCCGGGCGCGCTAAAGTTCTCGACATTGCCCTCGACAGCGGTTTCGGGGACGTATCAAACTTCAATCGCGCATTCCGCGCGGAATTTGACGTGAGTCCTCGATCCTATCGAGCCGGCGTGGGAAGACCGGAGACCTAATCCATTTTCCATTCCTTCGGATGCTCGTGAGGACGACCCGGGCGGACATTATTCCTTGACACGGCTCGTGGCCGGTCCTATCGTTGATGTGTTCCGGCATTCGTGCTGGAACGAAGCCGTATCTCATGCAGAGTGGCTGAGGGTAACGGGCCCGTAGAAGCCACGACAACCGGATCAGGAAACAGCCTGATCGACTGGTGCCAATTCCCGCCCGGTTTGCGGGGGACATGAGATCTCGGTGAGCAATTGCCTCGTCCCCATTTCCCGGATGAGGCATTCGTGTTTTTAGGGCGCGCAGGGCCCAGCGCAGCCAGGTTGGAGAAGGGCAATGCTTTCGCAAATTGGTTCGGATCGAGGTTACCTGGATCGAATTTATTTTGATCATTCCGCCACCACTCCGCTCGATCCTCGTGTGCTCGCGGCGATGGGGCCGTACCTTGGAGGCGCATTCGGAAACGCGTCGAGCCTGTATCACGAAGGCCGCGTCGCGCGCGAAGCTGTAGAAACAGCGCGCGCGCAAGTGGCCGGGCTAATCGGAGCCGAGCCGGATGAGATCATCTTCACCGCCAGTGGTACTGAGGCCGATAACTTGGCGCTCATTGGAGCCGTGCGAGCTAGCGGCAAACCGGGCCACGTGGTGAGCAGTTCGATCGAGCATGCAGCGATCCTTGAGACCTGCAAGTTCCTGGCGAAGTCCGGGACAAAGATCACGCATCTTACTGTTGACGGTGACGGGATTGTTGAACCAAGCGGTCTGCTCCGTGCGCTGCAGTCGAACGTGACGCTGGTCTCCGTCATGGCGGCGAACAATGTGGTTGGCACGATTCAGCCAATTGAAGAACTGGCTCATCTCACCAAGCTGCACGGAGTGTTGTTTCACGCCGACGCGGTGCAGGCGGGGGGAAAGATTCCGCTCGACGTGAATCGCTTGAATGTCGATCTGCTTTCACTGTCGGCGCACAAACTGCATGGCCCCAAGGGCATTGGCGCCCTCTATGTTCGCAGGGGTGTTCCCTTGTCGCCGATCGTTTTCGGCGGCGGGCAGGAACGCGGACTGCGCTCGGCTACAGAGAACGTCGCCGGCATTGTGGGGTTTGGTGAGGCGGCAGCGATTGCACAGAACGAATTGGCCGCTGAGGCAACGCGTCTGGTCGAACTTCGCGAGCACATCGCAGCGCAACTCAGCCGGTCGTTTCCGCGTTCCTACATCTTCGGGCACGCTTCGAAACGTCTGCCGGGACACCTCAGCTTCGGATTTCGCGGGCAGGAGCGGGAAGTCGGCAAGGTTCTCATCGCCCTCGATCAGGCCGGCGTCGCGGTCTCGGCGGGCAGCGCCTGCAGCGCGAATCATTCCGGAGAACCATCCAGTGTGCTTCTCGCCATGGGGTACGATTCCGAACAGGCTCGTGGTCTGTTGCGCGTGAGCCTGGGCCGCTTCAACACGAAGCCGGAGGTCGATCGCTTACTGGACATCCTTCGCCTGCTGGTTACAACGAAGAAGACAGTCGCGGCCAATGTCGAAGCGGTCGCGATCGCATAGTTGAACGCAGAACGCTGAACGCAGAAATTCCACCGTAGTCGTTTTTGCGGGAGGCTGGGCTGCCTACGCCGCAGTCACAACTGGCCGAATGTGGGTCAAGTTGTCGACCAAGGGGTTGACCAATCGCGCCATGTCCGCCCAGTGCATGCGAACCAGTTCGCGATGCGTGCCCGCACTGAAGGTAATCTCTTCGTTCCCGCAAAGCTAGCGTCCGCATAAACGGTCATGTCGTAGAGATTCCCAAACGGAGGCATCGCTCCCGTCTCGCAGTCGGGGAAAGCGTCTTTGAATTCACGTTCCGAAGCGATCTCAACGACCCGAGCGCCGGTCAAAGTCCTCAGCCGCTCAAGATCTACGTGCAACGCCGCGGGTACGACCGCCATCGCTAACAGGCCATCAATTTTGACGATTACAGTTTTCGCCAGTTTCCTGCCCGACATGTGGGTCAGAGCGGCGATTCCCTGGGCCGTGTAGGCGACAGAATGAGAAATCACCAGATATTTGATGTTGTTGGAATCCAGATACTCACGGAGCTTGGAAAGCGGCATAAGACCTCCTCCTCGGATAAAACAAAGTTGAAGGGTTGAGGGGCCCACCTGCGCGGCTTGCTCTTCGGAAAAGAATTGTAGGTCCGGCGCACGGAAAACTTCAGTGCGCCGGATCACGCGATGCGGTACCTGTCGAGCTCAACGAGTGCAATCGCCTGTGGGTGTTGAAAAAGTCCCTCAACAGAACGCCTTTTCATCTGCGAGCATGCGGTTGCCGGTTTGTTTTGTCTCCGCTCGACTAAGTGGTGGGCGGTAAGCGGTGTTTTAGGCTGACTGAGGAAGCGCACCAGTCGCTTGAGATTCGGAGCTACCGCTGCCAGGAAGAACTGTTCGCGCACGAACCTGATTCTCCGCAGACGCAAGCGCCGCAATCGGATCTGATTTTTCAGTTCCGCGAACAAGGCTTCCACCTTTTTCCTTTGCCGCTGTGCTTTGGCGAACTCTGGCGTGTTGACCACTCCCGCGCACGTTGCCGGGCGGGTTCATTCTGGTGGATGATCAAGGCCGCGGAAGGCAGCGCTGGTGCATTGTGGTAGGAGCGAGCACGGGCCCCACTTTTTGCGTGTTCCGATGTAGTTGAAGGCGCGGTTCCGAGCATCGGTTGGGTTGGCGCCTCCAAAGTCTAGTCGGCCCCGACATTGAGCATGGAATCATTTCACTCATCCCCTCTTCCTACGGATGATAAATCTGCACGTTCGAAAACAGCGTGCCCTGCCCGAGCAGATCGCTGGAACTGCCGCTGATGCAGAACAGTTGTCCTCCCACAACCGCCGAGCCGGGGGCAATCACTGCCTGCGTTATAGAAGCATGCGGCGTCCAGTTGTTGGTGGTGGCGCTGAACGATTCCAACAGGCCCACCGCACCGGCTGTCGTGTGGCCGCCTGCCACATACAGTTGTCCCGATACAGCGCCATAGCATGCGGCATTCCGCGCCGTTGCGTCCGCCATTCGCGCGTTCCACTTGTTCGTCGAGATGGTGTATGCCTCAGTATCGCCCGACGGTCCAGAAGAAGTCGTTCCGTCGGCGGAGACAATGCTGGTCCCCAGCAAACCTCCGGCCGGTTCCGACTTTCCTGCCAGCATCGGTGCTTCTGTCGCCCAGGAGTCGGCGACCGTGTCGTACGCTTCGACGGTATTGAGTCGCAGCGTGCTCCCATTCCCGCCGATCACAAAGACCTTGGTTCCAGACACAACAGCTGTCGTGCTTCCCCGCGGCGTTGGCATCGCCGTCTTCCCAGCCCAGGTATTCGTTACCGGGTTGTAGGCCCACACGGCGTTGACTGCAGTTCCGCTCGTGCTGCCGCTGTATCCGCCAAAGATGTACAGAATGCCCTTCACCACAGCGGTCGACCCTCCCGCTGTCGCGGCTGGTAGTGCCGCTGCTGTGCTCCAGGTATTGGTCGCAGTGTTGTAGACCTGGTTCGTATCGATGTTTCCGCCCGCCGTACCTCCGCCTACGACATAGATCTTGGTGCCAATCGCGGCTGTGCCAGCCGGATAGTTGATCGGAGTTGGAATGGCCTTCCCGGTTGCCCACGAATCGTGCACGATGAATTTCCGCAGGCTCTTGAGTGTCGTGGCGCCGGTGGTCACGGTGACGAAGCCGCTCGACGCCCCCGCAGGAATCTTTGCCTGAATGAACGTGGTTCCGGTCACAGTGATAGTCGTGGCGGCTACGCCATTGAACTTGACGACCGACGCACTGCTGAATCCCTGGCCAAGGATTCCGATCGACGATCCCACTCTGCCGGAATAAGGCACTGGAGTGATGAACGCCGGGAGAGTGTCGTTCATTTCATAAAACACGCCGCATTTGCCCGTGGCGCACGGACTGACATTGCCCGTGCCGCCAGAGTTGGTGTCTCCGTACAGAATTCCATTTGTGTTCTGGAACAGAGTTACTTGGGGAGCCGCCCCGCCGGTGGTGTCAAAGTTGTGTTGCACCGTGAGTGTGCCGGCGGTAGTCATCTTGAACACCGTCCCGGCGCTGCTGCCACCGGCGTTGTCGTTGGTGCCATACAAGTTCCCGTCACTTGCCTGCACCAGGCCCGCGTAAGGAGAGCCTCCCTCGCTGGAACCGTTCATGTTGTGGATCACAGTGAGCACACCAGCCGGCGTGATCTTGAAAGATACGCCTGAAGCTGAGACCCCGCCGCTCTGAGTATTCCCGTAGAAATTGCCGTCCAGACCTTGAATGATTGGGCTACGAGGGAATCGTCCGTGAGTGGTATCAAAATTGAAGAGAACCGTAACCGCGCCTGCCGTTGTAATCTTGAAAACGACGCCACCACCACCGCTGCCGCCAAAGGTCGTGGTGCCGTAGAAGTTGCCGTCCGATCCCTGAACCAACGGAGCGCTCGGCTCGGAGCCGTGCGTCGTATCGAACGAGAAGAGAGTAGTGAACGTGCCGGAGGGGGTAATCTTGTAGACAGTCCCAATGCTATTCGCGCCACTCAGGCTGGTCGTGCCATACCAATTTCCATCGGTTCCTTGGATTGGCGGCGAAAGAGGATTGGAACCATCGGTGCTACTGAGGAAGCTGTGCAGCGTCGTTAGTGTTCCGGTCGGGGTAATCTTAAAGATCGTCCCTGATGCGTGAGCGCCTCCTGCCGCAGTGGTCCCGTACAAGTTGCCGTCTGTACCCAGGGTCAGTCCGCCTGCTGGCTGGCTGCCGTCGGTTCCTTTAAAGCTATAAAGTACGGCAAAGGTTCCAGCAGGGATGACCTGGAAGACCGCGCCATTGCCAGTGCTTCCCCCAGAGGCTGTTGTCGTGTAGAGGTTGCCGTCACGACCTTGGGCGATGATCCCGTCAAACACCGGGTTGCGAGGGTCGCCGGTGGCACTGCCGAGGTTGTGGAGCACGCTGAACTGCCCAGACGCGGGATTTGGCACAGCGACCAGAATCACGGTGAGGGCGGCGCAGATCACATAGGCAACGGCATCACGGCGCATCGGAAGCCTCCTCGAAAGGCAGGGAACATTTCCCAGTCTGTGGTTGGACGTCGGTATTCCGGCCCGCGAAAAGGGGGGATGCGCAGGCTAATGGCCGGAAATCCTATCCCAGCGAGAGGGGGCAGTCAACGTGAAAGAAATTGCGGTCCTGGTTCAGTCTGGATTTGGAGTGGCCTCATCCTGAGGTCAGCCGCTTTGGTAGACCTCCGGTTTCAGCGCAGACGAGCGAAGCGAGCCGTCGCGAAGCGCTTGCCCCGAGCCGAATATTGCGCAACACACGCGGATAAGCGGGCCGATACCGCGCAATCTCCTGCGAATGGTTGGTGTAATAACCCATCTCAAAATCCACCGGCAAGGGGTTTTGAGCTTAACGCTGCTCTCACGCCCAATCGAACTCGCCGGATCACGAGTTACCTGTCCATATTGAACCTGTACGATGTCGTCCGGCTTCCAAGCCTTGTCGAAATACGCTTGGGTGGGCCATACAGGCGCAGGATCACGAAGAATCCTTTATCGGGGACCGTCGCAATCCAGTTCTTGCCCGCGCCCGGCGGTTTTGGCCCGAAGTAAACATCGGTGGATCCGTTCCGCATTTGCGAGTGGCTTGTCCATCTGATTGAGTGAAGGAAAGGCCTGGCCGTTGTCGAGACCCGAGGCCTCCTGGCTTGGTTTCCAGATCGGCGTACATCAATACGCGACTCATCTTGTACGCCGTCTTCGCGGCAGCGTCGAGGATGGCGCGTGCATGTGGGTCAGGATTGAACGGTTGGCCCTTGATGACACCGATTCCTGCGAGCATTCCGCGCCAATCCGCATCCGCTGGATCCACCGTTTCGCTGTCAACGAAACGCTTCAACATATCGAAATAGCTGCTGTCGGAGGGCTAAAGCATATTCACGGGCGCGCCAGAAGCGTCCGGGAACTGCATCGCCTTCGACTCCGCCTCTTTGCCGAGCGGATGAATCTTTGTCTGTTCGATCAGCTTGTTTGGCGGTGCCAGATCAGCAGGGTCCTTGAAGAAGGCACGCCAGAACACCAGAACGTTATTGGTGCGTGAGCGATAGGTGTAGTAGCCCTCAGGTACGCTGCCTTGGTAACCCGGAGGCAGAACGAGGAACTTGCCACCTTTGCCCTTATCGGGTCCTGGCAGCCCGACGTCCCCGGCATAGCTTTTGCCGTCGATCGTTGGACCAGCGATCGGCCCCTGAAAAAAGTCGTCGAGAATGCCTTGCTGCTCAGGTGGAATTTCGATCACCATCGGCCCGTCTTTCCCAACGTCAATATAGGACATCGCGTAAATCACATCTGAGTTGGGTGTGGTGACAAGTGTCTTGGCGTTGAGCTGCTTCTTCCACACGGGAAACACGTTGTATCCCGCTCCGAAGGCCTTCTCCGAACCTTCCTTCATCGCCATCAGATTTACCGCTGGCAACGCCCACATATAGACCTGAGCAGCTCGCTGAAACAGCAACTCGTTACGCAGGGTAGAGATTGCTATGTTTGATGGCTGATCGTGGGGAGGAACGTTAACCAACGGATCGAATCGCGCAGCACCTTCCGCGCCGAGCTGAGGTTTGGATAACGGTTTTGGTCGCGCTGCCATGATATTTCTCCTCTTAAACCCTATGCTTTCAACTTGAAGGTCGCACGCGAGTTATATTGCGCGAACCTGTAGAGAAAGACAGGGTTCAGCAGCGGAGGCCCGCATTCCCGAAAGCGGGTATCTCAATTAATGAAAACCGCCATTGCACTCGTCGAAGGGTCTCACCTTGACTACCTGAGGTATGCCCCCAGCAGACAAGCGCGGGCGTGGCCATTTTGGACTCAGGGACGGGCTTGCGTTACCTATCTAGGAGTTGCAGACGGGCTGGGACCTCACGCGCCAGCGCTTCAATGCTGATGAACAGGCGCTATCGTGGGCGTTAAGCGGCTAGAGCCGCCACTGGTTTGCCGCACTTACGGCGCGGCTGGAAGGCCGTGCCCTCTCAAAACTGATTTATGAGACAGCTTCTCAGTACTTCACGATGGCGGTGAAGGATTTCGGGTCGAGCGATGCTCCGCCGACGAGCGCTCCATCAATTTCCTCTTGCGACATCAGCGCAGTGGCGTTGTCTGGCTTAACGGAGCCGCCGTAAAGAATGCGGAGGTTCGCGGCGAACTCTGCACCGAAGATCTCGGTCGCCTCCCTGCGAATCACAGCATGAGCCTCCGCGGCGAGTTCCGGAGTCGCCGTCTTGCCGGTGCCAATCGCCCACACGGGCTCGTAGGCCACGATCATCTTGGCTGCCTTCTTTGCGGAGATAGCGTGGAAGGCTCGCACGCATTGCCGCCGCAACACGTCGTCGGTGAGCCCGGCTTCGCGCTCTTCGAGGACCTCTCCTACACAGCAGATCGGGGTGAGCCCTGACTCCAGCGCGGTTTTCAGGCGCAGGTTGACGGTGTCGTCGGTCTCGCCAAAATACTGGCGGCGCTCGGAGTGTCCGACGATGACGTGGGTCACGCCTAGACAGAGCAGCATGGGCGCTGAGATTTCGCCGGTGAAGGCGCCGTCTGCCTTCCAATGGACATTCTGTACGCCAACGGAAACGTTGGACCCGCGGGCCGCTTCGATAGCGGTCGCCACATTGGTGTAAGACGGGCATACCACGATCTCGTCGCGCTCATGGCCGGCCACCATGGGCAGGAAGTCGCGAAAATAATCGCGGGTTTCGTCAGGAGTCTTGTACATCTTCCAATTGGCGGCCATTACTTTTTTTCTCATAAGTGAGCCTTTTCAATTCGGAATGAGGAAGTGGTGTTCGAACGATGAAGTTTTTCAGCGGCGCGCTCGAAGGCCCGCACAGTCGAGATGTCGAAGAGAACGAATCGACATTTTGTCACGTGCTTGGCGGAAGTCAGCGCCTCGATGGTAGCGGTTAGGGCGATTGGCGCAGCTTCAGTGACAGGATATCCATACGCTCCTGTGGAGATTGCGGGAAACGCGAGGGAAGTGAGCCCGTGCTCGTCGGCCAGACGCACTGACTCGCGGTGGCAACTGGCCAGAGTCTCAGCTACGCCGTGTTCTCCCCGACGATAGACGGGACCGACCGTATGGATGACATGCTTTGCCGCGAGCTGTCCACCGGTGGTGATCACCGCCTGCCCGGCTGGCAATCTTCGAATTTTGCTTACGATCTGCCGGCATTCGGCGAGGATGGCCGGGCCGCCAGCTTCGTGAATGGCGCCGTCCACTCCGCCTCCGCCTAGCAAGGATGAGTTCGCGGCATTCACAATGGCGTCGGTAGTTTCTTCGGTAATGTCGGCGGGGCCGTGAATCTCGATGATCTTCTGATCACTCAACTGAAGACGCATAAAAAAAGAGCAGTCCTCAATTCTCAAGGAAAAACCGTGTTGACTTGAACTGACAACTGAGAACTGGGAACTGAGAACTGGTTTTCTACTTCTTGTCCGTGAGTGCTTCGACTCCCGGCAGCTTTTTGCCTTCCAGAAACTCCAGCGACGCGCCGCCTCCGGTGGAGATGTGCGTGATCTTGTCGGCCACGTTGGCTGCCTTGACTGCCGCCGCGGAATCTCCACCGCCCACAATCGAAATCGCGCCGGCATTTTCGGCCACCGCGTGCGCGATCTTAAAGGTTCCGCGGGAGAATCCGGGCACTTCGAAGACGCCCATCGGCCCGTTCCATATGATCGTGCGGGCGCTCGAGATTTCCTCGGAGAACAGCTCGACAGTTTTCGGCCCAATGTCCAGGGCCATCTTGTCGGCGGGAATCGCCTGGCCTTCGCCGATCTGATGGACGACCGCGTTGACTTCGGGCTTCGAAGCCACGACGTGATCGACCGGCAACAGGAACTTCAGGTTGCGCTTCTTCGCTTCCGCAAGCAGTTGCTTGGCGAGGTCCACCTTGTCGGCTTCGAGCAGCGACTTGCCGATCTCGAGTCCCTGCGCCTTGAGGAAGGTATATGCCATGCCACCGCCAATGATGAGCACGTCGACCTTGTCCATCAGATTCTGAATTACGCCGATCTTGTCGCTGACCTTGGCGCCGCCCAGAATCGCTACGAAAGGCTTCTCCGGATGCTCAAGCGCCTTGCCCATGTACTTCAGTTCTTTCTCCATGAGCAAGCCCGCCGCGGACTGCTTCACGAACTTCGTGATGCCCACAGTGGACGCGTGCGCCCGATGCGCTGTGCCGAAGGCATCGTTTACGTAGTACTCTGCCAGCTTCGCGAGTTGCTTGGAAAAAGCTTCGTCGTTCTTCTCTTCTTCAGCGTGAAAGCGCAGGTTCTCGAGCAGCAGGGTCTGGCCTTTTTCCAGTTGAGTCGCGACTTCTTCGGCCTCCGGCCCAACACACTCGGGACAGAATCCTACGTTTTCGCCGCGTGCCAGTTCTTTGTCGAGCAGCATGCGCAAACGCTCGGCCACCGGTTTCAGGCTCATTTTCGGATTGGGCTTGCCCTTCGGACGACCGAGGTGCGAGGCCAGAATCAGGCGCGCTCCGTGGCGCAGCGCGTATTCGATGGTGGGCAGAGTCTCGCGGATGCGGGTGTCGTCCATGACGCGGCCGTCTTCGAGCGGCACGTTGAAGTCGACGCGCATGAAAATGCGATTGCCATTGAGCGGAAGATCGCGAACGGAAAGCTTGGACATGGATGGTCTTCTTTCTTACAGGAGCCCTCGCGGAACATGCCGTTCGGGATACGAAATTCAAAACCATTAACCACGAAGGACACGAAGGAACGCGAAGGAAAACGATTCGAATGACCCCACCCTTGCATTTTCGGCAAGGGTGGGTGCCAGGTTTTCTTAGTCCTACAGGCCCTTGCTGGCCATGTAGTTGATCAGGTCGCGTACGCGGCTGGAGTATCCCCACTCGTTGTCGTACCAGGAGATCACCTTCACACAGTTGCCGCCGACCACCATGGTGCAGGGCGCATCCACAATCGAAGATAAAGAGTTGCCCTTGTAGTCCGACGAAACCAGTTCCTGCTCTTCGTATCCGAGGTAGCCCTTCAACGGCCCCGACTGAGTCGCCTTCTTCAGCGCCGCATTCACTTCTTCCTTGGTCGTCTTCTTTTCGACCCACACCACGAAGTCCACGACCGAGACGTTGGGCGTCGGAACGCGCATGGAAAACCCATCAATCTTGCCGCCGAGTTCCGGAATGACCAGTTTCAGTGCCTTCGCCGCGCCGGTTGACGTAGGAATCATGTTCAAAGCCGCTGCGCGTGCACGTCGCAGGTCTTTGTGTGGGAAGTCGAGAATCACTTGGTCATTTGTATAAGAGTGAATCGTCGTCATCGTTCCGCTGACGATCTTGAATTCGTCCTGGATCACTTTGGCCACGGGTGCCAGGCAGTTCGTGGTGCACGAGGCGTTGGAAAGGACATGGTGCTTTGCCGGGTCGTACTTGTCGTGGTTCACACCCAGCACGAGCGTGATGTCTTCATTCTTTGCCGGAGCCGAGATGATCACTTTTTTTACTGGCCCGCGCATATGCTTCTTGGCTTCGTTGGCGTCGGTGAAGCGGCCGGTTGATTCGATGACCACCTGCGCGCCTACAGACTCCCAAGGCAGCGCCGCAGGATCCT
>DASRRV010000161.1:0-27087 GCA_035695545.1 Candidatus Sulfotelmatobacter sp. | reverse complement strand
GCCGAATACGCTGGTCAGGTTCGATCCTAAGTCCGAGAACTTTAGCAGCAAGCAGATCCCATCCGGCGGCGGTGTAGTCCGCAACATGGTCGCCACTCCGGATCGGCACCTGTACCTGGCGTGTAGCGGGGTAAATAAGGTCGCTGTTGTGGACACAACAACAAGGTAAGTCAGAGAAAACCGTGGGGGGCTTGCCCAAAAACCCAACTCCCGCGCAACAAGGCGAAATGGAGGTCCCACCGGATCTACTGCAAGTTGTTGAAGAGATTGGTGGCGGCGGTAGGACTCGAACCTACGACCTACGGATTATGAGACCGTCGCTCTAACCACCTGAGCTACACCGCCACTGGCCTGCAAACTGGAAGGATATTGCGAAAGGAAACTTGGCTGCCGGTTCGGAACCGGCTCTTTCGCGGCATGGAAGCAACGAGCCTGTCGGAGCGTTACGTCCAATATTCAATTTTAAGAGCGCTCGCGAAATTGGTCAAACACGCATTGCGAATCCGGCTATACTCTGCGGCATGATTATCGGCGCTCATTTCCTGCTTTACAGCCGAGATCCAGAGGCCGACCGGGCCTTTTTCCGCGACGTTCTTGGCTTTCGTGCGATCGATGCCGGGGAAGGCTGGCTGATTTTCGCGATGCCTCCGGCGGAGGCGGGGATCCATCCGCTGGACGGCGAGTTTTCCCAGCGCCATGCCGGACACGAATTGCTAGGCGCCGTTTTATATCTGATGTGTGACGATCTCGAGGCGCTGATGGCGTCGCTAAAGGCGAAGAACGTTCACTGCACCGAGGTGCAGACCGCGGGATGGGGAACGACAACCACGATTCGGCTCCCCAGCGGAGGATCGATCGGTCTGTACCAGCCCAGACATCCCACCGCTTTCAATCTCAATCCAAAATAGCCAAGAAAAACATGAAAGCGATTGCCGTTATCCCCGCCCGTTTAGCCTCCACGCGTCTGCCGCGCAAGATGCTGCGCGAGATTGCGGGTAAACCCCTGATTGGCGTCGTGTACGAAGCGGTGCGGTCTTCGCCGTTACTCGCCAAGGTTCTGGTCGCGACCGACTCAGAGGAGATCAAGGCTGTCTGTCGCCAGCATGGCTGGGACGCACAGATCACGTCGCCGGATCATCGCAGCGGGACGGAGCGAGTGCATGAAGTCTCCGGACGCGAAGCGGCCGATGTTTACATCAACGTCCAGGGAGATGAACCTCTTGTCCGGCCTGAGCAGATCGCAACTTTATTGCAGGTCATGGAGAATCCTGCGGCGCAGGTGGGTACGGTGATGACACCCGCAGTCGAGATTGACATCCCGAACTCTAATGCCGTGAAAGTGGTGACCGACCTCAATGGCCGGGCGCTGTATTTCTCGCGTGCCACGATACCATTCGATCGCGACGGGACGCGTCCCCTGTACTTTAAGCATCTGGGACTTTATGCTTATCGCAAAGCGGCGCTGGACCGGTTTGTAACGTTGCCGGAGTCTTCGCTAGAGAAGAGCGAGCGCCTGGAGCAGTTGCGTTTCCTGGAAAATGGAATCGCCATCTACGTGGGCGAGACCCCTTTTGACAGTGTGGGCGTCGATACGGAAGAGGACTTGCAGCGAGTGATCGATATCTTCAGGCGACGCTGACGCCCACCCAACTCCTCAGTTCGATTTACCGGCTTGGCCTTTATGTTCTTCCGCCAGGCGTTGCTGCAGTCGCGCGCGGCCAAGTTGCGCGAGTTGCCGGCAAGCGCCGGAATTCACCATTGGATCAGGGGTTGTTCCCTTTTGTCGCGCGGCAAGGCGATCCCACAATCCAGACATGTCTGGATGCGTGGTGATCAAAACATCACACGGGGCCGCCTCCAGGAAGGCGTAGCTTTTTTCAAAATCTGCAAGAGCGTTGGGATACTCACGACTCCTTGTGAACTTGAATCCGTGGGCAGAGACGGGCATCAGGCTGTCGGCGTAGACCATGTCGCGGCAAATTCTTTCTTCGCAGGATTTCCAAGTCCAACTTGTCCCGCCCGGTGTGTGCCCCGGGGTCAGGTGCGCGGTTATCTCAATGTCGCCGACTCGGAAGCTCTCTCCGTCGCGGAGCTCGTGTACATTCTTGACCGCAGCGATCCCCGTGACTGCGCCATATTGGGGATCGCCTCGTCCCATGCCCCCGTGAATCATCACGGCTGCGGTCCATTTGCTGGCCATGACGCGCGCGCCGCTCAGGCGCTGCAACTGCGCGATGCCGCCGGCATGATCGAAGTGCACATGAGAATTCAGGATGAGCTTCACATCTTCGATGCGAAAACCCAGGGACCGAATGTTGGCGACGATTGGATGAGCCGACTCGGGCTAGGCACCGTCAATCAGCACGTGCCCGGCTTTCGAAGTGATCAGAACTGAACTCAAGCCATGAGGGCCGACGTAGTAGCTGTTGCCGAAGATGCGAAAGGGCACTTGCGGCTTGTTCCACTCGGCGCATTCAGAGCAGTTTGGTGCTCGGCTTTGCCCGACGGCCATGCTCGCCAAGACCACCGCCATCAGACAAATTGGTATGCGGAGCACCTGGCTGCGCCAGTTCAGGTTGTTCAAGTTCAAGGTTTTCAAGTTCAAGCTTTCAAGTTCACACCTGCGGATGGACGTTCTGCGTTCGATGCCAAGCTTCCGCGGCGGCCAGTCGCCTCGAGATGGCTGGGTGCGAGTGGAAGAACCACTCCACCCATTTTGAAGGCGTGCGCTCGGCTAGGTTTTGCTCGGCGAGTTTGTTCATGGAAGAAATGAACGGCTCGACGCTGGCGATGGATTCGAAAGCATACCGATCGGCTTGGCGCTCGTTGAAGCGGGAATAGGCATTGAGCGCGGGCATCAGCAAGAAGGAAAGCACGACGGAGACCAGTGCCAGCAGCGGCAAGTTTGCGAAGTCCGACAGTTCTTCGAACATGTGCTGGTCGACGGCGTAGTGGAGCACCCAGTTGGCTGCCCAGAAGCCGAAGAGCGTGATTCCAGCCTGCACGAAAATGCTCTTGAGAATGTGACGGTGGACGTGGTGACCAAGTTCATGGGCCAGCACCGCTTCGATCTCTTCCGGCGAGTAGTTGTCGAGCAGCGTGTCGGCCAGAATGATGCGCCGGGTCGCTCCGAGCCCAGTAAGAGCAGCGTTTGCTTTTTTACTCTTCTCGGAAAGTTTCCAGCGGTACACGCCACGCACCCGAGTCCCGGCCCGCTCGCTGAGCACAACCAAACGCCGCCGCAGATCTTCATTTTCCAGTGGTTCGAACTTGTAGAAAATTGGGAACAGGACTACTGGAGCCAGTTGTGCCAGCACAACAAACAACCCCATGAACAGCGCCCACGCAAGAATCCACCAGTGCTGGGGCCACTGCCGGAGGGTGAAGTACAACACTTCCACTACGATGCCGCCCATGACAAGGCCCACGAGAAAACCTTTGACTTCATCCCAGGCCCACGAGCGGAATTTCTGCGTCGAAAGCTTGAATCTGCGCTCCAATCGGAATCCGTAGTAATCAAGCCCGATCCCAAGAGCCTTGCTGATTGCGAGCAACAACACCAGGTACATGAATACCGACAGCGAATAGTTCTGGAATCCCATACGGTACGCCAGATCGCGCAACCAGTCCGACCATCGCATCACCAGGAGAACAACCAGAAAGACGAGTCCTACGGCAAAATCGGCAATGCCCAGCCACCGCCGGATGCGGTTATAGCGCTGGGCCTCAGGAGAATCGGCCTGAGCCAGAGTGGGATCGTCTGCCATGATGACTAGTTAATAAGATGCTTATTAGAAGTTATCGCACTATCGCAGCAAAGTCCTAGCGTAGTTTCTCAAGCCGTACTACGAATGATTACGGGCCTGGCGACGTCTCTACAGACCAGCCACCGGCCTAACCGCGATCCTTTACGAAGGATTCTCCGCCGGCCAGGATTTCGCTGACCAACTCGGGCGAGGACGCTTCGCTGTAAAGCCGCAGCAATGGCTCGGTCCCTGACGCGCGGAATAGTACCCACGCTTCCGCTCCATTTCCATTCGTCGGCGCATCGAGGAAGAACTTTACTCCGTCGAGGTGCTCCTTCTTTTGAACGCGGAAGCGACCCAGAGCCTGCGTGCCCTCCGCGCGCGCGCGCTGAATCGCGTTCTGTTTTACATCTTCGGGAATGTGCAGATCGCGCCGCCCGTAATAGTGCGGGCCAAACTCACGCTGCAAGTCCGCCACCAACTGACCCAGCGGCTTGCCTTCCTCTGCCATCACGTTGGCAAGCAGAAGGCAGTTCAGCACTCCGTCCCGCTCGGGGAGAAAGCGCGAGTAGCCAATCCCGCCCGATTCCTCTCCGCCAATCAGGATGTCATGCTCCATCATCAGATCGGCCACGTATTTGAATCCTATGGAGGTCTCGTGGAGTTTGCGCCCGTACTTGGCGGCGATGCGGTCGAGCATGCGCGTGGTATTGAAAGCGCGGACCACATCCCCTGGCCACTTCTTGCGCTCGAGCAGCCAGTGCAATAACACGCAGAAAGTCTTATGGGAGTCCACGAAAGTGCCGTCTTCGGCCGCGGCGCCGATGCGGTCGGCGTCACCGTCGGTGGCCAGACCCGCGTCGCACTTCTCGCGAACGACTGTTTCCTGCAACATCTTTGTGTGCGGTTCGATGGGTTCAGGATTGATTCCGGGGAAGAGTGGATTCAGGTCCTGACGAATCGCGACGTGCTGCACGCCGCGCTCGGAGAAAATCCCCGCCAGAACACCGCGCCCAGAGCCATACATCGCGTCGACCGCGAACTTGAACTTAGTCTTCGCGATTCGATCCATGTCGGCAAACTGGCAAACAGCCGCGATATACGCTTTCTTGAAATCAACTTGGTCGACGGCAGCCTTGTTTCCCTTAGGCATCGCTCCGGAAGCTAGCTCTGCCTCGATTTTTTTCATGATGGCGGGAGTCGCGGAGCCGCCAAAATTGCCCTTGAACTTGACTCCATTCCAGTTCCACGGATTATGGCTGGAGGTCACCATCACTCCGCCGGCCGCACCCTGATGTTTCACCGCAAAGGAAACCGCAGGCGTCGGGGTGTAATCGTTGGCCAGCTTCACCGGAATTCCGGCGGCGGCGATGACTTCACCCACGATCTGGGCCGCTCGCGCAGAAGCAAAGCGAGTGTCGTAACCGACAAAAACTCCGCGCTGCGGCTCTTCGTATTTCAGAACATAGGAAGCGATCGCGCCCGCTACGCGGCGCACGTTGTCGAAGGTGAAATCGTCGGCAATGACTCCACGCCAACCGTCGGTTCCGAACTTAATCTCTTGCGCCATGGTTTTTGAAAGTCCTAGGTCAGCTTATGCAGCTTTTTCTCATCGAGATGCTTCACCACTTTGCCCACATCCTGCGCGTGCTGCCGGGTCGTAATCAGCAAGGCGTCGGAAGTTTCCACAACAACCAGATCGCTCACGCCTACCGCTGCGACGAACTTCCCCGGAGCGTACACGTAGTTGCCACGCGCGTTCATCAGGAAGACACCGGAACTCGCCACCAGATTGCCTTCCGGAGGATTGCTCTTGGCGGTGTGGTGCTCATGCAGGGCGGTCCATGAACCCAAATCGTTCCAGCCGAAATCAGCCGGCAGGCAGAAAATGTTTCCGGCCTGCTCGCCCTTCGCTGAGCGGGGCTCAAGCACCGCATAGTCGACGCTGATGTTTTCGCACTTGGGATAGAGCTTGCCGAAGGTAGCCGCAAACTTGCGCGTGCCAAAGGTGGAGGCGATTTCCTCGAGCAGCGGCGCGGTCTTTGGGAGATGTTCGCGCAAAGCATTCGCCAGAGTGCGCGCGGTCCACAAGAACATTCCGCTGTTCCAGAAGTAGTTTCCGGCGGCAACAAATTCGGCAGCTTTCGTCGCGTCGGGCTTCTCGGTAAAACGGCGCACGCCTAAGGCCTCGCCTTGAAACTTGCTTCCTGCTTCAATGTAGCCGTATCCAGTTTCTGCACGGTTCGGCCGGATGCCCAGCACGACAATGTTTTCGCCCGCGGCCGCGACCTCAATTCCGCGTTCGATCGTTTCGCGATAGCGCTTTTCGTCTGCGATCACGTGGTCGGAAGGAAACAACCCAAGGACCGCATCGGGATCGTCGCGCAAGAGCAGAAACGCTGCGAGTCCGATGGCGGGCGCAGTATTTCGTCCGACTGGTTCGGCTAGAACTTGCGGCTTCGGCAGCTTCGGCAACTGCTTCGCAATCGCCGGGCGCAGGTCCTCGTTGGTGATGATCCAGAATTTCTTCGCCGCAGCCAGTGGCAAGAGGCGTGCCACTGTCTGCTGAATCATGCTTTGCTTGCCGTCGAGCGCGAGCAGTTGCTTGGCGCGCTTCTTGCGGCTCAGGGGCCAGAAGCGCGTGCCGCGTCCTCCAGCCAGGATTACGGGATAGAAATTTGGATTCTTAGCCACGGATTCTCACGGACCTTCACAGATCAAAACGCAAACTTGGCCTACCTTCTCGTTTCAGGTTCCGGAAACGGCTTTCCCGGTACATATGCTCTCAGAAATTCCAGAGCCCACTGGGGACGGACACCGAACTGACCAACGCTGGCGGGAACCACGACCGCATCGCCCTTCGCGAGCGTAACGGGGTCCAGGCCCGGCGCCTCAATTACTCCGCAGCCCTCAACCGCCACCAGAATCTGGACGGAACTCTTGCCGGAATCATCTCGCGTCGTCAATTCCAACGGAGCTTTCGCTTCAAACATGTCGACGACAAAGTAGGGCGCCGCCACCAACGGGGCGTGCCGGTTCTTGCCGCCACTCATCTGCTCGGGTGCGGGGCGAACGACTTTCCCCGATCCCACTTTTTCTTTCACCGCAGCCATGCCGTCCTTCAGATGCAGTTCGCGCTGGCGCCCGTAGTCGTACAAACGATAGGTGGTATCGGACTGCTGCTGCGTCTCGACGATCACCGATCCCGGCCCCAGCGTGTGGACGGTTCCACCAGCGACATAGATCATGTCGCCCGTATAGACATCGACCCAGTTGAGGACTTCCTCGGCGCGCTTCTGGTGGATGGCTTCTTCCAGTTGATTCGCTGTGACTCCAGGTTTTAGGCCCAATCCAATCTGCGAGCCCGGCTTCGCGTGGGCGACATACCAGCACTCCGTCTTTCCCCACGGCTGCCCCACGCGCAACGCCTGCGCGTCGTCAGGATGCACCTGCACCGAAAGCTTCTCGTGTGGGAAGAGAAATTTGAGCAACAGGGGAAATCGTCTGGCGTCACGGGCCGCATCGCCCACGAGTTCGCGCTCGTACTGTTCGCTCAACTGCGCCAGGGTCTTGCCGGTGAACGGTCCGTTGGCAACTTTACAGTCGTCCCCGCTCAGCCACGCCTCGCCAATCTTCTCGTCGAACTTGTGGTTGGGATAGATCGGCGACAGATCCTGCGTGCCCCACGGACGCGGGTCAAATCCGGGCAACATCAATAATGGATAAAGATTTCCCATCACATAGTTTCGCCCACAAAAAAGACCGCTCGCAAACGGAACGGCCTTTGCCGAACCTGGATCATTTCGACGTTCGTCTTCAACCCTCTATTTCCACTGGGGACACAGAGCAACACAGAGAAAACTACAGAGTTCCGAAGAACTTCCGCATGCGCTCCAGGCCGCGATCCAGTTCGGCTTTGGAAGTCGCGTACGAAATGCGGATGTGATCGGTCGTGCCGAATCCTTCGCCGGGAACCGTAGCCACATGCGCTTCGCGCAACAAGCGTCCAGCAACGTCGGACGCGGACTTCAGCCCAGCGCGCCCAAAGAACGATGAAATATTCGGATAGACGTAGAACGCGCCTTCCGGCAGCGTGCAGGTCACTCCAGGGATGGCTCGTAAGCCCTTGACCACGTGGTCGCGCAGTTGAATGTATTCGCGCCGCATCTGCTCGACACACTCTTGTGGTCCCTTCAGCGCTGCCACGGCAGCCTTCTGCACGATCGAGGTCGGATTCGAAGTCGACTGGCTCTGGAGCTTCGACAAAGCGCTCACCACGGCCGATGGAGCCAGGGCGTATCCCAATCGCCAGCCGGTCATGGCATATGTTTTTGAGAGCGACCCGAGTACCACCATCCGCTCCTTGTATTCGCGCAGCGATCCCAAGGAGAAATTCTTGTCTTTGTAATTGAGGTACACGTAGCACTCGTCCGACAGAACCCAGATGCCGCGCTCGTGCGCCAGCCGCATGACTTGCGTCATGTCCTCGGCGCTCATCACAGCGCCCGAGGGATTCGACGGCGAATTGAGAATGATCGCCTTGGTTCGCGGCGTGATCAGTCGCGTCACCATGTCTGCCGTTACGCGAAATCCCTGCGCCTCGTCAGATTCGAGCAGCATGCAGTGCCCGCCCGCATAGCGAATGATGTCCTTAAACGAAACCCAGTACGGGACGGGCAAAATCACTTCGTCGCCGTGATCCACCAGAACCTGAATGGTGTTGAACAAAGCGTGCTTGCCGCCGGTCGATGCAATCACATCCTCGCGGCGGTAGTCGGAGTCGAAGTCCACGTTGTGACGGTGCGCGATCGCGTCGCGCAACTCGGCGGTGCCGGCAACGGCGGTGTATTTTGTGAAATTGCCCTGGATCGCCGCAATCGCAGCGTCTTTGATGTGTTGGGGTGTGGAGAAGTGCGGCTCGCCCGCGCCGAAATCGACCACGTCGATTCCCTGGGTGCGCAGTTTATCGGCCTCGGCCACCACCGCCATGGTGGCGGAGGGCTCAATACGGTTGATCCGCTCGGTGAGTCTCAGGGCTTCCTTCGTTTCCGCGGTAAAGCTTGCCGTGGTCATGCTTTCTTTTTCCTTTTTCTCGGGACTTCCACCAGTTGCGTATCCCGCAATTTGTATGCGGGGTCGAGCTTCTCACGCAGCTTCTGTTCCACAACTTCCGGGACGAGGCCTCTCACTGGGCCGCCTGCCTGCGCCACTTCCCGCACCAGCCGCGAACTGACATACGAATACTTGTCCGCGGGCATCATGAAAACCGTTTCCAGCGTCGGTTCGAGCTTGCGATTCATGAGCGCCATCTGCAACTCATATTCGTAATCACTGATCGCCCGAATTCCGCGCAACACGCACTTTGCATCAATCGACTTGGCGAACTCCACCATGAGTCCGTCGAATGTATCCAGGCGAACGTTCTTCAGATCGGCGGTCAGCTCTTTCAGCATCTCCAGCCGTTCCGACACGCTGAACATCGGAGTCTTTTCCGAATTTCGCAGGATCGCAACAACCAGCTCTTCAAAGATCTTGCTGCCTCGTTCAATCAGATCGAGGTGCCCATTCGTGGGCGGATCAAACGAACCGGGATACACGGCGATGCCCTTAGTCAATCGTCCTCACAGGCAATCAGCTACGAGTAAGCGCAATAGACGATTTTATGCGGGCGACGCAGAGGATGGCAATTGAAACGAGTCGGAGTGTGGGCGGTTTGCATGTTGGCTGCAGGCGTAAAAGCCTTTAATCGCTGAGAACGCCAAGAAAAAACCTAAAAAATCGCAGAGAAAACCTTCGAATGGAAGCGAAACTGAGCCACTATCAAGCCAGCGCCGATTTTCGGGAGGTTCGACCAGTTACTCCAGCGTACTGGGGCGGCGCTCGATCGCTAAACGCGCGAAAACCGCGGCTACCACGCGATCGCAGCGGACTCCCATGAAGGGGAACGCATCTTTCGCGGCGGCGCCGACACGTGAAAGCAGCCAGTTCCGAGCCATGGCCCGGCCACGATGCAGGCGGACTTTGACGTTTTCTTCCGTGAGGTCCAGAGTCGCGGCGGTTTCCGCTGTGCTCATCTCTTCGATATCGCGCAGCGCGACTACGATGCGGTATTGCTCGGGAAGTCCAAGCACGGCCTCTTCGAGAAGCTGGCTGACCTCCGCTCTGGACGCGTTATCTTCGGGCCCGGGTGAGGGCTCAGCCATGTTCATGAGAAGTTCACCGTCTTCTTCGAAGTCGTCGTCCAACTGCGGATTGCGTTTGCGGTTGCGGGCTCTGGCCAGCGCTTCATGCACCGCGATGCGCGTCAGCCAGGTTGAAAACGGCGCGCGGCCCGCGAACTGACCCAGATGCTGGTAGGCCCGGACGTAAGCGTCTTGCATCACATCTTCGGACTCGGCATCGTCCCGCAGAATGGCTCGGGCCACCCGGTAAAGACGTTGGTTGTAGCGGCGCATGATGATCTCGTAGAGGGCCGTATGGCCGGCCTTCACGCGGTCAACGATCTCCTGATCGGTCCAGCTTTCAAAGCTCGTTTTTTCGAGAACCCCGGTTGTTTCCATTGGCTACTCACAATAACTCACAATATAGAGTGCGCAGCACCGGAAAGGTTACAAGCCGTTTTCTCCCTTGGAGCAGCGCAAAAAAGCTCCCAGAAATTTCGGGATTTCTGTATCCAATCGCGAGCTCGCCACTCTCTGCCCATAGGAGACAAAATGACAACTTTCGATAGCCGCCTGGGAGCGGGCTGGTGGGCACTGAAGATCGGTCTGGGCGTGGGGCCCATCATCACCGGTCTCGACAAATACTTCAACAAACTTACGGACTGGGGCATGTATCTGAGTCCGCTGGCAACGAAAGTTGTTCCGGTCAGCGCCCCAACCTTTATGCACATCGTCGGCATTGTAGAGATTGCAGCCGGGCTGGTTGTTCTGAGCCGCTGGACCAAAATCGGCAGCTTGATCGTAATGCTCTGGCTTCTGGGCATTGCCGTGAACCTGCTGACGACCGGCATGTTCTATGACCTTGCAATGCGCGACGTGGAAATTGCTCTTGGCGCATTCGCTCTATCGCAACTCTCCGCGGTTCGAGAGCAGCGCGCGATCGCTTAAACGATTTGGGTTGCAGGCTTTGATAGGGTAGCGGATTTTGCAACAAATTCAATCGGAGGATGCTCATGCGTAAACTTGCTTCACTCTTTTTGCTATTGGGACTGTTCGCACTGCCGTCCCTTGCCGCCGAAACCTACAAGGACGTTCCGGTGGTTGATGTGAACTGCTCCAAGAAGGTAGCGTCTGCACCGGATAGCCATACTCGCGAATGCGCTCTGAAGTGTGCCGCCAGCGGCTTTGGCATCGTCACCCAGGACCAGAAATTCCTGAAGTTCGACGCAAATGGGAACGCCAAGATCACTGATGCCCTCAAAGCATCCGACAAGAAGGACCACCTTCGAGTTGACGTCAGTGGAGACGTGCAGGGCGATACATTGAAAGTGACGTCCATCAAACTGCTGTAGATCCTGGGCAGCCTTCCCCCATGTGCGCCGGGCTCTTCAATTGCCCGGCGCGCAAACTTCACGGGCGCTATCCGTGTGCCCCGAGCCGGTCGGAATCCCTGCCTCCCGCCGAAAACCAAATTCGTTCGCAATCGCGGCAACGCGACAAGGAGTTGTTATGAGGCATTGGCGAAAAGCGCTGGCAGGAGTCACCTTTCTGGCCGTTCTGGCGATCTCGGGATATTGGCGGGCAGCTGCGAACGGCGTTCCACAAAATCCGACCGCTAGTGACAAGCCAGAAGGATTGCGGCCGGGATTCGATGGCGTCGTCGAGGAAAATTCGGAGCATATGCTTAAGGAGGGCAGACAAACCTTCCGCTATGCCACTTTCGGAGACGAGGCCTTCTGGGGAGGCACACTCCATCTTCATCACGCCATCGAGGGCGCCAAGTTCGGAGGCGTCGGCCCGGGTGTGAGTCCGCGGACAGCGCTGGCTGTCGGCCTGAAGGTTGATGTCGATGCGCTTCCCCCGAGTGTCATCCAAGGCCTCAAGAACGGCACCATCAATCTTGATGATCCTGCCGTCACGCTGGCGCTGCTCGAGTTGAATTCCGTGCTTGGCGTGAAGGGCTCGTTCAAGCCGAACGGCGCGCTTAGCACAGTGGGAATTCAATGCGCACTGTGCCACTCCACCGTAGACAACTCGCGGGCTCCCGGCGTTGGCCACCGCCTGGATGGATGGGCGAATCGCGATTTGAACGTGGGCGCCATCGTCGCCCTTGCGCCCAATTTAGAACCGGTTGCCGATCTACTCGGAGTCGACCAGGCTACCGTGCGGAAAGTTCTGAATAGTTGGGGTCCGGGACACTTTGACGCCGAGCTGTTTCTAGACGGCAAACCGTTTCGGCCCGATGGCAAGACGGCTGCGGTACTGATTCCTCCCGCCTTTGGACTGGCAGGCGTGAACCTGCATACCTGGACAGGTTTCGGCTCGGTCACCTATTGGAACGCCTTCGTCGCGAATCTCGAAATGCATGGCAAGGGAACGTTCTTCGATCCTCGTTTGGAGGACAGCGCGCAATATCCGGTGGCCGCGAAAGCTGGCTCGGGAAATGTACGCAACACGCCCGACCTGATTACTCCGAAGCTCGCCGCATTGCAGTTCTATCAACTCGCGATCCCTGCGCCCAGAGCTCCCCGAGGAAGTTTTGATCCGCAATCCGCCGAACGCGGCAAAGCGCTCTTCAACGGCCCAGCCCGCTGCTCGACCTGTCACGTTGCGCCGCTATTTACCGAGCCCGGCTGGAATATGCACAAAGCTTCGGAGATCGGCATCGACGACTTTCAGGCGAGCCGTTCGCCCGATAAGCGCTATCGGACGTCGCCTCTGAAGGGATTGTGGACTCACCAGAAAGGCGGCTTCTACCACGACGGCCGCTTCGCCACCCTGAACGACGTGGTGGACCACTACAACCGCTTCTTTGGCTTGAACCTGGACGACCAGGACAAGGCCGCGCTGGTTGAATACTTGAAGTCTTTGTAGGCGGGGAGAGTGAAGGGAGAAAGGGAGAAAGGCCATGGGGTCGATCCCATGGCCTTTTTTGCAACCGAATCGTTCTTGTACCTTACCGCCGAGCGGCCACAATCGGCGCCTTCGCGGTCTCGGTGCCAGTTGGCATCGTTGCCACGCGGGCTCCGGGCGCTGCCGGGGCAGCGGTGGACGCCGGTACGGCTTGAGGTTTGTCGCCTGCCAATCCCAGGGTCTTGCGGACTTCCCCGTCCAGTTTGGCCATGGTGTCTTTGTTGTCCTTCAGGAACTGCCGGGCATTCTCTCGTCCCTGGCCAATGCGCTCGCCCTTGTAGCTGAACCACGAGCCGGATTTTTCGAGAATGTTGTTGTTCACTGCAATGTCAAGCAGATCGCCTTCGCGGGAAATGCCTTCGCCGTAGAGGATGTCGAACTCCGCCTCGCGGAATGGCGCGGCAACTTTGTTCTTCACCACTTTCACTTTCGTCCGCGACCCAGTGACCACGTCGCCTTCCTTGATGGCGGCGATGCGGCGGATGTCCACGCGCACGGAGGAATAAAACTTCAGCGCCCGGCCGCCGGTCGTAGTTTCCGGATTGCCAAACATCACGCCAATCTTTTCGCGGATCTGGTTAATAAAGATGAGGCAGGTCCTCGATTTTGAAACCGTTCCGGTCAGCTTTCGCAGCGCCTGCGACATCAACCGCGCCTGCAGGCCCATGTGGCTGTCGCCCATCTCGCCGTCGAGTTCGGCCTTGGGCACAAGCGCGGCCACGGAATCGACGACCAGCACGTCAATGGCATTCGAGCGCACCAGCGCTTCGGTAATCTCCAGCGCCTGCTCGCCATAGTCGGGCTGCGAGACCAGAAGGTTGTCCACATCCACGCCGAGCTTCTTGGCGTATGCCGGGTCGAGCGCGTGTTCGGCGTCGACGAATGCGGCCATGCCGCCCATCTTCTGCGCCTCGGCAATCACTTGCAGGGTAATGGTGGTTTTGCCGGAAGATTCCGGCCCGAACACTTCCACCACGCGTCCGCGTGGAAAGCCGCCCACGCCCAAAGCCGCATCGAACGAGATCGACCCCGTCGGGATCACCGAGATCGGAACGATCGCTTCCTTCGACCCCAACCGCATGATCGATCCCTTGCCGAACTGCTTTTCAATCTGGGATACCGCCAGTTCAATCGCCTTGCCCCGTTCATCCGCCATGGAGTGGCTCCTTTATGAGTGCCGACTAAATGAAATCTAATCTGGCCGGATTATACATACGAATCGAAGCGAAGAAAAGGCGAATCAACATAATTAACCTGTGGAAGGTTCCAAAATGGGCGATGCTCGCTTTCACTGATTCTGCTGCTTAGCTACCCGACGAGGCTTATACTCGGAACGACCGACCCTGAGCACCCGTGCAAGAGGGTAGTGTTTTATGCTGGGAAAGATCATATCCCCCGTAGGATTCCCCCTAACCCTTCTAGCCCTTTTCTGGTTCAGTGAAAGAAACAAGAATCCCGATCACAAGCCAGACCGCAAGAAGATGCGGTTCTGGATAGGCTGCTGCAGTCTTATGGCGTGCGGAGAATATGCCATTGTGTGGCACAACGAGACTGGACTGGCTTGGCAGAATCATCCTGGGCTAACCGTCTTCTCAACTCTTGCAGTTGTTGCTGCCATATTTGCGACGGCCGGGCCACCACCAGATTTCATCAAGAAGCTTTAATTTCTACCTCTGCAGCAAATCCACAGGCGCCGTCACGTCATGCACGCGGAAATACTTGGCCAGCGCCGGATACTTCCTTGCTAGCGCCTCATACATCGCATACGCCACGTTGCGGTAAGAGACATGTCCCGCCGGTGTCGTGCGCAGCTCGGAAATGTAAACGGCCTCGGCAAAATCCATCTTGAAGAGCGCCCGCTTGCGGAACGCCAGCGGAATCGCGTACTGCGAATTCTCTTGCGCCTCGGGAGTTCCACGCCCAGCCAGGCTCTCCGCCACCGTCTGCACGCGCCGCATGGCCGAGTCGAAGCGTCCGCGCACGCCCGCGTCTTCCATGTCGAGCAGCATCTCGTAGCCGTGCTGTGTGGTGAATCCCTGCATCACCTGGATGCAGCGCCGGTGCCGATGCATGTCGCGGAAGCCGCCCGTGTCCATGAGAATGTCGAAGCGGAACTGCTGTCCGGCGCGGTAGCCGCGCAGCATTTCGTCGTGCTTGCCACGATGCCGCAAGCCCAGGTCGATGATCTCCCGCCGCCGCCGCTCCCCGGCCACCTGCACCGCCTGGCGAATCTGGCGATAGGAATGATGAGAGTGCTCGTACAGCAGCGTGGTCGCGATCTCGACTTCCAACGGCTCCTCGTCGAGCAAGTCGACAATGGCCTTCGAGGGCGCCAGCGGTTCGTCGGCCATCAACTCCTGGGCCGCATGGCGCAGTTCGCGACGCGTGGCCATCTCATATTCATTCGGGTCCGCGTACTTCACCAAAGTCGGCGCCACGCGCACCTCGCGCAGCAATTCCCGCTCGGCGCGCGCGCCCAACTCAGGATTCTCGGCCCGAATCTGCTCCACCAGTTCGCGCAATGAATCGGCGTTGACGTTGTACGCAGCGCCGGTAGCCGCCTTCTTCAATGACTCGCCCAACACGCGCACTTCCCGATGCGTATGCGACAGCAGATGGGCCACCTGCGTCTCCAGCGTACGCGCATTCACGATCTCGCCCAGCGAAGTATTTGTCGCCAGCGGCAGCAGATAGCGCGTGATGTCGAACGCTCGCGCCTTCAACGTCCGCTCGTACGCGTCCTGCTTCATGTCGCCGGGCTTCGGAGTGATATTGATGAGGTACTGCGTCATGTGCGCGGAAAGCGCCTCGTACTCGGCGAAGAGAAAATCCAGAGTCTCGCAATAAAGCTTCCGCCCTTCGGCATCGGCGCCGAAGTCGGGCGTGTAATATCCGCTCTTCTTGAAATCCTGATAGCGTGTCGAGCGCTCCTGCCCGTCCCAGCGCTGCTCGTCGGCCAGTTCGATCGCCGCCAGAATCGACAGCCGCTCAACCGCAAGCGCAATGTGCGCCAGATCGGCGATGGAGCGATGCCCGTATTGAAAGTAGAAGGTGTTGAGAAACTTTTCGGCCTTCTGCGTGCTGATCTCGCGGAGCGACTCCTTCATCGAGAGCGCCGACCGCGAATACTTGGCCATCGCGTAAGCCTGAATCTCCGGCTCCACGCCGAACACGGCGAAGACTTCGGTCGAAGGCGCGTCCGCCACTGGCTTCTCGGCGGGCGCAAGTTGTTCCGCGACCGATGCCCGATTGGGCGAGCGGTGTCCGGATCCGGCAGAAGCCGTATCGGTCGAAGCGTTTCGGTTGGAAGGGTCGGGCATCACGATAACTTGGTTCGTCACAGTCTGAGGCATGAGTGTCCGAATGGTACTCGGCGAGGTTGTGGATGCGCAATGCGTTACGGAAAAGATACTGGCGTGCTCGCGCTAAACTGTTGAGTGCATCCGCTGCTTCTGACAACGGCGCATCGCCCTTGGCCTCTGCCCTCTGGCCGCTGGGTGATGATCCAAACCTGGCACGATCTGCTGTTCGCCCACTGGCCTCTGCCGCCGGCGGTAATGCGCCCTCTCATCCCGCCACAGTTAGCGCTCGACACGTTCGACGGCGAGTGCTGGGTCGGAGTCGTGCCTTTTTACATGAGCGGAATTCACGCACACGGCCTCCCGCCACTGCCCGGAGTTTCGCGATTTCCGGAGTTGAACGTTCGAACGTATGTGACCTACGGCGGCAAGCCGGGCGTCTATTTCTTCAGCCTCGACGCTGCAAATCTTCCGGCGGTCTGGACCGCCCGCGCCTTCTATCATCTGCCGTATTTTTACGCGGAGATGAGCTGTGCAGATCGCAACGGGATCATCCACTATTCTTCGCGCCGCCGTCGCGCCCACGCTATATTCCGCGGAACCTATGGCCCCGTCTCTCCGGCTCAACTCCTCCACAAAGGATCGATCGGGCACTGGCTCACAGAGCGCTATTGCCTGTACACAACGTACGGAGACCAAGTGTACCGAGGAGAGATTCATCACTCGCCTTGGCCGCTGCAAAATGCCGACGCTGACCTGGAGATCAACACCGTCGCTGCGGCTGCCCGGATTCCACTGCCAAATTCCACGCCGCTGTTGCATTTCGCGCGCCGGCTCGACGTTCTGATCTGGCCCCTCCGCCGCGCTGATGAGCCAGCTCACCGCGTATAATTCTGCGTTCCACGGCTATCATTCCATCAAGCCATCGGAGAACCCTCATGTCACTTTCAGGACGAGTAGCGCTGGTTACCGGAGCATCGCAAGGCATCGGACGCACCTGCGCCCTGAGGCTGGCCAAAGAAGGTGCGACGGTGGCCGTGGCGGCACGCAATCAGGAGAAGCTGAACGAACTGGTCACCGAAATCACCGCCGCAGGCGGCAAGGCAATGGCGTTCGCACTCGATGTTGCCGACGAAGAGCAGGTCAAGGCCACAGTTAAAGCAGTGATCGCGCAGCTGGGCAAAATCGACATCCTGGTCAACAACGCCGGCATCACCCGCGACCAACTTGTCATGCGAATGAAGCGCGCTGACTGGGACGCCGTCCTGCAGACTAACCTCACCTCGGCTTATCTCTGCATTCAAGCCGTGATCAGTTCCATGCTTAAGCAGCGCTGGGGACGCATCATCAATATCACCAGTGTCTTCGGGCAGATGGGCCAGGCCGGGCAGGCCAACTATGCTGCGTCCAAAGCCGGACTGATCGGCCTCACCATGGCCATCGCCCGCGAAGTCGGGTCCCGCAACATTACCTGCAACGCCATCGCTCCCGGCTTCATCGAAACGGCCATGACCGCCGTTCTGAGCGATGAATTCAAGCAAACCGCGGTCAAACAGATTCCGCTGGGTCGCGTTGGGACACCAGAAGATGTGGCCGGAGCCGTTGCATTCCTGGCTTCGGACGACGCTTCTTACATTACCGGTCACGTTCTGAGCGTGAACGGTGGCATGCTCATGGGATAAGAAACTAAACACAGAGGGCATGGAGAACCACAGAGGAAACATGAGTTCAGAGCCTGCTAAGCCTTCCTCCGGGTCCTCTGTGCCCTCTGTGTTGAAAGCTCTGGCTTTTGCTCAAGCCAAATCGCGGGCCCAGATCGTCCAGGTCCGCGAACTCTTCCTCGAATATGCTCAGTCCTTGGGCTTCAGCCTGTGCTTCCAGAATTTCGACAAGGAACTTGCCGGACTTCCCGGAGATTATGCTCCGCCGGAAGGTCGCCTGCTCCTTGCGGAATACGAAGGTCAGCTAGCCGGCTGCGTCGCGCTTCACAAACTGGCCGACGACATCTGCGAGATGAAGCGTCTTTATCTGCGCCCGCAGTTCCGCGGCAAGGCCCTGGGCCGCGCGCTCGCAGACCGCATGATCAACGAAGCTCGCCAGATTGGCTACCAGCGCATGCGTCTCGACACCGTCGAGCCGGTGATGAAAGACGCCGTTGCGATGTACCGCAAGATAGGCTTCGTTGAAATCGCACCCTACTGCGCGAATCCGATCGCCGGCGCACTGTACATGGAACTGGAGTTGTAATCCCGCGACGCTTCGGCCAGAATGTCCGCTAACAAAAACGGAAGGTACCATCATGCAGAGAACTCTCGCGCTGGCAATCGCTATTCTGCTTGGCGTCGCGTCCGCCTTCGCTGCCGACGGCAAATCCGTCACGTACAAAAGTGGCGACGAAACCGTGCAGGGCGTTCTCTACACTCCGACAGGCAAGGGTCCGTTTCCCGCTCTCGTCGTCATCCACGAATGGTGGGGACTCAACGACTGGGTCAAGGAGCAAGCCTCGAAGCTCGCCGGCCAAGGCTACGCGGCTCTGGCGATCGACCTCTATCGCGGCAAAGTCGCGACTACGCCCGACATGGCGCACGAAATCATGCGTGGAGTCCCCGAAGACCGCGCCAAACGCGACCTTCACGCCGCCGTGGAATTTCTTAAGTCGCAACCCAACGTTAAGAAAGATCGCATCGGATCGATTGGTTGGTGCATGGGCGGAGGCTACTCCCTCGACGTCGCGTTGCAGGAAGCCGACCTCGCCGCGACGGTCATCAACTATGGCCACCTCGCCACCGACTCCGACGCATTGAGACAGATCAATGCACCGATCCTTGGCCTGTTCGGTGGTCAGGATCACGGCATCACCCCGGACGACGTTCACAAGTTCGAACAGACCATGAAGCAACTCGGCAAAAAGATCGACGTCAAGATCTACGACGACGCCGGTCACGCTTTCGAGAATCCCAACAATAAAGATGGATACCGAGCAGCGGATGCTGCCGATGCATGGAAGCGTACCGTTGACTTCCTGGCGACAACTCTACAGAAATAGCCGCGTGCAGCGCCGCCCGAAAACTCCCGCCGGACAAGGGTTTTGGCTTGATTCGTTACTTATACACTGTGCAAGCATAGAGGGCTTAATCCCTCGAAACACGGTTCCGTCCGATTCGATTTTCATATGGCACTGATGTCCCGTTCATGGCACGAATTTCCCACTTGCCAGAAGGTACTGATCTGGTTACTATGGCGCATCCTGAAATGCTCCCTACCATGAACATCGGCGAGACGATCCGCAACTACCGGCTTCAGAAAGGTATGTCTCAAGGCGACATCGAAAAGCGGACGGGCCTACTGCGTTGCTACCTGTCACGCGTCGAGAACGGTCACACCATCCCTTCGCTCGATACGCTGTCGAAAATCGCCGGTGCCATGGAACTTCCTTTGTCGCAGTTCTTCGCCGAACCCGGCCACAGTAACGGTTCCAAGGGACTGCCCCAGCTCTCCGACGACGAAGTCCGCTTCCTCAGCCAGATCCGCCGCTACGCCACCAACCTGAACGACAGTGACCGCAAGCTCGTCCTCGCCATGGTCAAGAAGATGGCGTCGAATTCGGGGAAATAAGCTGCGAGCTTCGAGCCGCGAGTTCTGAGCAATCCGAGATTCCTTGTCGTCCCCCATTCCCGATTCTCGCTTGCTGGTGGCTCACCGCTCCAAGCTCACCACTCTCCCCTTACTTTCGTACCATGCCCGTCCGTGACCCTAGGGCACCTCGCGGCCCGCGTTTCACCTCACTAGACTGTCCATGGAGACAACTGTGACCACCGACGAGGAATTGAACGTACTCGACACACAACTGCGCCGGTTGAAGATCGAGTACGAAATTTATTTCAGCAACCCGCAAAAGCGTCCGCCCACCGACGTCGAGTGGAAGGTGCTCAGCATGCTGCGCAAGTTCTCCGACGGCGGCCGCATGAACTTCTCCCAGCGCTACCGCTACAACGAAATGGCACAGCGCTACGCAATTTACAGCGACCTGTGGCGTAAAAAGTCGCGCATCCGGGAAGAAGGCTACCGGCGTCCGCAAGACGCGCTGCTTTCCGTGCAGGGCGTTCGGGTCGCCGAAGAAGACCTCAAGCCGCAGCACCATCCGGTGTACGGAGTGAGCCATGCAGCGGCTGCCGCCTCAGGCGCGGGCGCGGTTTCGTCTCAACACTTCACCTTGCACAGCGTGGACCAAGCCGAGCGCGAGCAAGTCGAGCGTCTCTATAACACTCTGGTTGCAGCCAAGAAAAAGGCCGGCGAGAACGTCTCCGGCAGCATCGACTCTTTCACCCAGTTCGTGCAGAAAAAGACGGAACAGATCCGCAAGCAATATCACTGCGAAGATGTCGAATACTCCGTTGAACTCACCAACGGGCATGTGAAGCTGAAGGCCAAAGCCAAGACGTAGCCGGCACGCAAAACGGGAGCGCGCGAGGAAACAGTGAAGATCATCGCACGCATTCTCATTGCGATAGTCGCCCTTGCTACCTGTCTTGGTTGGATGCTCCCGATCGGCCTTTCTCTATACCTCACAAAGACAGCTCCCGCGATCGCCAAGGTCGTACCCACCGACCTGGCGGACTCGTCAATTTCGCAGGCCTCTGGGACCAAGCTCTCCTATCTTCGGGCATGAATTTGAAGT
The DNA here is from genome assembly GCA_035695545.1 of Candidatus Sulfotelmatobacter sp. GTDB lineage: Bacteria > Acidobacteriota > Terriglobia > Terriglobales > Acidobacteriaceae > Sulfotelmatobacter. Next base: position 6,290 of record DASRRV010000161.1, on the reverse strand, counting down.
TCCCTGGAGCGACCTCAACGATTCCGAGAGCAAGGTAGTGGAGGACACGCCGGACCACCAGATGGCGCGGATCTGCTTCCGATCCGGATTGCAACTCTTCATCGTGTTCAGACCACACAGTACGACGCATTTCAACTATGCATTTATGAAACGGACCTATGAGACAACGCCAGATAATGTACACGCCTGGACGTTTTCCTCGAGAGTCCGCCGCGAGGAACTGATCCTTCTGGCGCTTAAGTCAAGCTTCTTGGACGAGGTTGGGGCTGGGCACTCATCGAATCCCGCAGAGACCGGAATCTTCAATCTTCAGAGTCAAGGCTACAGAGGTTTTCAGTATGGCAATCCTCAAATTCGACAAGACATGCTCGAATTGCGCCTTTATGATGGCGATGGCAGTGTGGATATAAAGTTCCTGCAGACGGGCTACGAAGAGCCCGCAGGAGTCACCCAGCCGGAGATCAATCGCCTCGTGCAATCCCTGCACAAAGCTCCATCCCAACTCGCAGCCACAACAGCAAAGATAAACAACTCGAACTAAGGAATAGGATGGCGATCAGACCATCTGCCGTCCTGTCTTCCTTGGTGAACCTTCGTGCCCTTCGTGGTTAGTGAATTTGTCCTGTCGAATTTTGTCGTCCGTTTCGCGACCGGCCATGGCTACTGTTAGAATTTTTGGTCACCCAATCGCCATTCATCTTCCAGGGGCTCGTTCATGTCTCGCATCCACCGTACCATCCTCTCCGTCACCGACAAAACCGGACTCGTAGACTTCGCCCGCAAACTCTCCGCATTCAACATCGAACTCATCTCCACCGGTGGCACTGCCAGGCTGCTCCGCGATTCCGGCGTGACCGTGAAAGACATCTCGGAACTCACAGGATTTCCCGAGATGCTCGACGGCCGCGTCAAGACGCTGCACCCCAAAGTGCATGGCGGGATCCTCCATCGCCGCGAGGACCCGAAGCACGTTGCCGCCGTCGCCGAACACGGTATCGCTCCCATCGACATGGTCGTGGTGAATCTCTACGCCTTCGAAAAGACCGCGGCGAAACCGGATGTGAAATTCGAAGAACTCATCGAGAACATCGATATTGGCGGCCCGTCGATGATCCGCTCTGCGGCCAAGAATTTCCACGACGTCGCCATCGTCACTTCGCCTTCCGACTACGACTCCATCGCCGAAGAACTGTCTCGCTCGGCGGGCGTTCTCTCTCACGCAACAAAATGGCGCCTCGCGCAAAAAGCCTTCGCCACCACGGCCGCTTACGATTCCGCCATTGCGACGACGCTCGAACGCATCAGCGCCGACGGCTCGCAATCAGTCATCGAAGCGTTTCCGCAAAATCTAAGATTTTCTTTCCAAAAAAGTCTCGACCTGCGCTACGGAGAAAATCCCCATCAGAAGGCGGCTATGTACTCCGACGGCTCCGGCGTAGGCGTTGCCAATGCCCACCAATTGCAAGGCAAGGAGCTTTCCTACAACAACATCGTCGACCTGCAAGCGGCCTGGGATCTCGCGCAAGAATTCGACGCGCCCGTGGTCGCCATCATTAAGCACACCAACCCGTGCGGCACGGCGACCGGGAAGACTCTCGCTGAAGCATATAAACGAGCTCTGGAATGCGATCCCGTCTCCGCTTTCGGAGGCGTGATCGGGGTAAATCGCCCCATCGACGCCGAAGCCGCCGAGGAGATGCACAAGCTTTTCCTTGAAGTCATCGCCGCGCCCGCCTTCGACGAAGCGGCCAAGGCCAAGTTTGCTTCCAAGAAGAACCTCCGCCTGGTCGAAGTCGCTGCGGCGAATCAGAAGTGGATACTCAAGAATGTTTCCGGCGGCATGCTCGTGCAAGACACCGACAGCCGGCCTCTGCAAGACCCTGATCTCAAAGTCGTCACCAAACGCCCCCCCACTCCGGAAGAAACACGCGCTCTGCTTTTTGCCTGGAAGGTCTGCAAGCACGTGAAGTCCAACGCCATCGTCTACGCCCGCGACGGCCAGACCGTGGGAGTCGGCGCCGGGCAGATGTCCCGCGTCGATGCCGCCAAGATTGGCGCCATGAAAGCCCAGCTTCCGTTGAAAGGGACGGTCGCCGCCTCCGACGCGTTCTTCCCGTTCCCCGACGGAGTCGAAGAAATCGCCAAAGCCGGAGCCAGCGCCATCATCCAACCGGGAGGTTCCCAACGTGATCCTGAAGTGATCGAAGCGGCCGACCGCCTGGGACTAGCCATGCTCTTTACCGGAGTGCGGCACTTCCGGCACTAGACCGGTACCCAGTTGCCGGTGCCCAGTACCCAGCACCGAATCACCAACAAAACACCTGCGTTGCTGGACACTGGGCCTGGGTCTGAGTCTGACAACTGCTCTCCGGTCCCTGTCCTTCTGGTTTCTCTGCAAAGCCCCACTCCAGCCGTGTTTTTTCCCATCCGACCGTCAGCCGAGGTAGAATAAAGGCACCTTTCCCCCGGCGGCATTGCATCCAATCAGCTGAGGTTCGGAAACGCGCGAGAGCGCAGTCAGGTCAAGCATGAACAGAATTTTTCGCCTTTTTTTGATGATTTCCATGGCCGCAGTGGCCGCGCTCGGGCAAAACAGTCCATCCGCCGCGAAACAGCCCGATTCCAAGGCCCCTCAGTCCTCGCTGCGCAAGGTCGACCGCGCTGCCGCCTACTACCACTACTCCGTCGCTCACATGTACGAAGAGCAAGTGACGGTGTACGGCCGCAGTGACCTGGCGAACAAGGCGATCGAAGAATACCGCCTCGCCATCGACGCCGATCCCTCGTCGGAATTCCTGACCTCGGGCTTGGCTGAGCTGTACGTCAAGACTGGACGCATCCGCGACGCCGTTCTCGAAGCCCAGGACATCATCAAGCGAGACCCCAAGAACCTCGAGGCCCACAAGCTTTTGGGGCGCATCTATCTTCGTTCCCTCGGCGACATGCCCGGCGGCAATGGCTCTGACAACGTCCTCAAGCTGGCCATCGAGCAGTACGAGCAGATCGTCAAGATCGAGCCAGACAGCGTTGACGATCACCTGCTCCTCGGGCGCCTCTACCGCCTGAACAGCGATCTTCCGAAAGCCGAAAGCGAACTCAAGACCGCCGTCAAACTCGACCCCAGCTCCGAAGAAGCCGTGACGACGCTGGCCATGCTCTACACCGACGAAGGCGACACGGCGCATGCCCTGCAAGTGCTCAGTTCCGTACCCGACACGGCTCGCTCCGCCAAGCTGTACTCCGCTCTGGGCGCGGCTTACGAGCAACGCAAGGACTACAAGAACGCGATCGACGCCTACCGCCACGCCATTGTTTTGGATCGCGATAATCTCGACGCCATCCGGGGACTAGCCGAGAACTTGATGAACGACGGCCAGGCCGAGGCCGCGCTCGAGCAGTACAAGGTCATTGCTGACGCTAATCCCGAAGACGCACAAACTTACGTGCGCATCGCCGAAATCTACCGCCGCCAGGGCAAGTACGATGTCGCGCTGGAAAATCTGAAAAAGGCTGAAACACTCGTTCCCGACACGATGGACGTGCCGTACAACATCGCTGCCGTTTACCAAGCACAGGGCCGTTACGACGAGGCGGTGAAGCTTCTGCAGGATCTGCTCAAGAAGACGGAAAAAAGCGAGGTCGGGGCCAGCCAGGCTGACCGCAACAACCGCGCCATCTTCATCGAGCGTCTGGGAATGATCTATCGCGAGCAGGAAAATTACACCGCCGCGATCGAGACCTTCCGCAAGATGCTGTCTCTGGGCGAGGAAAACGCCCGCAGTGGCTATCAGGAAATCATCGACACCTATCGCGACGCCAAACAGTGGCCGCAAGCCACAGCCGCCGCCAAAGAAGCGGTGCAGAAGATGCCGGATGATCGCGACCTGCGCATGGTGCTCGACGCGCAACTCGCCGATACGGGCGAAGTCGACCATGCCATCTCCGACGTCCGCTCATTGCTGAAGGGCGGCCCCGAGGATCGCGAAATTCACCTTCGCCTGGCCATCATCTACATGCGCGCCAAGCGCTGGAAAGAAGCTGAAGACTCACTCGCCAAGGCTGAGCAATTGGCGACCAAGACGGACGACAAAGCCTACGTCTGGTTCCTGCGCGGAGATCTCCTTCAACGCCAGAAGATGTACGACCAGGCTGATGGGGAGTTCCGAAAAGTAATTGCTGCGGTTGCGCCTAGCGATCCGCAGAGTGCCGCGACCCTCAACTATCTTGGGTACATGAATGCCGATCGCGGCGTCAAACTCGACGAGTCGCTCACCTTCATCAAGCAGGCACTGACTTTCGATCCGAACAACAGCGCCTATCTGGACTCGCTCGGCTGGACCTACTTCAAGCTGGGCAAGTATGACCTGGCGGAAGAGAACTTGACCAAGGCCTCAATGCACATGGGCTCCGATGCCACCGTGCAGGAGCACCTCGGAGACCTCTACCAGAAGACTGGACGCCTGAAACTGGCCGCCGCTCACTGGGAGCGCGCCGTTCAGGAGTGGAACCGCACCGTCCCCGCCGAGCAAGACTCCGAAGCCTTCGCCAAAGTTCAGCAAAAGCTCGACGCGGCGAAGGTAAGGCTGGCAAAGGAAGAATCCAGCAAGCAGTAGAAAATTCAGTACTTGCTACTCGAGAACTGTAAAGGACACGGCTTCTAGCCGTGCCTTCTTTCTTTGCTTCTCATGCTTTGTTTCTCATGGAACCGCTTCGCTCGCTTCCTCCGACCGCGTGCTCTCGTTCCCGCGAACATCGACCGAAGAGACCGAATAGAAGTAGCGTTTCCCTGAGACCACACCTGCGTCGCGATAAGCAGGCGCCTTTAGCAACTCCGCGTTCACTCGGACGGGAGCGGCTCCATCCTCGTGACGAAAAACGTTGTACCCGTCAAGGTCGACATCGGTAACCGGAGCCCAAATCACGTCGATGAACGCTTTTTGCCCCGGGCCCGAAAACACTGCCTGCAAACCTGCGGGCACTGCGGGAGGGAAAATGTCATCGGCGAAAACCTTGACCTCTGCCGAATCGTCGCCTTCAACCTGCAGTTCAGAGTTGTTCTCCCGCACGATCGCAGTGACCGTCTCGACGCGATATTCGTAGGTCTTTCCCCAATCAAAGCTCGAGTCAGTAAATGCCGGTTCGCCGCCGCTCGGCACCTCGCCCGCAAGAACCTGCTGCTGACTTCCCTCCTGGCGCCGATAAATGCGATAGACGTAACGCACCTGACCAGTGGAAGCCCCCTGACGCACGCTGGCCCAAGTCAAAACAATTCCCTGATTTGTAACGTGCGCGGCAAAGTTCTCTGGCGGCGGCAGAGTACGCGCCAGCGATACGCGAATCTGATTGGACAGTCCCGCACCACGGCCATCGGCATTGAGCACCTCGACCGCATAGGTGGCGAAGCCCGAGGGATTGGCGTTCTCGGTTGGAAGCGGCAGCGTATCGGTGTACGTGCCTGAAATTTTTTGTCGGGGAGAATTTGCAACGGGAATCGCCTGCGGGCTCGCCACTCCAACCGGCGCCCCGCATTGCGTCAAGCTCGTCTCGCCTCCCCGGCAAATTCGCGTTGATCCCATGCTTCGAACCGCTTGTCGATCGGTTGTAACGGCGGGGATCGTCCAAGTGAGCGTGACCTTGTCCCCCTTGCGCGTGGCCCGCAGGTCGGCGGGGGGCTTGGGCAGTTCCAGCGACGGAGGCAGCGGCGGTCCCACTGTCGCGCACGCCGTGAACAACAATGGCATGCCCAGCGCCAATACCCTTCGCGTAAGGAGTTTCATGCAGAAGAAATCAGACTAACAGAACGCCGAAGAAGTCTTTCAACTGGCAACTGGGTACTCGCAACTGATTTACGCGGTCAGTTCCCGCACCGCCTCGCGGAATACTTTCGTATGCCGGTCCGCATCGTCGTTCTCCGTTTGCGGCGACATCAGCGCCATATTGTGGAATGGCGTCAGAAGGATTCCCCGGTTCATCGTTGCTTCTCCTGAGTGCGGAAGTTCAAATACCCGCTGACCGTGCTGATCGCAACGATCAGGACAGTGAGCGAAAGAATCAACTTGGGCCCAAGTTTTCGCGGAATGTTTAGCCTAGACACTGTAGTTTCTGCGCATTGCAGCAAGCTGCGGACACAGCTACGCCGCGGGGGCACGCCCCATAAGCGCTTCTATGAGAAGGTCATGAAAGTCAAGGCCGACGTGGCGGCCCTCCTTTATTTATTTTTGTCCGACGTTGGCATGAACGTCGGGTGGTGGCGTGGAGAGCTGTCAAGGAGGTTGCCATAAGGGAACGTT
>DASRRV010000160.1:0-4193 GCA_035695545.1 Candidatus Sulfotelmatobacter sp. | reverse complement strand
GGCAACATGTTGAGACAACGTAGATACAGGAGCACCCGATATGAGAACCGTAGTCAAGAAATGGGGCAACAGCGCCTCGGTGCGAATTCCCGCTGCCGTCATGCAGGCTGCCCATTTGGAGCTGGATGAGACCGTAGATGTGCGCGAAGAGTCTGGCCGCGTCGTCATCGAGCCCGCGCAGCGCAAAGAATACGACTTGGTCGAGTTGGTGAAGCGAATTACTCCCACCAACTTGCATGACGAGGTGGATTTCGGAAGAGCTGTGGGCAAAGAGGCACTGTAATGGTGCGGTCCTACGTGCCGGACGCCGGGGACATCGTGTGGCTTAGCTTCGATCCACAGGCCGGACACGAGCAGGCCGGGCACCGGCCCGCAGTTGTTCTCAGTCCATCCGCATACAATGCTAAGACGAGTTTGATGATCTGCTGTCCAATGACATCACAGATCAAGAATTATCCCTTCGAGGTACGCATCGCCGGTGCAAGTCCCAGCGCGGTTCTCGCTGATCAGGTTAAAAGCCTCGATTGGCGGAAAAGGGGCGCTAGGCGTAAAGGCACGATATCTGCCGCCGAACTGGGCGAAGTGCGCGCCAAGATTCGGGCACTGATCGGCTAACTTGCTTGACACCAGCCATTGCTGCGGACGAGCGTAGGTCGGACGTTCCGAGGTATTTCATTGCAAACGAAAAAGTATTGGTGGACGTGACCGGGATCGAACCGGTGACCCCCTGCTTGCAAATACAGAAAGCAAAGTCGGCTGTAGTGATGCCGCGTGAGAAGGAATAGGGAGCAGAGGAAAGTCCAGTAAAATCAGCCATTGGCGAAGAGCCGAACGACGTTGGGCGGACGTGGATTGGGTGATGGTGAGTTGCACCGGCTAGCACGACCCAGTTAAGTCACAAACTCCGGCACAAATTTTTTCTCTGCAGTAAAGGCTTCCGCCAGGGGGTGGCCTTCCACCAGGATGGGTCCTCTCTTAGCGGAGTTCGTTTTATAGGCAATTGGCAATTGGTGAAAATCGGCGATGCATTTGCTCTCAGAACCGCCCGTAAACTCATTTCGAGCTATCGTAGGCTTGCTGCAATTTCTGGAGAGCGGTTGGATCGCCCCCACCGAAAACGTGTTGGCCAGTTTTCTTCTGCATCTCGCTGTCGATATCTGCCGGCCCACGCTCCACGTAATTAACCGGAATATCAAAATACTCCGCCGGAGGCTCTCCGACTTGAACGGAAATGGCGTCGCGGTTCACATGAACCAGTTCAGAACCATCGTCCTTGACATAACGGTCTCGTAAGGAAATGCAGTTAAGATCGATAGCCAGCCATTTCGTGACCCCCTCTTGTGGGTAATGAACGTTGGGCTTCGCGTTCTCGGAAACGATCTCAGTCTGGTGCCCAAGCAATTGTATATCTCGAACACCTTGACAATCCTGTGTGGCGACGATGATCGGCTTGTACCTCTTGTAGGTAGAAATTGAGTTGGAAAAAGGGTCGATGACCACATATCGGTCTTTAAACTGAATCGCCCTGACGGTTTCGAGTCGTCCTTCCGCATCTGGGAGCGTATTCGCAGTCATGATCGCTCCGTCAGAGCGTACAGCCATGGTCAGGAACCTAGCATTGTCCGTCACAGGCTGGGATTGCCCTTTGTGTTGGTGAATCGTTGTCGATTTGTATTCTGCAACGAGCGGATGCACCGAGGGAGAAAGCTGAAAATTGTACCTATGCTTGACGGCCCCCAGCGCAACCACAGTCGCAAGGGAAATGACTACCAAAAATAATATCTTCCTCACGAGGGCGTCTCCTATCTGTGATCAATAGTAGTAATCACAACATTGAGCAATCCAAGTGCAAGACGGATAGTGACACTCGTACTGTTGCGCTACGCAGAAGGCAAAATGGTTATATTCAAGCGGACAGTCTGTCGCCAAGCAAGTATCGTGTTCGCAAACGCTGCCGGACTGGCAGGACGAATCGCTCTCAGTATAGCATTGCTGTGGTTCTCCCCTATTGCAGATGCCAGAACATGCCCAAGTGCGTATGCCGAAGAAGCCTGCTCCGAACATGACAAGGGCTACGGCGAGCGCTCTGGCCATGAATCTAAACGTGAGCTTTCCGCTCATGGCCCACCCCACTTTCGGTCCTGAGAGGGGCGACTGGGGAACCACTCAGGCTCTAGCCCATTGCGTACTCTCACAGTTCACGAATGTCAAATCCTTTTGTTACAATTGTCTTCTTGTTACATTAAAGGTGGATGCTGAAGGGTCGCGCTTCGCGAATCTCCGGCCGGAAATTCCAATTTCTGAATATCGGCATCAATCTGCAAAGGCTATCCTACAGATTCGGATAGGGTTAATCCCTTTACAGCGGCTTCGCCTATTGAAACCGATGGAAATGCTCTGGCTATAACATGCTGATTATAAATGACTTATACCTCGTTAAAGACATGCGATAAATCGCATTAAATCCAATAAAATCAGTCAGTTGCGAAAATGTACCGGTAAACTGTTCATATAAAAGGGGTTAGTAGGGAAAGCTCTCAATGGCGGCGCATTATCTGAGTTTTTTCCCCATAATTTTCTGGACGGCAGAATTTTGTAGCACGGAGCTAAACCCACTTCTTCAGCGTCAGTAAGACTCTCAGGCCGAGGACCCCTTTAGGGTGCGGATTCCGGACGATGCCGATCAGCGTTCCGGGCTGATGCCGATCACTTATTCCGGGCGATGTCGATCAGTGATTCCGGGGGATGCCGATCACTCATTCCGGGGTGATCCCGATCAGTTGATCACGATCGTCGGAAGAGTGATCGCGATGCCCGGAAGGGTGATCGCGATCCCCCGGAACGTTTTCCACAGGGCGAAGTGACGCTGGACATCACAGAAGGCAAGCTGTTTCTCCGATTTGACTTATGGGAGAGACCGAGTGCCGACCAGGAGATTGTCCATGCGCAAGATCAAAGAAGTGCTCCGCCTTCGCTTCGAGCTGGGGCTGGGACAGCGGGTCATTGCCCGCGCTTGTTCTATCAGCCAGAGCACGGTTCATGAATATCTCAAGAGAGCCGAGGCAGCCAAGGTCCCGTGGCCGCTGCCAGAAGGTTGGGACGAAGAGGGAGTTGAAAAAGTACTCTTTGGAGAGCAACGGCCCATCGGGCAGTTTCCCGAACGTGTCCGTCCTGACTTTCCTGCTTTGCATGCTCAGCTACAACAGCATCCCCATCTGACGCTGCAGTTAGCTTGGGAAGAGTACCGGCAAGTGCATCCGGAAGGATATGGCTACAGTCGCTTCTGCGAGCTCTACGGGCGGTGGCGCAAGAAGCAAGATGTGGTTCTTCGCCAGGAACACCAGCCCGGCGAGAAGGGTTTTGTCGACTGGGCCGGGGCCACGATCCCGGTGCACGATCCAGTCAGCGGAGAGATCCGGCAAGCCCCGCTGTTCGTGATGGTGCTCGGTGCGAGTTCCTACACCTACGCCGAAGCCACAAGAGATCAGCAACTGACCGCCTGGCTCAGTGCGCACATGCATTCCTTTGAATATTTCGGAGGAGTGCCGAGGCTTCTGGTTCCAGATAACCCGCGTACCGGAGTGAGCCGTGCGTGCCGCTACGATCCGGATCTCAACCCCACCTACCAAGAGTTCGCGATGCACTACGGCGTTGGCGTGGTGCCGGCACGGCCTTATCGTCCACGGGACAAGGCCAAGGTTGAAGTGGGTGTGCAGATCGTCGAGCGCTGGATCATCGCGGCCTTACGTCATCAGAAGTTCTTCCGGCTGGAAGAAGTAAACCGCGCGATCCGGGAACTGCTCGAACGGTTGAACCAGCGACCGTTCCGGAAGCGCGATGGATCACGTGCCAGTGTATTCGCTTTGCTCGAACGCAGCGCACTGCGCTCGTTGCCGGCCGAACGGTTCGATATGAGCCAGTGGTCCCGCGCACGCGTGAACATCGACTACCACATCGCCTTCGACGCCAACTTCTACAGCGTGCCCTACACGTTGGTCCAGGAGTTGATGGAAGTGCGAGCCACACCGACCACCGTAGAGATCTTTCACAAGGGACAACGTGTGGCTTCGCATCTCCGCGGTCGTGGACGAGGTCAGGTGCTCACCGAGAAAGAGCACCGGCCGAAAAGCCATCAAGCGCATCTGGAGTGGACGCCTTCGCGCATGGTGCACTGGGCCGAGCAGATCGGACCG
>DASRRV010000159.1:0-12391 GCA_035695545.1 Candidatus Sulfotelmatobacter sp. | reverse complement strand
GCCGGCGACTACGACAATGACGGGTTCGTCGACCTCTACGTTACCGGCGTCAACCGCAATCAACTCTTCCACAACAACGGCGATGGCACTTTCACCGATGTGACCGCAAAGGCCGGAGTCACTGGGATTGTTCCTAAGCTCGGCAAGGCGTGGTCGGTCGCTGCGGGATGGTTCGATTACAACAACGACGGATTGCTCGACCTGTTTGTCGTCAACTATCTGAATTACAGCATCAGTACTGCGACTCTCTGTGTACAGCAGGGACATCCTGCTTACTGTTCGCCGGTCGATTTTCTGGGGACTCCGAACATTCTCTATCGCAACAACGGCGACGGCACGTTTACTGACGTATCCGAGCAGTCGCACATCTCGCAATACGTCGGCAAAGGGATGGGCCTGGCATTTGGCGATTACGACAACGATGGATTCACCGACATCTTCGTCTCGAACGATACTTTCGAAAATTACCTTCTCCGCAACAAAGGCGATGGAACTTTCGCGAACACCGCTTTGCTCGCAGGCGTCGCCTACAACGCATTCGGCAACGCGATCGCAGGCATGGGAGCAGATTTCCGCGACATCGACAACGACGGCAAGCCGGATATCTTCGAAACCGCGATGTTCGGAGAGGGCTTCCCTCTTTACAAGAATCTGGGGGATGGTCAATTTCAGGATGTCACCAGCACGGCCGGGTTGGCTGCCTTGACTAGTCGTTCGACAGCCTGGGGAGTCGGGGTTTTCGATTTTGACAACGACGGCAAGAAAGATCTGTTCACCGCCAACGCCGACATTCTCGATAATTCCATGGAACTGGCCCATCGGCCTTTTCCGCTTCCGAATCGCGTATTTCACAATAAAGGCAATCTGGCGTTCGAGGACATGAGCTCAAAGGCGGGGGCGTCCTTTCAGGTTCCGGCCCCGCACCGCGGCGCGGCTTTTGGCGACCTCAACAATGACGGAAAAATCGATGCCGTCGTAACCGTCCTCAACGGCCCACCGGAAATCTGGATCAATCGTTCCGGCAATCAGAATCACTGGATCATCCTGAAATTGGCCGGCGTAAAGTCCAATCGCGACGGACTCGGAACGAAAGTCAAAATCACGACCTCTTTGGGCGCGCAGTACAACATGGCAACCACTGCGGTGAGTTACAACTCTTCGAGCGATAAGCGCGTGCACTTTGGCCTGGGCTCGGCTGCAATTGTGGATTCCATCGAACTGACGTGGCCGAGCGGAATCAAGCAGGTTTTGAAAAATATCAAAGCAGATCAGGTGCTCACAGTGACTGAGAGTACCCCCTGAGTCCGACTCTCAGTGCGCGAGATTGGCTGGCGGTAGATTGTCAGACAATCGTTTCGCAAGATCCGATTGTCCATTGCGGACGAGAAGCTCTACCAGGCCTTTCATAACTTCGGGTTTGTTTCTTGCGTACGCCGCTGTAGCCTCTGCGTTGAGGTTCGCCTCCGACACTTTCCCCAGATGGAAATAAGAGTCGCAAAGCATGTAGAGCAATTCTGGAGTCATGGTTCTAGACTTCGCGAGTTGCTCTGCGGCATCCGCCCATCGTCCCTGGTGGTACCGCACTTCGCCCATCTCAGCAATTGCCATCTGATAGTTCGGATCGTTGGCTAGTTCCGCCTGAAATTCATTTTCCGCACGGCTAAGATCGCCCAGCTTAAGCGCGAGAATTCCCTCGTAGGTATGAGCGCCACGAACCGTCGGTTGAAGTTTCAGCGCGTGATGAAGACTGCGCAGGCCGTCTTCCGTATCGCCCATGAAGAGATAGAGCTTCCCCACAAACACGTACGCATCTGCGGGAGTGGCCGACGTTCCCTTGAAGTGTTCCTGGTACAGGCGCACCGCTTCATCCTCGCGATGAGCCTTCAGCAGTTGCTGAGTCTGAGCCTTGATAGGACTCTCTCGCTGGTCGCTCTCTTTGGAGCGGACGAACGTCAATTGTTCCATCATCAACTGGTGCAGCGCCGCCTCGTGCTCCGCTTCCGCCGTACGGTCCATGCCGGCAAAGGCTCGCGAAAGGTAGAAGTGTGCCAGCAGCCTCGTGGGATCCAGCCGCAATACCTTTTGCAATGTTTCGGCCGCAGGTTTATAGCTCTTCAGCTCCAGTTGGCATTGCCCAAGCCCCAGCAACGCTTCAACGTCGTCGGGTTTGAATTTGAGTACGCGCTCAAATGCGGACTGCGCTTCCGGCCAATAAGCGAGTTTCACATCCGCTGTAGCCAGTAGTTGCAAAGCACTCACATCGTCGGGTTGGGCCTCAACGGCGCGCCCGGCATACTGCGAGGCGCCGGCAAGATCCATCAACTTGTAATTCGTTGCTGCGATATCGAAGTCAATCCGCGGCAGCGTGGCATCCGAGTTTTGCGCCTTAAGTAGCCAGTGCAACCCGCCCTCGCAATCCCCAGTAGCACACAGCAGTTCTCCGTACTTTTGCCAAACCGATGGATTGTCCCGCTCGGCCTTCAGGCTCTGCCGGATGGCAGGCAGGGCCAGATCGTCCTGCCCATTCAGGTGGTAGGCCTGCGCCAGATAATATTGCGCGTCTCCGTCGCCCGGAGCGATCTTCGTGCAGCGCAGGAGTAACTTGACTGCCTGTTCTCGATCGCCGGCGGCAAGCTTATAGATTCCTGTCTTCAACAACAGATCGGGATCGTTGGGTGCGAGTTTCAGCGCCTCTTCATACGCGGCTGCCGCCTCGGAGTTCTTGCCTGCTTCCTCCAGCAGCATGCCTTTCAGCTTGATTGCCGGCGCAAACTTCGGGTTTTGCTCCAGCAGCTTGAGAGTAAGAACCATCGCCTGCTGCTTGTCACCGTGTTCCGAGAGACGAACGGCTTGGTGCAATTGCTGCATCAATGACGACTCAGCAGACCGGTTCGTGGCCTGCTCCGGGACAGCAACTTCTCCTGCGACAAGCAGCGCTGTCGAAACGAGAAAACCGCAGAGGAGAATCCCATGCCAGGGGCCGGAGTTTCTGCGCATGGCTCTCACGATAGGGCCGCATCCTCCGCCGCATAGTCGAACTGCGACAGCAACGCGGCGTCCGGTGGATTCTCCCGCTCCCAACGTATCGTCCGCCGGATCGCTTCCTCGATCGGCACAGGCTCTTCGTATCCCAGTTCGCGGCGGATGAGCGCCGAACTCGCCGCCCAATGCTGCGCGGCATTACCGGGCCTGAGCAAGTGCGGCGGAGTGCGCTCCACCGGCAGGACTACGAACTCTCCGCCCCACCGCATTTCGCTTGCGATTTTTCTTGCCCACTCCAATTCGCTGAACGGTGGCTCCTCGCACACGTTATAGATTCGGCGGGCCGCACGATCGTCTGTGGCGGCCGACGCGATGGCTGCGGCAACGTTCTCCACATAGCCGCGCGGCGACCGCCAGGCGGCCAGCGTGTCGGGAAAAATGATGTGGCGGCGTTCGTCCGCGACGCGCTTCACCACTGGATAGAAACGGCGCAGCGGATCGCCCACTCCATACACCATGGGCAGGCGAAGCACGGTGCCCGGAGTCTCACGATCGTTCATGACACCGCGCTCCGCCGGAATCTTGTCGTAGTCGTCCGTCACCCAGGAAAAGACCTTCCGCAAGAGCTGCATGTTCTCTGGCGGGTAAGGATGCAGATTGCGTCGCAGAGGGGACTCTTCCGTGAGCGGCACCTCCTCAAGCGGACCGCTTTCCGTCCCGTGCGATATGCCGATGGCACGGTACACGTCCATGCTGCTCAACATGACCACGCGTCGCGTCGCACCACGGAATACGTTCATCAGTTCGTCCGCCTGCGGACCCGAACTGATCACGAAATCAATCACTACATCGGGAGCAAAGCGCTTCAGCTCCCGCGCACTGGCACCGAGTTGATGATGATCGCCCAGAATCTCATCGACCTCGACCGGCGCGGGCGTCGTGCCGCGGTGAAACACCGCCAGCGCGTGCCCTTGCACCTTGAGGGTGGGCACGACGAAGCGCCCGATGAAACCATTCCCGCCGATTAGAAGAATGCGCATTAGCAGTCGCCGCTACTGAATCTTGACTTGCTTTTCTGCCGGTTTATTGGAGACAACTCCCTCCCCTTCACGCACCACGTAAAACCGGTCAGCCGTCAGGTTCGTCAGTATTTCTTTCTTGCCATTGGGCCAGAGAACCTCAGCCCGATCGAGACGTTCATGACTGCCCAGCCCGAAGTGTATGCGCAGATCGTGCTGCGACAAGTAGCTTCCGCCGCTGACGACTTCGCCAAGCTGTACCAGATCTCCGGCCGTCGCTCGCACCCGCGCATTCAGGCCCAGACGATTGCACTTTACGCCTTCCAGTTGAAGGCTGATCCAGTGATTCTGTGGACCTCCATCGGGACGCAGGATCATCGGCTTGCCCACCAGGTTTTCAACCACCGCTTCGATCCTTCCATCGTTGAACAAGTCGCCCACGGCGACTCCGCGGCTCACCTGCTCGGTCTGCAGCGCCGGTCCAACTTGCTTGCTGACGTTTCGAAACGTACCATCGCGGAGGTTCAAGAAGAGAAACTTCGGCTCCAGATATTTCGTCTCCCTGTGTGCGCTATCCACTTGCGGATACACATGTCCATTGACCAGGAAAAAATCCTGCCAGCCATCGTTGTCGAAATCGACAAAGGCGTCTCCCCACCCGACGTAACCCTGCGTGCCCCGGGCAATTCCCGAAACGATCGACACATCCGCAAAGTTCATCCCACCCTCGTTGCGATAGAGGGCTGCGTACTCGATGTCAAAATGCGAGAGCAGCAGAGACATTCGCCCGGTGTGCAGATAGTCGCCGAAGGCGACTCCCATATTGGCCTGTTCAAATCCGTCCTCGTTCGCGGCCACACCGGAAGCGAGGGCGACGTCCTCGAATTTTCCCTTGCCGTCGCCCTGATAGAGATAGTTCGCCTGACCGTCGTTGGTCACAAAAAGATCGAGCTTCCCGTCATTGTCGAAATCCGACCAGATCGCCGTCAGGCCGTAGCGATGCTCCGGATCGTCCACTCCAGATTTCTTCGATACGTCGGTAAACGTTCCATCCCCGTTGTTGTGGTAAAGATTGTCCGGAGATCCCTTCAGCCCCCGCGGACCGCATTGCACATCGAGCCCCAGGTACTTGCATGACTTGCTCGAACCGAATACCGGCAAATCGTCCAAATGAAAATCCACATAGTGCGATACAAAGAGATCAGCCCAGCCGTCGCCGTCATAGTCTCCAAAGGCCGCGCCTGTCGCCCACCCAGAGTCGCTCCCTAGTCCACTGGCCTTAGTTACATCGGCGAAGGTACCGTCACCATTGTTGCGATAGAGCACGACCCCGCCCAAACAAGTCACGAGCAGATCAGGCCATCCGTCGTTGTTGTAGTCGCCGACGGATGCGCCCATCGCCCAGCACGGAAATCCCACACCCGCCTTGTCGGTCACATCGGTAAACGTTCCGTCGTGGTTGTTCCGGTAGAGAGCGCTCCGAGCTTTGATACCATGAAGAGCCATGTCCACGCTCTGCGCATTCGTGAAGTAGATATCGGGCCAACCGTCGCGGTCGTAGTCGATAAGAGCAACTCCACCGCTCATCGATTCCGCAATGAATTTCGCCTCAGGACTCGACAGATGTTCGAAATGAATTCCCGTCGATGCCGTAATGTCCACCAACTTTGGATAGTTGAGCGCCGCACCACTCGCCTCTCGCTCCGCCGCGGCCCTCTTTTGTTCCCCGGGAGGGAGCGGCGTGGGCGTGCCCATTTGGCCTATAGCGGCTGTGCGCAGACACAGAACGACGAGCACCGTGCACGCTTTGAGGATTACCGCCCGCATCGTCGCCGCTCTTCGAGCGATGCCCTGTCCCCTATTTCTGATCCGGCTCATCCGCGCTGATTTCTTTGGGCTGTATTTGCAGCTCTTTGTATAGAGCGCTCAACTTCTCTTTCATGTCTTTGTATTTCTTATAGAGTTCCATCTCCCGCTTGGCATCCTCAGCACGCCCAACCTTCCGATAGAGAGTGCCCAGGCGATAGTGCGCAGTCGCATTGGTCGGCTCCAGTTGCACCGTCTCTTCCAGAACTTTCAGCGCTTTATCCGGTTGATTCATCTCGGTCAGCGCCTTTGCCAGTCCTAGCTTGGCGTCAGCATCGGACGGTTGCAGCGCGACCGCTTTTGTGTATCCGTCGTACGACTGCTGAATATTTCCTTTTTGCGCGTCAATCTCTGCCAGCCTGAGGATCGACTTTTCGTCCTGCGGATTCTCCTTCAGGGCAGCGCGATACTCCTGTTCTGCCCCCTTCTTGACAGCCGCATCTTGCGACGTGTTCAACAACTCTGCCAGTTCAAAATGAACACCCGGCAGATGGGTATCGACGTCGATTGCCTTGCGAAATTGCGCGATCGCGCCGTTCGTATTCCCCTGCCTGGTCTCTTCGTGCGCCAGCATCTGATGCATCTGTGCAGAGTCCGGCGCGGCTAGTGACAAGGCGATCATCGACTCACCCGACAGATCAGAGTAGGTGCGATAGGACGCGTAAAGGACCTCGGCATTGTCCGGCGCCGCTTTGCGCAGCTGCGCCAGCACCGAGCCCGCCTCTTCCAGGTCGCCGCTCTGCGTATAGATGCCGACCAGTTCCAAACCAACTTCGACTTTGAATTTCTGCTCGGTGATCAATGGAAACGCCGCTTCGAGATCTTTCTGTCCGTGTGTTACGTCAAGGGCGTGCACCTCAGCTAGTCCCAGTAGTCCCTGAATCTTGAACATTCCTGGCTGCCGCTCAACCGCTGCGCGCAGATGAGGAATCGCATCGGTCGCATTGCCTTGAAAATACAGAAGGACGCCAAGATTTCCCTGCGTCTCGACATTCTCAGGATTGATCGCCGCCGCTGCCTGCAATTCGGGAATCGCCAGGTCGGGGCGCTTCTCATCCAGGTATCCCTTGGCCTTCTGGAGGTGGGCGACGAAACTAGCCTGCTTATCCTCCGCCGACTGGGAAAAGCCCAGCGCAGCCGCCAGCAACAGTGCGAGAACGGCCAAACAATTTCGAGGCTTTGCGCTCATTGCGATTCAGATTATATGACCTGGTGTGAATTCAAGTGCTATCCTGCGCGCATGCATTTCGCTTTTCTTCTTCGATTCATCACA
Source organism: Candidatus Sulfotelmatobacter sp. (assembly GCA_035695545.1). GTDB lineage: Bacteria > Acidobacteriota > Terriglobia > Terriglobales > Acidobacteriaceae > Sulfotelmatobacter. The sequence goes on along the minus strand of DASRRV010000159.1, from coordinate 5,251 downwards.
GCCGGCTCGCTTTGTTCTACCTTCATCCTTGGATGCTTCTCATGTTCCGGCGGTAGCCACTCCACCCCATCGACTGGGCCACCCGGACCCACGGTTCAGATCGTTGAGACCACCGGAGATCGCAGCCAACTACTGCAACCGCAGACCAGTGTTACGTTCCAGACGGGTGGTTCCGCTTCGGGCTCGGTAATCACCGTAAATGACGCGACAAAATATCAGCCGATGGATGGATTCGGAGCTTCACTCACGGATTCCGCCGCCTGGATCGTTTCGAACAAGCTCACCGCCGCCCAACAGACTGCCTTGTGGCAGAGTCTATTCAGTCCAACTTCGGGCATCGGCCTAAGCTTTCTGCGCCAACCGATGGGTGCTTCGGATTTTTCGGCAAGCGGGAACTACAGTTACGACGATGTACCTGCAGGCCAAACGGATCCCAGCCTCTCCAACTTTTCGATTGCACACGACACTACCTACATCACTCCGCTTCTACAGCGAGCTCTCACCGTGAACCCCGCTATCAAGATCGTGGCCGTGCCCTGGAGTCCACCGGCCTGGATGAAGACGTCAGGGACGATGAACGGCGGGAACATGAATACGGCATACTTCCCCAGCCTGGCCCAGTATTTCGTGAAATTCGTACAGGGTTACCAGCAGCAGGGTGTTCCGATTTATGCCGTTCTGCCGCAGAATGAGCCTCTCAATTCCAACAGCGGATATCCCACCGAATATCTGGCCGCAACCGACGAGGCCACATTCATTGGCACGAATCTAGGACCGGCAATGAACGCTGCCGGATTGAGCAATGTGAAAATCCTGGGCTATGACCACAATTGGGACCAGCCAGCCTACCCTGAAGCCCTGCTCGCGTCGTCCGCAGCAAATTACCTGGCAGGCAGCGCGTTTCACTGCTATGCCGGAGACGTCAGCGCCCAAGCCACGGTGGAAGCAGCCTATCCAGGCAAGGGCATCTGGTTCACGGAATGCTCGGGCACCGTGGGATCGAGCTTTGCAGGCGATCTGGCGTGGGACGCAGAGAATTTATTGATCGGCGCCCCCCGCAACTGGGCACGCAGCATCTCGCTGTGGAATCTTGCTCTGGACCAGAATTCCGGCCCTAAGAACGGCGGCTGCTCCGATTGCCGCGGCGTGGTTACGATCGACGCCAGCATGTCGTCCCCAACCATCACCAACAACGTTGAATACTATGTACTCGGACACCTTGCGAAGTTCGTCGTCCCCGGAGCTTACCGGATCGATTCGAACAGTTTCTCTCACGGGAGCATCGAAGACGTTGCGTTCCAGAATCCCGACGGATCGATCGTTTTGCTGGTACTGAATTCAGGCGGCAGCAATAGCAATTTCACCGTCAGTTGGAAAAGCCAGAGCTTCACCTATAGCCTGCCCGGCGGAGCAGTAGCCACGTTTCAGTGGAAATGAATATCAACAGCAACGGAGTCGCAACCAGATGACGATCAGTAACTGGAAGTTGGGGATAGCGGTTGTTGTTGTATGTCTCGCGCAGTCCATTGTCGGCCAGACCACCCCATCAAAAATCGACGTTGAAAAGCGTGTTGATTCGCTTCTGAGCAAAATGACGGTGGACGAGAAGATCGAGATGATCGGCGGCATCAACGATTTCTACACTCGTCCCATCGCCCGACTCGGCATTCCCTCACTGCGCATGTCCGACGGTCCCATGGGAGTTCATGACTACGGGCTTACGACCGCGTATCCCGCGGGCATCGCGCTGGCGGCTTCGTGGGATACGGAGCTCGCACAGCGTTTCGGCACCTCCATGGGCAAAGACGCGCGCGCGCGTGGTGTGCATTTCATTCTCGGCCCGGGCATGAATATCTATCGCGCACCGATGTGCGGCCGCAACTTCGAGTATTTCGGAGAAGATCCGTTCCTTGCGTCCAGAATGGCGGTCGGCGTCATCAAGGGAATTCAAGGACAGCGCGTCATAGCCACGGCGAAGCATTTTGCGGGAAATAATTCCGAGTTCGCACGCATGACTCTCAGCTCCGACATCGACGAGCGAACCTTGCGCGAAATCTATTTGCCGGCATTTGAAGCTTCGGTCAAGGAGGCAAAGGCGGGCGCGGTCATGGATGCCTACAACCTGGTGAATGGCGTTTACATGACGGAAAACAATCTTTTGAACAACGAGATTCTCAAGAAAGAGTGGGGATTCGACGGGATCGTCATGTCCGACTGGGGCGCCACGCACAACGGTGTTGCAGCCGCGATTGGCGGCCTGGATCTCGAGATGCCCTCGCCCACTTTCATGAACAGCAACAGTCTGCTCCCGTCCCTTAACGATGGCAAGATTCCAGCCGCAACACTCGATGACAAGGTTCGAAGAATTCTTCGCAAAGCAATCGAGTTCGGCTTTTTCGATCAACCACAGACGGACACCAACATTCCTACCTACAGTCAGGAGGGCCGGCAAGTTGCCCTTGAGATGGCTCGAGGTGGCATAGTCTTGCTGAAGAATTCCGGCAACCTGCTTCCCCTCGATGAAGCCAAGTTGAAAACGATTGCTGTCATCGGCGCCGATGCATATCCTGCCGTGCCTAGCGGCGGCGGCAGCGCTGAAACCAAGCCGTTCAACGCGGTCAGTTATCTGGAAGGCATCAGCAACCGCCTGGGAACGAAAGTGAAAGTGTTAACCGCAGTTGACGTACCGGTTCTCGATGAAGTTTTCGAAAGCTCCGAATTTGTTACGTCGCCCGGCGGTGAGCACGGGCTCAAAGGCGAATATTTCAACAATGAACAACTGCAAGGCACTCCAGCCATGGTGCGCACCGACCAGCACATTCATTTCGACTGGGGAGAAGGCAGCTTTGCTCCGCATCAGCCAATTGACCATTTTGCGGTTCGTTGGACCGGCTATTTCGTGCCCAAAGAATCTGGGGACTACACGTTCTTTTCGTCGGCCGATGATGGAGTCCGTCTCTACCTCGGCGACGAAACCGTGATTGACGACTGGCAACCACATTCCCAGACGATCGATAGCTATGCCAAGCATCTGGAAGCAGGGCAGGCATATAAGGTCCGCTTCGAATATTTCGAATCGGTTGGTAGCGCCATTGCAGGTTTCGGCGTGGCTCGTGCCGAGTCCTACATCGGCCGCGCGACCAAGGCAATCGCCGCCAAGTCCGACGCTGTGATTATTTGCGTTGGATTCGATCCGAAAACCGAGAGCGAAGGCAGCGACCGGACTTTCCAGCTTCCAGGCGGACAAGACGAACTCATCCGGCAGATCAGTTCAGTCAACAAGAACGTGATCGTGGTGTTGACCGCCGGCGGCAACGTCGATATGTCTCAGTGGGTCGACCATGTTCCCGCGATTCTGCATGCGTGGTATCCGGGGCAAGAGGGCGGCACTGCCCTGGCTCAAATTCTTTTTGGCGACTACAGCCCGTCGGGCAAACTGCCAGTGTCGTTTGAGCGTCGCTGGGAAGACAACCCTACCTTTCACAGCTACTACCCCGCGAAGGGAGAGTCGCGCGTCCAGTACTCGGAAGGCGTTTTCATGGGGTACCGGCACTTCGATCGTTCTGACACAAAGCCATTGTTCGCCTTCGGCCATGGGCTTTCTTACACGACGTTCGGATACAGCAATTTGTCCGTGACGCCCCGAACCGGAAGTTTGAACGAACCGATCACTGTGTCATTCGACCTAAAGAACACCGGCCATCGCGAAGGAGCGGAAGTGGCGGAGCTATATGTTGGCGATTCTCACGCGAGTGTTCCACGGCCAATCAAAGAATTGAAGGGGTTTGCGAAAGTGAACTTGAAGCCGGGCGAGAGCAAGCGTCTGACGCTCACACTCGATCGCCGGGCATTTTCTTTCTATGACGTGAAGAAGGGCGATTGGAGCGCGGAAGCGGGCGAATTCACAATTCTGGTTGGAGGATCGTCCGACAATATCCAACTCCGCGATAAGTTCACGCTAACGCAGTAGGACTGGCGCCCCATTTCTCGCGTTCTTTGCGAGAAGTGGGGCTTTTCTGCGGCCCAGGCTAACCGTGCAGGCTACTCGGCGGGGGTAATCGTAATGTTCCGGTAGGCAACGTGTCCCGCCTCACTGCCTTGAAGATAGATGGGTCCGGGCAATCCTTCATTGCTGTCCAATGCTCCGCCGGTAATGCCGGGTATTTCCTGCTTGTCAATAATCGTCTGACCATTCTGCAGAACAGTGACCACTCGGCCAACGAGCGTAACGTCGTAGCTCTGCCACTCTCCCGGCTTGCGTGGCTGCTCCGGTGAAGCCGCCAAGTATCCATACACTCCGCCGGTGCGCATGGTCGGTCCCTCGGGCTCCGGATCATCTTCAATCTGGAGTTCGTATCTCCCGCGCAGGTAGACGCCGCTATTCGATCCTTTGGCGCAGTTGAATTCAATGTGCAACTTGAAATCGTTAAACTTGGCGTTGGTGATGAGTTCCGCACCTCGACCAGGCGTGACCAGGGTCCCGCTTTCGACCTTCCACGCCGCTGTCGCGTTCGGATCGCTCGGCGTCCACCCGGTCAGGTCCTTGCCGTTGAACAAGGACATCGGCTTGCCCCACTTTGGTGCGCCCTTCCTCTTCAGATCCGGAGCTCTCACGCCTGTCCATTGCCACGCAGTTCCGTCGGGCCCAGTCGTGGTCCCGGCTAGCGAAGTACCCGAGAGCTTGCCCTCGAAAACCATGTCATCTTTTCTCTCTTCCTCTTCCTTGGGAGAAACGAACGTGATGTGGTCGTCTGAGATTTCAACTTTTGGAAGTGGCCGCGCGTGTCCCCACCGGCTCACCATTCGCGCTTTGAATTGCCCGCCCTCCCGGGTTACTTCCAACCACGAAGGATATTCGCGCTGCGGAGTTTTAAGGGTCAGATCCCAACGCCCAAGAAACGATTGCGCGTTTGCTTCCGATAAATTACTTGTTGCGGAGTTCATCCGCAAGGAAACAATCAGGGCCAAAGTCATTAGCGCGAGCACACTTCGTCGAGCAATCATGTGTCCACCTCTCTCTTGCAACCGAGTATTTGGCCACAAAGAGGACCACAATCTCAATAAGAATCAGCCAGCCTTTGGAATTCTAGCGACTCGCGCGAAGTTGACTTGCGCATAACGATTTCGCATCACTCGCCGCTGGCGGTCTCCGGTGCATTGCGTGTGGTCGTGAGCCCTCCAGGCCACCAGTTCCAATCGCCTGCAACGCGAAGCAGCGCAGGTCCAATCACGATGCGAACGATCGTTGCGT
>DASRRV010000158.1:0-80164 GCA_035695545.1 Candidatus Sulfotelmatobacter sp. | reverse complement strand
GTCGACGGCGAGTTCACCACCGACAAGGATTGCAAACTGGTAGTGTTGCACGTCCGGCGGCTTCCGGCGGGCAGTCCGATCCGTGGTAAGCTCTGGGTCGACGACTTTCACATCGCCAGGAAACCGTCTTAGGCCAGGGCCTGCCCAGGAAAAACAAACGAATTCATGCCCACGAAGAAAATGACGGATGCCGACCAGCGTGCACGATCAGTGCGACTCGGAAACATCCTGCTGTACGGAACCTTCGCAGTGCTGATGTTTGGTCCGGTGGCCTTCGGTGCGGTCGAGCGCTGGTCGATGTTCGTCCTCGAGGCTAGCTCCGTTCTGCTCACGCTCGTCTGGCTTGCAAAACAATGGACCGACGGTGAATTGCAGATCCGCTGGAATCCCCTCTACGTCCCTATGGCCGGGTTCGGAGTTTTGATCCTCCTGCAGTTTGTCCTCCGGTCCAGCGCATACCCGCACGACACGCTCTCAGAAGCGCTCTTGTACTGTGCGTATGCCATGCTCTGCTTTCTATCGGGGCAAGCTTTGTTTCGCAGTTCGCAGGCTCGCAAGATCGCCGTAATGCTCGCTCTCTACGGTTTTGTTCTTGCCGCCCTCGCCCTGCTCCAAGGGGTCGCACCCAACGGCAAATTGTTTTGGATCCGGCAACCGCGTCTGGGTGGCTGGATTTATGGCTCTTATGTGAACCACAACCATTATGCGGGGCTCATGGAGTTGCTGGTACCCATCCCGCTGGTCTTGTCGCTTTCGCGCCTGGCGGAACACAGAGAACGCATGGCAGCGGGCGTCGCAGCCGCCATCATGGTGGGTACGGTTTTCCTGTCTGGGTCGCGCGGTGGGATGTTGGCGATCGTCGTTGAACTGGCTATTCTTGCGGCATTTCTGCTTCAGCAGAGGAAACCCATCCAGATCGCCATCGGCTTGGCCGCATTTGCGATTGTGTTGGTCGGCATGCTCACTTGGCTTGGTGGTAAGGAACTGACCGCTCGGGTCTCCAGCATTTCCACGGAATCCCGCAGCGAGATCACCGGAGGCACGCGCCTTTCCATTGATCGCGATGCGATTCGCATGTTTCGCAACAGACCTGTACTGGGCTGGGGACTGGGGGCGTTCCCCGTGGTATACCCTCAATTCCGCTCTTTCTATACCAACTTCTTCGTCAATGAAGCCCACAACGACTATCTGCAACTCCTGACAGAGATGGGATTGTTAGGGTTCGGCATCATGGTGTGGTTCTTGATCGTTCTGCTTCGCCACGCCATCCCAAAGATTGGCATCTGGACCTCTGACGTGGGCGGAGCGGTGACTCTTGCCTGCACCTTGAGCGTCAGCGGAATTTTGGTCCACAGCCTGTTTGACTTCAATCTGCAGATTCCCGCCAATGCTGCGCTCTTCTATGTGTTCTGCACTATGGCGGCCGCTCCTCCGCTGCTGCGGCGTTCGCGCCAACGCCGGCCCGCTTCCCCAACCAATGACGAACAACTGCTGCCAGCTTCGGAAGTGGTTTAGCTCCGTCGTCTAGCTCCAAAATCCAGCTGCAAAATTCACTTGTCCCGAGGGATACAGTGGCACGATGCGCCAGCGCGTGGGGTTAGGTAGATTGGTTGATAGCGCGAACTTAGGAGAAGGAATTCCTACACGCCCGGTAGAGATGCTCCGCGCAGCAAGAGAACCCGCGGAAGGCGCCTGAGATAACTGCCTGAGATTACTAAGGCGTGCTCGGGCTGGCCGGGTTGTCGTTCTGCAGCAGGACCCAGGTTGTTATGCCAATCACAGCCCCGCCGCCGATAGCAATCGCGTAAGGAGAGTTCAGGACCCCGCCACCCGCCGCCGGAGCCGCTCCTGCCCCCCTCCTTTTCTTGCCCTTCTTTTTGTTAGTGTCCGTATCCTGGTTGCCCGAGGACTCGTCGCGGGACGTCTCCTGACCCTGCGGCAGAGTGAATACTTCCTTGCCGTCATTGATCGTCAGATCGCCCTTGCGCGCCGCGATCCTCACGGTTCCATCGGTATCGACAACATTGAATTCCGTCCACGCGCTGGAAGCGGGCGCCACTCTTACGTCTCCAGCAACCGCCGCAACTCCTTTTGACGTCGAGACCGTAATTCCGCCGTGATCGATCTCTACGGACGCCCCTTCAAACTGCACGAGGGAATCGGCATGAACGGTGATGCTCGATCCGGCCTCGTTGATGTTGGCCACCGAGTCAGAACGGGTCTGCAGCAAATCTCCGGAAAAGATTGCGGAGGATGAACGAGGAACGTGCGCGCCATTCACCCAGGCGGCGCCGTTGGTGTAAAGCATCGCCGCATTGGTATCCGCGGCAAACATCGACCCGGGAAACAGGAACAGTAGCACGCAGCTAACCATCTTGCGGAAAGCGGACTTACCCATTCCCACACTCCGTTAATAACTATTTGGTGACCTTGCTCCGAATCGTACCCTCCTCGTTGTTGTCCAGTCAATGCCTTTTGTGCCAAGGCAGCCTTTTCCGGTGGAAAACTTATCTACCGCTCCTCGACGCTTTCCGCTCTGGACAGGCGATCTTGCTCAACGCCACCGGTCCACGGCGCTCCACCACAGCAATCGAAGCCACTCGTCCACACAAGTCTTCGCCCACTGGCGATGACTCCACCAGCGGGCTCCGAACTGAGTCTCATCGCGAACGGCAGCCACCGAGAAACTCGTCCCGCGCAGTTCATGGCGGAAGATGCTCAGAGCGCGACGGGTATGAAAATCCGAGGTGACGATCAAAATTCTCGAGCCCTCTCCTTGAATCAGGCATTTTTCTGCGTCGTGGGCTTCGTCCCGCGTCGACATTCCTTTGGTGGAACAGACCCGAACCGATTCTGCTTGCGGAAGATGCTGGATGTAATGCTCCGCCAATTGGACCTCCGTAGAGCCATAAAGCTTGGCATCCGCAGGAACATCAATCACCACTCGGCGGCCATAACCCTGGTCCAGAAGCTCCAAGGCCCGCGCCGGACGACGATCCGTCTCCCCCGCTAACACCAGAATCACGTCGGATCGCTCCGGGGCATCGAGCACGAGGATTCGGCCCGCATTTAGCGCGACCGCGACAAATAATCCGACCGCCAGCACTCCCGCCAAAACCCAATTGCGCCTTCTTCCGCCCTCTTTTTGCATCAACCGACCTATTCCCGTTTTGGCATGTTGGTCCAAGAGACGTTCCTTTATGCGTGCTAAAATTCTGGATACTGCATAGCAGTCTGTCTACAATTCATTCGGATAAATTGATGACGATTTCTGCCGCAGATACACTTCTTGATCAGCTCACGACCAAGATCCAGCAACGGCAAGCTCGCGTCGGCATCATCGGCTTGGGCTACGTCGGCCTTCCGCTGGCGTTGCTTTACAGCGAGCAGAGATTCCAGGTCACCGGCTTCGACATCGATGCTCGCAAAGTCGAAACGATTGCGAAGGGTGGCTCTTACATCTACCGCATCGCGGCAGAACAGATCCAGACGGCCAAGTCGCAGGGCTTCACCGCGACCTCCGACTATTCGCAAATCGCCGCGATGGATGCCGTCATCATCTGCGTTCCCACCCCGCTGAACGAATACCACGAACCCGATCTCAGCTACATCACGGGGACCACGCATTCCATCGCTCCCCACCTCCGCGCCGGACAGTTGGTCGTGCTCGAGAGTACGACATATCCCGGCACCACGGAAGAAGTGATGGTTCCGATTCTGGAGAAAGAAAACAAATTCGGACTCAAAGCAGCCCGCAACGGCGCCCCCACGGGCAGCGAGTTCCTTGTCGCCTTTTCTCCCGAACGGGAAGATCCCGGCAACACCACAGTGGCGCGCCGCGACATTCCGAAGGTTGTTGGCGGATTGAATGAACAAGCAGCAACTGTCGCCTGCGCCCTCTACGGCGCGATTTTCAATCGCACAGTGCCGGTCTCGTCGCCCGCCGCGGCGGAAATGACCAAGCTGCTTGAGAACATCTATCGCTGCGTGAACATCGCGCTCGTCAACGAACTCAAGTTGCTCTGCTTGCGCATGGGTCTTGATATCTGGGAAGTCATCGGAGCCGCATCGACCAAGCCTTTCGGCTTTCATCCGTTCTATCCTGGTCCTGGCTTGGGTGGACACTGCATTCCCGTCGACCCCTTCTACCTCTCCTGGAAGGCGAAGGAATATGACTTCCGCACGCGTTTCATCGAACTCGCGGGCGAGGTCAACGTGCAGATGCCCTATCACGTATTGGCCTCAATCGGAAACGCGCTCAATCAGCACAAGAAATCAGTGAACGGCGCGCGCGTGCTGATCCTTGGCGTCGCGTACAAGAAAGACATCGACGATTTGCGCGAATCGCCAGCGCTCACCATCATCGAATTACTGCAGAAGGACGGAGCCCAGGTCAGCTATCACGATCCCTACTTCCCGTTCATTGGTCGCGGCCGGAAGTACGACCTGCAGATGAAGTGCGCCGAGTTGAAAGATCTGGGTCAGTACGACTGTGTCGTCGTCGTGACCGACCACTCCGATTACGATTTTCCCAAGATCGTGCAGGAATCCCAATTGGTTGTCGACACCCGTAACGCCACCAAGGGGCTGAAAAGTAGCAAGATTGTGCACTGTTAAGTCTGCCAGTAACTCCCCAAAACCGATCCGGCTTATCATTCTCGCATGTGGAAACTTGACGGGAAATCTCTTACCGCAAGGTGTAGTTTTTTGCATGACGGCCATTCGACTGCTCGCCACCTTGCGGCCCGGCTCCCGTAACATATTGATGTGCCATGGTTTGTAACCCTATCCGCGGAACTAGGGAATGGCCTCTGCCGTGCATCGGTAGAGGGGGAATAGTACACTTTGGCCAGACCCTGACTTACTAGGTTCTCAGTAGTCGAAAAGGTCGGGGAAAACTTTTACACTATAGTCCGTGTTCTCAACATTGAACGACCGGAATTGAATTATGGCCTCGACGTCTGCTGACCTGAATCTGTTTTCTTCCCTTCCAAGGTGGAAGATGCCTTGGTCTGAGTTCGTTCTGAGCTATGGAACTCAGGCTGTTGCCATCGCAATTCTCGTGTCGATTCCGATAATGCATCCCGAAGTCCTCGATCCGCCAAAGCGTTATAACGCGATCGCATTGGTTCCGACACCGACTCCGGTGAATCATGAACCGCAGCGGCAACTCCCGAAGCCGGTCGTAATTGCAAAGCTCGATCCTCCGCCGGCAGCATTCCGCCTCTCGGCCCCTCAACCGCAGCCCAAGCCAAGGGTCGTGGAAGACGCGCCTGCTCCGGAAGTAAAGGTCGCCCCGAAGAAGATGGAGGTTTTGCCGCCTTCGACCGCGCCTGTAGTCCCGAAGCAAGCTGTTAAAACGAATGTGTTCTCGACCGGAAGCTCCGCGCCACAAACAATCGATCGCCCTGCCGCGCAAGTGCAAACCGGAGGCTTTGGCGATCCCAACGGTGTTCCCGCCAAACCAGGTCAGGGAAAGCAGATAAACATCGCGCAAGCCGGCGGGTTTGACATGCCTACCGGACCGGGCAATGGCAATGGAACCGGCGGTGCCAACGGTGCGCGCGGCGTTGTCGCCAGCACGGGCTTCGGCGGGGGAGTTGCTAATCAGGAACCGCGCGCCGCTCGTGGCGCGGTTCGGCAAGCCGGGTTTGGCGATGCCGATGTGCCCGCGCCTCCGACCGTGCAGTCGCGCCCGGCAGAAGCCGCGGCCGCCAAAATCATTCCGGCAGAAATCCTTTCCAAGCCAGTTCCCATCTACACCGAAGAGGCCCGCTCCAAGAAGATTGAGGGCGAAGTGCTTCTCGAAGTGGTCTTTGAAGCCACCGGCAAGATTCACGTGTTAAGAATCGTTCGGGGTCTGGGGCATGGTCTGGACGACGCCGCTGTACGCGCCGCCGAACAGATTCGCTTCAAACCTGCACTGCGGGATGGCCAACCCTCTGATTCGACGGCCGTCTTGCACATTATTTTCCAGATAGCGTGATTCACTCCCAGAAGGTTCTTATGCGAAAAGTTTGTTCGGGCTCGGTGTTGGTCCTCATCGTACTGATTTGCGTGTTTCCAGTCTTCGCCCAGAATTCTTCGTCTTCGCCGGCACAGCCTCCAGTCACTTCGACCGCGGCGCCTGCAACTGCGCCCGCTCAAAGCACTGCGACGCCACCTCCCGCGGCGGCCACCTTGAATGAAGTTCTCGATCACGTTGTGCAGAAAGAGCACTTGTTTATGGCGCAGATGCGTCATATGCACCCGATGGTCGAAACCTACCTGCAAGACCTGAAGAACGACAGCTCTGGAGGTGTCGTCCCCATAAAGGACGCGTATTTTCTGGGACGCCTCGATATGTCCGATGGCCCCGACGATGTTTCTTTCGTCGGACAGCCCGGATTCGGACATCGCATGCTTTCCAAGCTGACGGGCGTCTACGCCCTGCACTACCTTCCCATGGGCTTCGTTCAGATGGTGGTGATCGATTCGGATTTCCAGAAAAAGTATTACAACTTCAGCTTTGTTCGGCGTGAATTCCTGGGTGAGGTCCGCTGCCTCGTCATCGATGTCCAGCCCAAGGAAGGCCAGAAAATCGCCCGTTTCGTGGGCCGCATCTGGGTCGAAGACCAGGATTACAACATTGTCCGCTTCAACGGAAGCTACTATCCGCAGCCGAAGATCAATTTCTTTTTCCACTTCGACAGCTGGCGCCTGAACCTGCGCCCCGGAACCTGGCTCCCGGCTTATGTCTACTCGGAAGAATCGAACCTGAAGACGGGACTCTCCAAGACCATGCACTTCAAGGCGCAGACTCGCCTCTGGGGATATGACTTGAAGGGGCTGGGCAAGAGTGAGGAATTCACGCAAATCCTGATTGACTCTCCGCAGTCGGTAAGAGATCAGTCCGACGCTGCAGCCGACGCGACTCCAGTAGTGGCTGAGCGCATGTGGGAAAAACAGGCGGAAGAGAACGCGGTCGAGCGTCTCACCAAGATCGGCCTGATGGCCCCGCCGGGAGACGTCGACAAAGTGCTGGCCACCGTCGTCAACAATCTTCTGGTCACCAACAACATTGATCTCGGCGGAGACGTTCACTGTCGTGTTTTGCTCACGTCGCCCCTGGAGTCGTTCACCATCGGCCATTCCATCGTCATGAGCCGCGGACTGCTCGACGTTCTACCTGACGAGGCTTCTCTGGCGATGATTCTTTCGCATGAGCTCTCGCACATCGTGCTGGGACATCGCCTCGACACCAAGCTCGCTTTCAACGACCGGATGTTCTTCCCCGATGAGAGCTCTTTCCAGCGGCTCGACTTCCGGCACAAACCAGCAGAGGAGGAGGCGGCCGACGCTAAAGCCTTGGAACTCCTGAAGAACTCCCCGTACAAAGACAAGTTGGCCAACGCGGGATTATTTCTGAAGGCCTTGCAGGAAAAGGCGCCTGACCTCACTTATCTGATTCGGTCTCACTTGGGCGACAGCCTGGCGAACAACAAGAGTATCCGCATGTCGACGCTTCTGGCTCAAGCCCCAGCGCATGATGAGAAACGCCTCGACCAGATCGCCGCCCTGCCTCTCGGTGGCCGCATCAAAGTCGATCCCTGGAGCGATCAGGTCGAACTCTCTAAGGCGAAAGCGGTGGCGCTGACTTCAGCCCGCGAGAAGATGGAGTTCGAAATCACCCCATTCTTCCCGTACCTTACGCGACAGTCCACGGGCACCGAGAAGGTAGCTCTCACGACTACGACGCCTTCATCCACAGCAGAGCAAAAGTAATTTGGGGTGGAGAAGGTGGATGGGAAGACTGAAATAGCGAAGGCCGCCGCGCACACACATGCTCGGCGGAGAATCTAGAAGCGCAGGAATTGCAGGGATACTGAGAGGGTGCCCCTCGCCAACGCGGTTAGGATTCCCCGGTTACTGAATCGAGCTGCCCACCTGGGAAAACACGTTATTGGCATTCGACCCGATGAGTCGAATCGTGCCCACGACGATTACCAGGATCACAGCCAACATCACCGCATACTCCGCGATGTCCTGGCCACGATCGTCGTTCCAAAGTTGCTGTAGAAATTTTGCCACCGGGCTCCTCGTTTCTTCTTTACGTCCTTCACGATCCCTAAAACCAACTTAGCGATCCAGCGGGAGCACCGATTGCACACGAACCGGCAGGTGTTCCCCCAGACTTGTTCGGTTGAAAAATGATAGTCCCCACGCCGTACACGGCCAATGGCACAAAAGTGCCACCCAACCGTGGGCCCCTATGTCTAATTTTATGAATGAGATAGCGATAGTACGCGACAAAACCCAGCAGTTTGATGGGTTACGCGGGACTCACAATGGTTGTCACGCCGGGTCAAGAAGTGGTCAATCTCACGCGATACTTTTCAGCGGCAGCGCCTGATTGACTGCAAACAAAGCCAGTTCCAGACGGGTCGACACCCCCAGCTTGTCAAAAATATTGCTCAGGTGGTGTTTAACCGTATCCTCGCTTATCTTGAAGTACTCGGCGATTTCCTTATTGGAGTATCCCGCCACTACTGCCGAAACAATCTCGAGCTCGCGCGGAGTGAGGCCGAACTTCTTTTGCCGCGCCTCGTCATGCGAAGACTGCATAAGCGTGCGCAAATACTGCACGAGGTTCGAAACGCTCTCCCGTCCCACCCAATACTCGCCCGCCATGACCGTGTGAATTGCCTTTAGCAGCAATTGCGTAGCTGAATCTTTGAGCACCACTCCGCGCGCGCCGAGTTGCAGAGCCTCCACGATCTGGCTCTTCTCCGCCGCTGCCGTCAGAAGAATCACGCGTACGGGCGTCGCATTCGCGGGCTGACTCAATTCCCGCAGGGCTTCGAGGCCGGGATGCTTGGGCATCGACAGGTCCAGCAGAAGGATGTCGGGCTTTAACTGCCGCGCCAGTTTTACCGCTTCGGCGCCGTCTGATGCTTCGCCCAGAACCTTCAGGTCGGCCTCGGCCTCCAGCAATCGCCGCAGGCCATCGCGGAAGATCGGGTGGTCATCTGCAATTACAATGCGAACCGGCTGCGGCTTTCTAAAATTCATGAGGCACTTCCCCACTCCGGGGCACCGTAACTTCCAGGCGCACTCCTTGTCCGGGATTTGATTCTACCGTGAGTTGCCCGGCAATCAAACGTACTCGTTCCTTAATTATCATAGGTCCCTTGCCCGCCTCCTCCAGTTCATCCTGGCTAAGGCGACCCGCGAATGGAAATCCTTTCCCATCATCTTCGATCGTAAGACTCCATCGATCCCCGTTAGCGGCGAGACGGACCAACGCGTGGCGCGCGCCGCTGTGCTTGCGCACGTTGACCAATCCCTCCTGCACAATCCGAAGCAGTTCGCGACATAAACGCTGCGGCATGTCCAGATCCTCGAGCTCCGTCACAAAACGCGCGCCAATCCCCGTCTCTCTTTGAAAGCGCTCGACCGTCTCGCTCAAAACTCTGAGCAGCCGGTCCGCGTCCACTTCAATGGCTTTCATCTGCTGCATCAATTCCCGCAGCTTGAGCACTTCCTCGCGCAGTAGTGACTGGATTCGCCCCAGCTCGCCGTCGATCCTCTTGCCTGTCTCGGCCTGCCGTCGCAACACGTCGACCTGCATCTCCACCGCGATCAACGACTGCACAGCTCCATCATGCAATTCCCGCGCAAAACGGGCGCGCTCGGCAGCACCCGCCCGCCGCCGCAACCGGTGCAGCAGATAGACGTTATAAACCGCCGGCCCCGCCTGCCGCACCACATCCAGCAGAAATCGCAGCTCCTCCTGCTTCTCGCCACGCCAGGAGGGATTGAAAAGGAATACCCGGCCTCTCCATTCCGTGCCAAAGAGAAATGCTACGGTGATCAGCGATTGAAAACTCCGCACATCGCGCAGTTGGGAAATCGGCGCCAGGTTCTCCACCGGCATGTGGTTGCCGTTTTGATCCAGAGCCACAGTCGCCCACCGATCATCCTCAATCGACGCGTAGCAGACAACTCCCGGAAAATCGTCCAGATAGGTTTTCGCGTCTCGCGGTCCAGATTCCAGCCAGCGGAAATCAGAAAGCGAATTCCCGTCGGAACGATTCAACTCTCCCACAAAAACCCTGTGGCTGTGGGATTCCTGCGCCGCCATAATCAATTGCGACGCGCCGTACATCGACATCGCTTCGCTGAAAATCTGCTGCATCGTCCCCGTCAGGCCGGCTTCCACCCGCACCTTCGAGAGAATGCCGGTCACCACCGCCTTCTCTGCTCGCAAATGCTTCTGCTGTTCTGCGAGGTATCCCAGCAACAGCCCCATCACGATCAAATAAATCGACAGCATGAAGAGTCGCTGCGGCTCGAACGTACCCGCGTTCACTCGCAAGCCGAGCAAGGCTCGCCAGGACCCCGCCCCTCCGGGCGCCAGCCACAAGTGGATCAAAACGAAGCTCTCGATCCACAGCAGTGCGACCTCGGCGGCTGCCGTTCCCAGCGTTTCCCACAGTCCCCACCGGTACGCCGCCGCCGCCAGGACGAAGAAAAAGAACAGGAAAAACGGAGTCCTCGGTCCTTCTGCAAAAATCGAAATCAAAGCCGGCCACGCGACATCCCCTGCATGCACCAGCAGCCGAAATGCCGCCGTGGACTTCTGCCTCCGCCGCAGAAGCATCAGGATGAGAATGCCGTTTGCTAAATAGAAGACGAAGAGTCCGTACGCGGCCCAGGAGTTTCCCAGCTCGGTGGGGTCCATGCGGATCGCCACCAACGTGGAAATCGCCAGAAACACGCGCGCCGTCGCCAGCCACCGTTCGATCCGGCGCGTCTCCTCCGGGTCCGGGGGGATCCTCTGTCTCCAGGAATGTCGATAGCGTTCAGCCAGGGGATGCAATCGAGTCAATCTCCACGACGGTGGCGGATATGCTGCTGTATTTCAATGGATATCATTGAATAAGAAAAGCTTACGGCAACGCAAGACTCTGCTGTGTATTGAGCTAATACACAGGCTTCGGTTTGAATCTGTACGGCATAGGTTACTACAGTAACCATGGCCGCTCCACAATCCCCTCTAAAATAGCTGCTGAGGCTGTGTCTTGAGCACACGTTCCAAACTGTGGTTGGCCGCCGTAACGGTCGGGCTGGCAGCGTTCCTTGTGGCGGCGCTGGTTCTGCCCCAGTCCTACGGGCTGGCTGCTTTCACTGACATTCTTGAGAGTGTGCTGTTGGCATCGGGCATCGCTTCTTTCGTCCCACTTGCCCTGCGCTCACGGGGCCGCTTGCGGCTGTTTTGGTCGCTCATCATCCTCGGCATCAGCTTCTGGCTCTGCTACCAACTGTTCTGGGTATATTACGAAGTTATGTTGCGCCGCGATGTGCCGGACATTTTCGCGGGCGACTTCGTTCTCTTCCTAAACATCGTTCCCATGATGGCGGCACTCGCCCTGCGCCCCCATGTCGCCCGCGATGAATACGCCGCGCGCCTTGGACGCCTTGATTTCGCCCTCTTGCTGGTGTGGTGGTTCTATCTTTACGTCTTCATCGTCATTCCCTGGCAGTACGTGATGCCCTATGTGCCTGCGTACAACCACAACCTCAACGCGGTCTACCTCGCGGAGAAGATCGCCTTCCTTTTGGGTTTGGCCGCTTGTTGGATGGGCAGCAAAGGAGATTGGAGAAAGCTCTATGGCAGTCTGTTTGGCATGAGTTTCTTTTACTCCGCCAGTTCCGCGCTGGCGAATTGGGCGATCGCGCACAACTCGTACTACAGCGGCAGCCTTTACGACATTCCCCTGACAGTTGCGATGGCCTGGGTCACATGGATCGGGCTGCGCACCAAAGTGGAAGCGTCGCCCACCGATACCCGTGAGGTCTCCACGGTCTATGGAGTGTGGGTTGCGCGCTGCAGCATGATCGCGGTGTTCTCCTTGCCCCTGTTCGCCGCTTGGGCCCTGTCCGATACGGTGCTTCCCTCGCCGATCCGAATGTTTCGGCTGTCTCTGACGTTGGCCGCTGCTTTCTTGATGGGCGTAATGGTCTTCATGCGCCAGCATCTGCTCGACGCCGAACTGATCCGAATGCTGAATACTTCGCAGGAGTCCGTGGACAATCTGAAACGTCTGCAGGCTCAGATCCTTCAGTCGGAAAAGCTGGCTTCAATCGGCCAGTTGGTGGGCGGAGCGGCCCACGAACTCAACAACCCGATTACAGCCATGCTCGGCTACTCTGACCTGCTCCTGAGCACTCCACTCACCGCGGAGCAGGAACCGCTCGCCGCCAAGATCGGCCAGTACGTTCGGCGCACCAAGTCGCTCGTCGCCAGCCTCATCAGCTTCGCCCGGCAGGCGCCGGCGCCCCGTACACCCGTCGACCTCAATACGCTGGCGCGAACCGCCGTCAAGCTGACTCAGCCGCAATGGGAAGCGCTCAAGATCCAGATTCAGTCGAAGTTCGATGCCGAACTGCCTAAGGTCCTGGGCGACTCCAATCAATTGCTGCAAGTCTGCCTGCAACTCGTCGGCAACTGCCTGCACGTGATCAGCGAACGCGGAGGCAAAGTGCTGACGGTCAGCACAACCCGGCAAGCGGGAATGTCTGTTCTCGAAATCGCCACGGAAACGAAGGCGACCAGCGCATCCGCCGGCGCCCGGACCACTTCTCCGCTCGGCCCCGAAGACGGCCTCGGCCTGAGCGCATGTCAGGGAATTTTGCAGGAACACCGTGGTCAGATTTCACGCGACATACGCGAAGACGGCTCCGTGCGGTTACGCGTGGAACTGCCCTCCACCGAGTCCGCCCCAGCCAAGGTGAAGCCCAACAACGCTACGGTGCCGGTGATGTGGCAATCTCAACCGTTCGCTTGAGCTGGCCGCAGGCGGCATAAATATCCCGCCCGCGCGGACGCCGCACAAACGTCAGGATGCCCGCATCCCGCAGAATCTTCTGAAAGGCCGCGACGTTTTCATCCGCGGGCGTTTCATAGTCGATGCCCGGCCCCGGATTCAGCGCAATCAAATTCACACGCGCCTTGATTCCACGCAGCAGTTCCACGACTTCTTCGGCGTTCTCGCGGAGATCGTTCACGTTGTGCAGCAGCACGTATTCAAACGTCACCCGCTCGCGATTGCGCAGCGGAAACTCCCGGGCCGCAGCGATCAGTCGCTCCAGATTCCATTTCTTATTCAGAGGCATGAGACGAGTTCGCAGATCGTCATTCGAAGCGTTCAACGAAATCGCAAGCCTTGGGCGGATCGCCTCCTGCCCAAAGTCTGCAATGCGCGGCACGATGCCCGCCGTCGAAACCGTCATCCGCGATTCCGCCAGCCCGACTTCCTGCACCAGCAACCGCACCGCCTTGATGAAGTTGTCGTAATTCAGGAACGGCTCGCCCATTCCCATGAACACCAGGTTGATGCGGTCGTGCTGCGGCGCAACCTTTTGATCGTTGAGCACCGCCAGCACTTGCCCCGCAATCTCTCCTGCAGTCAAATTTCGTTTCACGCCCAACAGCGCAGTCAGGCAAAAGTGGCAATCGACGGCGCACCCTACCTGACTCGATACACAAATCGTCGCGCGTCCCCATCCGCGCGTCGCAAGCTTGCCCTGGGGATCTCCCGCCTCGGAGTCGCCCGAACCTTCACCCACATCACCGCCATCGCCCTCGGGCATCCAAACGGTCTCGACGCTCTGACCGTCGGCAAAAGCAATCAGATAGCGCACCGTGCCGTCGACTGAGACAAATCGCTGCTCGATCCGCGGCATGCCAACAGAGATACCCTTCTCCACAAGCTTCGCGCGAAGCGCCTGCGGCAGAGTCGAGATCTGTTCGACCGACGCGATCCGCTGACGGTACGCGGCTTCAAGCAACTGCTGGGCACGGTAGCCGGGCTCGTCCAAAGTTTCGACCAGCGATGCGAGTTCAGCCCGGTCCAATCCGAGCAGTGCGACCTGTGACGGATCTGTCATGGAGTATGGGGGGGCGAAGAACTCTGAATGGCGTGTAACCCAGGGGAAATCTCATACCCAACAGCGATTCCGGAGTTCACCAAGACGGGCGTATCCACTTGTTTACCATTTACTTTCGCGCTGTCTGGCTCGTAGCCCTGAATGACTCCCAGAATTTTGTATTGGTGTGCGTTGAAACTCCAGTAAAGGATTGGGCCCCCCGAGAAGCCAGGGTTATTAAATCCATCGACATAAAGCACCGTAGCGTTGATGTTTGTCGCATCGATGGCCGACATCAAACCGCGTTTTGTGAAGGGGTAATCGCCGTTGCTGAAGTGACTGCCAAGAAGAATTTTGGTGCCGGTCCTCGGGTATCCAAGAAACCAAACCTGTTGACCCAAAGTTGGGCCATCACCGCCTGCCGGAAGGGTGACAGTGTACGGCTGTGTGACCTTTTCATCAGTTTCAAAAACGGCAATCTCTGCATCTGAGGTTGGTGGATACAAGGTCTTCACAGGGTGCAGGTCGACCCAATTTCCCGATCTGAAAATCTGTATCGTCGCGTTCGATGCTGATACTCCAACAACCACGTGCCGAGCGGTGACTAGATATACCTTGCCTTCATAGTCGAAGTTGAACGCCGTTCCGTAGGTATGGAGGTGGTCTGTGCTGATTGCTACGGTGCGAGACAGCATCTCCGTCGGAACCGCATCTTGGGCACGAAGAGCGGCGGAAGACAAGAGAGTCATGGCACAAACGAGAATCGCACCTCGCAGGCCAGTAATCTTCATAAGAGGAATCTCCGATCTTGTACTTTCGCCTATCTCCGCAAGACCTCGCTTAACCTACTGATTCCAAACAACTAAACTATTCTCGCACACCCAGCGCCCCTATGTCAGAATAGTTAGAGATCCTTCCACAAGGTTTGCTGGGGTTTACTAAGTAGTATTGAATAGCAGGAAGCATTCATGGCTCAAGAAGTGCGTAATAAAGAAGTCCGCAATATTCGCCGCCAAAAGCTGCCCAACGGGCTCACCATCATCACCGAGCAGATGCAGCACATCCGCTCCGCCTCCATGGGAATCTGGCTGCAAACCGGTTCGCGGGATGAAGACGCCGAATGGAACGGCATCTCCCATTTCATCGAGCACATGGTCTTTAAAGGGACCAAGCACCGCACGGCCGAGGAGATCGCGCGCCAGGTCGACTCCATCGGCGGCAACATGGACGCCTTCACCGCCAAGGAATGCATCTGCTTCAACGTCAAGGTGCTCGACGAACACATCCCCACTGCGCTGGACATTCTCAGCGATCTGGTTTTGAATCCCAACTTCGATCCCGCCGACATCGCCCGCGAACGCGGTGTGATCATGGAAGAGATCAAGATGGACGAAGACAATCCCGACTATCTCGTCCACGAAATCTTCACCCAGAATTTCTTTAAAGATCATCCGCTGGGCAAGCCGATCCTGGGTACGAAGGAAACGGTCAAGCGCTTCGAGCGCGACTCGGTGGTTGAGGCCTACGCTCACCGCTTTGCCCCCGGCAATATCATCGTCTCGGCGGCCGGAAATCTCGATCACGACAAGTTCGTCGAGTTGGTCACCGGCCAATTCAATCACATGAAGCCGATGACAAACGGTTTCCATTCGACCGCGCCCAAGACCGTCTCGCGGATTATCCTTCGCAACAAGAAAGCGCTGGAGCAGGTACAGCTGTGTCTCGGCGTACCCGCGCATCCCATCGCGCACGAGAAGCGCCACGCCGGCTACATTCTCAACACGCTGCTCGGCGGAGGCATGAGTTCCCGCCTCTTCCAGAACATTCGCGAACGCCAGGGCCTGGCCTACTCCATCTATAGCGATCTCAATCCTTATCGCGACACAGGATGCCTCGCCGTCTACGCCGGCACTTCGCTGGCCTCAGCTTCGAAGGTCGTGCAGTCGGTCGTCAGCGAATTCTGCAAGCTCAAGACCGAACCCGTGCCGGAAGAAGAACTGCGCCGCTCGAAAGCCCAACTCAAGGGCAGCCTGATGCTGTCGCTCGAGTCGAGCACCGCCCGCATGTCGAACCTGGCGCGCCAGGAAATGTATTTCGACCGTTTCTACGACCTCGACGAGTTGATTGAGAAGATTGAAGCGGTCACCTCCGAGGACTTGTCGAGCCTGGCCAACGAATTCTTCAAGACCGAAGCGGTCGCGGTAACGGTCCTCGGGAACCTTCCCGGGCTGAAAATTACCCGCGATCAGCTCGCCTGCTAGGGCAAAACGACACAACATATTGAAGGCAAGACAGTTGTTACGTTTTGCACCTACATCAATGTACGTACAATCAGGAATGACCCGGAGCGGCCTGCCGAAACCCGCCCGACTTCGCCTCTACGATGCCCATTCCTGAGCCAGAAACACCCCTAGGGGCGATGATCGACTGGGCGGGCAGGGTGAGGATCGTCCGCGGAAAATTCCGCGCTCTAACGCGCTCTAATCGAGCGCAACGAATTTTCAACAACTTACGAGCAGAAATTTTCTGCCGTTGCATTAACCCCATTTCTCTTCGAGCAGATCTGCAGCGCTTTGCCGAGATCACGCGGCCTTCCAGATTTTTTCTCTCTCTTTTTGATTTCTACGTAACTTCGTGACCGATGCCGAATCCCATCTTTGCTCGCAGGTAAGACCTGCCGCACATAACACAACCGCTCTCGAGGAGAAACCATGAAAAAGCTTTTTAGCAGTTTGTCTCTGGCGTGTGTCTTGGCCGTTTCGATGAGTGCCTTCGCTCAGGACCAGATGAAGCAAGACGACATGAAGAAGGACGACGCCCAGCACGACACCATGAACAAAGACCGGATGAAGAAGGACAAGAAGTCCAAGAAGGCCGCCAAGAAAGATCAGATGAGCCACGATGACATGAAGAAAGACAGCATGAAAAACGATGACATGAAAAAGGACGACACGAAGAAGGACGAGATGAAGAACAACTAGGCCGTCGTCAGGGGATTCCGGCGCGGACTCGGGGTCCGCGCCGCACTACTTCAGGCGATTGGGCGAACTATACACCAAGAGTTTTCAGCTCGATTGAGATTGCCAGAGTTCTAGCTTCTTCTTAATTTCGGCATAACGCGGGTGTTGCGCTGGGACGAACCGAGAGTGCTGGCGGAGAGTCATCAAACCGCGCTTCTTCGATAAGACAACAAAACCTTTCAGCTTCCCGAATCTACGATATTCGCGAAGCACTGGGAGCTCTTGCGAATAAGTCACATCTGTGTTTTGCCTCCCATATTTCACGATTCGACCAGGCCGTATCTCGAGGTCGAACTCGCTACTCCGGCACGCGGTCCCCAAAAGCACCATAAAGACCGACCAAATGGCACCTGGAATCACAGTCCGAAGGAGCCAGCCGTAAGAGTCATGCAACGCGGGAGCGTTTCGGAAAAATGGGATAGTTCGCTCAATCAACCACGAGGAAAGAGTCCAAAGGGTAGTCAGCGTGATGAACCCTACGAGAGTACCGAAGGCGCTAAACAGCCACGTACCGTAGTCTTCCCGCTGGATCCTATAAAAACTGGTGTCGCTGTCCACGGCGTCCTTCATTGACGTCTACCTTGTCGCAAGTTTCGTACTCAGCGCAAGTCTAGCACCTCCCTGTCGCCCAACCGGTAGACCCTGATCCTCCGCGTCTGTGTCCAGGTTCGCCTCAAACCCAAGCACCGCATGCCCCAGCGACGCTGTTTCGAGATACTTCCGCATGCAACGCAGACATGGAACGTAGCCCTCGCGGATCGCTTCTTTCGCGGTCAGAGTCCGCATTTTGTCCTTGTTATGAATGACGTCGCATCCGGGCGCGTGAAACAGTTTGGCATCCGCTGAAACCACCACCAGCATGTCAGGAGGAATGTCACGTCCGGGTTGCGCATGCGCCGACTTGAGTTCCGGACTCCGCGTCGATGAGTTTGCCAGCCGCAACCCGCCCGCCATCAAGGCCAAAGCGGCCACCGGCACCAGCCATGCCGACCACGTCGACCATCCGCTTCGAGCCCGTGAATTCTGTGCCAGCCGCTTTTCCAGCCGGCGTCCAAATCCCGCGGGCACCTCGATCATCCGCTCATCCCCGTACAACTGGATCACATTGCGCGTTCCTTCAAGCACCGACGTGCAGCGCTGGCACCCGCGGATATGCTCATCCATCGCCGCGCGCAGGCCGGCATCCACATCGCCTTCCAGGTAATTGGAGATCTCGCGCCACACCAGTTCGCAGTTCACCGCACCGCGGTTTACCATGGCTTGTTTCCCTTCTCGAACGGCAGGCGGCTGAACCATCCTTGCTGCCATCCTCCGGCGAGCAGATCACGCAACATCAGCCGCGCCCGCAGCAGCCGCGTCTTGACCGAAGCCACCGAGATTCCGAGCGTCTCCGCAGTCTCCTGAATATTCAATTGCTCCACATCGCGGAGCACGAAGACTTCGCGATACTTGCGGTCGAGCTTCGCCAGTGCATCCGCCAACTTCTGCCGCACTTCCTTGCGCTCCAGCGCTTCAGAAGGAATCTCGCGCCAGTCGGCAAAATCTCTGGGAGCATATTCGCTTTCTTCGTCGCGCCGGTCGTCGATGCTTTCCATGACTACTGTTCGCTCCCTTCGTCGCCGCATCAGGGCTTGGTTGACCGTGATCTGAATCAGCCAGGTGCTGAAGCGCGCTTCCGCTCGAAACTGCCGGATATTGGCGAGCGCCTTCAGCATCGCCTCTTGGACCACATCTTCGGCGTCGGTCTGGTTGCGCAGAATCGCTAGTGCCGCCGCATACACCCGCCGTTCATAAGGCCGCACCAGTTCGTAGAACAACTCGTTCTGCCCATGCTGCACGCGCGCGATCAAATCCTGCTCGCGCGTCGTGCCCGGCTGCGGGTTGTTCAATACCACATTTGGTTCGGCCATCTATTCCGTCTTTATCCGCGAGAACCGACGCGTCAGTACTCCGGATCCTTCTTCCAGCCCGTCAGCATCGACAGGAAGTTGTTCCATCCATGCAGAATGACCATCACCAAGTGTCCCAGCACAAATCCTAAAATCGCCCACATCACCAGGAAATGCCACAACCGTGCCCAGTGGAATCCGCCCATCAGCCACGCGAGCCACGAAAACTGCACCGGCTTCCACACGGCGAGCCCGGTCAGCACCGAAAGCACGCCCAGCCCGATCGCGCTCGTGTATGCGTGCTTCTGCAGCGGGTTGTAGGCCTCGCGCGCCTCAGGCTTCGGCCCGAAAAAGAAGTAGTGCTTCACCATGGGCCACACGCCGGGAATGTCACGATTCGTGAACAACACCTGTTTGTAGTTCCCGCTGAAGAGCTGGTAACCGAGGTAAATCAGTCCAGTCGCGAGGTAAATCCACATGAACGTCAGGTGCCACTGCAACGCTCCGCCGAGCCATCCTCCGATGGCGAACGACTTCGGCCAATTCAGCAAGTCTTTCTGCGGAATCTTGGCGCCAAAACTGGGGAAGGCCCGGAAAATCTGCAGCCCACTGCCCACCATCACAAACAGCGAAATCGCATTCACCCAGTGGCACAAGCGCACCAGCAGCGGATGCTCGTAGACCGCGCGGGCGACGGTTTCGGTCTCGTCGCCCTTGGTACGCGTGATTTCGACTGGCGCTCCGCTCATGTGCTTGCACCAAGTTTCAATGTTGCAAGGTTGCACGGTTTCAAGGTTTCAAAGTTTCAGAGTTTCAAAGTTTCAAAGACAACCCCAAAACCTGAGCAACTTTGAAACTTTGAAACCTTGAAACTTTGAAACCTGTCTCTCTAAACCTTGAAACTTGCCTTCTTACAGTCCATAGAACTTCGAATACCCTTGATCTTCCCAATACCCGACCTTCTCCACGACGTTCGTCACCTTCAGGTCCGTCAAGTATTTGGCCTGTTTGTAGCCAACCTTGGTGGGAACATTCAGCCGCAGGGGCGCGCCGTGCGGACGAGTCAGCGGCTGGTCGTACATTTCATAACAAAGCAGCGTCTGCGGATGCAGGGCCGTGGCCATGTCTAGCGTTTCGTAGTAATCGTCCGCGCAGGTCACCGCGATGAACCGCGCGGACGTGTCGGCCCCGATCGTGGTCAGAAAATCCGAGAGGCGCGCTCCGCCGAAGCGTCCAATCACGTCCCAGCCCTCGACGCAGACGTGCCGCGTGTTCTGACGCGTCCGCGGGAGAGCCTGAATCTGCGCCAGATTGTAGTCGCCGGGTTTCTGCACTGCTCCGCCGACGGTGAGTGTCCAGTTCTCGAAGATCACTCCTGGATCGTCTACGTCGTAGCCGTTGATGGGAAATTTTCCGAAGGGAGTCAACTCAGCGTCCGCAAACGTCGGCGCCAAATGGCCGCGCCGAAAAAGCCGAGCCGAAGCCCAGTCGCTGAAGCCAAGCCCCTTCTTCAGGAGCGATTCCTGAAAGCTAGGAATTGCAAAAGCGCCCAACGCGAGCACCGGCGCCAGCTTCAGCAGTTCCCGGCGCGACACTTGCCCGAACTTGCGTTCGGTCATCGTGGGGCCCATGGCACGGCCGGCGATCTTCTGCGCCGCAATTTCCGGAGGCGGCGTCTTGGGTTCCGCCGTCTCCTGCTCAGCCGTCTTAGACTCAGCGGCGCTCGGCTCGACGCTCTGGCGAGCATCGTCCTGCGACTTGTCCGCGCCTGGTTTGACGTTCTCCGGATTCATAGTTCTCCGTGTGCCGAGCTGCCCAACGATAAGGCCCAACTATGGGATTCAAGAGGCTCCACAAAGTTACGGCCAAGATATCACGATAGCCAGCCGTGGCCCGCGGTGGCCCTTTTGAGTGTCCGAAAAACGAGCGCTTTGCTGGCGTTTCGCGGGTTTTAGAGGCATACTAGGCGCAGCGGCGTGCCACCGAGGTGGCCTCCAGGTTCCCTTTTCATGTTCGAACTGAACTCTTCTGTTCCGAAACCCGATCGACCGCTTCTGGGCGGACCCAACCATCAGGGCCCCCATGAACCCAAGCAGCGGCGGATGATGATTATCGCCCTGGGTCTGCTGCTTTTAGCCTTGGGAGTTGTTCTCTTCCGGGATCGGGATTTCTGGTTCCCTGACGCGGAGGACGCCCTCGACGATCAACCCGCGCCGACCGTGGCCTCCGCGAACGCACAGCCGTCGCCTTCGAAGGCCTCTCGACCATCTGTCGAAACAAAACACCGGGGTTCCGCCGCCAAGCCACAGGAACAAGCGTCCGTTCCTGCGTCGCCTCCTGCCGATCCTCCTGGTGCAGCGGTGACCAGGACTGTGCTTCCACCGCTTGAAGTAGAGGTTGTTGCCGGAGACGTTCATCGCCGGTTGCATCCGGGCACGAACTCGGTGCGTGTCGATCTGCAAGCGGGCTCACCACCGCAAGCAGTATCCGTTCCCGCCGCAACTCCACAGGTCGCATCTTCACAGGCTGCACCTCCACAGGTCGCATCACAGGCCACACCAGCACAGGCCGCGCCTCAACCGGCGGAACGTTCATCCGCGGAACGTTCACCCGCCGCGGCGGAGGCCCGCTTAACCAACGCTGCCGAGCGCGTGCAGATGTCGGCCGATACGTCTGAAGTTGTGAGTCGTTCCGTGAAGCCGGACTATCCGCTGCTGGCGCGTCAGATGAAGGTGCAGGGATCGGTAATCTTGCAGGCGATGATCGGCCGGGACGGTGACATTCAAGGCTTGCACGTGGTCAGCGGCCCGCCAATTCTGGCCGGCGCCGCGCAAGAGGCGGTGAAACAGTGGCGCTTCAAACCACACTACCTGGGCTCTGAGACCGTCGAGACGCAGGCCAAGATCACGGTCAATTTCACCATCTCAACCAACTAAGTCGGCCCCGAACCGTTAACCACAAAGGACACGAAGGTGCACGAAGGAAGAGAATGAAAAGCTCACGGGACTTCGTGACCCTTATGAAGGGATCTGGGACAGCGGCGGGGGTCGTGAAGAAAAATGCCCGAAAAAATAACGAGCGCCCTAAGACTCTTGCGAGTCCAGGACGCCCTGTATGGCCGACTGCAGCTGCTCTTTGAGCTTGGGCAGCAAACGGAACATTTTTCGACAGCGGCAGCGCCAAGCTCAACGACGATGGCCGCGGGATGCTCATGACCCTGGCGCAGGAACTGGGCAAGCTCCCGAACAAACTCTCCATTTGAAGGTCACACCGACTCGGAGCCCTACGCGCCGTCGGCCCCTTACGGCAATTGGGAACTCTCGTCCGATCGAGCCAACGCCGCTCGCCGCGTGATGCAAGCCAGCGGATTCGGCTGGACCAAGTGACGCAGGTTCGCGGCTTCGCCGACCAGCGTTTGCGCAAACCCGATACACCGCTTGATCCTTCGAACCGGCGCATCTCTCTCATCGTGCAATACATCGTGAAAGACAACGACTCCGAGGAAGCCAAGACCGAGGCCGACCGCAACAAAACATCGCAAGACAGCACGCCCACCGCACCGGAAAAGCCTCCCGCGACAAAGTAATCAGGAATCCGGACTTCGCATGAAAGCGGCGTGAAATCAGCGTTTGACCCCCGATTAGGACTATGCAACACTGCTCTCTGCCCCTGCGGTCTGGCCTATGATCCGCGGCTTCACCATCTCTATGTCCACTTCCATCCGCGTCCTCCGCGTCGCTTTTTGGATTGCCTGTCTCGCGCCGGTTACCGCAGTCGCTCAGAACGTTCCGGTGGACCTTCGGGACAATCCTGGCGCGGTGCTGAATCTGCCCACGTACTACACCACGACACCCGGGACGGGAATGCTGGTCTTCACGGTTTCGTCCGAACGGAAGAGCGTTCATATGGACCGGCAGGCCCTGTTGAAACTAGTGAACCGGGCGAACCAATCGACAGCGTGGCAGACCACCGAAGACACTTCAAAGGCAGTATTTACCAACATTCCGTATGGAAGCTACGACGTAGAAGTGAGTGCCGTAGGCTATCTGAGCGCACAAAAAGAAGTGCCCGTGGCGAACTCGTTCGGCCCGGTACAAATCGAGATTGTGTTGCAACGTGATCCGGCAGCACTGAATCTGGATGTTAGAGACGAGGGGATGTCGCCGAAGGCCCGGAAAGAAACCAAGCGGGCCGTCTCTGCCTTGAAGTCTTCCAATCTCAAAGAAGCGCAGAAGCGGCTGGACGAAGCATACAAGCTCGATCCCACCAGCGCGGACCTGAATTTTCTTCTGGGATATTTGTATTACCAGAAAAAAGACTTCACGCAGGCTGGGACCTACTTGAGCACTGCGACGAATCTGAATCCTCATCATTCTCAGGCTCTTACTCTGCTGGGCCGGACGGGTTTGGAGCAGAAAGACTATCCAGCGGCGCGGTCGGCGCTGGAGCAGGCGATTTTGGCCGACGCCGAGAATTGGCTGCCCCACAACTTGCTTGCCGATGCATATCTGCTCGAGAAGAATTACGACAAAGCGCGCGACGAGGCGCAAGTCGCTATTACAAAAAGCAAGAACAGCGCGACTCCAGCTCCACTCGTGCTGGGACAGGCTCTGGTGGGCCTCGGTCACAATCAGGAGGGGATTCAGGCGCTGAATCTTTTTTTGCAGCAGTCCCCGCAGGATAAAATGGCGCAAGAGGTTCGCGACTTGATCACGCAGGTCAAGGAATACGAGGCCAATCCCGCTCCGGCAGAGAGTTCGCCGAAACTCGCAGCGCAACTCTCAGGCATCGACAATCTAGGTTCGCTGCCGGCTGTAGCCTTTTCGGTGAAGCCATGGCAGCCGGCCAGCATCGACGACGTGAAGCTTGCGCTTGCACCGGGCGCTGTTTGTCCTACTGCGAGAGTGATTGAAGAGTCCGGCCTGCGCGTGCAGGAACTGGTGCAGGACGTAGCGCGCTTCTCGGCGATCGAAGATTTGCTCCATCAGCCGGTCGATGAATTCGGCAATCCGCAGCGCACAGAGACACGCAAGTACAACTACGTGGCTTCGATCTCAGAACCGGAGCCTGGATACCTCGCAGTTGACGAGTACCGCGCCGAAAAGATCACTCTGGCGGACTATCCCGGCCACATTGCGAGTACTGGTTTCGCAGGACTGGCGTTCGTTTTCCATCCTCATGTACGCGACAATTTCGATCTGTCCTGTGAAGGGTTGGGCGACTGGAACGGACAATCCACCTGGCTTGTGCACTTCCGCCAGCGCGATGACCGTCCCAACCGCATGCACAGTTACAAGGTCGGAGATCAGGTGTATTCGGTCAAGCTGAAGGGCAGAGCCTGGATCACCGCCGACAAATTCCAGATCGTCCGCATCGAGGCCGAGATGGTCAGCCCCATCCCGGAGATCCAACTCTTTAGCGAGCACCAGATCGTGGAGTACGGCCCCGTTCCGTTTGAGAAGAAAAACGTTTCGCTCTGGCTGCCGAAGACAGCGGAGATCTACGTCGATTTTCGCAAACACCGTTTCTACCGGCGCCACAGCTTCGATCACTACATGCTGTTCTCGGTGGACTCGGAAGAGAAGCGGGGGAAAGTGCCCACTCAACCAGCCACCAAGCCGAGTGGCGCTGGCGAGAATAAAGACAATAAGTCATAGGCACGGATCGCCAGAAGAAATGTTCAAGAGTTTAATTCACACCGCAGTGACGCGACCCGCAAAACCTTTGAACCACAAAGGGCACGAAGGTTCACGAAGGAAACCATTCGTCCAGGATTTCTCCAGTAGTACGACCATCCTGCGCAGTCCTCGCGAGTGGCACCTCTGTGCGGCACTGTTGCTGGTTTTTATCTTCCCTCTCATCAGCGTTGGACAGGTTACGGGAAGCATTGGCCATCCCGATGAATCGCGAATCGTTTACAGAACCGCCCCCAACACTGGCGTTGTGACCTTTAAGGTCTATGCCGAGCACAACGGCGCACAACTGAATCGGCAGGCGGTGATCAAACTGGTGAATCTGGCAAGTCAAACCGCCACCTGGCAGCCGACGGCAGACAACTCCCAAGGCGTTTTCACCGACGTGGCCTACGGCGACTACGACGCCGAAGTCAGCGCTGTCGGCTACCTGAGCTCGCACCAGGACCTGAAGGTAATTAGCAACCGGAGCATTCTGGAGTTCGATATCGTGTTGCGTCGCGATCCGGCGGCGGTGAATCTCGATGTTGCAGACTCGATCATTTCGGCGCAGGCGCGCAAAGAAACCAAGCGCGCGATTTCCGCATTGAAGTCGGGAAACCTCAAAGACGCACAACGACATTTGGATGAGGCGCACAGAGCTGCGCCCTCGGATCCGAACCTCGACTTTCTGCTCGGGTACCTGTATTTCCAAAAGAAGGATTTCGCGCAGGCCGGAACTTACCTCAGCACGGCGACGAATCTGAATCCGCACAACGCACAAGCTCTGACGCTCCTGGGCAGGACTGGGCTGGAACGGCAGGATTACCCAGCCGCGCGATCGGCTCTGGAGCAAGCGGTACTGGCGGATTCGGGAAACTGGCTTCCGCACAGCTTGCTCGCCGATACCTACCTGCACGAAAAGAAATACGACAAGGCGCGCGACGAGGCCCAGGTCGCGATTACTGAAGGCAAGAACGCCGCGGGCCCTGCTCAACTCGTTCTTGGGGAGGCGCTGGCAAATCTCGGCCACAACCAGGAAGGCATTCAGGCGCTCAATGTTTTCTTGCAGGAATCTCCCCAGCAGCCAGTAGCCGGGCAGGTTCGCAACCTAATCGCAGAACTCGAAGACCACTCCACGAATCCCGCACCCGCAGGCAGTAAACCTGAGGACGCGCTGTTGTCCATCGACCCGTTATTGGCGCTTCCGGCGGCCCGTCTGTCGGTGACCTCGTGGCAACCGCGCGGCATCGACGACCAGAAACCGTCTACAGCGCCGGGCGTCGCGTGCCCGTCGTCGAAGGTCATTGAAGAATCCGGCAAACGCGTGCAGGAAATGGTCGATGACGTGACGCGCTTCGCCGCAGTCGAAGACTTGCTTCATCAGGTGCTCGACGAGTACGGAACACCGGTTCGAACCGAAACGCGTAAGTTCAACTACGTGGCTTCGATCTCCGAACCACAGCCGGGCTTCCTGTCGGTCGATGAGTTTCGTGCCGACAAGCTCTCCCTCGAAGGCTACCCCGATCACATTGCCAGTACGGGCTTCGTAACGCTGGCACTCGTTTTCCATCCTCATATGCGCGACAGCTTCGACATGGTGTGTGAGGGCCTGGGGGACTGGCACGGACAGGCCAGTTGGTTGGTCCACTTCCGCCAACGCGATGACCGGCCCAACCATATGCACAGCTACAAGGTTGGAAATCAAGTGCATCCGGTCAAACTGAAGGGTAGAGCCTGGATTACCACTGACAAATTTCAGATCGTGCGCATCGAGGCCGAGATGATCAGCCCCATGCCTGAAATCCAGCTGCTCAGTGAGCATCAGGTGGTGGACTACGGGCCGATTCCGTTTGGGAAGAAAAACACATCGCTGTGGCTGCCGAAGACAGCTGAAATCTATTTCGATTTCCGCAAGCACCGCTACTATCGCCGCCACAGTTTCGATCACTACATGCTGTTCTCGGTAGACTCCGACGAAAAGCGTAAAGAACCCGCCAGCCCACCGGAGCGCGAAAAGAAATCGTAGAACTGCAAAATAACTTTACAATTGCCACCCACGTTACATCGCATCCGCAGCTGTATAATCCCCGATTGATTTCTGCTCAGGAGCGCCCCAACAATGAAGAGTTTTTCCCGGCTCGTCTGTTCTCTCGTCGTAATCCTGCTGTTCGTCCCCGCATCCTGGTCCCAGTCCCAGGAAAAAGTCGATCTCGAAACCATCTCCCGCATTCGTTATGAAGGCTTCCGCAATTCCAAAGTTATGGAACTCGCCTCGGGCCTAATGGATTCGATCGGCGAACGCCTCACCGGATCTCCTAACATGAAGCGCGCGAACGAGTGGACCCGCGACCAACTCACGGCCATGGGCTTGAGCAATGCCCACCTCGAGGCGTGGGGACCGTTCGGCCGAGGGTGGGCGAACCAGTACGTGAACGCGCGCATGACCTCGCCCGACATCGTTCCTCTGCTCGTCTACGCGAAGGCGTGGACGCCGGGCACCAACGGCGTGGTCACCGGCAAATGCATTCGAGTCAACATTGAAGACAAGAAAGATTTCGACAAATATCGCGGCAAACTCGCCGGGATGATCGTGATCATGGGCGCTGACGCCGACGTCAAGCCCATCACGGAGGCTCCCTACAAACGCCTGAGTGATGATGAATTGGCCAAGACCGGCGAGTATGAAATCCCGGGTGAGCGGCCTCCGTTTCGCATGGCCGAAATTGCCAGGCGCCGGCAGTTCATCAAAGATCTGAACCAGTTCCTCGCTGACGAGAAAGTTCTCGCGGTTATCGACCACAGCCGCGGCACAGCCGGCGGCGGCACCGTATTCGTGCAGTCCGGAGGATCCTACAAGGCCGGCGAAACCACGACGGTGCCTCAACTCACGATGGCCACCGAGCACTGGAGCCGCATCGCGCGGCTATTGCAGCAAAAGAAAGACGTCACGCTCGAACTCAACGTCACGAACACGTTTTACGATGACGACCCGATGCAGTACGACACCATCGCTGAAATTCCCGGCACCGACAAGAAGGACGAAATTGTCATGCTCGGCGCGCACCTCGATTCCTGGCATGCCGGCACCGGCGCCACCGACAACGGCGCGGGCAGCATTGTGATGATGGAGGCCGTCCGCATCCTGAAGGCGCTCGACATCAAGCCTCGCCGCACCATCCGCATCGGCCTGTGGAGCGGCGAAGAAGAAGGCTTGCTTGGGTCGCAAGGCTACGTCGAGCAGCACTTCGGCTCGCGTCCGCGCATGGATGATCCCAACATGAAGGACATGCCGACGCTCCTGCGGCGTGACGCCGGTCCGGTCACTGTGAAACCGGACCAGGCGAAGGTGGCCGCCTATTTCAACGTCGACAACGGAACCGGCAAAATTCGCGGAATCTACCTGCAGGAAAACGCAGCTGTCGCCCCGATCTTCGAAGCGTGGATGAAGCCCTTCAAAGATCTCGGCATGACCACGCTCAGCATGCGCAACACCGGCGGCACAGATCATCTTTCGTTCGACGCGGTCGGCATTCCCGGATTTCAATTCATCCAGGATCCCATCGAATACGAAACGCGCACGCACCACTCCAACATGGACGTGTACGACCGTTTGCAGCCGGAAGACCTCAAGCAGATCTCGGTGATCGTAGCCAGCTTCGTTTACGACGCGGCGATGCGCGACCAACCGCTGCCTCGCAAGCCGATCGAGAAGCCGCTGCCGAGAGAACCGGAAAAGAAGGAAGAGTAGTAGCGACCGATACTCGAATCGAATCAGCAGGGCCCGACATTGAGTCGGGCCCTGAGTTCCCGCAGGAAATCACGGGCGTCAGCCACCCGTCAGAACCTGAAAGTAAGTCCCACCGAAGGCTGCGCAGTGTGAGTGATGGAATTCGTGTTGAACGCCGTGAATCCGAAGTTCGGCGCGCCGTACACCAACCCGCGATATTCTACGCGCAGAGAGAGCCTTCGCATAATCGCGTAGTTCATGCCCGCGCCGTACACGAAGGTGGCTTTCGCCTGCGTCTGCGATCCCGACACGGCATCAAACTGATTGCCGGTCGGATCGAAAATCAACGCTCCGCCTCCAGCCAGCACATAAGGGTTCAATCGTGACCCGGAGTGCGAGGGCAGGTTGAAGACGAGGCTTCCCGTCGCCTGATGAATCCCGGACTGAATACGAAACCCGCCGCCCGGCAGCGTGTACTTTTGCGTATTCATGTCGTACCCGTAGGCCGCCTCCGCCGAAATCCAGTGGTTCAAGTGATAGCGATACGTTCCCAGGAAACCGCCGGTCTCAGTAGCGTCGTATGACGTGCCATTGCTGCCGCTGGAACTCTTGGTGAAAAAACCGGTTCCTTGCAAACTGATCTCCGATCGGTCCTCCTGCGCAACGGCCGACAGTGTCAGCATAATAAAGATGCTTCCTAGAAGAATGGTTGTTCGCCGCATGATGAAATGCTCCTTGGGTGTTGATGCTTCATTGCAGGGTTATCCCGAATCCCATGAACCCAGGCATCGGAATCACGGCTTCAGGATTGTGTTTTCGGAGTTCCCCCGGCAGCACACCGTTGGCGCCTCACTACGTTGGGAGGAGCGCCGAGCTTCGTGCTTCGAGAACTCACGTCGTCGCAACTTGTTTTGCTTCGTGGGATGCGGGCGTTCTTCAACGCAGTTGCATTTCGAAATCTAGAGTTTTGTCAGTCGCGCGTAAGATTCCGTCAAAGTATGTAACTCGGAATTTCGCGGCGTAATTTTCTTGATGTCACAGATGCAGGGAGAGCAGATACTTGTTTGTGAAATACAATTCCCCAAGGATGGATCGTCGAACTTATGTTCTCGCCTCAGGCAATCGGAAATATTAAAACTCCCTACACCATCACCAAGCAGATTCCCAAGGGACCCGGCGCCAAGCATGACGCTGAGGGAACGCTCGAAATCCTGCCGGAGTTCGAAACTGGCCTGAAGGACATTGAAGGCTTTTCTCACCTGTTCGTGCTGTGGGAGTTCGATCGCTCCGAAGGATTCGAGTTGGTCGGAACACCTCCCATCGACGATCGTCCGCACGGCGTCTTCGCCACTCGATCTCCACGACGCCCCAACCCGATTGGCCTGACGGTTGTCGAACTCCTGCGTCGCGAGGGCGGGGTGCTGCATGTTCGTGGCGTCGATATGCTCGATGGCACGCCGATTCTCGACATCAAGCCATATCTCTCGAGCATCCCCGCGGAGAAGCTGCGGCTGGGATGGCTGGCAGAAGCAGAAGCGCGCCGAGCGAAGTCAGGTTGAGGAAAGAATCTGTAGGAATAACCCGCCTCGGCAGCGCGGACGCAATCAGCGTATACTGAATTTACTTAACCTCGAAGATACGGCACACCTTGCGCCTTCGCGATTGAGAGATCGAGAGGCGTTTTCTCTTTGCACCCGAGTTCCCCGAACCATTCACTCTCTGCTTCGGCAGGACCAGACTGCGCGCGGAAGTGTGTAGTCTTGGCAAACTCCGTGGCGTTCGCCTCGCATATCGCCCCAGTGCAGTCCCATATGGAACGGTTCCAGTAGCCAACCGTCCGCCAAACAGCTTGAACGACAGGAGTTCACTATGTCCGGAATTAATGGCGACAAATCCAGGTTTAATCGCGTGAGGAAACAGCGGATTGCACAGCGACAACGCAACCGTGAGCTGCTGAAAAACATGCCCGCACAACCTAAACCAGCTTCGGCTCCATCGGGCGCACCACCGAAGTCGGTAGCACAATGACGACACCGCTCGACGCGTTATCACTCTCTGCAGCCGTGCCTGGCAAGTTGAAGAACAAGCGCGTTCTTCTCGTGGACACCTCGGCCACCAAGCGCGACCTGCGCGCCGACACCATGCGAAAGCTCGGCATGGAGGTCGATTGCGCTGCTGATATCAGCGAAGCGCGTTCTTGGTGGCGAGCCGACCTCTACGGTCTCGTGCTCATTGATATGGAAAGCGAATTGGGCCATCGCGACAAGTTCTGTGACGACATCCGCGGCGCCACACCGCCCCAGCAACTTGCCTTCCTGGTCGGCAAACCCGGCTACCTGGCGGATGCGCCGAATGCAGACAAGAAATCTTCGGTGGAGAAGCATGCCGATCAAACGTTAATCGGCGTCGTGAAAGCGGCCCTTTCCGCCGACATCGGAGACATGAATCAGCGTTGGGGAATCATGGAAGCGTCCCGGCGCATCTCAGCCGTCCGCTCAGCTTCCAACGCCCGCAGCAGTGCGATGCGGGAGCGCCCCGTCCCGCCCCGCGATTTCGAAATTCGAGAGTTCAAACGCATTGCTGCCGAAACCCGCACCTTGGATGACCTACTTAGAGAGGAACTGCAATGAAGAACATTTACGTTGGCAATCTGCCCCACAGCACCACCGAATCAGAGTTGCGCGGAGTTTTCGAGGCTCACGGCGCCGTCGAGAAAGTCAGCATCGTGACCGATCGCGAAACCGGCCGAGCCCGCGGATTTGCATTCGTCGAAATGACCGATGCCGGTGAAGCCGACAAAGCCATCGCCGCCCTGAACGGAAGCGAACTCGGCGGACGAGCCCTGAAGATCAACGAAGCCCAGCCGAAAGCCGCTCGGCCGAAGAGTGGTGGCCAGCGCTTTGGTGGCGGTGGCGGTCGCGGACGCGACGACTATCAGGGCCACGCTCGTCAGCCGCGCGAACCACGCTGGTAAACGCGGGTGTGAAAAGGTGGTCCTTCCGGGCCGCCCGGGTAGAGTCCCGAACACTGACTGGAGAAGCTACGCTCCGCGCTTCGCCTTCGCTTCTTCCAGAATCCGGAAGAGCAGGAGCCACCGCTTCACGCTGGTAGTGATCAGGAAGTTTTCCTTTACGTGCTCGTGCCCACTGACCCCGATCTGCCGTGCGAATTCAGGATGCGTCAGCAGGTAGCGGATCTGAAACGCGCATCCTTCCACGGAATGCACCAGCACGCCCGTGAGTTTGTGGATGATCTGGTTGGGAATCCCTCCGACCGCTCCGCCGATGGTGGGCTTCCCTTTCCACAACGCTTCCGTCACGGTGAGTCCGAAGCCTTCCTTAAGGGACTTCTGCACCACAACCGTAGAAGCGCGTTGTATGGCGTTAATCTCCAGCGCGCACCAGGGCGGAAGATCGAGAATGATGATGTCAGGATCATTCCCAGCTTCTTCCTTCACCTCCTGCAAAACCGCCGCGCCTTCCGGATCGTCAGTCGCCTCTCCGCCGGCGAGTACGAGTTGGCAGTCGACATATTTCTTCGCAAGCTTGTAAGCCTGCACCACGCCTACCGGATCTTTCAGCCGATCGAAGCGTGACACCTGGGTCACAATCGGACGAGAGCGGTCGATTCCAAACTCATCGCAAACTTTCTGCACCTGCGGGTCCATCAGTTCTTTGTTCTTTTCCGAGAGCGGATCGATGGACGGATAGAAAAGATATTGCGGAATGGGCAACGACCGCGCAAACGACTGCGAAGAAAAAATGGCCGCATCGAACTGCTCCACAAACGGCCGCAGGAATTCCCACACCCGCGCATCAGGATTCGAGAGGTCAAGGTGGCATCGCCAAACCCAACTGGCATGGCTCTTGCTGCGTGAACGGATCAACCCCAGGGGCTGCGGGTCATGAATCACCACCAGTTCCTCGCCGAACTGCATCCGCTCACGATTCTGCTCGTTGTACATCAGAAAGATTTCCTGCGCGGCCTTCGTCAGCTTGTAACTGCTGCCGTGCAGAGCATTGTGAAATGCCTTGGTCACTTCGAAGAAATCGTCCCCCCCGGTAATCACGTCCCAATGAGTCGGCACTTCCAACTCGGAGAGCAGCGGCACCAGTCGATTGAGCATCTCAGCCACGCCACCGCCGACCGCGGTGGAATTGACCATCTTGATGGTCTTGCCCTTCGAGTTCTGCGCCAGAAAGCGCAAAGCATCAAGCTGACCCTGGCCGATGATGACCTTGTAGTCGTCGAGGTGTGGAGGAGGAGGCGGGGTCGGCGGCGTCAGTACGCTCGGCGGCAGCGGCCTGCCGTTTCCGCGCGCAGGGACGGGACGATCAGGAGAAGGCGCAGTGACTGCCTGGTTTTTATGCTCGGCCCGAGTTTGCGAACGGGACGATTCAGACGTGGTCCCGGTTCGATGTTTGGACTTCATTTCTTTCAACGTTCTGATGCAAAGCGCCGTTCTGATTCAAAGCCTGTTCGATGATGCGGGCGATCTGTAGCCGCACACCTTCCATCGTGTTGGTGTAAATATCGATGTGCTCAATCGCCTCACCTGCCTGCGGAAGGCCAACTTCTTTTTCCAACCACTGCGAAAAATCATTCGACATCCGGTGCAACCGAAGCCGTGCCTCGATGAAGTGATGATGAATCGAATGCACGTTCACCTGGTTCACCCCGTCCAGAAATGCGAACAGGGAATCAGCAACGAATGGCGTGGGCAGCATCACAATATCGGAAGCGCAAAAATAGAAGGGCTCGTGGGCTGGACGCGACCCGGACTTCGGATGTTTCTGCAAGAATTCGTCTACAATCTCCACCATTCTTGCCCGCAGACCTTCGATCGCCGTGAACTCCCGCACATCCACACTGGCCAACTGTTCCGCCAGCACTGGCTCGTTGCAGTACGACAAACTCCAGTGCGCAAAATCGTTGGAGAATCCTTGCCGGATGAAATGGTGTTCCTGCAGCGTACGGAATGTGTGTTGAAAAATCGAGTCTTCCGGGCAGGTTTGCAGCGTCCGCACCAACTCGGAAAGTGTCTTGGCCTTCTGCTTCCCGATGCGGAGCAGGTGCTCCGATGTGTTGAAATAGAACGGCTTCTCCGGTTTTCGCGCTGCCGATTTGTCAGCGGTCTGCATCGTGCATCACTACGCGTAAGTTGCACTTTGGCTCAGCCGGGATGTCTGTGTGGCATCGATCCAGCGCGACAGAAACTCCATCACTTCTTCCGGAGGTTTCATCCACACCTGAGCCGACGTTCTCCGCTGCTTCGTCCGCACCAACACGGTCAGGCCGTTGCGGCCAAGCGCCCGAAAAGCATGCTCGTCAGTCGCATCGTCGCCTAGATAAGCGATGGGCACGCCGGGATCCTCTTCGCTGAGGATGATTCGAACCGCGTCGCCTTTGTCCAGATCAGGCATGCGCATCTCCACGCCGCCATCGAACTCCAGCAACTTCA
Source organism: Candidatus Sulfotelmatobacter sp. (assembly GCA_035695545.1). Classification (GTDB taxonomy): domain Bacteria; phylum Acidobacteriota; class Terriglobia; order Terriglobales; family Acidobacteriaceae; genus Sulfotelmatobacter. The sequence goes on along the minus strand of DASRRV010000158.1, from coordinate 46,481 downwards.
GACATCCACGTTCGGCGATCGGAAACCACCCCAGCAAAACTCGTCCCCGCAGCTTGGACGCCGCCGCCTCTTCCAAGGCGCGCCAATGCACTGCGATACTTCCGGGCTTCGCTTCACCGATATCCTGCAGACCTTGATAAGCAAGCCAGCGTCGCGCATCATCCAGGGCTTGCATCACGCGGGGAGCGACCTCGGGCATCTCAGAACTTCCATCGGGCCGTAGGCGTTGTAACCCGTGCGCACCCCATACTTCGAGTGCTGGCGTCAGTCCGAGCAGCGGCCCAACCTCGCGCGCATTCCTTCCTGTGACGATGACGATGCGCGTTCGCTGCGTGTCTGCAATCTGCTGCAGTAAACTCACCAAGCCTTCGTAAGGCACAGCTTGCTGCCGCTGCACCGCAAACGGCGCCAGGGTTCCGTCATAGTCGAGCAGGAGTACCGATCGGGGCGATTTCGTCACAACCCTTAAGAACTCTTCGACTTTCCCGTCTATCATTTCCCGTCTAACCCTTCCTCTCTAGCCCACACCCGCTCCCGCTCGAAACTTCTCGCTGCCTCCATCGGCCACATCCAGACGCACTTCGCAAAGGTCTCCGATCAGGCTTCCGGCCCAGCGAAACACGTTGTTCTCCCGCACCAGTTTGCGCATACGCTGCATGCGAATCTGCTTCTCTTCCGGTTGCATTTCGAGAGCTGCGCGAATCGCCTCGGCCGTCTGATCGATGTCGTAAGGGTTCACCTGCAGCGCATCCCGCAATTCCCGGGCAGCGCCGGTGAAGCAGCTCAGAATGAGTACTCCGCGTTCGTCGCGTCGGGTGGCGACGAATTCCTTCGCTACCAGGTTCATGCCGTCGTGCAGCGACGTGACGAGGCACAGGTCCGCAGCCCGATAGTACGGCTCGATCTCTTTGTGGCTGTGTTGCCGGTTTAGCAGCACAATCGGCTTCCATCGCTCTGCCTGGAATCTCCAGTTGATGCGTTCGGCTTCCGCTTCCACCTCTGCCTGTAGGTCGTGATACCGCTTGATGTGCGTTCGGCTCGGCGCTCCGATCTGAACGAACGTAAACACGCCCTGGTAGCGCGGATACTTCTCCAGAAACCGCTCCACCGCGAGAAAGCGCTCCAATATGCCTTTCGTATAGTCCAGCCGGTCGACGCCCACACCCATGAGGGCGGCTTCCACACCCATCGCCTTGAGCAACCCTGCCCGCTCTTCATAGGCCGACTCGCGCGCAGACTCCACCGGCGCATCCGCAAATTCCACGCTGATCGGGAACGGCCGAACTGCCGTGCGATGATCCAGTCGCTGCACCGAGAAGTGTTCCCAGTCGATGCGCGACTCCACGATCCGGTCGACCGTCTGCAAGAAATTAGTGCAGTGCGCCTGAATGTGAAACCCGATGAGGTCAGCTCCCAACAACCCATCCACCAGCTCGCGTTGCCACGGACAGATTCCGAATGCCTCCGGATTCGGCCACGGAATGTGCCAGAAGATAGCCACCCGCGCGTCCGGCCGGCTGTGCTTGATCATTCTGGGCAGCAATGCAAAGTGATAATCCTGTACCAGCACCACCGGCCGGCTGATGTTCTTCATCTCCTCCAGGAGCGCATCCGCAAATTTCCGGTTCACTTCCTGATAGTGCTTCCAGTCGCTTGCGCGGAACAGCGGGCGCGCATGCGCAATGTGGCACAGGGGCCAGAGCCCCTCGTTAGCAAACCCGTAGTAGTACCCTTCTTCCTCTTCTTTCGTAAGCCAGACGCGCCGCAACGTGTAATGCGGATCATCGGGAGGAACCGGCAGCCGGTCGTGCGAGTCCACGGCTTCCATATCCGCGTCACTCGATCCGTGCGCCACCCAAGTTCCGTCGCAAGCGCGCAGAACTGGTTCAATCGCGGTAACCAGCCCGCTGGCCGGCACATTGACGACGACGGACTTGCCGCGCCGCGTATGCATGTAGGGCTCGCGGTTGGAGACCACGAAAAGCCTGCCGTCCTCCAGCCGCGCCCGAACGTGCACCGCCAGCCGGTCGGCCGTCCACATCGACTCTCCGGTCTCGCGCAGCCGGGCTTCCAACTCCGCGGCGGAGCGCGCCGTATTCAGGCTCTCGGCAAACGTGGCCACCTCTCGTGCCAGAGGACGAAATAATTCCAGATCCGGCACTTTGATGCGCACCGCTCCGCGTCCCGTCCGGAGAGCCTTCATCCAATGCGCCGTTCGTGCGATCGGACCCGCAATACTCCAGCGCACAATCAACAAAGTGATCAGAACGATCAGAAAGACATGCGCCAAGGCGCTGAGAAATGTCTCTCGCCAGATGCGAAGACTCTCTGCGCGGATATACCCAGCATCATGGACAATCGCCAGGCTCCCGATAAGATCGTCATCACGATGCAGGGGGAATGCGTAAATGTGAACTGAAGCGATTCCGATCCTCAGGAATGCATCGGTCCCATGATTTTCTTTGAGAGCTTGCTGGACAACCGCTGGCGCGCTAGCCATCAGCGGCTCAAGATTGGTCGTAACAGCAACCGGATGCCCCTGCGGATCGTAGACTGCCAGTCCGGCCAGATGTTCCCGGTTGGCAAACTGTTGCACGGTGCGCTTCAAAGTCGATTGGGCATCGCGTGCCAAATCGCGTTCCACGTTTCGCGACAGGCTTTCACCCAGCACCTCAGCGCGCCGCTGCAAGTCCTTTCGCAACCCTTGTTTGGTCACGAGAACCTGGTAGTACGACGAGCACAGTGATACCAGCGTGACGCCGACAATGAGTGAGACGATAAGTCGAACGCTTAGCAATCGCATGGGATCGGTCCTTGGAACCCAATCAAGCGGGATGCCCCGCCACCACTTCTTCCGTAACATTATCTAGATCTAGCGATTCTGACGGCTGGCCGGAAAACCGATGGTTATTCAGCGGCGTGATCGTCACGATCACGTCAGACCAGAGCAAGGTGTTGCGACGAGGGCGATTTCCCGCCTCTGTCGACTCGACTGGATGCAAACCTCTGCTTCCATCGCTTCGCCAGACAAGCAATCTGCGCTACCTAAGGTGCGGGAAACGTCAAAAATGTTGCACCGGACCTGCCAAACCGTAAAGTTATTGATTTCAGTTAATTAGCCGGTTAAACAGTTCGAGAAAGAGCCAGGTGGAATGTAATTCTTTCACTGCCTGGCATTGGAGGTCGGCGTGGAAGAATGCCACCACCCTGGCAAAATCTACCCGGGATAGGCCCCTGCAATGTATCCCTCCAACTCCTGAATATGTTGCGCCTGGCCCGAAATGATCCATTTCACCAGATCGCCAATCGACACCACTCCCACCACGGAGTCACCCTGCACCACCGGGAGGTGCCGGAAGTGATGGTTCGTCATTATCCCCATACATTCGTCGACGCTGTGCTGCGGACTCACGAACACAACCGGGCTCGTCATGATCTCGTGGACCTGAGTTTCCTTTGACGAGTGCCCCATCAGGATTACTTTGCGCGCGTAGTCGCGCTCCGACACAATTCCGACCAACTTCTCGTGGGACATTACCAGCAGCGCACCCACTCCATGCTTCGCCATCTTCTCAATCGCTTCATACACCGACTGATCGGGCGCCACCGATAGAACCGGGCTCTGACCCTTGCTCTGCAGCACCATTCCCATCGTGTCAGAAAGTTTCATAGGTCGTCTCCAGCGGCTACTTCCCTGTTCGCTCGTCCCACACAGGCTTACCCTTGTCGTCGCGGAACATGAGCGTGTCGCTGCCTTTTACCATTTCTCGCGCCAGAATTACGTCCGACGTTTCCTGTTTGACCTTGGACCCGGTGACTGCAATTTCGTCTCCTTTGGCGAAGCTAATCCCCATCTCGTCTTGAAAGGGTTTCGGGCACACATAGATGTGCAGCTTGTCTTCTCCGCTCTTGAGGATCAATTCCGTGTAGTCTTTCCGGGTGCCCAAACTGAGCACATTGATCTCCTCTACTATGCCCTTGGTTTTCAACTCCGTCTGTTTGTCGTACTTCGGAGCGCCGGTGTCGGCGGCTGGCGTTTTCTGCGCGATTCCTGGCGCAACTCCCGCCAATATGCAAAGTGCGACTCTCAGATACAGTTTATGACCCGGATGTTGCCGGACCGGGCGCTGCAGATAGAGCGACATGGCTCCTCCTCGTTGCTTGGCCGGGAGCCCGACATCGAGGGCGAGCGCCCGTGTATGTTCAGCACGACCCCGGAAATCCCCCACATGGGTTTCCGAGTTTGCCTCACAACTTTCGCTACGATAAGGCCGTCAGCTCGATCACTTTCCAGGAAACAGAAGCATCGTACACCCGAACCGCGTCTCATGCTACCGCCAGGTTTACCATACGTACTCGCGAGCCCTCTGCGTTCTTAGCGGTTTAGGCGCTTTTGTGCTGCTAGGTACCGCAGACCCAGAACGCCAAGAACGGAGTGCGGTTTGGGAAATCAATCCCATTTCGCCTACAATGCTGCCCATCCCACCCTTCGTGGAGAATCCACACTGAGCTCGCCATGGCAACCGCAACTTACCACAAGCCGGACGCTGATCCTGAATCCACCAGCGCAGTCGCCGGCCCATGCGTCTTCGTCCTCTTCGGCGCTGCGGGCGACCTCACCAAGCGCAAGCTGATCCCGGCCCTCTTCAACCTGGTGCGAGCCAAGCTGCTTCCCGACACCTTCGCCCTGCTCGGCGTTTCCGTCGACGACCTGAGCGTGGAGGCCTTTCGCGATCAGGTCAGCGAATTCCTTCCCAAAGGCAATGACTCGGCCGAGCATTTGGACTGGTTACGCCAACGCCTTTTCTACGAGCGCGGCGATTTCGGCGATCCCAATACCTTCTCGGAACTTCGCGACCGCCTCGCCGCAATCGACACCGAGCACCACACCGAGGGAAATTACCTGTTCTATCTGGCCACCGCTCCCAAGTTCTTCGCACCCGTGGTTCAGCAACTGGGCCAAGCCGGACTCACGAAGCAAGAGCATGGACGCTGGCGCCGCGTGGTTATCGAAAAACCCTTCGGACAGGATCTCGATTCTGCCAAGGCCCTGAACCGCGACATCAAGAGCGTACTGCAGGAGAACCAGATCTTCCGCATCGATCACTATCTCGGCAAAGAGACCGTGCAGAACATCATGGTCTTCCGCTTCGACAACGCCATTTTCGAGCCGATCTGGAATCGCCGTTACATCGACCACATACAAATTACGAATGCCGAAACTGTCGGCGTCGAGCGCCGCGGAGCTTATTTCGACCATGCGGGAACCCTCCGCGACATGGTCCCCAACCATGTCATGCAACTCCTCAGCCTGACCGCCATGGAAACCCCCGTATCCTTTCACGCCGACGCCGTCAGAAACGAGCAGGCTAAAGTTCTGCATTCCCTCCAGCCGCTGAGTTCCGAAGACGTCCTGCAACGCAGTGTCCGCGGACAATACGGTGCTGGGCAGCTTGTCGAAGGAACGAATGGTCCGGAGAATGTCCCGGGCTACAGAACCGAACCCGGCGTCGCTCCCGAGTCGCGCACCGAAACCTACGTCGCTCTGAAGCTCAACATCGATAACTGGCGATGGGCCGGCGTCCCGTTTTATCTGCGAACCGGCAAACGTCTGGCCAAACGCCACACCGAGATCGCCATCCAATTCAAGCGCATGCCGTTTGAACTCTTCCGCAAAGCTCCGTTTGAAAAGCTGCACACGAACACTCTGGTGATCCAGATCCAGCCGGTAGAAGGAATCTCGTTGAGTTTCGGAGCAAAGATTCCCGGCCCGCTTCTGCGCGTTGGCTCGGTCGACATGAGCTTCGAATACTCGGAATATTTCCATGCCGACGCCTACACCGGATACGAAGTGCTTCTGTATGACTGCATGATGGGTGACGCTACGCTGTTCCAGCGCGCTGACATGGTTGAAGCGGGATGGACCGTGGTCGATCCTGTCCTCGACGTCTGGCGCGCGCTGCCTCCCCGCAAGTTTCCCAACTACGCATCCGGCAGCTGGGGCCCCGCCGACGCGGACCAACTGCTGGAACAGGACGAACGCCAATGGAGGAACATTGAGCCATGATTCTCGCAGGTGACATCGGCGCAACTCGCACTCGTCTGGCCGCCTTCGAAATGGAAGGCAGCCGCCTGCAATGCGTGGTCGAAAAAATCTACATGAGCCTGGACCACCCCGGCCTCCCGGAAATCCTCACGCAATTCATTCGCTCCGAAGGCATTCCGGTGCACAGCGCGGCATTCGGCGTTGCCGGTCCGGTCCGCTCCGGGCGCAGCAAGATTTCCAATCTCCCCTGGACCATCGACTCCCGAGAACTGGCCAAGCAACTCAAACTCAATTCCGTCGCCCTGCTTAACGATCTCGAAGCCTACGCCTACGGAATTGACGCGCTTGAATCCAAAGATTTCATCACGCTGAGTGAAGGCTCCGAAGACGCGGAAGGCAACCGCGCTGTGATCTCCGCGCGAACCGGACTCGGCGTCGCCGGGCTCTACTGGGATGGATTCCGCCATCATCCTTTCCCCTGCGAGGGCGGCCACGCCGACTTCGCGCCCCGCACCGATCTCCACGTGGAGTTGTTGGCCTACCTTCAGAAGAAATACGGGCGCGTCAGTTGCGAGCGAATTCTCTCTGGCCCGGGAATCCGCAATATTTACGATTTTCTGCGTGACACCCACAAAGCCGAAGAACCCGCGTGGCTTCACGAACAAATGAACGCCGCCTCCGATCCTCCAGCGCTGATTTCGCAACTGGCTCTGGACGGCAAAGCCCCAATCTGCGATCAGACGCTGTCCGTATTTGTAGGTATCTTCGGCGCCGAGACCGGCAACTGCGCGCTCCACTACATGACGACCGGAGGCATCTTCATCGGCGGCAGCATCGCCGCGAAAAACGTAGCAAAAATGAAAGACCCGGTATTCATGCAGTCGTTCCTCGCCAAGGGCCGCATGGAAGTCCTGCTGAAAGACATGCCGGTGAAAATTATTCTCAACGACGACTGTGGACTGATCGGCGCCGCCCGCTGCACGCTAGTGCAGAAAGCCTTCGGCATCGGCTCGCGAGCTCCCAGTTAAGAGTGGATCAGGAGTGGATTGATTCTCGACGGTAGCCTGACTTTGGGTGGCGCAGCGCTTCAGCACTGCGATAGCGACTTCGTTTTCTTAGGAGGCTGTAGCCCCTAGTGCCTTCTTGAGTTGTTTCACTCCTCCCACCCTTCCAGCAGTGGAATCGAAGTCTTGCCGAACGCCCCTCTCAAGACGTGACCGCCGTCACTGACATCGCGTAATCCTGAGCAGAAGATTGCTTGGTAAACTCTCTCGTTTCTCCGAACAACGCCTCTGAGGATGTTCGACCCGGTGTGGGAAGTTATTGCCTGCGACCTTCCTGTGGTCGTCACGAAGACGATTCCGTGCAGCGTCAGGTGTTGTAACCAAGCCATAGCGCTCACCCCGCCGGAAGGATTCTGAGCGAAATGATGTTACGCCAATCGTGGGAAGAGCCTTGCTCTTGGGCAGGTCGCCAAGGGCGTTCCGTCTTGACTTGAGTCTCAGCAACGAAGAGCATTGGTCTGGGAGCAATATGCTGAAGCAATTCGCAATCGCAGTTCTTTTGAGTGGATCGGCATTCGCACAGAGTCGCGCTGCGGCGCCGCCCTCTACGCAGTTAGATGAAATCAGGAAGACAGAATGCAAAGTCCCGCTGGGTTTCGGATGCGCAATACTCTTCGATGTTGGTTTCGGTTCCGACAACATTATTGCGAGTGTGATCGGTGGAGTTGTCCGTGAGATTTCAGTGATTCTAGATGGAAGACTGTACACCGTTGTCTACGATCCCCCGTTAAAGAGAGATGACAGGCTGAGAAGAAAAAGTCATATTCCTGCACGAGTGGATGGTGACTACTTGATCGTTCGATGGCCGGACGGGACTGAAACGAAGGGCAGAATCATACGCCGCGAACAGATCGATCCCAACCGGCCGGAGCCCGTTTAACTCGAAACGTAGTTTTTGGTGTGCGTCGCCTCTCGCTGACTGTTGAGAAGACATTGCCTTCGGCGACTGCTGCCCAAGCGGGGCGTCTAGCGTCATTTTATTCTGCGAAGTTCGTCGCGAATCTGCCCGCGGCTCTTGCCAGCGCCTTTACCCCCTGAGGTCGCTGCCCGAGGCGAAATGAACATCCCGCTTCGCTTTCTTCGGGATGCCCTTCGTGTGGCAATCGGCGCACTTCACAAAGTGAATGTCATGCGGACTCTTGGACGATTTGAAGCTCGTCTCCATCTTTTCCACATCCAGCCCGCAATTCGAAAGGCGCGGATGACACGTGGTGCACGATGCCCGCGTGAACTGCCTATGCTCCAGGTGGCATGCAAAGCAACTCAAACCTTCGTGCACTCCGACAGGCGTGCGGTCGTCTCCCGATCCAACTTGTAGTGTGGTGCGCGGCGCATGGCACTGGTAGCAAAGTGCCTGCCGCGGGTCGGCGCTGATCTTCACAATCCGCTCCCCGTCCTTCATTTCAGGCAGGCTCAACCCGCCAACCGGAACCCAATTCATCTGCCGGCGATCGAACAATGCCAGCGACGGAATCATGACCCCCTGCTGCGGTCCCGGAGTTCGTGCTCCCGGCTTCGCCTTTTCCAGTGGCGATCCTTCTTTATGCATCTGATGGCAAGTCAGACAAGGAATCGCGGGCTGATCGGCAAGCGAACCATCCTTGAACGACCATGGCCCAGTCGTGCTGATGGGCTGCACCAGATCGCGAATCGCCCCTCCAAAATGCATACCGTGGCAGCGCAGGCAGTCATCCATCAGTTGAGTTTTCTGGTTGAACGTCTTGTCGAGAAAGACTGTCTGATACGAGACGCTGTGCGGGCCGGCCTGCCAATCCGCGTATTCGCGCTGATGACATCGCTGGCAGTTCGCCGTGATCTTCGCAATGTCCCGCTCCCGTATGCGCACCTGATCTGGCACGCTCCCTCGCAGGTGCGAGAAAACGCGCCGCATGTTGTTCAGGTGCAATCCCGCATCGAGCGTGAACACATCTCCATGGCATTCCGTGCATTTGATATTGCGGTGCGAGGAGGTGTGCCAGTCGGTGTAAGGTTGCCAGATCTCGTGGCACTTCGTGCATCCGCGGCCCCCGGAGGACTCGTAGTACAGGCTCGCTCCCGGCACGCTAAGAATCGCGACGAGCGCGACACCAAGCGCCAGGTACAGACGAGTTGATCGCGTAAATGCCATTCTGCTTGACGTTCTGTGCAGCTACTGGAACTTCGTCCCTTTCCAATTCTTCACGAGCGCGTCGGAGGCCCGGTAGGCATTCGCCATAATCGTCAGCACCGGATTGAATCCGCCGTTGGTGACATGCACGCTGGCATCGATCACAAACAAATTGTCGATGTCATGCACCTGGCAATCCTTATTCACGACCGAAGTTTTAGAATCATTCCCCATGCGGCAAGTGCCTGCCTGGTGCTGCCCGCCGCTCAATCCCTGCCCAGGCAGCTGGCGCCAGGTCTCAACCGCTCCAGCCTCGAGCAGCCAGTTCTCCGCCTTCGTGGATAAAAATTCGGCCACATGAATATCGTTGCTATGCCGCCCGCCGGACAGCCGGCACACCGGAATGCCCCAATAATCCTTCACCGCCGGATCGACCTGCACCCGCGCTTCAAACACCGGCATCTCCTGCACCGGACCCATCACGATGATGCTGCGCTTGAACGTTCGCCGCATGAAGTCCTTATGCTCGCGTCCCCAACTCCTTGTGCCCGGCGGTATTCGCCCGACAAACTCAATGGGCAACCGGATGAACTCATTCGCCAGCATTCCGCCACTCACCATGCCCGCATTGCCATGATTGAAGTCGCAAATCGCGATCGAAGCTCCCGGGCCGACATCGTCGTAAACCTCCGAGTCGAACAGCCCGACGGCTCCCGTATAGGCATGACCCTGCAAATTCCGTCCAACCCAGTCGTAGCGATTTCCCAGGCCATTCGGAAACAAACGGCTCTTCGAATTCAGCATCAGCCGCGCCGACTCATTCGCCCCGCAAGACACCACAACTATGTCGGCGGGCTGTTCCCGCAGATGATCCTCCGAATCGAAATAAGAAACACCCGTCACGCGTCCCTGCGAGTCCGTCAGAATCTCCTTCGTCATGCAATCAGTCTTGAGTTCGCAGTTGCCCGTTGCCAGCGCCTTGGGGATCACCGTATTCTGCGTTCCATTTTTCGCGTCGACTTCGCATGCGAATCCCACACACCACCGGCACCGCATGCAAGGCCCCCGCCCTCCATAGTGCACGGAGTTTCGCAGCATAGGAATATGAAACGGATGAAGACCGAGTCGCCGGGCCGCCGGCTCCAACACCGTGAACTCGCGATTCGGCGCCAGTGGGGGCATGGGCAAGGCCCGCTTGCGAGGCGCGCGAAAAACGTTGTTGGAGTCGTCTCCCGAAACCCCAATCTCCCATTCCGCCTTCTCGTAATACGGCTCAAGATCCTGATAGCTGATCGGCCAATCATCCAGCGTGCTGCCCGCGACGGTCCCGTAGGTGGACCGCATGCGGAAATCCTGTTCCATGAAGCGCCACGCCATGGCGCCATACGAAACTGTGCCTCCGCCGACGCATGCGGCATTGTTGTTGTATGCCCAGTCTGACGGGTCAACCGATCGTTCCTGCCCCGGCGCATCCACCACCACCCGAGGATTCCGCTCGCCATCCGGCCCAAACGGAGCGCCCAATACCGAGAGCCGCTGGTTCCGCAAATCATCTTTCAAATCGTCGAACGGCGTATTCCACTTGCCCCGCTCCAAAAGCAAAACGGTCAGACCGGCCTCAGCCAGTTCCTTCCCGACGATCCCGCCGCCGGCGCCAGCCCCAATCACAACCGCGTTGACTTTCTTCTCAGCCACGAATCAACCCTCAGCTCACTCCCGCCCGGCAACCGGGTCGTCCACGCGGAACCTTCCCCGAATCGGCGGATACGGCAGCCGCAGCATCGTCCAACTCACGCGGTTTCGGTTTCCTCCATGTCGCGGATCGCCATAAAACCCCTGCATGGTGTGATCAATTACGATCCGAAAGAACTTCGGCAGCGGACTTCCCTTCCATTCCTTGTCCCCATCAATCGCGCTCAAGAACTCCGCCTGTTGCTGGTCCGACAAACCAGAGAATCTTCTGCCGTATTTCTTGACGGATACATCGTTCATCTCCGCAATCCCCTGCCGGTAAACCTTCTTCATCCGCTTAAGCCGGCCAGCAAGTTGCACGTCGATGTAGTTCACCACCCCCGCAGAGACCGCCCCGGCATCCTGATCCTGAGGAATGATCTGCCCGCACAGACTCGAAAGCGTCTCCGCCTCGTCCACGCTCAGCGAACGCCACGGGCTCACGACCTTCCCGCAGGAAACACTCGCCCCAACAGCGACGGCTCCAGCCGCCAACTGCATAAACCTCCGTCGATTGATCCCGTTCTTCGCCTTCATCGTGAGTGCCAGCGCCTCTCTGAAAGTTGAATTGCCTTCGGCCTGCTCCGTCTGTGATCTGCGTCACAGGCAGATGTTCACGGGCTCGTTGCAACCAAAGCGCTGCTGATTTCCACTGTGTCGCGCTGGATACAGTGTCCGCTGCGGCACACACTGAAACTCACACGCCCTCTGCAAAATCCTCTCCAACATTGATCAATCAAGATGGCCCGTGCCGTGCTTTTCAGTTTGCGTCGCTAGGTTCACCGTTTATAGTTCTCTGTCCCGACCGAGGATTTATGAAGCGCGCCTCCATCGTTTCCGTGCGTGGGGTAGTTGCAGCGAGCTTGATCTCAGCTGTCGCGTTCGGAATGTTCGTGATGTGGCGCTCCTCGCGCGCCCTTCGCTCCGCCACCGAAGAAATCCGCGCCGAGCACGAGTTCCCCTTCGTGGCGCGTCCCCTGCCACCGGCACTCAACCCCGGCTTCGAAGCCGTCAGCTCTCCCGCAGTTTTCCTACAGGCCGCCCGCTTCCTCGATCATCTTTATATGGCTGGACCATCCGGCCTTCAGGAATACGACCCTGCCGGCCCTCTGCTCCACCAATACTCCGCAGGCGACGAACTCCCCGGGTCGCCCGTAATCGCCTTGGCGCCCGCAGTCCTCTCCGACGCGCACGAGCCCGAACTCATCATCGCCACCGCCAGCGACGGACTCCTCGCCTTCAACGGCCGCGCCTTCCGCCAGATCCTTCCGGCCAACGCAGACGCACGCACCATCACGGCAATTCTGCCCGCTCCTTCAGGGCACCTTCTTTTCGGAACCAGGAAGCGCGGCGTGCTCGTCTACGACGGAAAGCAAATCACCGTTCTCCACCCCACGCTGGACGCGCTCTACGTAACCGCGCTCGCCGGCGACGAATCGGATCTGTGGATTGGAACCTTGAATCGCGGAGTCCTGCACTTTCACGCCGGACAGACCGAAACCTTCGCCGAAGCCCAAGGTCTGCCCGATCCCCAGGTGCAGTCGCTGGCAATTTCCGGAGACACCACCTATGCCGGGACAGCCACTGGCGTAGCCGTATTCAGCAGCGGACAATTCTCCCGCGTCCTCGCTCCCGGAGTTCTCGCGACAGCCCTGCTCGCCACGCCCAGTCAGCTCTATGTCGGATCAGAAGATCAAGGCGTGATCGTGATTCCGCTGGAAGGCCGCCGCCCGAATCCCAATCTTAGTCCGGGCGCACAGCTAGCGGAAGTTCATCAACTCTTCGCTTCGGACGACGCGGTCTTCGCGGTGGCTCGCAACGGCCTGTACCTCCTGAACCCGCACGCTTTCGGATGGCAGCGCGTGCTCGAGTCCAGCGGCGCCGTTCTGACTGACCGCAACATCTCCGCCCTTGCTACTGACTCCACCGGACGCCTTTGGGTTGGCTATTTCGATCGCGGTCTCGATCTGCTGGCCTCCGACAACAGTCGCGCTCGCCACGTGGACGACGAGCATGTCTTCTGCGTTAATCGCATCCTGCCCGATTCGAAGGGCGGAGTCACCGACGTCGCTACCGCTAACGGCCTCGTCCGCTTCGACGACTCAGGCAGCGAACAGCAGGTACTCACCCGCGCGGACGGTCTCATTGCAGACCATGTCACCGACGTCGCCGTATACCGCAATGGCCTCGCCCTGGCGACTCCGGCAGGACTCACGTTCCTCGACGCCACCGGCGCCCGCAGCATGTACGCGTTTCATGGGCTAGTCAGCAACCATGTCTACGCCCTCGGCGTCTCCGGCGACGAACTTCTGGCCGGAACCCTCGGCGGCCTCTCCCTCCTTAATAAGGGAGACGTCACCGCGAACTTCACAACGGCCACTTCCAACCTGAAGCACAACTGGATCACCGCGGTCGTCCCCCTCGGCGACGAGTGGATGGTCGGCACCTACGGCGCTGGAGTCTTAGCCCTCGATCACTCCGGAAAATTCCGCACGTTCGAAACCGGCTCTGGCCAGTTCGTGGTAAATCCCAACGCTATGCTTGTAACCCCGAGCTACGTTCTCGCCGGAACCTTGGGGGAAGGTTTGTATCTCTACGATCGTCAATCCGGGCGCTGGTCGGTCATCCGCGATGGCTTACCTTCGCTGAACGTCACCGCACTCACGGCCGCCAACGGATACATCTACATCGGTACAGATAACGGCCTGGTCCGCATACCAGAGCATAAGCTGCACTCATGAAAACCGCATTCCTACCACCACTCTTTGTCATCCTGAGCGGAGCCGGTCTTCAGGCGAAGCGAAGGACCTCAGTCTTATCCGGCCTAATGCGCAAGCCCGGATCCTCCGCACGTAGCTCCAAGCACCTCGCGCTCATCCTCGCCCTGTTCACGTCCCCGCTATTCGGCGACGCCGGAGTCCTCATCCCGCGCGACAAGCAGCAACCGAATCCGGCTGTCCTCTCCCTCGAAGAGATGGAAATCACCATCCGCATCGACAACGGCGACGCGCGCGTCTTCGTCTGCCAGATTTTCGCCAACCACACCGGCGCCATCGAAGAAGGAAACTACATCTTCGCCCTCCCCAGCCACGCCACCATCTCTGACTTCGCCACATGGGACGGCCCTGTGCGCCTGCCCGCGGTCATCCTCGAACGCAAGCGCGCCGAAGAAATCTACAACCAGCTCAAGCAGCAGTCGGTCGACCCCGGCCTTCTCCAGGTGGGCGAACGCGGCGCCGAGGAAGCCAAGCGCAGCAATGTATTCAGCGCGCGCATCACTCCGATTCCTTCGTGGGGCACGAAACGCCTCGAAATCGAATACCACGAGTCGATTCCGGTTGAGAATCTCAAATCGTATTTCGCCATCCCGCTTCGCCCCGACGCCTATCAAGCCCAGGCAGCGGCTCATCTGCGCATCAATTTCGAATTGCGCACCGCGCACGCCATCCGCAACTTTCAAGCTCCAGCCAAGACGTTCCCTCTCCAGTTCGATCAGAACACTCCGCACCTGGTGCAGGGCCACTTCGAAGGTCAGAACGTCAACTTAGCCGAAGACTTCGTCACCACGTACGACCTCGACCCGGCCGACTCCGACACGCTGCAGATTCTGACCTATAGAAATCCCGTAAGCGGCCAGCCGTCGCCCACCGAAATGTCGCCAGTGCGCAGCACCAACGAGCCTGGATTCTTTGAAGCGGAAGCATTCCTCGGCTTTGGAAACTCGCCCGCTCCCACCGCGGGCGCGCCCGCTGGAGTTCCGAAGACGGTGATCGTCCTCTTCGACACATCGCTCTCGATGCAATGGGAAAAACTGGAGCGCAGCTACCAGGCCCTCGACACTCTGCTGCATGCGCTGCGGCCCGCTGACCACTTCGGCCTCGTCCTCTTCAACACTGAAACGCAAGTTGTCCCGGTGAGCGCCGCCGCCCCGAGCAGCATTCAGCACGCCATCGATTCCGTCCGCGCCAGCCGCCTCCGCGGCGGTACCAATCTGCAGCGTGCTCTCGAAACCGGCCTGCAGCAAGCCTCTGCGTCCGGCGCCAGCAACGCGTATCTGATCATCCTCAGCGACGGCGGCGCGACGCGCGGTCCCATCCAAAACGCAAAGCTCGCCGCCTGGTACGCCGATGCGTGGAAGCAACTCCCCGACACCGAACGCCCACGCACCTACATTCTCGCCGTCGGTGACGACGCCAACCTCCCGCTCTTCCGCCTGCTTGCCCACGAAGACGGAGTCCTCGAACAAGTCCTCTCCACAGAACCTATGGAGTTCAAGCTGAACTCTTTCCTCTCGAAGATCGGACGCAGCCCCGTCGGCCAACTCGATCTCTCCGTCTCGCCCGACGCCGCGGTCGATACCGTCTATCCACTGCAAGCCGCTACCTTCTCCGGATCGCTGGCCTCATGGGTCGGCCGCTACCAGAAGCCCCAGGAAAATATCAGCTTCACGGTGCACGGTGTTCGCGACGGCGCGCCAGTGCAGATGACCGGCAAGGCCAGCCTACCCAAGGAATCATTCGATCACCCGCAACTCCCGCGCCTGTGGGCCCGCGCCCGCGTCGATGCCCTTCTCGAGAAGATCGAACGCGACGGCGAAGACCAGGCCACCATCGACGAAATCATCCGTCTCGCCCGTCAATACAAATTTGTCACGCCCTACACATCGTTCCTCGCCGTTCCGCGTGCCCTGCTACGCCCCCGCGTAATCCGCCCCGGCGACCCAATCCTTCGCGTCAAGACCGACGAATCCATCAACTCCGTCATCGCCCTGTTCCCCTTCGGCCTGGTGCAACCGCTGCGCTATCTCTCCTCCGAAGACATCTGGCAGACGCGCTTCCTCGCGCCCACCGACATGCAGGATGGCACCTATACCGTGCGATTGATTCTGCGTGACAAAATCGGCCACACCTATCGCGAGTCGAAGGCGTTCGTCATCGCCAGCAAAGCGCCAGTCGTGCAGGTGAAGCTCGACCGCAAGCGCTTTCAGCGCGGTCAAACCATCGACCTGAGAGTCAGCGCCTCCGAGAGCACGCGCACGTTAGTCGCGAGAATGGATGGCGCCGTCCCGGTCGCTCTCCGCTGGGACGCTAAAGCCGCTACCAACACCGGCACCCTCACGATCCCCGACCAGACCATCCCCGGCACCTACAAGCTCACTGTCACCGCCGAGGACATTGCCCACAACATTGGTACGCAGGAGGTGCAGATTGAAGTGCTTCCTTGATTTACGAAGCCGGGGTTTCCGGAACGAAGATTCACACAGCGCAGTCTTGCGCAACAGAACCTCGCGCAGCCGCCGCATTCGCCTGATCGCGCTGGCAGTCTTCATCGCCGCCATCGGAACCACCGTCTCCGCATTCGGAGAACTTCCCTCGTGGATTCGCAACATCGACGCCAGCACCGCGCTCGAAGGCGTCTTCTTCCGTATGATGTCGTTGCCGAATGGCGCGGTCGCCTTCCGCCGCCCTCCGCGTGAAACTCGCCCCGCGCTCACGGACCTGATCAAAGCGCAGCCTCGCAATGCCGACCTCTATTCGCTGCGCGCCCTCGAAGACGAACAGCAACTCGACTTCACCGCCGCCGAAGCCGACTGGAAATCCTACGTCGACAACTCGACCGACAAGACCAACGCCCAACTCGCGCTCGCTGACTTTTACCATCACCGCCTGCGCCCCGCCGACGAGATCAAGACGCTTTCGTTAGTCGCGAACGCTCCGCCCGTCGCCGCCGAAAAACTGACGCCTCCCGCACAGCAGCACTCCTGGCAAGCCTTCGGGCGAATCTTCACCGTAATCCAGGCCCAGGGACTCCCCAAAGACGCATCCATTGCCCAGTATCACGCCTGGATCACCCGTTATCCGCAAGAGCATTCGCTCTACGCGCAGTTCCTGCAATTCCTCGTCGCGGAAAAAGAATACCCCGCCGCCGGACAGCTCATCGCCGACTACCGCAAGCTATTTCCCAACGACCAGATCTTCGCTGTGAAAGCGAAAGCCATGGTGGAATATCGCCGAGGATCCGTGCGCGAAGGCCTCTCCGTCTATGAGCAAAGCTTCCAGCCGCTCTGGGATCCGCAACTCGTGAAGAGTTATTTCGACCTCTTGCGCGACACACAGAACCTGCGCAAATTTCGCGACGACGCCCGCGCCGCCCTGCTAGCCAACCCGGAAGATCTGAACGCCACCGCCCGCACCTTTTACTACTACCAACAGCAGGGCAAGACCGACGCCGCCCAGCAAGCCATCGCCGACTTCCGCGAGCACAAAGACGCCGCCAAATCTCCGTGGACTTCGCAGGAACTCTACGTCTGCGCCCGCCTACTCGAAGACATACACGCCTACCCCGAGTCCGCACGCTACTACTTCGCCCTCTACAACAGCACAGATCCGAACAGTAAAGACCTGCCGAACGCGCAAGAAACCGCCATCGCCGGACTCACCGATCTCCTGCTAACCGCGCCCGAGACTTCTATCCGCATCGGCTCCGGCGAGCTCTCCATGTATCGCGACATGGCGACCATGGATCAGGGCCCCGGCTATCTGAACGGAATTCTTTCGCTGATCCTGAACACCACGCAGCCGGCATCGCAGTATTCCGAAGAAGAACAGCGCGCCGTCCCCTACTTCCACCGCTCGCGCGCCGCCGAACTACTCGCTCTTCTCGACGCAAAATTCCCGAACGCCGCTCGCCGACCCGACCTCCACGCCAAGTTGCTGGAGTTCTATTCCAACTCCGGCGAGAGCGACGCCGTCATCCAGGGTGGCCGCGAATTCCTCACGAACTTTCCCAAGGCCGAGCAGCGCACCAGCGTCGCTCTGCTGATGGCCGACGCCTACGCCCGCAAGAACGACACGCGGAGCGAATTCGCCATCTACGACTCCGTTCTTCAGGAACTCGCCGCGCAATCGCAGAACGTCCCGCTGGGCTCAGCCCAGGAAACTTACAACGTCGCCAACAACGACGCGCGCACGCAATACACGAGCGCAACTAACACAACTGAATCCGAAGCCGACGAAGGAGGCGAGGGCGGTGAAGGCCAGGAAGGCCAATCCTGGGAGAACGCAGCGCCCCGCCGCAAAGTCGGCCAGAACTTTCAGCTCAACGCCCCGTCGCAGCCCACGCGCCAAGTCGGCGCTCGCTCTCCGGAATACGCCCGCGTGCTGGAGCGCTACCTCGGCCGCCTCGTGGAGATGAAACAGATTCCGCCAGCCCTCGCCGTTCTTAGCCGCGAGATCGACCGCAACCCCGACGATCCCGGTCTCTACGAGCGCCTCGCCGTCTTCCTCGATCAGAATCGCCTGGGCTCGCAGCAGGAAGAAATCTACCGCCGCGCCATCTCTCGCTTCCCCGACAAATCCTGGTACGACAAGCTCGCCCGCTTCTACATTCGCTACCAGAGAAATTCAGAGTTCGAACAATTGACCCGCGACGCCGTGGCCTCATTCCATGGCACCGAGCTAGAGCAATACTTCCAACAGATGGTCTTCGGGAGCAGCCCCGGGCTCTATCTTCGTCTGAATCAGTACGCCAATCAGCGATTCCCGCACAATCCAGTCTTTGTTCGCAATCTTCTCTCCGCCTACCAGGCCCGCGAAACCCGTAACCTCGCCGCCTGGGAAGCGTTGCTGCGCCAGCATTGGTTTGAAGAGACCATGCTGCGCAATGAGTTCTTCCAATTCCTTTCGAGCAGTCACAAACTCGACGCTGAACTCAGCGCCCTACGCCAAGCCGCGCCCGGCACCGCCAGTTGGGAGAAGAATCCCGCCGCCGCCGACTTCCTCGCCAACGCAAATCTGTGGCGCTCGCACTTCGAAGAGAGCGCCCCGCTTCTCAAGTCCCTGACCGCGCAGTATCCAGCCGACGCCGAACTCGGTCACACCGCATCTTCTATCTATCGCTCGCTCGCCTACTTCGAACCCGCCGACACCGCCATCGCCGCGAAAATCGAAGATAACCTCCTGCAAGCCAGCCCCACCGATACCGACACCATGGCTCGGATCGGCGACATCTACGCCGACCGCGAACAAATCTCCCAAGCTGCGCCTTACTGGGAGCGCATTCCGCAAGTCGCTCCCGGCAAGCCCAACGGATATCTCGACGCCGCCACCATCTACTGGGACTACTACGACTTCGACAACGCCCTGCGTCTGCTCGGCAAGGGCCGTGAGCGCCTCGCCAACGCCACTCTTTATTCTTACGAAATCGCCGCCATCTACGAGAACCAGCGCGACTATCCCCATGCCATCGACGAATACGTAAAAGGATCTCTCGCCGCCCCCGACTCCTCCGCCGAATTGCGCCTCCTTCAATTGGCGAATCGCCCCAAGTTCCGTGACCTCGTCGACCAGAGCACCGCCAAAATTGTCACGCTCCCCAATCCGTCGATGCCCGCAGTCAACCTGCGCGTGAAAATTCTCGAAACCCAAAATCGCAAAACGGAGATGGAATCCCTTCTCGACTCGATTGCCAACAGCACCACATCCATCGAGCAAGCCGAAGAGATCGAGACGATCGCCCAAGGAAAGTCGCTCGAATCCGTTCGCCAGCACGCTCTCGAAAAACAGGCCACTCTGACCACCGATCCCGTGACGCGCCTGCAACTCCGCTACGCTCTCATCCGCCTCTACGAGAGCCGCAAAGATTTTTCCGCTGCGCAGAAAAACATGGAAGCCCTTTATCACGACAATCCGAAGATCCTCGGTGTCGTCCGCTCCACCGTCGATTTCTACTGGCGCATGGAGATGCAGCAGCAAGCCATCACGGTATTGCTGCAGGCCGCCAAAGACGCCTATCCCACGCTGAGCACGCAATTCACCTACGAAGCCGCCCGCAAAGAAACCGACGCCAAACAATTCCAACCGGCCCGCGACCTGCTCACCGGCCTGTTGAAGGATTCTCCCTACAACGGCGAATATCTCGCCGCCCTTGCCGACACCTACGCCCGAGCCGGCGACGACCACGGCCTCGAGCAGTTCTACAACGAGAAGATCGTCCTCTTCCGTACCGGCCCGCTCCCAGCCGACGCCCGTAAGGCGCAAATCGCCACGCTCCGCCGCGGCCTCATCCCCGCGCTCACCCGCATGAATAACTATTCCGGCGCGGTTGATCAATACATCGAACTCATCAACAACTTCCCCGAGGACGACACCCTCGTCACCGAAGCCGCCCTCTACGCGCTTCGATACCAGCGTCAGCAGCAACTCGTCGACTTCTACGCCAAGACCGTCGCGCAATCTCCCCGCGACTATCGCTGGTCTATGGTGCTGGCTCGCACCTACACGAATCTCGAGAACTACCCCGCTGCCATCGACACTTACGCCAAGTCGATCGCCATTCGTCCTGATCGCGCCGACCTCTACACCGCCCGCGCCGGACTCGAAGAACGCCTCATGCGTTTCGACGAAGCCGCCGCCGACTACGAACACATCTATCAACTCGCCTACAAAGATCCGCAATGGATGGAGAAGGTAGCGTCCGTCCGCGCCCGCCAGGGCAAAACGAAAGAGGTTGTCGCCGCGCTGCAAGCCGCCCTCATCGACGGTCGTCCCGAAAACGCGACCAACTATTTCGAGGTAGCCCAACGTCTGGAAGCTTGGGGAATGTTAGACCAGGCCCGCACCTTCGCCGAGCAAGGCGTCACCCAGGCCGGTCCCGATCTTCTGGCCACCGCCGACCACCACCCCGGCGCAAGAACCTACATCCGCATCATGACGCGTCTGCGTCAGCACGACGCAGCGTTCACCACGCTGCAGAAAGCTCTACAATATTCCGCCGCAAGCCTGCCGGTGCTCAAGGAACAAGTAGAGAAGGTCGGAGTCACTGGCCTCACCGACGCGCAGTGGCGGGACCACGTCCGCCGCACCCGCATCGAGACCGCCCGCTCCGGCATGACCGGCGCCATGCAAGAAATGGGCGGCGCGGTGAACACCTACTTCACTCCCGAAGAGCGTCTCGCCTTCGCGCACTTCGCCGAATCCAAACACAACGCCATGTCGCCCGATGACGTAGACACTTTCGCTATCCCTCTCGCAGAAAGTGCGGCACTCGCCGATCAGGAAGCCCACTGGCGCTTCGAACGCATGATGCAGCGCGCCGGACAAATCAACTTCGATCCTGAATCTCGGTCGTTCATCGCGTTGGAACGCCGCCGCGGCCGCTTCGCCGAACTCGGCTCGCAGGTGGAGCAATTCGCCCAAGCCATGGCGGCTACACGGCGCAGCGCTCCTCTGCTCGACGCAGCCGATGCCTACCGCTCCGCCAGCGACGATGGCAACGAGCTTCGTGTGCTCTCGACTGTCTTCTACCGAAACGAACTTGATGGTGCCAGGCTGCAGCGCTTCTTCCAGTTGCTCCTCGCCCGCCAGCCAGACGAACTGGTTCGTATCGCGTCGATCTGGCCCAATTCCTCCGGCGAAGCTGCTGCCAACTATGTTGTCGCGCATGGAAGCGCGAAGCTCTCCCGTGCCGTAGTTCAAGCCCGAGGCAAAGCGCGTGAGCCCGTCTGGAACAAAGCCTACAACGCGCTCGTCGGCCTCTACTTCGCCGAGCCAACTTCCGAAGTGAACAACGCGTTCATCGCCGCTCTCGGCGACGAACCCATCGCCGCGCGTCTTGCCAAACCCGTCGACCGCTCCCAGTCACTCGCCGGCAATATCTGGTTCTACTACGGCTCGCGCTACGGCGAGTACCGCGGAGCCACGAAGTTAGGAGACCCCGAGGATTTCCTTCCCGCCATCCTCGAGGAGAGTCCCGCCAGTTTCTCGGGTTATCTCACTCTCGCCGACTATTACGCAGGCGCGGGCGACACCGCACATGCCATCGCCGACTACAACCACACGCTCGAGCTTTCTCCCAACCGTCCCGACGTCTATGACGGTCTGGCCGTCGCCTACTACAAGCAAGACGACCGCACCGCCGCACTCGCCCAATGGAAGCAGGCTTTCGCCGCGCTCACCACGCAACTCAACAGCTCGCATCTTCCTGAAAGTTTCTGGGCCGACTTCGGACGCACCTGCGATCAGCTCGCCACTCGCCGCCTCTTCCCCGAACTCAAGCCCGACGCCGACGCGATCCTCCGCACCTACCTTCGCCGCAACGGCAACTATCGTTCCAACGCCCTGCTGCACTCCGCGTTCGCAGCCGCGGGCGATCCCGCCGCGGCGACCACA
The DNA here is from genome assembly GCA_035695545.1 of Candidatus Sulfotelmatobacter sp. Taxonomy (GTDB): domain Bacteria; phylum Acidobacteriota; class Terriglobia; order Terriglobales; family Acidobacteriaceae; genus Sulfotelmatobacter. The sequence goes on along the minus strand of DASRRV010000158.1, from coordinate 24,365 downwards.
TGGATACTCGACCTCTCTTCTGCCGCCCACGATCCCACAACCATTCTTTCCGACATCGTCGAAGCCTCCTGGATCCCTCTCGCCCAGCGCGCTCCGATCTACCAGCGCATTCTCGAATCGAAGCAGACGGCAGCCACCAAACTGAACACCTTCGAGCGTGAATACGCGCAACCGAATCTCAACGACTGGCAAGTGCGCTGGGTCCAGTACCTGATCCGAATGAAGCAGTTCGACGCCGCGGCCTCTGCCATCGCCGCGTTGCCCAAAGAAACGCAGGACGCTCTAGCCGCCACGCTCGTTCCCTTGGATCTGCGCATCGTCGCGCAACTCGGAACGCTCGACTCCAAGCTCGCCGCCTATCGCACGCAGCCTGACAGCGCTCCCACGCCAGAGATTCTTCGCAACGCGGCCCGCATGCTTTTCGAAGCCGGAGACAAACAGTCCGCGCGCAAAATTCTCGAACTCGTCTTCGCCAGCGAAATCGCGGAACACAAACTCGTTGCCACCAACTTCCTCGGCCTCGCCGAAATCCGCCTCGCCTCGGGCGACACTGCCGGCACACTCGATCTGCTCCATCGCCTCGTCGTCGCCGTAGGCAACCCGTTCGAGAATCTGGACCCCGCCGCCGCGTTGCTCGAGAAGACCGGCCATAACGCCGAGGCACTGGAATTTCTCGATCAACTCGTGAAGTCCGCACCCTGGAATCCCTCCTACCGTCTGCGTCTCGCCAAAGCAAAGCTAGCCGCCAATCAGGATGCCGACACTGCGCAGACTCAACTCGCGACGATCGCCGCCGCGCCAAGCACGACCTACGATCTCCGTCTCAAAGCCGCCGAAGCTCTAGCCGGACGCCCGCACTCCGATCTCGGCAGCGGCGAACTCAACCTACTCGCCAGCCCGGCTGCCGCAATCACGCCCGCAACTGCCGACAAGTTCTACTTCTACGACGTCCGCATGAAAGCCGCTCAAATTGCAGCCGACTCGGCAACCAGGACCCAGCTTCTAAGCCACTGCATCATCGATTTCCCCCGCCGCGACGAAGCACGCATCCCCCTGTTCCAGGCCGCGGCCGGACAGTCCAACGAATATGCACTCGGAGTTCTCGAGCCGATGTTCCAATCCGACTTCTTGAATGCCACTCCTCCCGAAGCCGGCAACGAAGAAGAACAAATCATCAGTTCCAGAGATGAAGATGCAGACGAAGACACCACAGATGAGTCGAACCCTCCGGTCTCCGCAGCATGGAAGCTCGATCGCGCGCGGCAGGCCGAGATCGCGCAACTGATCGGCGACACCATGATCCGCCTCAACCGTCTCTCCGACGCCGTGCACTACTACGACCGTGCACGCGAACTCGAAGATTCCCCGGCAATCCGCAAAATCGTGCTCCGCAAACTTTCTGATGCTCGCGCCGCACTGCGAATCCAGAATCGCAATGCCGCTCGTCAGCCGCTGCTGCATGAACCCCTCGAGCAGGATCGCGTTGTTCGTCCGCGCCTCCTCGCCCGCGCCACTCCCGCTCCCAAACCCGCCACCACCAAAGGAGGCGTGAAGCCATGAAACGCATCATCACCATCGTCTGTCTTGCCCTGGCATTTGCAGGAATTGGCTGGGCCGCCTACCGCGCCGTCGCGCCGCCTGCCACGCCGATGTCGAAGTTCGTCCCCGCCGGCCCGCTCCTATATCTCGAAGCGAAAGATTTCTCGTCGCTGCTCTCCGCCTGGAATTCCTCGCCGCAGAAAGGGCAGTGGCTTCGCAGCAGCAGCTACGAAGTCTTCTCCCGCTCGCGCCTCTTCCTGCGCCTGAACGGAGCCAGCGATCAGTTCGCCGCCGCCGCTGGCCTGCCCCCCGACATGAATTTCCTCTCGCAGGTCGCCGGACAACGCAGTGCCCTCGCCATCTACGACATCGGCAACATGCAGTTCCTCTACATCACCTATCTCCCCTCGGCGAAAGCCATGGAGACCACGCTCTGGCAAACTCGCGCCAAGTTCGAACCCCGCACCGCCGGAGGAGTGAACTTCTACCTGCGCCGCGATCCCGAATCAAAACGCGAAGTCGCCTTCGCCGTTTCCGGCGATTACCTCCTGCTCGCCACGCGCGAAGACCTCATGGCCGGCGCCCTCCAACTCATTTCCGGCAAGCAAGACCGCACCATCGAATCCGAACAGTGGTTCGCGCAATCAACCTCCGCAGCCCCGCAGCCAGGCGACCTCCGTCTGGTCCTCGACTTGGAAAAACTGGTCCCCAACGGCTACTTCCGCACCTACTGGGTCCAGCAAAACATCACCGACCTCAAGCAATACTCCGCTGCCGTCTCCGATCTCTTCCGCTCCGACAAGCAATATCGCGAAGAGCGCGTCCTCCTCAGAAAGAAAGACCCCGATCAATCCGCCTCGCCCGCCGGACGCTCGGCTGCCGCCGACCTGTCCTGCCTGGTCCCGGACGACGCCGGAGTCTACGAAGCCATGGCCAATCCCACGTCTGACGCCAGTTTCGCCCTCATCGAAACCAAGCTTCTCGCCCCGCATCTTGGTCCCGCGCCAGCATCGCAAATTGCTCCGCAAGTTCAACTCACCTCCGGCGAGCAGGGCGGAGGCTCCGACCTGGAAACTCGCATCGATCAATCTCCCGCAGTGCAGCCGCAAGCGCTGCAACCAATCTCTGCGTTGAAAGATTTGCTCGACAAAACTCCGCTCCTCGCCTCGCTCCAACTCCAATCCACCGCCCGAGACCAGGCCGGAGTCTTCATCCGAATTCATTCTGCTGTAGTTCTCGCGGCCGCCGCAGACTGGAACGAATCTACCGTGCAGTCCGCGCTAACCGATTTCATCCGCCCCGGCCTCACCGCCGCCCAGTTCGGCGTAGCCTGGCAGCCGAAATCCGGATACAGCCAGCTCGACGGCCTCTGGCCCCTCGCCGCCTCTGTCCGCGGAAAATATCTTCTGATCAGCGACGATCCCGCTCTGCTCGAATCTCTGCTCGCCAACCTAACTCGCAAATCCGACCGCCCACCCGCCGACCTCCTCGCCGGATTTAATCATCAGCGCGAACACGGCAACTTCGTCCGCTTCACCGGCCTCATCGACCGACCAAACACCCTCTCCGACAACCAGCAGAACCCAAACAGTGAACCTCAATTCTTCTCCGGCAACATGGCCAGCCTGAGTTCCACGCTCGCCGCCGTGTCTTCCGAAAAAATCGAAGTTCGCAGCGAAGGAGCCAAGGTGCGACAATCAGTCACCTACGAATGGTCGCAATAAGATCCATCGCGCTGCTGTTCACGCTCACCCTCGTCGCGCTGTCGCCCTCCACCGGCCGCGCTCACCCCTCCTCCGACGACTCCACTCCCGACGCTTCTCTGTTCGCGCAATCGGCCGCGGAAGCCCTGAACCAAGACTTCCCCAACCGCGACATTTCCTATCTCCTCCTCGACGCCAACACCGGACGCGTTCTCGCCCAGCGCTGGGATCATCCCGATGCGCCCATCCCCATGGGATCGCTGGTCAAGCCTTTCGCCGCGTTGGCCTATGGCGAGCAACACGTTTTCAAATATCCCGAGCACACCTGCCTCGGCACTTCCACCGGATGCTGGCTCCCCCACGGACACGGCGACGTCAATCTCACCGCCGCCATCGCACACTCCTGCAACTCCTACTTCCGAATGCTCACCGCCGACCTCAGCGCCGTCGATGTCTCTCCCGTCGCGACTCGTTTCGCGCTCGAACCACCATCCCCCGACGCCGCTGGACCTCAACTCGCCGGCCTCGGCAATCACTGGCGCACTTCCCCGCTCCACATGGCTCGCGCGTATCTCGAACTGACGCGGCGCCGCCAGCAGCCCGCCGTCAGCCAGATCCTCGACGGCATGGCCGAGTCCGCGCGTCATGGCACCGGAGCCGAAGTGCATCGCCAGTTTTCCTCATCCACCGCTCTCGCAAAAACGGGCACCGCGGTCTGCACCCACGCCCGCCGCGGCCCCGGCGACGGATTCGCCATCACCCTCACGCCCGCCGATCAACCGCAACTCCTCTTCCTGGTCCGTGTCCACGCCGTCCCCGGCGCCCAAGCCGCAAAAGTAGCCGGACAAATGCTCCACCGCATCGAGGAGTAATTGTGTACGTATGAAATCGCACATATACCCATGTGGGGACAGCCGCCCCCGGCTGTCCAGTCGAGCGAAGCTCGACCGCTCTGTGGGCCAACAGAGACCACCGAAGCCCTCACACCGAACAGCCAGCAAGAATCTTCAGCGATTCCTGCTCGCCATCGTCCTAACCGCAATCGCTCTGCTCCAGTCCAACTCGCGAACCCAAGCCACCGCTCAATCCCCAACGAACCAATCAAGTACCGATTTTTACAACGAAGCGCACACCGACGTTCACATCGGCGTCCTGACCCTATTTCACCCGCGCCAACTAACCATCAGCGCCCCCGCCGGCCAAGCGCTAGTCCTGCAAGCCGCCAATCAACAAGCAATCCTCGAACAAAGCTCCGGCCCAAACACCGCAACCATCCGCCTCTCCGAGAACTCGATCCTCATCGAAGCCGCAACCCAAACCCTGCGCGCCACTACGCTAACCGTCACCGGACGCAAAGACGATCCCGCGGATTTCCTCCTCTCCGTTCCCGGAAAAATAAGCCGCCACTATCACGGCACTCTCGAAATCAGCCCTGAAGCCGGAAGCCTCCTCGCTATCGTCACCATGGACCGGGAAACCGCCGTAGCCTCCGTCGTCGCCGCCGAGAGCACCGCCGACGCTCCCCTCGAACTCCTCAAAGCGCAAGCCATAGCCGTCCGCTCCTACCTCGTCGCCAGCCGCGCCCGCCACCACGACTTCGATTTCTGCGACACCACGCACTGCCAATTTCTTCGCGAGCCTCCCGCCCCGCAGAGTCGCGCAGCCCAGGCCGCAGCCGCCACGCGCAACCTCGTGCTCGCCTACAACGCCGAACCCTTCGCCGCCATGTACACCCGCAGTTGCAGCGGACACACGCACACCCCTGCAGAGCTAGGCCTCCCCGTCTCCACCTATCCGTATTTCTCCGTCGAATGCAATTACTGCCGCATGCACGCCGCCCGCTGGAAGAGTCGCATCTCCACGCAGGAGGCCGCCGCTCTGCGCAGTTCCGACGAATCCTCACGTCTAAACGTGGTTCGCCGCCTAGGTTGGAATGTCGTCCCCAGCAACGACTTCATCAGGAAGGAAGAAAAAGAAACGCATCAGGTAATTCTGGAAGGAACCGGCCAAGGCCACGGCATCGGCCTCTGCCAATCCGGAGCAAAAGCAATGGCCGAGGCCGGCGCCAACTTCCGCCAAATCCTCGGCCATTACTATCCCAACACTACTGTGGTCAAACGTACCCGCGCCTAGAAGTTAAACTTCACTGCCAACTGGACCTGTCGAGGGCCCACCGAGGTGTACCCGATCTGCCCGAAGCTGGGATCGTCCACGGTCGTGTTCGGCGTGCCGAAGACAGGATGATTGAACGCGTTCTGCGCCTCGATGCGGAATTCGAAGTTCATCTCCTCTCGAACCTGGAATTGCTTTCCCAGGGATAAGTCGCTGGTAAACGACCACGGGCTCCGCACTCCTCCATAGGCCCGCGGCGAGTTCCCCAGCGTAAACGGGGCCGGTTGCTGCAACACACTGTTGTCGACAAAATAGTTGAACACCCAGTCCGAGCCGTGATTCCGTTTTGGCTTTCCTACCATATCGGGCCGCTGCGCACCATACGTCGGCAAGGAGGTTCCGTCGGCCAGACCAAACGCCAGCGGCCTTCCGTCGGCGATGCGCCAGATCCCGTTCGTCTTCCATCCCCCCAGAATACCGTTCGCCCAGCGTGGCATATTTCCGAGGAACTTGCGACCGCGCCCGAACGGCAGATCGTAGGTGTAGCTGAATTGCACGACATACGGAATATCGAACGTTGACAGGCTGCGTTCCAGCCACGGCTTGTTCGGATCCTGCAAGCTGCTGAAGCTTCCCAGCCAGGTAACGTTGTCGTCGGCGTTCGATGAATTGTCAATCGACTTCGACCACGTGAATGTCGCCAGGAACTGTAATCCGTTGGAATAGCGCTTCTCAGCCGAAAGCTGCAGGGCGTGGTAGACGGAACTCGCTATCAAAAGCGAGTCCGTCGAAACGCCCGTAAATTGTGGATAGGGCAGTAGCAACTGAGCATACGATGTCGTGTCGCTCGAAAGTCCGGAGTTGGGGTCGGTGATCACTCCGAAGAAAGGATTAGCCACCGGGTTGTTGAGACAGGGAATCGTAAGGGTTGCGCACGGGTTGTTAGGGTCGGCGGCCGTAGTCGGCAAGCTCTCGATCGAGGAGGGGAGGCGGTCATAAACGTAGCTCGTCCCGCTGAACGGAAGATGCGTTCCTTTTTTCCCGATGTACTCGGCATTGATCAACATATTCCCCGGCAGTTCGCGCTCCAGGCCCAAGCTCCAGCTCTGCTCATAGGGCGTCTGGTTCGCGCCAGGTGTGAGCAGCGGGCCGTTCGCGCCATATCCCACATCGTTCAACAAGCCGAGCGTATTCCCCGCCGGTTGCGTCAATCCGTTGGGATACGGGTTGCTCAGACGCAGCCACGGAGTGTCGCCGTGATTCTGATAGGTGGGAATCACATTCGTGTATTGGTTGAAGCCTGCCGATCCATACGGCACCACGCCCGTAACTCCTGAACGCGATTGTCCGTAGTAGATTCCATAACCCCCGCGGACCACCATCTTCGGAGCGAATTTGTAGGCAAAGCCGAAACGCGGCTGAAAATCATGCCAGTCGGTCACGTAGTTCTTGCGATGGCTGGGGGTCGCGAAAACTTCCCCACCAAGCAGGTTCCTGGTGACGTCGTTGCCGCTCACCGGATCGGTGTAGATGAAGCTTCCATTGTTCAGTGGGCTGGCTACGTTCGGATCAAAATAGTTCTGATGGTTATATCGATCCGTGCGCGGCAACGTAACGTCATAGCGTAGCCCCAGGTTCAGTGTCAGTTTGTCAGTCGCCTTCCAGTTGTCCTGCGCGAAAACGCCGTATTGATAGTTCGTCGTGGCGGGGCGGTATTGAATCTCGTAATACGAGTTACCGTTCATGTTGCCCATCAGGAAGCTGGCCAGATCGTCACCACCGCAGCCTGCGAGGTTGTTCGGACAGGATGACGAGCCGTTCTCGTCGAAGCTGAAGATGCCGTTGGCCGCGTTCGTCTGGATGTAGTTGATCTGGTGAATGCGCCCGTCGAAGCCGAATTTCAGTTCGTGCGACTTGTAGACCTTGTCGAGCGTTCCCGTCAGCTGTCCCGTGTCCTGCCCCAGCAGCGTGTTGGCGTACGTATCGCTGCCGATATACTGCGGCCCCGCGGATTGATGCAGATCCAAATAAATCGTCGGTACCCCCTTGAAGCCGTTACTGTCGAGATACGACGGGAACCCGAGTTCGCTCAATGGGTCGCTCACTCCCTGCGGGTTGTACGCCTTGTTGTTCCACACGCCGCGGGTAAAGCCCAACGTCACGTTCATCAGCAAGGTGGGAGTGAACGTGTGCGTCTCGTTGATCGCAAACAGGTGCGCATTGCTCCACCCGGGCCCGGGCTGGCAAGGATCGGTGAAATTCTTAAAGCAATTGAGACCATGGCTCGTGCTGTACTGGTACGAAAATCTTCCGCTGAGTAGATCGTTCTGGCTGAATCGGTGATCGATCTTGATATCGAACTGGCGATTGGAGCTCTGGTTGGGACCCGAGCCGAACCAATTTTTGTAAATCGATCCGGCTGGAATGTTCGGCTCGGGGAAATAGCTGAACATCTTTAGCGCCACAGGATCCATCAAGTTTCCCGGAACTCCCGGAGCCGGCTGATTGGCCGCCGGAGGACACGCACGCCCGGTCTGTGCTAACAAGAATGCCGCATCGCAGCCCGGACTGATGTATGTCCCCATGTTGTTAAACGGAATGTAGCTGGTCGCTGTATTCGACACCGCGCCCCCCGAATTGGGGTCGTTATAGCGGAGATACGGGTCCCAGATCTGCCCCTGCGCGACGCTGCATAGGCCATTGGTATCGAACGTGCCCTGCCATTCCGAACATAGCTGACCAAAGTCGCCCGACCGCATGGCATCAGTTGGGACCCCCGCAGTCGCCGAAGACTGGCCCGTTTGGCGCGAGGCGTCGTAGTCAAAGAAGAAGAACGTCTTGCCCTTGATAATCGGTCCGCCGATCGTCCCGCCGTAATTGTTGCGGCGCAAAGCCGCTTTGGGCTGGGGCACGCCAGTAGTGGCCGCGTAGTAGTCGTTGAACCAGCTGTTGGCATCCATAGACTGGTCGCGCACGAAGTCGTAGACGCTGCCGTGAAACTTGTTCGAGCCCGAGCGCGTCACCATGTTCACCACCGAGCCACCGGAAAAGCCATACTCCGCACTGAAGTTCGTCTGCTCGACCTTGAACTCCTCCACTGCCTCTGGCGATGGAAGATAAGTCGCTGACGTGATGCCGCCATTCGGTTCCGAATTCGTGACCGAGGCTCCATCCGCCAGAATGTCAGCCGTCGCGCCCCGGCTGCCATTCGATACAAAATTCGTGCCGAGACATGGCTCGTGACACTGGTCGTCCATCTCGGTTACCCCTGGAGCCAACTCCGTCAGGCTCCGCACGTCGCGATCGATCAACGGTAGGTCATTGATGAACTTGCGATTTACCACCTGCCCGGTCTCCGCGTCCTGCGTCTGAATGGCCTCCGCCTCTGCCGAAACCTGTACGGTCTGGCTCGCTCCAGCCACCTTCAGTGAAAGGTTCGCCGTTGCGTTCTCATTGATGTCCACTTTGACCTTGGCGCTTTGTATCTTGTCGAATCCCTTTGCTTCCGCCGTCACCACATACGTTCCCGGTGGTATCGAGCGGAACAGATAGCGCCCGTTGCTGTCCGACGTAGTGTGGAAGATGAATCCCTTCTGCTGGTCGGTCAGCACGACGTTGGCTGCTTGCACCAGCGCGCCGGTCGTATCCGTGAGTTCGCCGCTCACGGTTCCAAAGTACGCTTGCGCCATGAGCATGCCAGGCAGCGCGAGTGCGACGAGCAACACACTCAGAAGAAATGTCCGTTGAGAGTTGCGAAGAATCGAGTCGGATGTACGCATCGGGACCTCCCCTTTTTCGAGCGAAACGGTACGGCCAGAGATCGACGTGGATGGCGTTCGCGCACATCCTACACAAAATCGTCTCCGTATTCCAACCTCAAAATGCGCGTAAGAATCGATTTAATACAATTTTTTTCTTGAACAGCGTCGGCCATCGGTGCTAGCGCGAGACAGAGCTATACTTGAAACCGTCGCGCGCTGTCTCGTTGAGGAATCTGGAGGCCTCGATCGAACTTGAGGTTCCGCTCATCGCGTCACGCCGGCATTAATTTGTTATTGTTATCCAACACTCGAACATGCCTGCCACAACTCGAACCTTGAATTCTTCCCAAGTCGTCAATATCGAAGACCTGCGCCGTCTCGCCCACAGCCGCATCCCCAAGTCCGTATTCGACTATCTCGACGGAGGCGCCGAAGCAGAGCTCACCCTTAACGAAAATTGCCGCGCCTTTCGCGACGTCACGTTCCGCCCCCGAGGCGCTGTCGCCGTTCCTACATGCACCACGACCACGCGCGTGCTCGGCCACGAGCTCTCGTTTCCGGCCCTGCTCGCTCCCGTCGGATACAGCCGCCTCATGCACCCCGGCGGCGAGGTCGTCGCGGCTGGCGCAGCCGGCGCGGCCGGCACCGGCTACATTCTCTCCACCATTTCCGGACACAAATTAGAAGACGTAAAAGCGGCCTCACCCGGCCCTGTCTTTTATCAGCTGTACTTGCTGGGAGGTCGCGCCGCGGCCGAGGCTGCTCTCGATCGCGCCCGCCGCGCCGGTTTCGCCGCCTTGGTCATCACCGTCGATACGCCCGTAGCCGGAATGCGTGAACGCGATCCCCGCAACGGCATGAAAGAACTCCTGGGCGCTTCGCTCTTCGCCAAACTTCCCTATCTCCCTGAAATTCTCTCGCACCCCGGCTGGCTCTGGTCCTTTCTCCTCGACGGCGGTGTGCCTAAACTCGAAAACATCATCCTGCCCGGCAAAGGTCCCATGGAGTTGCTCGACGTAGGCGCAGCCTTAGCCGACGCGGTCGTTACCTGGGAAGATCTGCGATGGATCCGCAACGTGTGGTCCGGTCCGATCGTGGTCAAAGGAATCCTCATCGGAGACGATGCCCGCCGCGCCATCGATGAAGGCGCCTCCGCCGTCGTCGTCTCCAATCACGGAGGCCGCCAGCTCGACGGAGTCTCTTCCACTCTCCGCGCGCTTCCTGAGATTGTCGCCGCCGTAAATGGCCAAATCGAAGTGCTGATGGATGGCGGCGTCCGCCGCGGCGCCGACATCGTCAAAGCACTCTGCCTCGGAGCCCGCGCCGTGCTCATCGGCCGCGCCTACGCCTACGGCCTCGCTGCCGCCGGACAACCCGGAGTAGCCAAAGCCATCAACATTCTCCGCGCCGACATCGAGCGCACTCTGAAACTTCTCGGCTGCCCCTCAGTATCAGCTCTGAACAAATCGTACGTGACCATCCCTAATACTTGGACCAGCGTCTAGACCTGGTCTCATAAATGGTGTGGGAAGGGCACGACTTTAGTCGTAGCAGAAAAACTCGACGACGCGGCGGTTCTGGAAGGGCACGACTTCAGTCGTGCCGTTACGGCCCGCATAGGTACTGGGCTTTAAGCCCCCAGACAACTGTCACCCTCCTCCCGCAGCGCCTGTTCATCAACTTTGCGGCGCTGGCAGAAAGGTCCCAGCCCGTTTGCACCTGCCGGGATAGGTGACGCAAGCCCATCCCTGAGTCCAAAATGGTCGCGCCCGTGCTTGTCTGCTGCAGGCATTACCTTCAGGTAGCCAGGTACGGCCAGTTTGGGTCAGTGAGCACTGCTAGTCGAGACAGTTCTCACCGCAGAAGATCCGTGCCACTCTAAAGAATGCGCTTCAGAGCCGCCTAATGTCTAGTGTGCTCCACGCTTCAACCAATGAAGTGCCCTCATTGCAATCAGGGAATCGGAGTCAGCACTGCTGACCTCGCAGACCACGCATTCTTGTTGCGTATCCAGTGCGAGAAATGCGGTAAGGAATTTCTGATCGTGGATGGCACTCCGATGACTGAAAAGCAGTACTCATCTCGGGAGCGATTCGAACAGCAGTTGAAGTAACATCTCCATATCCCTCGGAATCCAGCGGCGGGGCATTTTGAGTGAAACGGCTTGATTTTCGTCAACAGACGATTTCCGATTTAGTGCAGGCCACATACCTGGTGGCTTGCCTGTGATCTAGAAACATTCCAATGGAAGCATCGATTACCTGACATCACTATCCGGCGTGGTGGTAGGGAATCACGGGGCGTTCTTTGAGTGCCGCCCGAATCTGCTGCCGTTGCTCAGCGCTCAGCGCGATGAACTGAAGTCCGTACTCTGTTCCCAGTGCGCGGACAACCTTTGCCGGGATCACCTGCTTGCCGTAGTCCGGCAGCGGGATTTCGAGTGTTGCAGACTCTCCCAGTATCATCGCTTCGGCGACGAATGCCCCTAGACCACTTTCGCTGAGATTGCGTGCCCAGCCCGGCAAGCGCAATCTGGCAGTGTCCCGCTGGAGGCGAATCTGAATCCTGGTCTCGAACACGTGCCTCGGTGAGACTTGGCTCACCGAACTGATTGAGTTGTCGGAAAAGGAGCGATCATTGTCTTGCGGTCAGGAAAAGGATCCCGTGGTTCTACATTTACCGTAGTAACGAGTTGCGTTTTGTTCGGGATTCGTAACAAGCACCCAGCGATACCTGCTTTTCGATCGAGCATCCGGCGCAACCCACTAGGTCAATGAAGCGTAATGGCGAGCAAAAACAAAAAAACGGCCTCTTGCGAGGCCGTTGGCGCTTGATAAAACAAACCAAAACTACGGCTGATTGGAGGCTGTGAAGCCGTTCTTGCCGATGCAGGTGCCCCAATTTCCATCCGACTGGCTGAACATGCCACTGAACCACATCCTGCCAGGCGAACTCGTCTCGATGGAGGTACCGGTATAGTCGCCCCAGCGTTGCTGCCCATAGAATGCTTGGCCAAGGCACAGGAAGATTCCTGCGTCGTGCCAGTTCCCCGGAGCTTGGGTGGCGCGGTTAGAAGTGTAGACGACACCCGGAAAGAAATTGTCCCCAGAGAAGTTGAGCACCATGGTCAAGTTGCGTTCGGCGTCCGGTTGAATCGTGCCGAAGTAGCCGTTGAACGCGGTCCCACCGCCAATGCCGTAGGAGAACTCGTTATCTACGCCAGCGCCGGCAAGGGTCGGACAGGCATTGAGAAATGCCCCCGTGCAGGTGCCATTGCCGTTGTCGTTAAGGAAGGCGTGGATCTGATAGGACATGATTGCGCTTCCGCCGCCTCCGTTGTTGGTATTGAGGGTCGCATAAATGGACCCCGCGCTATATTGCGCGCTCCCGGAGACGCGAGTGTCCCCTGTGTCAATCGTATTGCGGCCAGAGGGCTGGCTAGCGGCAGGCGGCAAGCTGTAATTGCTCGGCGTGCCGATCACCTGGGCTGAGATTGCGATTCCTGGACTGCCGGGATTTTGGAGCACGTTAGAAAACGACCATACGACCAGACCGTTGCAAGCGTTGCTACAGAGAGAACCACCGAAGTTGATGTTGAAGGAGTTGACGGCGAATTGGGTGCGCGGCAATTCGTTCCCGAACGCAACGTTCACCGGCTGAACCGTGTCTACATGGGTGCCGTTAACAGTCAAGTTAAGTGCGAGGTTGAAATTAAACGCGGGAGCTCCTGAGTAGAGAGCTTTCTTGGGCAGAAACCAGACCTGATCGTCCTGGAAGGTTGTGAAGCCTTTTGTATTGCAACCAAACACATTAAATCCGATTGCGACCGAACCGTTGAACTTGTCGAAACTTCGCCCCTGACCCAACGTCGGAAAGTCTGGACACTGACCGGTGCCACCCACTTCGATTTGATATATGTTCCACGCCCCTGTCGGGTCATTGGTCTTGCTGGCGGCGATTTCTGCGAAACCGCGAGAGTTAGGGATATCCTCAAAGAGGATAGCCATCACATAACGGCCGGCGACGTTGTCATAAAAGGCGCGCGGATCAGTGGTGATGCGACCGATCGCAAAGTTGTTTGCTGGCAACCCGAAAAATGCATTCACGCTCTTGGGAAAGCCAGCCTGCACAGCACCCGATCGGTCGAAGACGGCAATACAGTCGTTGACGACCTGCAACTCGAAATTTGGTCCAACTGCCAATGCCATATCGGAGGGAGTGACGCCCGAGCAAGCTTCATTCACTCCCAGAAAAGTGGCACTACTCGTTGGCGAGTTCGTAACGATTTGACCGGTGGGAGGCAGCGCCGGCGGCACCGGCTTGGTCGCGCTTAGGATGGTTCTTACCTGGGACGCGCGCAATTTCGCGGCAGCGTATTCGGACTCGCTCAGCCCGTTTTGCGGACGCAGCGAAGAGAAGCGTCCAGGAATGGTCATCTCCGTACTGGACTTGGTGGGCAGACCGCCCAGGACGATTTCCCGAGTTAAAGTTGCCTCCTTGGAGGCAACTTCAGCCGACGCTTTGAGAGACGTCACGTCGACCTGCGCTGTGGCGGTACCTAACAGCCACGCAATGGTCGTAATAGCTGCCGATAGAAAATATTTCTTCACTGCAATCTCCTAGATTCCTTTATTTGTTCAGGTCTAAATTTTTTTCGAGCGTTGAAACGGTTGAGGTTGTTCACACACACATCGGGCTCGGAGGCTGTTCGTCGCACTACTGCGCCTGGATCAAAGACGCCTTGCATACGAGCAGTTGTTTGGTGTCTTGTCTGCTAAACAGTTGCGTGAGAGGCGCAATCGGCCTCACTAGACCAGACGAGATCGAGTGAGAGTTTGCTTTTTCGGTGAAAGTTGGCGAAAAATCTTAGTACCCTATCGACAAGTGCGCCGGCGCGAAACATTCGGGGTGAGCGGAATCGCATGCCGCCGGCGGACTTGCGATAGGGGGATTTGTACGAAGCCGCTGGCGCGGCGGACGCGGTGGGAGAACGGTGAAGCTATGGGTTTTGCATGGGCGATTCGTGATTTGTTCGTCGAGCAGATGAGTTTGGCGGGGTTGGAAAGCGAGTCGGTTGGAGCTTCGATCGCAGGAAAGTGACGACGAGGTGAGGATGATTTATGGGAGTTAGGGCGGAATGGAAGGGGACCGGAGTGATTAGAGACACTACTGCGGTGGGAGCGGAGGCTCGTGCTGTGGGGAGCGGGATGATGGGTTGGTTAAGGTTAGGAAGAGTCAAGGAGCACGCTCCTGGTGGTGAGATGCCAAGCAGTGAGTACAGAAAGTCGTTCGACGATGACCATGGGAGTGGAACATTTTGGACAACGGAAGCAGGTGGGCTGGGTGGGTGAGGAAGTAATGGCTGCGGGTGGGTGTGGCATGGGGTGGTCGGCGAGAAGGCGCTGACAGAGAGGCAGGAGAGTCGCGCGCCGCCGGTTGGCCAGGAAGCCGAAGGAACGGATGCGAACAAAGGCGCGGGGCAGGACGTGGAGCAGGAAGCGGCGCAGGAACTCTTGCGAGCCGAGCGTCATCATTCTCTTCTTATTACCGTGGGCATAATCCTTCCAACGGAAAGTAACCTGGTCATGCTCGAAAGCGACGAGGCGATGATTGGTGAGGGCGACGCGGTGGGTGTAACGGGCGAGATAACCCAGCACCTGGTGAGGGCCGCCGAAGGGCGGCTTGGCATAGACCACCCAGTTCTGACGGAACAAGGGGCGCAAGAAGGAGCGGAAGGCCTTTTCGTTGGCCAGAGGTTGAAGAGTGCCGGCGAAGGTGAGTTGGTGTTGCTGGAATCGTCGCTTTAAGCCGGCGACGAACTTGCCGCGGAAGACGCGACTGAGTACATGCACGGGGAGGAAGAAGGGATAGCGGGGATGAATCCAATGGGTACGGTCGGGGGAGAGGCCGCCGGCAGGGATGACACAGTGGACATGAGGATGAGCGAGCAAATTCTGACCCCAGGTATGCAGCACGGAGAGGAATCCGATCTGTGCTCCCAAGTGTTTGGGATCGGCGGCCACCTCGAGCAGGGTCTGGGCACTGGCGCGGAACAAGAGGTCATAGAGGACCTTCTTGTTCTGCAGCGCCAGTGGAGAGAGTTGGTGAGGCAGAGTAAAGACAACATGGACATAGGCCACCGGCAGAAGTTCACTCTGCCGGGCCATGATCCATTTGTCGCGAGCGCCGCTCTGACACTTTGGGCAATGGCGATCGCGACAGCTGTTGTAGGAGGTGGTGTGATAGCCACAGCGAGGGCACTGGTCCCGATGCCCGCCGAGTGCTGACGTACGGCAGCGAGCGATCGCACGCAGTACTTTCCGATGGGCCCAATGGATCCAGCGAAAGTTGTGCTGCACGAAGCGATCGCCTTGACTGCGAACGATATCGGCCACCTCGAGGAGGGGCCGAGTCATTTTTTCTTAAGCCTCCGCGAGCGTGGGACGCCGTCGAGGCTGGAGACTTCGAGAGCGTCAAGTGGATTGGGGGTCGCGCGCAGATGCTTGGGCGAGAGATGCAGGTAGATGAGGGTGTGCTCCAACCTGGAATGTCCGAGCAGGACCTGAATGGTACGCAGGTCGGCGCCGGCTTCCAGAAGATGGGAAGCACAGCTGTGCCTCAGGCTGTGGGGAGAAAGGTGTTTGCTGATACCGGCCCTTTGAGCGGCTTGCCGGCAGGCCAACCACACGGTGTTGACACTGATGGGGACGTCGGCGCGCAGTCCTTTCACGGTGCCCGGAAACAGGAAGGTGGTGGGCCGCATCCAGCGAAAGTAGACGCGCAGAGTCTCCAGCAGCTTGGGACTTAAAGGAACCTCGCGGTCGCGGCCGCCCTTGCCTTGGTGAATCCGAATCATCATGCGCTGACTGTCGATATCTTGTACCTTCAGCCGGCATAATTCGGCCCGGCGCATGGCGGTGGAATACAACGTCATGAGCAGGGTGCGGTGATAGAGATTGCAGGCCGCATCGATCAGTCGGGCCACTTCTTCCGGGCTGAGCACGGTGGGTAGTCGCTTGCGGGATTTGGGAAATGGAATGTACTCCGCCAGAAAATGTCGGCGCAGAGTCTTTACGAACAAGAAGCGCAAGGCGGACACATACTGACTGACCGTGGCCGGAGCCAGCTTCTTGGTCTGGAACAGATGAGCCTGATACTGCCGAATTTGCTCGGGCCCAAGTTTGTCCGGGGGCTGGTGAAAATACTTCGCAAAATCGCGGACGATGCGAACGTAGGTTCTTGCGGTACGATGGGAGTAATTACGGCGCTGGATTTCTTCCAGCATCTTGTTGCGTAGTTGGGTCACGGGGACCTCCTTTTTCTGTGACCCAACTTATCAATCTCTCGATCCCTCCATCACTGCCGATTCTCAAACACGCGGTAGCGTCCGCCGCGCCAGCGGCTTCGTACAAATCCCCATTTCACTCAATGATCCGGGATCGGCGATTCGATCCTGTGTTACTGCGTGGACGGGTCCAGGCATGGCCTCATTCTGGCGCAGCACCGGTACTAACGCTTGGCCACGGCGAGCCAGGACGGGCCGCGGTAGGAATCCGCCACCACCCAGGCGCCGGCCATCAGCGCGAAAGAGTCGATAGTCTCGCTCCATTGGAAGGGCTCTTGGGACCTGCTGCTGCCACGATGGGTATCCACACCAGCAGCGTGAACATGCCCATCTGCAACGCAGAGAGCGCGGCTGCCAGACGTGCATACACCCCAATCAGCACCGCCACGCCCGCCGCAATAAAGGTACAGCCGAAGAAATACGCCCATGTCAGATGCCACGGCAGCCAGCCAGGCACCAGCCCTGCGGTCGCTTGGAGATAGGTGAAGTGGGCTATACCGAAGGGGATCAAGGCAAGTCCAACGAGCGCCCTAGCGATGCGTAGCCCCCTTGTCGGCGGCTAAGCCGAGGCGCTGCCTGTCCCAGTCAGTGGCGAACCAGGCATAGAGCACCCCAGCAGCCGCCACCGTCACCGCCGTCTCACCGCAGGCTGACCAGGAACCTTGCGCGGTGGGCGCGACGAAGATGTCTCGCAGTCTCAACAGTAGCAACCAAAGGAGTAGAGCGACGAGCAGCACGCGAGTAGTGAGGACGGCGGTGCGCTGAAAGAGCAGTCCAATGCCAGATGCCAGGGAAATGATGGCGGAGAGATAGACCAGTACCTCGCGTGCGGGCAAACCGTTGGGCACCGGATCCCATACCGCGACGAAATTTCCTTGGATCAGACCAAGGACTCCGAGAGCGATCATAGCTGCCGCAAAGACCGCATGACCCATGCTTGCGATGCGCATCGCCCTATCCTCCGGTGGTACTCCAATTCATCGGGTACAGGCATCCCTTCTGTGTCAGCGCCGGTCTTGTACAAGGAGATGGGGCGCGACACACTCTCTGAGGTTTATTGCCTCACAAATATCTACCGAAGTGAATTTAAGCGTATTCTTGAGGTGGCGTATTTCGGGTTCCCGGCGCGCAGAAATTGTTGGGCAATCGTGAGGCGTTTCGCCGTCTCTTTCCGCATTAATCGACATAAGAGAGTAATCGGCCCAACATCGCAAATGGAAGGAAACTCCGATGAAAATACGACACCTCCTGCTCACGCTTGCTCTGACGACGCTCACGCTCGTTGCAACCGGGGCCTCAGCCCAGTTTTCGGTGCTTTACGATTTCGGGAGCAACAGTGGCGACCCGTCCAAACCCAACTATTCTGGAATGATAGCCCAGGGCCGAGACGGCAACCTGTACAGCACGGGGCCGGACGGCGGTGGCAGTTGCTGTGGCGCCGTGTTCCAGATCACCCCAGCAGGCAAACTGAAGGCCATACACAGTTTCTCAGGCAGTGGCAATGATGGCGCTTTTCCCCAAGGCGGCGTAACGCTCGGTACCGATGGAAACTTCTATGGCACCACGTACGAGGGCGGTTCAGCTACAGCAGGGGTCGTGTTCAGGGTAACGCCGGGCGGGACTGCCACGACCCTCCATAGCTTCTCGGGCGGAAAAGATGGCGCCTACCCCTATTCGGCGCCCGTTGAAGGAAACGATGGAAATTTCTACGGGACAACCGTAAACGGAGGAGATACCACCAAGTGCAACAGTGGCTGCGGGACGATTTATAAGATCACGCCTGCAGGCGCGCTGACTACCCTCCACCAGTTCGATGTCAGCCATGGAGATTTGCCCTATGCACCGTTGGTTCTGGGCACAGACGGCAATTTCTACGGAATGACTACATCCGGGACGAGTGCCAATGCCGGTGTCGTGTTCAGGATTACGCCCGCCGGCACGTTTACAGTGCTTTTCAGCTTTGACTCCACCCACGGGGAATCCCCCTTCTCCGGCCTCGTTCAGGGCAATGATGGAAATTTCTATGGGACGACGATCTACGGGGGCGCTACGGGCGCCGGGGTAGTCTTTAAGATCACCCCTTCGGGCAAGCTTACCGTCTTGCACAACCTGAACGGAACCACGGAGGGAGCCCATCCCTATGGCGGCTTGGTCCAGGGCACAGACGGCAACTTCTATGGTGCCAACGCCTACGGGGGCATTGTCAATACCTCCTGCTCGAATGGCTGTGGCACGCTTTTCAAGATCACCCCAACCGGCTCATATTCGGTTCTCTACAAATTTGACAGCAAGACCGGCGCCCAGGCCAGCGTGACCCCTTTCCAGCACACGGCTGGTGTGATATACGGCGACACCCCTATCGGGGGCACGGGCAATGTGAATCCGTGCTTTGCGGGCAACTGCGGCGTGTTCTATAAGTGGCAGAACTCCAGTTTGACTCCTTTCGTCAGCCTGATGCCTTATTCCGCAAGGGTGGGGAAGGTTGTCGAATTTCTGGGCCAGGGTTTTGTTGCGGCGAAGACCACAGTGTCCTTTAACGGAACTGCCGTTACCCCCACCGTAGTCTCAAGCACCTATTTAACTGCTGCGGTCCCGAACGGCGCGACAACCGGCCTGGTGACCGTGACTACATCGGGAGTCACTCTGACCAGCAATAAGAAATTTCGCGTGAACCCGCAGCTTTTGAGTTTCAAGCCATCCAGCGGCAAGGTGGGAACCGTTGTGACCATCACGGGTGTCAGTCTTAAACAGACGACGAATGTGAAATTTGGTGGTGTCGCGACAACCTCTTTCAAAGTGAACTCTGATACTCAGGTCACCGCCACGGTGCCCACGGGGGCCAAAACGGGCAACATTGTAATCGCAACAGCAGGTGGAAGTGCTGCCAGCAGCGCGATTTTCACGGTAAGCCCGTAACGTGTGCCCCGTTTCGCATTCGACAAGAACCGGTGCATCAGCAAGAACAAGTGTCGACCACCGATCCCGATTCTACCTACGCCACCAAGGGCGGCATGCCAGCTCGGCTGGGGTACTACGACAACTATCTGGTGGACAATCAAAACTGCGTGATCGTAGGCGTGCAGGCAACGGCGGCGCGAATGAGCCAAGAAACCGTGGCTGCGCAACCCCCCAAGTCTGGGAACGGCTTGGCGTTCTTAAGGATGATCTTCGACCATTCACGGTTGTGACGGTACCGTTCCCCAAGCGAGAAACAGTCAGAGACCCGCTCTGGTCCGGATACTTAATCATGCCCCACACAGAAAAACTCAATGATCTAAATGGACGCACGATGGTGAATATCCTCAGCGGCGAACCTTCCACATTTACGACAAGAATTCATCGAGACTGCCCAAACCTCCGGGCTGGTTGTCTCTCAGGACGATGGAAGATGAAATCAATCACATCCTGTCGAGAGCCGAAAGCAAGTTCTGCGCTCCCAACGGCAGCAGGTGCACAAGTAAAACAGTCGGCCTGCTCGTGCGCAGGCATATCGTCGCCGATGAGTTTCATTTCATCGGCAAAGAGGCATCTACGCGCTGGGCGGGCGGCCCCGATCCGTCCATGTTGGCCGACGCGGGAGCACTGGACCCCGCGGACGAGACTTGCCGCGAGTACGAAAGAGTAGTCGACGCAAAATATCTAGATCAAATCCGGACAGAAGCGAAGCAATTCTCAAACAAGCTGCTCTCACGCCAGTCGGGAGTTGCTCGATCCGCCATCATGAACTTCAAGAAGGGAAAAAACACCATCAAGCTTCGTACTTTGCGAAAGCTGACAAACGCGATCCATGCCCTGCAAAATAGCAGCGTAAGAGACTGACAGAACTGCGGGAATAATCGGCAATTTTCTGACCTTCGCCTTCACAGACTTAGCGGACCTACTTTCCGCCAGGCGTGATAAAATCCGACTGCTTTTTTTCGCACCGTGGCGACTGTTTGTTGCGAGACAGCCTTTTGTGTCGAAGTCATCATCTGAATGAGGGGGGTCTCTCGTGGAAGAACCGCACTTCACTGTGCTTCTCGTAGAGGACTACGAGCCTTTTCGCCGTTTCGTTGTTACCAAGTTGGCCTCCCAACCAAAACTGCGAATTCTGAGTGAAGTGTGTGACGGAGCAGAAGCCGTTGAGAAAGCCAAGGAACTACAGCCAGACCTGATCCTCCTGGATATAGGGCTTCCAACGGTTAATGGAATCGAAGCTGCTCGCCAAATCCAAGAATCCTCCCCGAAGTCGAAAATCCTGTTTGTAAGTGAGAATCGTTCTTCCGACATTACAGAAGAAGCGTTCCGCGCCGGCGGGCTTGGCTACGTCCTCAAATCCGATGCCGAAAAGGACCTAATGTTGGCGATTGATGCTGTTCTCCGCGGTGAGCGTTTCATCAGTGCTACACTAGCAAGTCACTTCCTAGTGGCCACGATCGTGAGCGCTCAGACCCTTTCGTGGATCCTCACGATCCTTACAGGAATACATTGAGCACACGGAACGCCTCCTCAGGTTGTTCATTCGTTACACGGCCTCTTTGCGCGAATTAGCATACTTGTCAAGCGGCACTCGAATATTGATCCGAGTACCCCCCATCGGCTTCGAAGCGATTGCGATCGTTCCCTTCACTAGTCGGACGCGTTCGCGCATGCTAATCAGACCTAAGCCTTTGCCTTGAAGCGCTGCATCAACCTCGAAACCTTTACCGGAATCTTTAATGTCCAAGTGAATTTCATCGGAGATCTTTCGAAGGTCAACGTCAACCTGTTTTACGCCGCTGTGCTTAACAACATTTTGCAGTGCCTCTTGTAAGACTCGAAACAGGCTCACGCCGAGTTCGCGTGGTAACGGGCTAGGTACATCACTTTTGAAGTCGATCTCGAAGTTATGCCGCCCGGCAAACTCCTTGCACCAGCTTTTCATCCCTGCAACTACACCTAGATACTCCATTTTTGAGGAGTGTAGGTCATGCGACAAGGCTTGTACGTCTTCTGAAATTTGGTGTAGCTCCTTTCGGATGTTTTCTGTGCGGCGCTGAAGCTCCGACGGGGTCTCTGGTAGCCCTTGGACTGCGACTGAGACCATGGCCAAGCGCTGATTGATATCATCGTGAAGCTCTCGTCCGATCCGGGCTCGCTCCTGCTCCTGCGAATCGATCAATTTTCGGCTCATACCCGAGAGTTCCTCTTCCATCTGTTTACGGTTGGTTATGTCCTCCGCGAAAACAAGAATTCCTCCCACTGAGCCATCGGGGTTTCTCCAGGGAAGAACCTCCCACCTATTCCAGCGAGTGATGCCACGAGATTCCCAACAGTCTTCATCGGCTCGCAACGTTTCCCCTTGAAGAGCGCGGCGATTAAACTCTTTCCAGCGCTCAGGCATTTCGGGTATCTCCTCGCGCGATCGCCCCAACAACTCTGAAGGTTCAACCGAATTATCGCTACACCATCGATCGCTGACTTGCAGATAACGCATGTTATGATCGAGCATCGCGACCGCCACTGGAACGTTCTTGACGAAGATCTTCAGCAGTTCCTCGTGGGCGTGAAGTGCTTGTTCGGCCAGTTTGCGCTCGGTCACGTCCATATTCACGCCGACAACTCTTGAAGGCTCGCCAGAGTCATCCATCAAAACCTGCCACCGTGAAACTATCCAATGGATACTGTCGTCAGGCCAGATTGCACGCCATTCTCCCTCCGTCGGTTGTCCTGTTTTGAACGCCTCTTGGATGAGACGTGCGACTCTTTCCCTGTCGGCCGGATGAATGAGATCCCTGAAGAATTCAGGTGTCTTTCCGTCAACGCTGCCGGGTGGCAATCCGTAGAGTGAGTCCAGTCCTTCTGCCCAAGTGATACGTCCCGTGCGAACATCGCGTTCAAACGTTCCTATACGCGCGGCTTGCTGCGCCAAACGCAGCCGTCCCTCGCTGGCGCGTAGCGCCTCTTCTGCCAGCTTACGTTCCGTGATATCACGCGCGATTCCGGAAATGCCCACAATTCTGTCACTTGAATCCTTGATTGGCGAAATAGTCAGCGACACATTGATTCGCTTCCCTGTTTTGGTGACACGAATGGTTTCAAAGTGCTCGATTCGACCTCCCGCCCTCAATATTTCATGAATCTTGTTCTCCTCATCCGGTAGCTCAGATGGAACAAGAATGGCAATTGGCTTTCCAAGTGCTTCCGCCTCCGTGTACCCGTACATACGCTGGGCGCCTGCGTTCCAACTTACGATAATGCCATCCAGCGTGCCCGAAGCTATCGCATCATCAGACGACTCGACGATCGTGGCAAGCTTGAGCCGGTAGTCTTCCGCCATTTTGCGCTCGCTGATATCACGGATCGCGCTCGTAACAAGGATGCCTTCAGGGGTCTGCATCGGACTGAGACGTATCTCGACGGGAAACTCCGTTCCATCTTTGCGCAATCCTGACAGCTGGAGGTTGGCTCCCATAGGGCGAATTCGCGGTTGAGAGAAGAAAGTCGTTCGATGTGCTTGATGTCGTTCGTGGAAACGCGTTGGGATTAGGAGTTCCACATTACGTCCAAGTATCTCTTCCCGCCGGTACCCGAATAGCCTTTCGGTTTGGGCGTTGGCGAGTATCATCCTGCCGGATTGATCTACTACTACCATCGCGTCTGGGGCGGCCTCCAGCAGATCTTCGGCGCGTTTTTCCTCCACTCTCTTGTGTTCGGTCACGTCGTGGACGATGCCAATGAGGTGCGTCGCACGACCACTCGCGTCGTTCACCGGCGTTACCGCTACCTCAGCATACCGCTGGCCCGCGGGGTACAATGACGTTTCTTCCCAGCGCACTCGTTGGCCGGATCGAATCGCCTCCCGATAATGGTTCAACACCATGTCGCGCGATGGCGGTGGAATGACGTCACGAACGAGGGAGCCGACAACCTGCTCTCGACTTAGTCCGGTAGCAGTGAGGAAGTCCCGACTTACCGAGAGAAATCGGAACTCACCATCCGTTTCGACTGCGATGTAAAACACGATCCCGGGAACATTCTCGTAGATTGCTGCTAGCTTTTGCTCACGGGCGGCAAGGAGAGCAGTGGGATTGTCCACCTTCATGGTTCACCATGATGATAGTCGCGCCAAGAATACGCCAACTCACTACAAACTCCTAATTTGCGAACAATAGACTGTGTGTAGAAATCCAGTTGTACTTGGCTGAACTCCAACAAAGCGCGTCAGCAGGTATGAGCGTTGGTTGGAGGTTGTGCAGAGCTGAACCGATCCCATTCCCCGTCCAAACATGACTTTCACAGAGGCAGTGTCTCCTGGGACCATCTCTTTCCCTTCGGCAAACACTCAAGATTTTCAGCATGTCCGATCCTCTTTCAACTGTTTACCATCTCGATACGTGTCTCTGGGTGGTCTCTTTCCCTTCCCCCTCCCGGGTTTGACGGGGTAGTACTCTTCGGGAAAAATTCGGCTACCCCCCTCCCTCGTCCCCGGTTTTGACCTGGGCCCGCCCGCCCGCGCGTGAGAAGGGCGCGTGCGTTGGCCTCGCCTAGCAAACGGCGACGAAAGCGTTGGCGCGGTTACGTCTAATACGATCATCCAAGGTGAAAATTATTTCACTCTGTTGTGAACAGGCGAAGGAGATGTAAACTCACTCACTGTTCTTGAGCTCAAAAGGAGATAACTCTGAGCATCTTAAAGAACCACCAGATATCCAGCCTTATTGCCTCCCTGGCCCTACTGCTTACATTTGCAGACTGTCCCAAGGCCGTTACGCAAACTAGGGTTACCACTGTCGCGGGAGGATATGTAGGGGACGGGGCGAACGGTACGTCCGCAACGGTGCAGGAGCCACAATATGCCGCGACCGACAGTTCAGGCAACCTTTATATTACCGATTGTCTGAATCACCGTATACGGAAGCTTGCTACCACTGGAATCCTCACTAC